>CALHIR010000006.1 GCA_938030705.1 Candidatus Poseidoniaceae archaeon
TACGTGGGCCATCAACGCCAGTTTGCCAAACGGTCTCTCCTTCGGCACCAACAACGGTACGATCTACGGAACACCGACCGAATTGTGGACGCAAACGTCCTACATGGTGTGGGCCAACAACAGCGGTGGCTCAAGCGTGGCTTACCTCAACATCACCGTGGTCGATGAACTGCCAACCCTCTCCTATTCACCGAGCACGCTGGTGCTGACCATCAACAACGAGAGCAGCGACTTACCACTCAATGCGACTTTGACCGGTTCGGGTACGATCACCTCATGGGCAATCAACGCAACCCTGCCGGCCGGACTGAACTTTGGCACGAGCAACGGAACGATTTGGGGTATTCCAACGGTCTTGCAAACAACGGCGACGACCTACACGATTTGGGCGAACAACTCCGGTGGATCGTCCTCGTTCACCATTACACTCACCATCAACGATGAGGCTCCTGGTCCGTTCGAATACAACCCAGAAAACAACACCTGGACGAACAATTCCTACGTCAACATCGGACCGTCGTTCATCAATGAAACGAGCGGAAACGGCTCAACTTGGCAGGTAGCCGACATTCAGAGTGGTCAATCAGGTAGTGTACCCCCTTCTATTTCGTATGGCTGGAGAATTGTGGTCGATGATACCGTGTATTTCACCGCAAATGATGGAATCACAGGTTATGAATTGTGGGCGTACAACACCTCAAATGGAACGACATGGCAAGCGGCTGATATCAACAGTGGGTCAGGCAGCTCGCTATCTTCGATCTTAGATGTCAGACCTATGGCCATCCTCGTTGGCGAAACCATCTATTTTTCAGCCGACGATGGAAGTTCAGGAGTAGAACTCTGGGCTCACAACACGTCCAGTCATTCTACATGGCGAGTGGCTGACATCAGAAGCGGTTCAGGTGATAGTCAACCGGGTAAGGACATGTACGTCCTCATTGGAGATATCCTTGTTTTCGATGCAACAGACTACTATAATGGAAGGGAGTTGTGGACGCACAACACCGCCACCAATTCTACGTCGCGCGTCACTCAACTCGCTAGTGGTTCAGCTGGCATTAGTGCTGGAACCTATATGTTAACGGTTGTCGGCAGCAGGGTGTACTTCGACTGCAACACTGGAACATCGATTGGGTGGGAACTCTATGCGTATGATACCACCAATACTTCTGCATGGTTGGTGGCTGACATCAACAGCGGATCGGATCATAGCATTCCAGGGTATAAGGGTGGTGCAGCCCTCATTGGAGATACCTTGTACTTCTCTGCTGAGGATGGAAGCACAGGCGATGAACTGTGGGCGCATGATACCTCGAATCATTCCACATGGCAGGTGGCTGACATCAACAGCGGTGCTTCCGATGGACTATCATGGAAGACTGAACTTGCTGGTGATACAGTCATTGATGGTGTGATTTATTTTACAGCCACCGATGGAAATACAGGCCATGAATTGTGGGCTCATAGCACCTCAAATGGAACAACATGGCAAGTGGCTGACATTAACAGCGGCCCTGGGAACAGTGATCCAATGGATCGAATGGGTCTTATCATCAGTGGTGACACCTTCTATTTCAATGCCAATGATGGATCGACTGGTGATGAATTGTGGGCTCATGATACCTCAAATCGCTCCACATGGCGAGTGACTGATCTGAACAGTGGTAGCGGTGATGGATACGGTTGGACGTTGGATGTCATTGGTGATACCCTCTATTTCATCGGTGATGATGGAAGTACTGGCGATGAATTGTGGGCATACGATACATCCAACCAATCAACATGGCTCGTCTATGACATTTATACCGGTCCAAACAATAGTAGATTTGGCGATAATTGGCTCAAGGAAGTACTTGTTGGTAATCATTTGGTCTTCACAGCCGATGATGGATCAACTGGTGAAGAATTCTGGGCGCATTACCCATCCTCCATCAACTACCAGACGAACACGGGTGGCAACGTCACCACCTGGGCCATCAACGCCAGTTTGCCAAGCGGTCTCTTCTTCGGCACCAACAACGGAACCATCTACGGAACGCCGACCGAACTCTGGACACAAACCTCCTACATGGTCTGGGCCAACAACAGTGGTGGCTCCAGCGTGGCCTACCTCAACATCACCGTGGTTGATGAAGTCCCAACCCTCTCCTATTCTCCAAGCACGCTCGTGCTGACCATCAACAATCAGAGCAGTGACTTGCCACTCAATGCGACGCTGACTGGCTCGGGTACCATCTCCTCATGGGCCATCAACGCGACCCTGCCAGCTGGCCTCAACTTCGGAACGAGCAACGGATCGATCTGGGGTATTCCAACGGTCTTGCAAACAACGGCGACGACCTACACGATTTGGGCGAACAACTCCGGTGGATCGTCCTCGTTCACCATTACACTCACCATCAACGATGAGGCGCCCGGTCCGTTCGAATACAACCCAGAGAACAACACGCTGACCAACAACACCTACGTGCACCTCGAACCTGACTTCATCAACATCACGACGGGCAACGGCAGTTCTTGGTCGACACCAGCGGGCACCTTCATGCCGTGGGCC
>CALHIR010000007.1 GCA_938030705.1 Candidatus Poseidoniaceae archaeon
GTTCCACGCCTCAAGCTGGACCACATGTCCCCCCACAACATCCACGGGGTGGAACAGGGGCTCGTTCTCCCCCACGACTTCGCCGTCCACCAACCAGCGGTAGGCATCCTCGCCCACACAGGCAGGAAGGGCCTCCAGCGCAGTGCCTCCCACCGGATCCATAACGACCATAGCGTCATAAATGGCCTCAGCAGCCACGGCATTGGGGTCGTACAGGTCCATCACGATGGTCTCCGTCAAGCAGACGTGATCCACCTCGAGGGCATAGGTGCCGGGAGTCAACCCGGTCACGGACACCTCACCTCCTTGCTCCATGCTGGTCCAGACCGCCTCATTGCCATGGCGAAGTGTGGTATTGAAATCACCGCTTCCGTACAATTCGAAATCCAGACTCAACTCGCCGGCATTGCAGGCGGGAATGTCCCAATCGAGGCCCAGCAACTCAGGCTGCTCGCCCGGCTCGACCACGAATGACCGGCGCTCGGTACCACACTTCATGTCCGGGCCGGCAATCACCAGACCGTATTCACCGGGCTCGAGGTATTCGAAGTAAGCGATGCCAACAGCGCCGATGAACTGCTCGAGCACGTTGTCCCCACCGTCCGTCAGCAACACATTGGTCGGCTCCTGGCCCACCGTCACTTCCACACGGCCGTCCTCCATGTCCGGACAGCTCGGTGCACGCGGCATCACCTGCGCACTGGGCACAACCTCCAGCACGAAACGCCCCTCGGTGGCCTCATGCTCGGGCAACGTGAACGTCATCTCATCACCCACACGGGATACGATGACCTCGCCGGTTTCCGTATCCGTGATCGTCACACAGACTTCAGCCTCCTCCGTGAAGCCCACCACGCGAATGGTAGTCTCTTTGTTCGCCCGGGTCTTCACATAAAGCGGTACCACGGCATCATTGGGCAGCATCTTCCGGATATAGCGCTCATCTCCACTCCAGATGGCGAATTGCCCCGCATGAACAGCGCTTGAGGAAATCCAACTCAGATCATGGGCCAACACCGGCTCAAGACTTCCTTGCTCCCCGAACCGGACCACCGCCTTTTCGACACCAAATTCATTCTCGATTTCGAGCACGAGCTCTGCCTCAATTTCGTCCGCATTGCGGATGTAAGTCGGGATGTCATCCTCCGCTACACTGATGCCCGAAGCCGGAATAGCCACACTACCCGAAGAAGCACCTGAGGCCAGGTTGACCCAGAATGACTGGCCTGGAGCAATGTAGGTTGCCGCCGTAGTGAAGGTCGTCCCATCACTGGAGTAACGCTTGAACGTCTTGGACGTGTTGTCGAATACAGCATACTGATCCTGAATGCCCGAACTGGCTGTATAAATGGCATTCCATGATACCGGGGCCTGGAAGGGATTGAAGACACAATTCCAACCGGCATAGGTTGCTCCATCCGTCCGAGTAAGGGGGAAGGCGTGTTCTGCCCCTTCCACATGGGTCCTCAGATTACCGGAGGTGGACATCGTAGGGCTGTAACTGCCCACCTGATAAATCCAGGCACCGCCAAGGGTATCCAATGGTGTATTCAGATTGGCCGGCTCCACGAATGTCTGCTCGCTCTCGTCCCAGAAAACGAGGGAAGAGAACGAAGTCGGCCAATCAGTACCCGGGAATCCAGCCAAGGTGAAACCACTCGTATTGTCCAGATCGGACACCAATGCACCTTCCAAAGGTGAAGCGAACATGGCAAAGCCATTGAGGGTTACCCCCGATTCTGTGGCGAAATAACGTTTCACCACTGCCGTTGCGGCCTCCAAGGTGCCAGAATGGTTATCCTCCAGACTCGCCACGCCCCCAGAGGGAATCATGTCGAGCATCCCCGTGCCGTTGACATCAGAAGAGAAGGTCAGGACGTTACCATCCATTTCGACCACGCCCTCATCGATGTCGAGCACCCCGTCAATCTGGGCGTTGGCGGCAAAGGTGACACCGACACTCGCGATGCGCAGGGTATCGAAACGGACATCCGTTCCGCTCACCGTCTGGGCGCTGGTACCCGCCAACTCGATGCGACCGGCCATGGCACTACCGTCATCAATGGTCAGATCACCCTTGACCCGCAGCGTATCTCCGTTGGACAGGTTGAGCAGTCCTCCCGTTCCGAAGGTGAAGTCGTGCACGTCCACACTGGTCACACCTTCGGCAATCTCCATCTCACCCTTGACCAGCAAGCGCCCCGTTCCGGAAATCGTTCCGCCTTTGTGATGGACGGCACCGTTCACGGTGAGGACAAGCCCCTCGGGAATCACAAGCTCAGCTCCGGACTCCAGGGTCAACTCACCCAATGAATATCCACCGGAAGGCACCGTTACGGCCGTATTGGCCGAAATCACGGCATGGCGCGTGCCACTTTCCGTGACCTGGTTGACATCGATGTAAAGCGAGGAGGAACCACAGGTGTAGCCCGCCTCACTACAGGGCTTTCCGGCCCAAATCGTGCCACTGAACTCACCATCCTTGCGGCTGTAGACCGTAGCCCAATCGTAAGCGCAGGAGCCATCGTCACTGCGCGCGACAAAACCATCCGAAGGCGAAGCGTCGTAGTTGCTAGCGTCAGGGTCCGTGCACCCGCGCTTGAGGCCCGACACCTTCATGTCATCGAGACCGTGAGAAGCCACGGGATGCGAACCGGAAACGTTGTTCTCGATTTCAACCCGCAATTTGATGGATCCCGAAGTCGAGGAAATCTTTTCGTTGACCGAGGACGTTGCGGATGACACACCCGTGATTTCCGCGAGGAGCGGCGACTGCAGGGTTGAACCATCGAGCCATCCGAAATGGGCGTAGTCGCTGGTGGCCTGGCTTCCGAGTCCCAGCAGCTCACCCGAAACGTAGACGCTGTCGAAGTCGGAAACATCAATGGCCCGCGTCGTCCAGCGCATGTAGCTGCCGAGCGTGTTCATCGCGCGCATGACCGTATCGGAGGAGACCTCTTTGGTGACGAAGTAGGTCGGGGACGGGACGAGAGAAGTTCCAGTTCCGAAATCAGAATTCTCGAAATCCAACGTCCACTCCGTTTCAAGTGCAGCATTGTCCTCATTCTGCACACCATCGCCATCGAGGTCTAGCGAACCGTCAAAACCGTAGTCCAATCCGCCCTGCGCCGCACCATTGGCCGCAAAATTCTCGAAGTAGACGGTCTGCAGGTCGAAGCCCTCACAATTGCAGGTACCGTCTCCTGCATTCTTGTACTGGTCGGAGAAGTTCGTCGCATCACCGTCATCACAGGCATCGCCGAGGTACTTGCACTTGCTCACATCCGACGTAATCGCCAAAGCACTGTAGGTGCAAGCACGCGGGTCCGTGCAGCCTTCATCCTGGCAGTCACCATTGATATCCTTTCCAGTCTGGCAGTATCCACCGAACATGGCCATCCCATCGAGATGAATCTTGGAATACGCCTGTGCATACCCTTGGATGACGATGGTCAACTTGCTCGAGGCCGTCGTTGAGATTACTGAATCTACCGAGGTGAACTCCCCACTCAGGTGCAAGACCTCCCGCTCCACACCATCTTCGATGAGCTTGCAGACAAGTCCACCATCGGTGTACTCATCGTAGGTAACGAAATCCGTGACCTCACTGGCCTGTATGCGCACCCGGGGATCCGTAATGTGACTGAGGTCGAAACAGCGGGACATCAGCGTCACCGTGGTCGTGTCGGAAAAACTTGAACCCGTCCTTTGATATTCGATGTAGGTGTCACCACCAGAGCTTCTTACCGCCACAGCATTCGTCTGTTTCTGGCCCAACAAAGCCCAACCAGGACCACCCGCTGCCGAAACACCTTCCACGTGGGCGAGACCGGCCGCATCATCTGCAGCGCGACCAATTCCGGTCCCTACGGTGTAAGACGAGAAATCCTCATCCATGAGGTCGATCTGCGAATCCACATCATCGCAGGTGCCATCAGCATCCATGTCAATGCAGACATCGCTGGCGTCGTTGATGCCGTCCATATCGATGTCCGTGTAATTGGAGGTGCCCGTTATGGTGACTTCATCCAAGAAAACAGCTGCCAAAGGGTTGCTCGTTCTCACGTGAATCAAGACCTGGAGACTGACACTGGCCGTGCAAGCTTCGTTTACAATGGAAAGCGTACCGAAATCATCAACCTGGGAAGACACCAATCGCTCCACCCCATCCTCGATGATGATCACGTTTACGGAGTCCGTGGAGGACAACGTTCCCGACTCGGACATCTCGACGTCCACTTCCACGGAAGAATGGCCTGCGACGAAGACCAACTCGGAAACCCAGGAGCAGGTTTCAGTGGCATACACCCATCGGAATTGGCCGGATGACACATTCATACCACCTCCTGCTTGACCACTCACCAACCATGAGGCACCATCGGGTGGGGTTGGCAAGAAAACCGTTTGGGGCGCAATCGTGCCCAAATCCACTCCGAAATCGGCCCGATACAGTGTGTCGGTTTGGCTTTGGGCAATGGAGGCACTGACCAAAGCGCAACAGAGGAGTGCAAACTTGGCAATCGTTGACGCTTCCGAAAAGGTGCAGGAATGCAGAGAGGCAGGAAGGCGAAGCTCCATGCGTGAGAATTTGGTTCAGCTCAATGTACTGCGCCCCTCGTATAACGTTTTGCACGTTTACGAGATAGGGGCACAGGAATGCGGGATATCGTGTTCTCACATTTTTTGGTGTCGGTACCGCCCAAGAAAAAGGGCGGCCCGCTGATGCGGAACCGCCCCCTTCTTTTTGGAAGAAACCGAAAATCTTACTCGCCGCCGTCGGGGCCGAAGCCCGGGCACCAGCTGCCGAAGTTGCCGAGCAGGTACAGCAGGTCGGTGGCCGTCACGGCGCCGTCGAGGTCGACGTCACCGATGCAGCCCACGTCCATGATGCA
>CALHIR010000008.1 GCA_938030705.1 Candidatus Poseidoniaceae archaeon
CATCGAGTGCTGATTTCCGCAATATTCTGCACAGCGAATCGGGAAGGTTCCGGGGTCGTCGGCGGTGATGGTCATGTAGGTGCCACCCTTGATACCGGGGACCAAGTCTTCCTTAACGCCCCATTCAGGGAGCCAGAAGGAATGTTGGACCCCGATGTAGTTAGGGTTGGAGTCGTCGGAGGGTGCGGAGTGCATCTCGAACACGACGGCTTCATCGCACGGGAGGATCATGTCTTCGCCAAGGGCGGAGGAGAACACATGCTGCCGTGGAATGTGCATCCAGGTGTGGATCACGTTGCCGTCTGCATCGGTCACTTCGACGATGGAATGCTTGTACGGGTCAAAGGTCACCTCGGCGAGGGCCTCACCAGTTACCGTGTCGAGGGAGATACCTGGTAGCGTATCTGCGCCTTTTTGGATGGAGACGTTGACCGCGGAGGGGTTGGTGCTTGACACGGTCAGGGCCGTACCGCTCCAGTCAACGTCGACGTAGGTGATAGCGGGGTCGTCTTCCCACGTCAAGGCGTCTTTGTATTCGTATTCCCAGAACCACTGCTTGCCGGTGATCTTCATGTCGTGAGCTTCGGCCTCGTCGGGGATGACCCAAACGGCCGTGTTGGAGGAAAGGGCAAGCACGATGAGCCATGCCACAATCACGGTAGGCAAGACGTAAAAGAACACCTCGAGTTTGGTGTTGTGCCGGTCGACGGGGAACGAACCCACCTCGATGTGGTCGATGTGTGTGGTGTCCGGCTCAACGCCGTCGCGGTAACGGAGCATGGCCAAAAACATCCAGCCGAACGTAAAGATGCCGACCAGAATGGACCAAAACATGAACTTATCATAGAGTACAGCAAAGACCGTATCTTCTGCTACCATGCAACCACCCTGTTCAACCGGCCGTGTAGCCCCCCCTTAAGCGTTGCTTGATGGGGGTTAGAACCATCATTTGTTTCCAAGGCCACATGGGGGGCCTGTGTCCGTTTTTTTCGCGATTTTTTCGGGGTGAAATTGAACGGTTTGGCCACCATTTTCTACCTCACCGTGACCTCGCGGGCGATGCTACTTGAACCCCCCGCGGCGTACGTTATTTGTGAGCGAAGAAACTTCTCACTTGCAAAGAACGGAGAAGTTTTCACCTCTCTTGAGCGTTCCATCCCCTCCTATCCGTATCATTGGCGTCATCTTCATCCTCTGTGCAGTGGTCCAATTCGCTGTTCCCGAATGGATTCAAGGCCCTTCAACAGTTGAGAGCGTCGAAGAGCAAATTGATCTTCGTCTTCGCTATGCTGCCCCACTTCTTGGTTTTGGATTCTTTCTTTTCTTTGGCTTCGGTGTTCGTCATGCGTCGGCACCAGTGAAAGGGTGGGCCCTTTTGTTGGCGATGGACCTCGGCTTCATAGTGACTCGTTTTTTGGCCTTCTGGAACATGGTTTTGACTCGGGTAGCCAACTGGGATGGTTGTTCATTGAAGCCACCTTGGCTGTTGCGTTGTTGGGTCCTCTCAACCTGCACCGTAAGCGTCTACAAGACGAACCTTCATGATGTTCGGCAACAAAAAAGGCGTGTGGGCGAAGTGCACCTGCACCTGTGGGGGTCTTGTCGCGGCGAATGACACATTCCACGGCATTGGTCGAGGTTCTTCAAACGCTGAAGAGCGGTGGCACAAAGCAGCCCAAGCTTTGGCGCATGGACGCCAGCGAAACCGGGAGGCTCGTGCAGCAGTTTTGGTTGAAGGTCGTCGGGACCGTATCGCCCTTGAACGTCTCGGCTTCACCGGTCCCATCGAAGTGTTGAACCGTGGTTGGTCGGTTGATGATGTGCTTGTCTATCTCTTGGAAACCTACGGTCGACAGAGCACCATGGACGGTGGCCCGAGCATCATCGTGTTGATGGATTGGGACCGAACAGGAGGCCGATTACAAACCACCATCCGACGAAATTTAGAATCCCTCGACGTTCGGTTTGAAGAACAACTTCGCTCAACGCTCATGCGGTGCCTCAAACCAGAAACTCGTGTGGTTGAGGGTCTTTCCGGCCTCATTGATGCGTTAGAGCCCCTCGTCGATATGTACGATGACGGCTCAATCCTTCCCTGAGAGAGAAGGAAAGGCTTGCTCTTTCACCGTGTTGAGCACGACATGGGTATAGGAACGAGAAACCCCATCCAGTGTAAACACGGTCTTGGTCAAATTATCCAAATCTGCCCTGTCTTTGACCCTCGCCAGAACGATGGAATCCCAATCTCCGGTGACATCGTAAACAGCGAACACCCTTGGGTCTGCAGAAATTTTCTGCTGCACATCGATCATGCGTCCTTTCTCGATGCGCAAGCCGGCCAAGATGGTCAGCGTCCATCCGAGTTGACCGGCGTTCAGCGCAACACGGTAGCCCTCGATGACGCCTTCCTGTTCCAGTCGACGAATTCGGTTGGTCACCGTACCTTGAGCGAGGCCAAGTTCCCGAGCGAGCTGTCGATGGCTGACACGCGCATCTTCGCCAAGCAGTTGGAGGAGGGCTCGGTCCGTCTCGTCGAGGTTCATGGTGCTCATCTCGGGGAGCGGTTGCTTCTCTTCAACCCTTACTCTTCTTCTTGATGGGCCGGTGCGTCCTGATTCCTCGACTTTAGCCACAGGTGTTGTTTCCACGCACCGTAGGTTTCGATTTCAATCGACACTTCGATATGGCAGTCGTGGGTGGTCGCTTCTCGGAAATCCACCGTGATGGTTTTCATCTGACCAGCAGAAAGGTTCAGTTTGGGCGGGCGACCTTTGAATCGCCATGGTGGGCTGACTTGCCAACTCGTGATTTTGAAATCGAGTTGGCCGGCATGAACGGTGATGATGGTCCTCGGCGAATCTTCGGTACTCCAGGTCGCTTGCAATTTCGGTATGGCTTGCTCCCGCTGACGCACAGCAATGACAATGGAGACGACGATCACGGCGGTGATGGCCGAGAGCAGGAAGGGTGTCCACGCTTGGTCGATGCCAACGTGGCTTGATGGGGCAGGCAAATCACCATGAGCGAGCGCCAAGAGTCGGGATGGCTCGCGGTCTCCCTCTTCGGTGCCAAACACGGCGACGGAATAGGACCACCCGGTGGGGTCTTCCATCAAATCTACGCCCGCCGCCGCAAGGTGGTCAGCCGGAAGCATCGATACGAGGTCAGTGGTGGTGTTCGCTTTCACGGAAAACGCCACTTCGGGTCTCATTTCACGAACGAGATTTTCTGCTTGGCGGCGGTGTTGGTCTTCAGCCTTGTTTTCGGTCAAGACCACGTAGATGATGGTGTGGTTGCTCAAGTTGACCAGCGGCGTAATGGAGAGGTCAAAGGCCACCATTCGCACGCGGTCTTCGGCTGAGACGACCTTGACCTGCCCGGAAAGCGCGACCGCGTCTTCACCGGTGAGGGCGTGGTCATCATGAACGACCTTCGTGGAGGTTGAATTCAATGAAAGGTTGCGGTTAGAGGCCCGGTAGATGGCATCATCATCCGGCCAGTCCGAACCGGTTTCTGCGCTCCATGACCACCAGGTCCATTGGACATAGCCCTCGGGAGGAGTGTTTGCTTCTTGAAGACCCATCGGGAGATAAACTTCAGACAACCCCCCCGTCGTTTCGGCGGTGAAATCAACCTGGGCGTGAATGGCCCATGCATCCTCCTGTGCTGCGATGGCTGGGATAAGCAGCAGCGCAACGACCAAGGAAGGAAGCAGGGTTCGCATGTTCACTCCTCTTCATCCCGCCAAGGGAGGCCCAGTTTATGACGCAACATGTTTTGTTCGTTGATGTCGATCATCAACGTGATACGGGCGCCTATCCAAACGGAGATGGTCTCCGTTCCCCACGGGAGGGCACTTCTCAGGAGGAAGGCTCCTTTGGGAAGCTCATCCACCTTGACGTGTTCGTAAAACGTCTCGACCAACGGAGCCCATCCGCGCAAGAGGCGGATGAACACCTCTTCGTCAATGACCAGCACGTTTCGTTCAAATTGGTCAGCAAAAGCGTAGAGCGCCTCCTGCCTGGAGCGCCAAGAATTTTTCTTCAGCGTGAAGGCTGGCAAACCAGCATGAACAACCCGCAATGGGTGAAAGGAATCCCCGCCCCACACATCGCCTTTATTCGTAGGTGATGGCGGTTTATACAAGCGTTCATGCATCAAGGGTGGCCCGAGATTAAGCCGCTTCCCCCGTTGCCAAAGAGAATAGGGGGCCAGGGCCATGCCGTAGAGTTCCTCAAGGTGGCGCACGACCTGCTCGTTGGCCACCACCACGGAATTTGAGGACGGTTTTGGAGGGGTCTTGACGGTTGGCGTCCAACCTTCGGCTTTGCGAGTCGCACGCCGAGATCGGAAGGCTTGAGCAACGTGCTCTGAAGCTGCTTCAGGCTTATGTCGGAACTGGGCGACAAAAAATCCCCCCGTGTTGTTGTCGTCGTGCCACAGCCTCAAACAGCGAGGGAGTTGGTCAATGATGGCCCTTTCTTGGCCTTCTTCACCCTCGCCTTTTGCGATTCGTGCCACGGGGTCGAGGTGGGCATCATCAAAAAACGGCAAGTGCTCTGCATGTTGTCCGTCCACTCGAGCGCCGTTTTCATCCAGCAACGGCCATTGGGTCAATCCGGCGTGCAAGGTCAATCCATCCAGCGACATGGGGACGAGTTCAAGGTAGGGGCAACGACGCAAGATTTCGGCCACCACCGCTTCGTTTTCAACGGGGTCAACGCTGCACGTGGAGTACACCATGTGTCCACCGGGGACCAAGAGCGATGCCCCTCTCTGTGTGATTTCAACTTGCATTTTGAACATCCGCCGGCTCTCCTTCGGCGTCCAATCCCACCACACGTCCCTGTTCTTTCGCGTGGTCCCCGTCCCCGTGCATGGAACATCTGCCACCACCGCATCAAATCCAGGGGGGGGTAAACGAGCAAAGTGCCGACCATCGTGTTGGGTGACAAGGATGTTGGCGAGGCCCAAACGGCTTCGATTGCTCACCAGCATGTTAAGGCGTCCCGAAACCGGTTCGTTGGCGACCACCACCCCGTCAGGATGGAGCGATTCCCCCAGTTGGGTGGTTTTTGAGCCCGGAGCCGCACACATGTCCAACGTCAGCATGCCTCTTGTGTGGTTCAGCAGGCGGACGGGAAGCATGCTCGCCGCTTCTTGGCGAGTGATGCGCCCGGTCTCATGCAGCAACGCCATCATCCGTTGCGCCAACCCCTCGGGGGCTCTGCCCCTGGCAAAGGGCATGGTGAAGGCCGTTTCATGGGGCATCCAAGGAACGGGTTCAGCTCCGATGGCCTTGACCTGGTCCACCGTCCACTGACGGTCTTTACGGTGCAGCGATATGCGGAACGTCTCGGGGAGGGGTTGCAGTGCCTTTTCCAACCATGCATCAACATCTCGTCCCAAATGACCAACCAAGGCCGTGAGCGTTGATTGTTCGGCGTAGGCGCGCCGTTCTTCCTCGGCGTCCGTGGGGCCTCGCACGCTTTGGGCTTGTGCGTCTTGTCCTTTGGTCTTCCGCCATCATCAAAAGGGGCCTCGCTGTGATGGGTTTCATGCTGGCCTCTTCGGTGCCGTGGTACCTGCCAGTGCTCTTTCTCTCCTGCCTTGGTTGGGTCTTCGCTTTCCATCTCGAAGGTACATTGAACCCTCGTCCACTGATTCAGCGCCTCTACCGATGGACACCGCCCCTCTTGGTCAGTGGTTTGGTCGTTTCAAGGGCGGTGGACCTCCTCTCTCTCTCGTCCACGAACCCAGAAGTGGCGTATGTCCTGGGTCAGCGCGCACCAATGGCTGAACGGTTACAAATGTTGTTCACCGGTCAAGGGGTTCTGGAGGGAGCGCTTCTGGCCTTCCTTCTCTTTGCTCTTTTTTCACCTTCACTGCCGAGTCTTCGAGGGTGTTCTCCCGATACCTCAGACTTTGTTCGCTCCCGAATGATGACCCACGCCGGCGTTTGGGCCTTGATGGTGCTGATGTTTTTGTTTCAACAGGACATGTACGCTTCGGTTGATACCCCCCCTCCGTCGCCGACCGTTGAGTTGGCCGATTGGTCTGTTTTCCCGATGGTCGCTTTGTTCACCTTGTTGTTGATGATGGGCGGTGAGATGCTCACGGCCTCAGCTCACATGGCGTCGAGCGGTGAGACATCGCTCCTGTTTCAACGCGCCATCATCAAAACGTTGATCGCCGGCCTGGTGGCTTGGACGTGGTTGTTTCAAACCGACGTGTTCACCGCCGCGTGGTGGGACCGCCCTCTTCGAGACGAACGACTTGCTGTGGGCCTCATCGTTGCGACCTATGCAACATGGATGGCGCTTTCACACGCCTTTTTGACGGTGGCTGAAGGACTTCAAGGCCCATCGGCTTCGCAGGCATCATCGTTGGCTTGGTGTTTGGGTTTGACCGCCCTCATCCTACCGCTCTTCTCAGGAAACACGGCGGAGGCCGTCCACGTATACGGGGAAGGCTTTGGGGCGTACATCATCGGTTGGAAATGGGTGGCCATCTTGATGTTTTTTGGCGCGGTCAGCATGATTCTTCCCAACGCAGGGTTCGATGCAGCACATCATCCCGAAGCGTGGTGGTATCGGGTCACTGTGCTGATGTTCTTCCCCCTTGGCGTGTTGGCCTCAGACCTGGTCTGGCTCCTCTTCCCGGCCCTCCTCATCGCAGGAGCCTCCTATCCTTTGGTCTACATGGGGCTGATCGATGGACCTTCGGCCCGGACCAAACCGCCCTTCCTCATCGGGGTCTGTTGTTGGGTCATCTGCGGGGGCATGGCCTTCGCCACTGACGACCTTGTCAGCCAACTTCTGTATTCGCTTCTCTCTCTTGCATCGGTCAGTGCAGTGGCGGCCTACTGGTTGCGCCGTGACCAACCCACTTTGGCCCGATAAACGGGTCTGCCGCCTTTGTTTGCGTCGCGTCCTTTAAGTGTGAAATGAACGAGCGGAAAATGAAATCTTCGGATTTCAGGGATGGGACCCTTATGGCACGAGCATTTCGCGCAGGCGTAGAATCAAAACGGAAATTGAAAATGCCGCTGCGTCAAAGGCTATGGCGACCTGTACGAGACCTCGCTTCACTCACGTCGCGGGCCGAGCGTGTCGGCGAACAGATGGGGCCGTTAACCGAAGTCCCTGCCTTGGTGCGTATTGAGAACGAGCATTGGATTTTTGAGCGAATCGAGGCCTCAACACTCCACGAAATGACGCATCGCTTGGTGCTCCAAACATCAGACGGTGAAGAGACCTTAGGGGTCACCGAAGATCTCTCAACGGCGTTGGAAGTGGCTCGCTGTATGGCAGAAAACGACCAAAGCGTCGTGTTGATTCAAGCCCTCTGAATTCAAAAGAGGTTCCAAATCGCTTGGACAACACCTTGATTCACGAGGTAAAAGAATCCACCCAAGAGAATGCAGGCAAGGTAAACTTGCGCCGGTGTAATCTTCCATGAATCCTCGGATTCCTCATCGAAATAGCGAATCAAACCGGCAGCCTGCTGAATGCCGCTGCCATCGTTTTTCTTCTTCGTTGCCATGTGGACCGGTCTTGGCCAGCGACCTCACCCTTATGAACGCGACGCGCGGTTCATTCTTCTTCAGACGAGGAATTTGTCGTGAGGTCAACAAACGGGACATCATCTTCTGTTTCGTTGGTCAAAACGTTCGCAAGAGACAGTGTTGTCGGAGTGGAGATATCCATCACATCCGAGCCATCGGATACCTCGGCCTCTGGTGCCATCACGATGTCTTCGGGCGCCTCGTTCTTGAGCTGAATCAGGCTGGCCTCAACTCGGGCGAGAGCCCGTTCCACAGCGGGAGCGTTGTCTTCAGCCAGGGCGCGCTGCGCCATGTGGATGTCCTCGTCGAGAAGGCCTTGCCACGTGGCGTGGTCGATGTCTTCACCTTTGGCCTCAAGGACGGTATTGCACGTCAATTTCATTGCTTCAATCGCTTCGTTAAGGGCGGTTCGCCCTGCTTCAAAGAGGGCCTTCCACTCACGTTCGTTGTTCTTCAAATTCCTCCCTTCGAGGTGACGTTGTAACCAGCGTTGAGCAGGCCGTTGATGGGCCATCTCCCAGGGTGATTGGCCCAGTGAACTGGTGAGGTCAAGCACAAGTCGAGCGCGTTCGGACACGGGCCCTCTCAGGGTGAGGACATTGAGGTAGCCAGAGGTGAGCAAACCCCATGCCCAATACGGGCGGGACGCGATGCTGACCGTGAGGTCGCCGCTGGTGGTGGTCAGCGTCCACCGCTGTTCGTTGTACCCGGGAGGCTCCGTGAACACCGGCGTTTCTGGATGAGGGAGTTGCGAAAGAAGGGCTTTGGAAACATCGCCAAGGTACACCACTTTACTGGGTCCGTTGAAGTGGCGCCCGCGAAGCAATTGGTGGGTCGTGTCAATTTTGTGCGAGGCGTCGGCTTGGCGAACCTGGGCGATCAACACGGAAGTTGTAGCGTCCAGGACATCGTCCATGATTCTTCCAAGCACAGAATGCACAAGAAGCAACCGCCTCAAGACATCATGATTGCATGGAGGGAAGGTTCAAGTTAGGTAACCATCATCGGAGAACCGGTGAAGACATGACTGGCAAAGAGAAAACTTCGGGGCTCACATCCCTTCCTGGCGTCGGCGCAGCCACGGCAAAGAAATTGCAATCAGCGAAATTAGGAACAGTTGCAAAAATCGCTAAAGCCAGTCTTAGCGATTTGAAGAACGCTGGCCTCTCGGTCGCCGTCGCCAAGAAGGTCCACACGGCCGCGAAGGCCGCAAGTGCTACAAAAACCACGGCAAAGAAGGCTACAAAGAAAGCCTCAGAAACAGCCAAAAAAGCCTCCTCAAAAGCCAAAGACGCTTCAAAGAAGGCGGGCGAGAAAGCAGGCAAAGCCTCATCCAAGGCCGGAAAGGCAG
Source organism: Candidatus Poseidoniaceae archaeon (assembly GCA_938030705.1). Classification (GTDB taxonomy): domain Archaea; phylum Thermoplasmatota; class Poseidoniia; order Poseidoniales; family Poseidoniaceae; genus Poseidonia. The sequence goes on from CALHIR010000008.1 coordinate 8,919, forward strand.
CAAAAGAGGCCACAAAGAAAGCCGCTGGAAAAGGCCAAGAACTCGCCGGAAAAGTGGTTGAAAAAACCAAGTCGGCTGGAACCAGTCTCAAAACGAGCAAGGACCAGGGCCGAAAAGGCACCAACATCAAGGTACCCAAGTCGGTGAAAGACATGCCTTGGTTCCGAAAGAAGTGAATTCATCGCTATCTTTGAAGACCGTCGTTTCGAAGACGGTTCATGCCAAGACGGAAGTACGGTCGTCTTCGTAAAACCGTGGAGCAGCCGCCTAAGGGTAATTGCTCCCGATGCCGTTCAGGCAAGCACTGTCCCATTGATGGCCATCAGGGAAACACCGTTCATCCACATCGAGAATGGACGGGGCCACAACAGGTCTCTAAGCGGAAGAAATCAACGACGTGATCAAACGATACCGTGCGTGCTCGTCGACGGCGTGGTCTCTTCCACCGGTACGGCCTCAACAGGCGTTTCGTCCATGTCCTCGCGCAACGATTGAGCGCGGTGGTAAACTTCACGCAGCGTTTGGTCTGAAATTTCAAGGTACACCCTGGTCGTGGCGATGGTGGCATGCCCCATCAAGCGCTGGATGGTCACCAGGTCAGCACCACGCTCCAACAATCCGGTGGCGAAATTGTGTCGAAGCACGTGAGGTGTCAATTTTCCTTTGGGCAGCCCCGCTTCTTGGCCCAACGCATCCATCATTCGCTGGACGCCCCGAGGTTGGAGCCGCCTTCCATGGCGGTTCACAAAACAAGCTTGTTCTTCGTGGGGGGCCAATCGTGTGCGAATGGGTATCCAGGAACGCAATCGTTCAACGGTCCGGGTTGTGAACAACACAAGACGGTCTTTGTCGCCCTTTCCACCGAGAACGCGTGCTGAACCGTCGTCGAAGTCAATGTCTTCGAGGTTCAATTCACACACCTCACTGACCCGCAGGCCCGTATCCAGCATCATCGTGACGACCAGCGAAGTCGCCGGGTCTTCGCTGCGTTCAGCGGTTTCCAAAACCGTTGTCAGCTCCCTTCGAGTCAGTGTACGTGGAAGTCGCTTTCCTGTTCGTGCACGCTGAAGGTGATCGGGCCAGAGAAGCCCAAGCCAACGGATGAGGTGGCGAGCAGCCGCAAGGCGCGCGTTGTAGGTGGTGGGTCGAAGGCCTGCGATGCTGTGAGCCCAGAGGTCCAAACGACCTGTCATCGGCTCCATTCGTTCAGCCAAGGCTTCAATGGAGAGATTTTCGTAAACCTCTTCGCTGAGCACATCTTCTCCCGGAAGCACGGTTTCAATGAGTGGGCGTAGACCATAGAAGTAGGATTTCTGCGTATTTTCTGATTTGTTTTCCGTTTGTAGTTGGCGCTGGTAGCAGTCCAACCACGGAAGGTGGCGAAGGTGAGTGAGGCGAGCAGGGAGCGCGAGTCGCTCTTCGGCCAAGCGCAATTGGCTTGGCTTTCGCGCCTTTGGTTGTGGCGTTCGCATCTCTCGTTCGTTCATTTGGCGTCACCGCCCCCCGCCGAAGCGGGTGTGCATCCCATGTCCCGGAGGACATGCTGAAAGTAGTGGCCGTGTTTATCAACTCATCGTTGAATGAGAGGATGGAGAAAGGGGGGGACCTTTTGGGTGCCTTGGCACAAAAAAGATCGTTGTACAACTCAGAGAGCTGGAAGAAGGGTCAGCAGCAGGCTGCACTCAAAGGTGCTCGATGCCTTGCTTCTTGACGTTGGCCTTCTTGATCATGTCTGGCAGCCAGTCTGGGCCGCCAGCAGGCTTTGGAACCATCGAGATGCTGCCCGTGAAGACGTGGACCCGCTTGGTTCCACGCTCTCGTAGGCGGATGCTCGTGTGTCCGCGGGTTGCGGCCTTCAAGGCTGCACCGCGGGGTTGTTTGCTCGCAAATACCTGGCTCGTGTCTTTTCCGTTCTCCATGAGAACGAAGTATTTCTTTCCGTCTGACATTGGATTACCTCCAAATCTGCCTTGTCCCGTTGAGCATATAATACTTTTCCCGAAAAAAGGGGGTACTGCGCCACATATGGCGCTCAGTACCCCATTCCGAAAACGCTTTTTTCGCCGATTCCCACTCAGTCTGCCGGTTTTTTGGACCCTTAATCGAGGTCCGCCCCAGCGAGCGTTTTTGTGTTCACGACACCTTCCACGGAACGAATGTGTTCAACCACGGCTTTGGCGATGGTGGCGAGATCATCAGCTTCCAACTTCACGATGAGGTCATGGTCTCCAAACAGAACCGTGGCATCGGTGACGTGCGGGAGGGCTTTGACACCTTCGTAGACCTGTTGTTCCATTCCTGGTTGAACATTGATGAGAACGTACCCAATTGCCATGGTGCTCGTTCATGGACAGGTGGCGCTAGCACATCACCCTTCCGATTGGGCTTCGTGAGCCGATAACGTGTCTTTTGACTCCTCTACATAGTGTGCCCACTGTTCAGCCGTCCACCCTTCGGGGAGTGGACCGTTCAGCCAGGTTTTGTAATCCTCAAGCGTCCAGCCTTCCGGGACAATGTCTGGAAGGTCTTGTGCCAAAGGTTCGTCCAGAAGGCCTTCGGTTTCTTCGCTCTCAAACAGGTCTTCTGTGTTGACATAGGGTTTGTTCTCGTTCGTCGTCCACGCCGCCTCTTCATCGAGGATGGTTCGCTTTCTCACCAGCCACCCGGTCAGAGCAAGAAGCGAAGCCAGCAGGGCAATGGGCAGGACAAAACTCAGGTTCGTGGTCGTTTCTTCGCTGGAAGGACCTTGGGTATTTTGGTCGGTTGAATCGCAGGTCACACAAGCGTCGGCTCCACCGACCTCAACCGTTGCGTTGACGAAGAAGGATTGCTGCAGGTTATCCAAACATGTGATGCTGACGGTTAAACTCGAGTTGGCCAAAGCGACCGTCACGGGATATCGGTGACTCAGTTCGTTGGAAAACACACCTTCTGGCCCTGCGGGAACAACGGACTGTGAGAGCAATGCATCATCTGGGCCGTAGAGATTGAACGCACACACGACGCGGTCCAATCCGTCCAAATCGGCAACGGTGATGTTGGTGTACAAGTCCAAACCGGGCTTGGCCTCGGAGAACGTAATTGGTTCGAAGGTGGTGGGTGCGTGTTGGAACATCAAATCCAGCGATTGAGATTTCACGAGCCCGTCCAAATCAACGGTTGAGAACACCACCTTTCCGGGGCCGTCCACGAGGGAATTGTCGAGTTTGAGTCTGAAGTAGATGAGGTCGGTTCCTTCCGGAGCTGAGCCGTTCAAGCGACAGGGTTCAGGCGTATCCCCCTGCGCCCATATCGGGGCCTCCATGCTCGGAGCGTTGATGGCCCAACCCGACTGCGTCAGTTGGGCCGTGGTGGATTGAAGCGGACGGTCGCTGGAAATGCCAACCACCAAGGTGGCGATTTGCCCGAACGTCATGTTGCGAACGACATCGGTCCGGTCGCAGGCTTCAAACAACACGATGCGGGGTGGCGTCAGGAGGAAAGGAAGGTTGAGCGTGGTGCCAGCGGTTGCTCCGTGTTGTCCACGGCCCGTAGCGGTCAACATCAATTCGCCCGCTTCGAGCGGTATCTGAATCTGTTCAAGAGGAATGACGGTGGTGTTCTCCGTCCCCGAGATGTCAAGGGGCAATTGAATTGGCTCTCCCCCGGGCCACTGGAGGGTCAGATCTCCAACAAAGGATGTCTGTGGGTCATCCACGTCGTTCACGAGAACACGAACTTGTTCGTTGCCGTCTCCTACCACGCGGTCCAGCGTTTCTCCTGATGTAGACTCCACACGAACGGTCACCTCGGGGGCTCGGTCGGCGACTCGGATGGTTCGTTGGAGGAGCAGCGAACCTTCGTGGGTACGCAGTTCAATGTCCACATCTTCCAAACTGCTCCCGATTTCAAGGGAGAACGATGCGGTGTAACAGTAGAGGTTGGCCGCTGACTGAGGGACGAAGCTGACGTTTCCAAGGGTCCCTCGTGAGGTCATGAAAACAGGAGGCGCGGTGTTGATGTCGTAATCAGCGTCCATCACACAAACGGTCAACAGGCTGGTTTGATGCCGGTAGAGCCCAACCGGTGGCCGGTTCGGCAACATCGATGCGTTGTTCCAATTTGGAGGGTCAACACCCGAAACATGAGGGCCAAACCACGTTCTTGGAGCATCTACGATGCGAGTGACGTTTTCAGTCACGGTGCTCATGGTCATGTTGTTACCATCTCGAACCGTCGCCCTCAGCGTTACGGACCCTAGAGATGCATGGGTTGGAATCACGAGGGAGGTCTCCCACAGCGTGGGGTTCACCGAACCCATGAACAAGGTCGACCATCGACTGTCGTTCCAACTCTCGTTTTCTTGGACGATTTGCCATTCAAGGGTGGTGTTGGTGACGCCTTCATCATCGTTCACTTCAACCGAACAGATGGTGTATTCGCCGCGGGAAAGCGCAGGTGCACTGCAGTACACGTCCAGGATTTCCGGCGGTGCATTCACATCCACGGAAAATGAGAGAAGATTGTTTCCGTAATTCCGTTCGGGACTCCCGTTGATGTATCGAATTCGCAGGTCGAGCAAACCGTCGGTGGTTGATACCATGGTCAGGTTCACCGTCGCTCTGCTGCCAGCAGCATCGCCAGCAGGCAAATTCAGTTGCGTTTGGTTGAGCAGAATGTTGCCCAAGACCGTTCGGATTTCAAGGGTGCCGTTGGAGGCGGCCATGCCAAGGTTCTCAACCAACACCTCGACCGTGGTGGCTTCACCCTGGTTCACATCACCAACCGCCCGAACCTCCACGAGGTTAATGTCGTGCAGGACGTCGGTGTACGGGGCCATCTTGGGGTCCCCGACCACCACCGCCATCCAACTTGTGTACCGATTGGCCGCTGCGTGGCTTTCTGCGAGGTTGTAACCCGAGGCGTAGGTTGGAAGGAGGGCGCTTGGAAGACCGACGGCCGTCAAGTACGGTTCGTACACGTAGCCCTTCACGCCCGAAACGCCGTCTTCGAGGAGATCAGCGACCAGCGATTGACCGTAACTCGTTCCCCAGTTGAAGGACCGGCCACCAGTTGAGACGGCCGTATCGGCGATAGAACCGTTGACCCAATCCATATGAGGACGAATGGCTCGCAACAACACGGTGTCGACGTAGAGCGAACCCACGGTTGAAATTGAATCGATGTCGAGACCCACGCGAATCGTCAACTCGGTGGCGTTGGTGTGCGGGCGCATGCGCATCGTCTGGGATGCCCAACTGGTGGTGAAGGTCTTCGTGGCAGAGGTGTTGGTTGAGAGAACCGTTCCCGTAGCGTCAGCGCCCTCAACGGTCAGGCGGAAGGCCCCGTTGACTTCCCCGTCCCGTTTTCCGTAAACGTAGATGTTCCACGCATGGTCCATGAGGTGGTTGGGCACGGAAAAAGTGGTCTCGAGCGTGGCGATGTCGGTACCGGCACCGGAATAGGACGTGCAGTTGTCGATAATCGTACGTCGCAAGGTCGTGATGTCATCGTCATCAAGAGCGACATCCCAAACCATCACCTCGTCGATCATGCCTTCAAAGTAGGCGCTACCGGCTCGATTCACGCCCAATTTGTACAAATCGATGTTGTTGAATGACCCGTTGGGGTACACCTCGCTGTTGACGAGCACGCCGTCCATGTATTGGCGAAGGTCGCCATCGTCAAACACCGTGACCAAGTGGGTCCAGCGCTGAGCCACCACATCGCCAAAGGCCTTGGATTGGTTGTTATGAAGTTGCCATTTGTTGCTTGAAATCATGTGTTGGAAGGACAAATTGGAGCCGGCTTGGTCGTCCACGGCAAAGGTCGAAGCATAGGTCGCCTGAGCGGTGGTGTTGGCCCAGACCCACTGGCTGACCGTCATGTTACCATACCAGTCGTCAACATTCACCTTCGCCATGTCGTTCGTGCCATCGTACCACAAACACGAACCGTCGGGGCACGTTCTCCAATTGCTGCTGTCCATGCCGGTCAGCGTCAGGTTGGCCGCATCCGAACCGTTGTCAACCGCCGTGCTCCCCGTGCCGTCTTCAAACGCCCAATGGTGGACGAGATTCGAGGCTTGAGGGGCCAGGTCGGTAGCGACGTAAAAGGCCGATGAGGGTATGGTGGCCTTGCTCGTGTTCGGCCCCTGCCATGAGAACACGAGGCCGTGCGGGCCTCCACCTTGGAAGAACTCAATGCGGAATTCATGGAACCCCTCACTGAGATTGAGGTAGCCCGAACGTTCGCGCATGCCGTGCATCCCGTAATTGGTCACAAGCGACTGGCCGTTGACCCAAAGTTCTGAGCCATCATCGGAATTGATGAAAAAGGTCCAATTTCCCGTTTCAGGTACATCGATCAGCCCACTAAATCGAGCACCCCAATCCGTCTTGAAACGGTCGTCAAGGCCGGGATAGGCGTTGGAGGATGAACCTCGGTTGAGGTGCGGTTCAATTTGGACCCTGTCCGGGCTTCGGTCGATGAGGGACGGCATGCTGGAAGAACTGAAACTCACACCGTCGTTGTCAAAATATTCACCGTAAATGCCCTGCAAGCCTTTGCCACCGTCTTGGTCGCAATCTGTACGGAGGCTCGCTTCAAAGGCGCCGCTACCTCCTTGTTTGACTTCGGTTTGGTAGGACCAATTGAACTCGTCTTCCGGGGCCACGGTTGGTGAGGTATGGGTCCAGTACCGTGAGCCGCTTTGCCAAGAAGCGTCTTGTGTGTCAAAACCGCTGTTGGGGAGGTAATTTTTGTTCCAATTCCCGTCATTACTGCCCCATGAAGCATAACCCATCACGTTGGAAATATTGGTCAGGAATTCCGTTTCTTCGTCAAAATGAACCGGCAATCCCAGGCTTTGGTTGAGCGTCGTGTTGGCCGTGTACAAGTCATCGTTCCAAAATTTGTAGCCCGAACCGTTTCGGTTGGTTGCCAAATCAAGAACGAAGGTGCCCCGTTGGCCCAGACTTTGGTTGGCTCGTTCAATCAGTTCGAGGGCTGTCTCCACGGTGTACCCGGTTAACCGCGTTACCAAAAAGAAGCCATATTTGCTCCGGGAGAACGGCTCCATGGCCTTTCCAGCAAGAGGCCCGTAGTCGTGAGTGTCCCAGTAATTGGAGCCGATGGAACTGTTGTAGGCACCCCCCAACAAGGCTAATTCTTGGTCAAAACTTGCTTTATCGTTTCCACCGGAAACACGGAGCGGGATGCCTTTGGTCGTCACCAGATAGTTGAGCCCATTCACCGTCGTACGGTTTTGCAACATTTCAAGGAAAGGGGTTGCAAAATAGGTGTTGAACTGATTCCGGTTGATGGTCTCCCCCGTTGGTGTGCCGGAGGCGTTGAACAAGAAGACGCGATCCAAGGAGATGTTTCTCGCAGCGACGAAGGCCCAACCGATGGTGCGACTTTCTTCCGAGAGGTTGTTGATGAGCACGCCAACATCGCTGTAATCGATGACGCTGTCGTAGCTGAAGCCTTCGGGAACGGCGATGCTCTGCCACGGTGTTTGGTTCCAGACATCCTCAGCGGCTCCGACGAGAAAACCCGAAAAGCGAGCATCTTCAAGGCGGGGCTCCTGTGATTTTTCCTCAAACATGACGTCAGGTGAACTGGGGAGAAGAGAGAGCAACAACAAGGCCACAAAAGCGATGCTGGACGCCTTCGTGGACATGGTTAAGGCAGCATCGCAGCCGATTTAGCGGTATCGCCTTGGGGTACGGGTCAGCGAAGCCGGTGAGCGCGGCAGATTTTCACCCGTTTCATCAAAATGCGGGGCAGATAATATGTAGGGTCGCCTTCTCTTAGAACCGATGGCCGAACTTTACATGGCACGAACCTGCAAACATGGCGTCCTACGCGTCGTTGGCGGTGACGTCTGGAATCACAGCGCTGATGTGCTTATCACGCCTGCCAACAACCGCCTCTCTGGACGAGAGGGCCTCGACGGCATGGTTCACCAAAAGGCGGGGAAGGAACTGACGCAAGTCACCCGAAACATCTGTTTGGAGATGCGCAAAATCAACGCACCACCCTGTGCTGTGACCAAGAATGTCATCACCGAACCGTTTGGCCTTGCTGAAAATTTCAAGCACATCATCCACGCTGTCGGACCCGATTGTCGCCGACCAAACCAGGACGAAGCCCGTCGTGAACTCTTGGCGGAGACCTATGCAAACCTCTTTGATACCATCGAAGATATGGGCGATATCACCTCGGTGGTTTCTCCTCCTCTTTCCATGGGCGTGTTTGCTTACCCGCACCGAGAAGGCGCCCGCCTCACCCTGCAAGTGTTGCTTGAAATGCTGGACGGGGAGAAGGACTTTGGAATCCGAAACTACACCATCGTGGTCAAGGAAAAGAACTTCATCAGCAACATGCGAACCGTGTACCGAGAAGGTGAAGACCAGTTCCCCGGCGTGGACACCACGATGCAGGATTCAGTTCGCTAAGCGGTTGTTGATTCGGTCGAGTTGACCGTCAAGCGATGTGCGTTCTTCAGCGACCTTGGTTAACGAAGCGCTCTCCAGGTTTCGTTCGATGGAAAGTTTGAGGCGCTTGATCTCGTTGATACGTTGCGTTCGGTCTTTGGGGCGGTTCACGGCACTGCGCATGCTGAGGAGCCATTCCTCCAAGAGAGCAGCTCCCCATTCGGGGACCCGAAGTTCGCTCGACAGGTAGATGCTTTGGCGACGGTGCTGAAAACGCGTCTTTCCTTCGTTGGTCCGAATCCCTTGAATGGAACCGGGGTTCCATGTCTCAAGAGGGACATGGAGGTGTTGTTGGATGTTGAGTTTACCCTCGCTGTCGATCAAAAAATCAGCGATGAGGACACTCGCTGAAAGGCGAATCAGAACCTGCACGATATCGTCGTGGTTGGCCCAGTCGGAAACGCGGACGGGACGCTCACCCCATGTTTCTTCACACCAGACCTCGATGGCCATGTTATGGGGGTGCATGGGCTTGAACGCACGCCGACCCATCATCAAGTTTTGTCCCGTTCGGAAAGTGGGGACGCGTATCAACGTTCAAGACGGAACGGGGTTTGCGTAAACCATGGTGGGGTCCTGGGGTTCGGTTCAGGCGGACTGGACGTTGGTGTTCGCCCTCCTCATCGGTTGGTACGTGCTCATCAAGACGTGGGAGCGAAACGGAACCCTTGACCGCTGGAACGCTACCCGTGCCCTTGGCATTGTTCTGATGGTTCGAACCCAGCGCGGCCAGCGCCTCTTGGATTGGTTAGCCCGCCCACGTCGTTTTTGGCGAGCTTATGGCGAGGTCTCCTTGTGGGTCTGCTCTGTTTCCATGCTCGTGGTGGCCCTGGTGGTCCTGCTCGCCTTCGTCACCTCGCTGATTTCGCCACCGACCGCCTCCCCCCCTTCGGCCAGTGAATTGGTCGCTGTGCCCGGTTTGAATCCTGTGATTCCGTTGGGATGGGGCGCATTGGCGTTTGTGATCTCGCTGGTGATTCACGAATTCGGTCATGGTTTGTTGGCTCGGGGCCACGGTATGCGCGTCCGTTCCTTCGGCCTGCTCCAACTCGGCCCGCTCCCTTTGGGTGCCTTCGCTGAACCGCAATCGGATGAGTTGATGCGAGCACCTCGAAGGGAACGTCTGCGCATGTTCGCTGCGGGGCCAGCGACCAACCTCTTTGCTGCGCTGATCATGTTGCTGTTATTGGGAGGGCTCGCTTCTCAAATCGTAGCCAAGGAGGATTATATTCACGTCCAAGGTATCGTTTTGGACGGGGGGGCCGACCAAGCCGGAATGCAACCGTGGGACACCTTGGTATCCATCGATGGCGAACCGGTCCACACCACAGAAGATTTCAGAGACATCCTCCTGGGCTACCGGAGCAACGACACCGTCGACATGGTGGTCATCCATCAAGACGGAACGCGAGAAACGCTGCAAGCCACCTTTGGCGACAAATATCAGTACTACACGGAACTGGGATGGAGCGAGGACGTCCTCGCCAACCTCGATGTTCAACCTGGCGATGCGTTCCTTGGTGTTGAAGGCCTCTCCGAAGGCACGGCGGGGGTCGATCGTTTGGCTGGCCCCTTCTCTCCCCGTTGGGACGGAAACTTGGCCCAGCGAGCGTTGGCCCTTCCCTTCCATATACTCACGATTCTTTTGATCCCGTTTGAACTTGGAGGGGTCGCCATTCATCCCTTTGAAGAAGCGTTGATGGTCGCTGGCGACGGGGTGATTGGTACCGTTTTCGGCACCGATGTTCTGATCTTCTTGTGTCACCTGATGTTCTGGTTGATGTGGGTGAACATCCTTCTCGGTTTCACCAATTTGATTCCCATGGTGCCGTTTGATGGGGGCCACATGCTTCGGGATTTGCTCCATGCCTTCCTCAGCGGGGTGAAGCGCGTGGGTCGAAAACTCAAGCTGTGGGACCTGCATCCGATGTGGGTGGACCATATTTCAGCGCGAGCATCGAGTTATTCGTCCCTCATGCTGTTGGTCATGCTGCTCTTCACGATGTTCATTCCTTACCTTTGAACAACGGAAGGACAGCGGATCGTCGTCGTTCCAATTCGGCGAGGATATCGGTCGCACTTTGTTGCCGGTTTTCCGCCATGGTCGTGGATTGGGGGCGGTGAGCTCGCTCTTTCAGAGCGTGGAGGGGGGTCTCTTCGCCTCCGAGCGGCGAACACATCATGCCAAGGAACTGGTTCAGCGGCATACCTTGTTCCCAATCAATGAACGGTGAACCGTTGCGATTCAACGGGAGCGGGGGTATCATTTTCGCCATACGAGCCAGCGTGCCGGTCAGGCCCTCCGTCTCAACGCGAAAAAGACGCCAAGAATCGCCTCGGACCCCTTTCCGACGGTGGGCGTATAGCGGCATCAGGCCGGAACGTTCCCCTTCTCGAATCATGGCGTTGAGTTGGTCCTTGGTGCGGCCTGAAAAATACAGTTTTTCAGCGCGTGTCGTTTTCACCTCGATTGGGAAACAGCAATCTCCCCGAAGCGCTACCAAATCACCGCTTCCCTCCATGCCCGAACCGGCGGCCCGAACAACGAGGAAGGGACGTTCCAAAACACGACGTGTTCGAGCCTTTTCCTCCGGTGTACAGCTTTTCGTCACGGCATGGACGCCTTTTTCTGTACCGGACAGAACCTCCCGAAGCTCCCGCTCATAGGCTCCTGTCATGGGTTGACATCGGCGTCTATCGTTCTTGATAACTTCGGAAGACAAACGCCGCAGGAACCGAGTTTCGTGGAGCCTTGATTTCGCCAACCGATAGGTTAGAACGAGGCCCATGGGTGGGGGGTGATGTGAAGCCGTTGTACGTTCGAACGGACGATTTTCGTCTGGCGCATCGGCTCCTGGCCGAATTTAAACGGCGAGGACTTCCTGCCCAACAACGCTCGCTCAGCGATGCGATTGAAGCCGATGCCTATTGGTTTGGCACACCCGACGAAGTTCATCTTCTCGGTGGGCGAGGGGTGGCCGTGGAACTTGACGAAGTTACCGAGACCGTGTCAACCTGGCTTTTGTCCCGTCAGTTGAACGGGCCGCCAGCCCAACTCATCATCGGCCTTGACCCGGGTCCCCGCCCAGGTTGTGCCTTCTTTGCCGACGGTGTTCTCTTGGGCAAGCGTGAGATGGATTCCATCGATGAATCGCTTGAGAGCGTGGTGAACTTGGTCGAGCACACCAATCCTGCTCAAGTCTTGGTTCGAATCGGCCATGGCGCTCCCGTTCACCGAGATCGCTTGATCAATCGCATCCTATCGCTGGGTTATCATGTTGAAATCGTGAACGAACACCGAACGAGCGCCGGGCAACCGCGTCATGCACACGGTTCTGCGGCGCTCAAAATCGCCATGATAGCGGGGGCACCCGTTCATGAGCAACGAGATATTCGCGCTTCAACAGGTGAACTGCGCAACCTCCAACGCATCAGTCGACAACGTTCCAAGGGGCAATTGACCATCTCCTTGGAAACGGCCATGCGCGTGAGTCAAGGCCATCTCACGATGGACGAGGCGCTCAAAGAATCGGGTTATGACGCCTCTTGATCCAACGCTCGCTTGGCCAGTTCCGTCATTTCAGGGGACCGGTTCAACCACCAGCGAAACACCCATTCGGACATTTGAGGGGCGAGCAACACGGCTCCAAAGACAGCAAAAAGGGCGATGAAAGAAGACGACGGTACGTCTCTTGTACCGTAGGAATCCGGCCCACCCACCATGAGTTTCACGGTTCCAAGCCACGGAATCTCTCCCCCGGCAACCCCCAAGACCCAATCGTCTCGAACTGGACCGACCACACCTGAAGGGCTGTGAACACCCGCCGAGCCGTTGGTTGCACCGGCGCCTTGGTCCACTGAGCATTTGTTGTTATCACCCAAGGTCAACATGCCTTCATGGGTGGGTTTCCACTGCCATACGACAAGGTGGGCCTCAACACCTTCGTGTGCGGGTCGTTTGCAATCGTAATACGCTGCATCCGTGCCGTCAAAATGCACGGTGACGTTAGCTACATTCTTTACCGAGGTCCCTGGAACTGTCCACGTCAGGATACAGGAGCCCCGAAGACCGTCATCTGCGACTCGCTCAGCATCGTAGGTGGCTTCCTCCGGGCACGGGGCGTCAGCCCCTCGGTCGGGGGAAACGGTTTCTTCCGCCACCACGCGCATGATGGCCCGATGGATAATGGGGGTGCCTCCCTCACCGTTCTTTGCGTAAATGATGACGTCTCCCTCGAGACCGTGTTGGCCATAGCCGTAGGCGGAGTTGCTTGGGTCGGTGGCTTCAGCGTAGGTGACGATGGTGTCACCGGGCTGGTCGTGCACAAGAATGAGGTCTCCTGCATCGATGCTGCCCAACTCGCCGCTTTCATCGTGAATCATGGATTTGGATTCGACGACCACCAACGGGGGCATGGAGCCGGTGTGGATGAACATCGCCCCAACCAAACAGGCGATCATGCCGATCGCAAGCGCCAACTCAAGGAGCAGGGTTCGCAAAGGGTCGTGATCCGACATACGGTGGCCTCGGAATCACCGCTTCACGCCGCGGCTATCAAGGAATGCTTTCCACTGCTCGAGGTGTCCAGCACCCAAAGCTTCTGCAGCATCATCTCCTTCCGCCTTTCGGCGACGAAGTTCGGACGTTGATTGAATCTCTTTCAACTCCTCAATCACGGCGACATAGCCCTTGAAGCGGAGATATTCAGGAAATGAAATCAGCAAGAAGATCAACGAAAGAACGGCCCCGATGATGGCCCCTCCCGTGAAATCATTCCAGTTTGCGTGGTCTTGGAGGAAGAGAATTTGATACATGCACGCAACGAGCAGAACACCACTCAAACCTGCAGCCATGGCGCTTATGGCGAATTGTTTTCCGTGTTGTTTGGCCCAAATCCGCCCGAAGAACGTCCCCTCTTCGCTCATGTCTTCACCGGTAAACACCAAAGCGTCGGAGGCCTTCAATCCTCCCCTGCCATGGTTCAAACCGGGGGCCAGTAACATCGGCGTGGAAGGGCATCATTCAAATGCGATGTGAACCCTCTGCGAAACGCCCCGGGTGACCACCATGCAACGAGCCTTGTTTCTCACGCTTCTTTTCGTCCTCTCCGTCATGTCCCCGCTCGCCGGCGCGGCCACGACTGAAACGCAATTCAAAGACGGCACCACATCCTATGAGCACACCTTTTCTCAGAAAGGTATCGGGCCCGCTGGTGTTGTGACTTTGCCCATCGGCGCCGATGTCCAATCCGCCACCTTCAACCTCTTGGGTGAAGCGAGCACCACCACCTACACCAATTTCACCACCGACAGCCACTACGGGGGCGCCGGCGATACCGATTACACCAGCACTTCAACCTCGTCTCCCTCGCCGTTCACCTATGCTCGGCGAGACAATTTCGAGGTTGACAGCCAAACGGTTTCGCTGCAGGGCAACCCCACGGAATACACCCCCCGCTTCTCCTCGTCTGGTTCGGTGGCCACCCTCGGAAACGCTCACCTCAACACCACTGGACAGTTTGTGGCGCTCAGCGACCAAGGCTACACCAGTCCGACAAAGAAATTCACCGATTTGACCGCCGCCAGCAACACACCGTGGAGCTACACCGGCGTATCGGTCCCTATCAACAGTTCAGAAATTCACGTGATTCGGTATTCCAGCCAGTACATTTCCAACGCTCCCACCAGCATCATGCGCATTGACGCTAGCACTGGAGCATACCTCGGAACGGCCTCGTGGAGTACCGGGACATGCGGTACATCAGCGACACGCAGCATCCACGATGCCGACGTGTACAACGGGGACGTCTACACGGCGCACTATTCCTACTACAAGGTCCACAAGTGGGAAGTTGGATGGAACACAGCAGGCACACAAGTACAGTGGAACTGCAAGACCACGTACAATTACAACTACCCCAACTACATCACCGGCGTTGACTTTGACGACAACACCGGAAAGATGTACATCGGCGTGTACGATACTTCTTCCCAAAACCACTACCTCAAGGAAGTGAACCCCGCCTCACCCACGGTGGTCACCGGTACCTGGTTGATGACCTCCACGAGCTACTACTACGACCATGGCGCTGGGCTGTCCGTCAGCATGCCCAATGTCATGTACAACATCTACTACATGCAGACCGACTACAAGAGCGTACACCATCATTACACCATGGCCGGCGGGTTGCTCGCCAGTCAAGGTGAGCGCCTCATGCCCGGCGGCGGCCACTACGGCATGGTGGATACCGATGATCACAAGGTCATGTTCTCTTGCCACTGGTCGAGCACCAGCTATTGCAGCCAAGGCCTCAGAAAGATTCACACCTACGGTGACGGCGCTCATCACGATGTTCGTTCCACCAGTCAGACCTCACAACTTGTTGTGGGTCAAACGACCTCCATTTCCAGAGCCATCAACAGCATCAACGTCGAGGGCATCTTCGGCTCCATGCCAACTGGCACCAGCATCCGTGTTGATGTCTCCAACGACGGTGGTGTCACGTGGAAGTCTGGAAGTGTCGGTCAGAAAGTCAATTTCGCCAATTCCGGTTCGTCCATTAAGTGGCGAGCCACCCTCAACGGAAGCGCTTCCAAAACACCTGTACTGGGCGATGTCGTCTTGACCTACACCACCAACTATCAGACCAGCGGCTGGTACTACGCCTACCAGTACACCGGTTCAGGCTCAAGCAACGTCATCGCAGCCACCGTGGACTGGAACGAAACCCGACCGGCTGGCACATCCATCTCCGTTAACGTCGGCTACAAGGCCAGTTCGTCGAGTTGTAACACCGGAAACTCAGGCGTGCAAACGTACACTTCACCGAACACCACGAAATCCATGACCGGGTCATCGTACTATTTCTGCGTCCGGATCATGCTCTCCACGTCCTCCACCGGGGTTACTCCAAGCATCTCCGACCTGTCGATTGCGCTCCACTCCAACGCTCCAAACCAACCCGGGTTGACCATCGACGGGCAATCAGCCTACAAGCGGTCGGCCCAGGAAGGTGCGCTCATCGGGCCGCTCACCGTTTCGGGCGGGGCGATTGCGCTTGCACTGAACGATGCCATTCCAGAAACGGGTTCAGGAACGGTGGACATCCCAATTGAACTGACCTCCGAATCCGCAGGCAAGTTGTCCATCACCTCGTTTTCCATCACCTACGTGATGCAGACGGTGAACCTCGATTTGACCATCCCCGAAGATGAAATTCTCCACGAGCGCATCACTCCTTACGAAATTGTTTCTCGCCACGTTATCGGTGAATCAGCGAACTCCATGGTCAGCGCAGAGTTGACCCTCATGACGGCGGGAAGCGCAGCCAACTGGCCGGTCATCTCGTGGCAGTACGGCGATGTTTTCCCCGACCCGAACGACCCCGCTCAATACATTGAGGTCGACCCGACCTCCTACTCGGTGGAAAGCAACGGTATTTTGGAAATTCACTGGAAGTTCTTCGTCACCAGCGAAATGCCGGACCAAGACAACGTCCGCTTCCGTGTTGGTTGTTTGGACGATAGCGGCACGGCCGGTTTCGCACCCGAGCCGCTCATTTCTGAAGAGGGGCTCCGCGTGAATCGCTCCTTCGGTCTTGGCTGGTTAAACGTCCGAGACAACGACGGCGAAATGACGTCCATGGACGTTGAAGACGGTTCTTGGGTCGCAGCGGGCGACCAAATCCACTTCGTGGGCGCCATGTGGTTCCAAGACACGGACGACGCCCCGAAAGACAGTGCTTTTGACGTTCGCATCTCAAGAAACGGCTACGTTGAATCCACGGCCAGAGACACCACCAACAACAACGGCTCCTTCTTTGTCTCCATTGACCTGCCAAACATCGACGTCCCCGACGGTCTGACCTATGAGGTTCAAACTTACAACGAGCGAAACCCCGACCATGTCCAGCAGCCGAACACCGAATGGCGCCGCACCTACCTTGTGGATGCGACTCACCCCGAGCGTCTTCAAGTCGATCCGGTCGAGGACGCCTACGAAGCCGCCACGAACCAGCAAACCGTTCAGGTGCTCGTTGAGGACAAGGTCGGCCATCCTATGGAATTGGAACTCAACTACTGGGTCGAAGCCGACCACGACGCCAACCGAAACGGCGAGGCAGATCCCGAAGAATACGTGAGCAAGGTGGTCACCAACACCACAGAGGCCAATGCGAAGTGGTTCATCACCAACATCGACACCTCTCGAAACCCAAACATGGGACGCGTTTCATACTTCTGGGACGGTGGCGACCAGGCGGGCAACCCACTTCACTTCACGGCCATGAACGACGACGATGAAATCCTCTCCTTCGAATCTTCAGAAGGTTTCCTCTACGACGACGCGACCTTCCGAACTCGTAAGGATTCCTCCGCCATCTTCACCGGACTCGAATGGTTTGGCCACGAAGACAACGAAGCCGTCTTCGCCGGTATGGAACAAACGATTTCCCTCGGCTTTATCGACGCCAACACGGCCATTGACTTCGAGTTCATCTCCCTCGTCTTTGACTTTGAAGGACCCAACCCCGCTCGGGATGCTCAAGCCATCTCATATTCGGGAATCAACAACACCTTCTGGTCCGATTCACCCTACATTCACCTCCTGCCGACCAGCAAGATGACACAAACGACCAACGAATCCGGTCTGCCATGGATCATGCTGGACTTCCACTTCAAGTTCAGTTGGGACTGGCCTGACGAAGAGATGGGCGATGTGGCCTTGTTGTACAAGGAGCTGGGCAGTTCTGACCCCTCGCGTATCCTGTTGCTTGAACATACCTTCCGCGTGGAAAACGACTTGATGCTCTCCCCGACGGACTTCAAGGTTGAGGACATTAGCGAACCACGAACCGGCTCCGTCGCAGACGGTAGCCGCGTGCGCAAGGACGACCGCTTGGCCTTCACCGGGCGCGTCGTTTACGAAGGCAGCCAAACCCCCGCTCCCCGAGATGTCGGTATTCTGGTGGAGGTCTTTGACGGTGAGAAATTGTGGTCCGACGGCTCGTTGACCGCCGATGGTGATTACGCCGTTGAAGTGCCGCTCTCCTCGGCCTCAACCCTCCAGTCTTCGCCTTCGCGTACCTGCTTGATTTCCATCACCAACATCCCCGGGCGAGGGGAAGACATGACGGGCACCTTGGTCTCGACCACGCTTCAGGTTGTCGTCGACGACGCCGCTCCACGTGTCACCCGGCGCATCGCTCCCCTCAACGTGATCGACATCTCTGCCACCAACGACTTGACCCAAATTGAAGTTGAATTCCAAGGGACCGAAGACGCTGACTTGACCGGTTCAAAGCAAATCGTTCACTGGGTCATGCGAGACGCAACGCGAACCATGACCATCGGTGCTGGGTCAACCCTGTTGGGGATGCAACAAGATGGTCAGAACGTGAAATGGACGGGTGTTGTTGACATCACGGCGGGCGGAACGGTGATTCCAAAGGCTGGCGACTTTGTCGGTTTCTACGTGTCCGGCTACGACGCCGCCGGCAATCAATTCCCGGTGGTTTCCAACTCCGAAGCCAGTCCAATTCCCGAACTCGCTTCGGACGATACCGACTTTGAACGCCAGTGGGTTCGCTTGGGCGCGGTCGGTCCCGAACTGCGTGTGAAGAACATCGCCATGAGCGACGATCACATCGCCCCTGGTGCCAAGATCGATGTTCGTGCTGACATCTTCAACGCCGGCGGAAACACCTCGATGCAGTTCAAGGTCGCCTTCTACGCTGGTTCAAGCGACGAGCCCTTTGATGTGGTTCGTGTGAACGGGATTGACGCCGGAGAACTTTACTCCGTGAACGTTGTTTGGGAATCCGAGGACGTTGACCGCATCCGCGTGGTGGTCGACGCTGAAAACGAAGTCCCCGAGGCCAACGACAATGACAACTCGGCTGAACACGCCGTAACCATCGCCTACGGTCAATACCTCGGTTGGTTTGACTCGGTTCGTGAACAGCCACTTGCGTGGATGTTTGCGCTCCTCAGCATCTTGACACTGGCGGTTGTCTTTACCGTGGCGACCAAGACGTCCATCGATTATGGCGACGGTGCCTTCGAGGATGACGAAGCCGATTGGGAAAACGAAGAGGACTTCGATGACGACGAGGACTTCGACGACGAAGACGACGATTGACCTTCGTTGACAGGACCCTGTTCATAGCCAAATCCTCAAATGCAGTGGGCTGAGCCATTCTCCACGAGGGTGGGGAGACGATGTCACGCGTTTTTTCCCGCCTTCACCCATCGCTGGCTGACGCACTTGGTGAAAAAGGCTGGAACGCCACCCCGGTGCAAGAGCATGTCATCCCCGATGTCATGGCCGGACACGACCGCCTGATCATTGCCCCAACAGGGTCAGGGAAGACCATGGCGGGGATACTTCCGCTGTTCCACCGGTGCCTTTCAGAAGGCTGGCCCCCGCTCTCCATCTTGTACATCACACCGCTGAGGGCTCTGAACAGAGATGTTGACCGACGTTTGAGGGAATTGGCCACAGCCGTGGGCTTGCGGGTTGATGTTCGTCACGGCGACACGAGCCAAGCCCAACGAGCCAAACAAACACGGAAACCCCCCCACCTCCTCGTGACCACCCCCGAAACCTTCCAACTCATGTTCAGCGGGAAAAATCTCAGGGCCATGCTGAGCACGGTTCAAGCGGTGGTGGTTGACGAGGTCCACGACCTGGCCGCCTCAGAACGAGGCTGGCAACTCGGGATTGGGCTGGCTCGTCTCGAAGCGCTGGCTGGCCACGCCGTCCAACGGCTTGGACTTTCAGCGACCGTTGGCAACCCCCAAGCGGTTGCCCATTGGCTTTCACCGGGCAAGGCTCAACCGCTCATCACCACGGGACATCGCGCCACCGAGTTGATGGTTGAGTCGCCTCATCCAACACCAGAAGACGAAATTGGCAGCGTGGAAAGTGCGCTAAGCCCCAAGCAACACGCTTCTTATCGGCACCTTTGCGACATTCTGAGAACGCAAGCCCCGTGTCTGGTGTTCGTCAACAGCCGAAGCGATGCTGAGACGCTTTCCACGCGGCTGCAAGCCATGGCTCCTGACTTGAACATCGGTGTTCACCACGGCTCCCTCGCCGCCGAAACTCGACAGCAGATGGAAGACGAGCTGCGAGATGGTACCCTCGCAGGTTTAGTCTGCACGTCAAGTCTAGAACTCGGTATCGATGTAGGCAGCATTCGGCGTATCGTTCAGGTTCATTCACCTAAATCGGTGGACAGGATGTTGCAGCGTGTGGGGAGGGCAGACCACCGCCTTGGTGGTGTGGGTCGTGGTCACGTCATCTCATGGGATATCGACCACCTGCTGGAATCAGCCGTCGTGGCCCAGCGCGCCATGCAGGGTGATATCGAACCGGTGGTGTGGCGGAAGCGTCCCGGGGTCATTGCCGCCAATCAATTGGTGCTCATGGCCCACTGTTTCAAAGCCGTCAGCATTGATGAGGCAACGAAGATGATCGCTGCAGCACCACAGTTTGAAGGGTGGCAGCGCCCCGATACCGAGGCCCTCCTGCAGGTTCTCGCCGAACGCTGGGTGCTCCGCTTTACCCCTGTGCCCAGTGAGTTACCGTGGTACCGTTGGCCAAAGGCGGTGTACGCTGAGGCCAGAGAAGCAGCGGCCGCCCGTGGAGAAGACCTTCCTGAAGACCTGCCCTTGTACAGCACACCCGATGAAGAGCTCCCACGAACCTACACCGAGCGTACGGTTGAGGTCCCCAAGCGCTTTGCGAAGGGCTGGTTCTCGACCGCCGGAAAGACGCGCGAATGGGTATCCAATCACCTTTCCATGATACCGGATAAGAAGACCTACCGGGTTCGAGATGCCGTCACACGCCGCAGCCTTGGCAACGTGGACGAAGCCTTCGTCCTCAGCCTCAACGATGCGGGCGAGGACGACGATGGAACGCCTCGTCGCTTTGTCATCGCCGGGCGCACATGGCTCATCGTTGACGCTGACCCCGAGCAAGCGGAACTCCTTGTCGCCCCGGTGAACGACCACGGGAAAGCCCCGCAATGGTTGGGGGAACTTCCTCCCGTCCCTGAATCGGTGGCCAGGGACGTCGGTTATCTTCGTCACTTAATCGCTCATGATTTGGGCTTGCTCGAAGCCCCAAAAGCCCCGGAGTTGGACCCACTATCCCTCGTTCCTTCTCGGTCCACCTCCCTCGGGGACTATCCGCTTGACGATGAAGCGAGGAGCATGCTCGCTGAAACCATCGCCGCTCACGTTGAGGCGACCGGTGCCCTGCCCACCGACCGCGTGATGACGCTCGAGGAGCGTGACGACGCGTTCGTGCTGAATTGTTGTCAGGGCTCAAAGATCAACGAAGCTCTGGGGAATTTCCTCCTCGCCATGGCCTCCACGAAATCCGGAAGTTGGGGGCGGCTCATCGTTGAACCTACACGCATCGCCTTGCAGGTGAGCGGTGTCCGTCCGGAGGACATCGTTGGGTGGTTGATGGAAACACCGCCCGACGCCATCGAACAATTGTTGAGCATCACGGTGCCGAATTCACGACAAGTTCGTTGGCGGTTCGCCCAGGTCGCCAAAATTTTCGGTATTTTACGCCACGGTGTTGACCCACGTCGCATCAACCTGCAAGCACTTCTCCGCAAGTATCGAGGGACGGTCGTGATGGAAGAAGTGCTCTCCAAGTTGTTCCACGAACGGATGGATGTTCGGGGCGCTACGGATGTGTTACGGGGCTTGCAATCCGGTGTGCTGTCCATTTCCATCACCGCTCAAGGGCCGCTTGGTCTTTCCAATCGTACCCAAGATGACATGTTGCTGCCCAACTGGGATAACGCCGCTCTTCGGGAGCGTCTGCGGGGCCGGTTAACCAACGAACGTGCGGTATTGTGTTGTTTGCGGTGTCACGGCATCCGTCGCTTCCGCGTCGCACGATTTGAGTCCATGGACCGGCCGGGGACTTGCCTCAAATGCGGCGGAAAACGCCTCGCTTGTGCTCGTGAAGGGTTGCAAGAGATGCTCGAGAAATGGGTCAAATCCGACGACCAAAAAGAGCAGGACCGGATGATGAAAAATGCTGATTTGGTCGCCAACAGAGGCCTTGAAGCCATCATGTGTTTAATGGGCCGGGGCATTGCGGAAGCTACGGCTAATCGCCTCTTGGTGAAGGTCTCACCCGGCGATACTGACGGCTTGCTCCACGCCATCCATCGGGCCGAGGTGGAGTACGCCCGAACCCGCCGCTTCTGGGGCTGACATACGTCGAACAACGTCGCTGGATCAGTTCAATCGATTGAAACTGCCATCGGGCATCATTTGCCATCGATTCCGGTGAGCCAAGCAGCGGGCTCCTCGAGGGTGGCTCCGGAGATCATCGGATTCAGAGCGGCCAACAACAGAGGTGCTACAATGGTAGTTCGCATGAGTGGATTAAAGAGCGTTGGAAAATGAACATTCGGTCACGCAAATGTGGCTCCTTTCTGGCCTTCTGTTGGTTCCGGCGATTCCATCAAACTCAGGCGCAACACACCCGCCGCAAGCAGTGCAGAGAGGATGAACAGTGCTGCACCGGTGAATCCCGGCGTACCGATGCCGACGCGGATGGTTACCGTTGAGAGCACGAACCCGGTGTTGCGGGCCAGTTGTGGAAAGTCCGTGATGTGCTTGTAAGAAACGAGGAGAATGATGATGTCAGAAAGGATGAGGAAGGTGAAGAAATCAAGGAAAAACACCGTTCGACTGAGATCGCCTTCACCGTCGAGGGTGCTCAGCGTCCACGACGTGAACGAATACAGGGCCAACAGCACGTAAACACCGGCCAGGCCGCATGCCAAAGCCTTCTTTTGATGAACAAAGCGCGTCACGTCTTCATCGGTGTCTTCGTCGTGTTTTGACATCAAGGTCACCCGTCTGAAGTACAAGGCCGTGGTGAAGAGCACGAGGAAGGCCACGGCCTCGAGCGCAATCAGCGCTACATCACCGTCCACGGCGGTTCCGGAGGCTTGCTCAACGTCAGCCAAATTCTTGAACATATCACGCACCACGAGCAGGCTCATGACCTCAAATTGTTTTCCGATGGAGACCGAGAACGATTCGGGGATGGCTCGAATCAGCTCGTACACCTCGTAGGCGAGAATGATGGAGAAGGGCGTGTAGAGGGCGTCCAGGTAGGAGTCAAAGAAACCGTTCATGTCGGGGATGTCAAAAGACGAAAACCGATGGAGGGTGCAACCTGCGACGTGAATCAAGAAGCCTGCAATCGCTGCGTTGATGGCCCAACCCCGAAGCCGTTCATCGGTGGTATCACCGAGAACACGTTCGTAAAGGCGACCGCCGCTCATGGCTAGATTCCAGCCCATCTGCACTAAGTAGGGCTGTTTTCCGCCTATCTGCCCCAACCTTCCAACCATGCTTGTCATACAGGAGTTTATTGACGCCACAGCCCACCGCGGAAACATGACCCCGTCTCGGTTGTTTGGGATGTGGTATCACCCCCTCTACACCGACGGCATTCACCCCGAGGCGCGCTTTCCTCGGGACCGCTACCAACTCCTTCTCGACCGCTTTCAAGCGTCCGGGATGAATCAAGCGATGCACATCACCCGCCCGCAACCCATCGCAAAGGCGCTGCTGCTGCTCGCTCATGACAGGGACTACGTCGACCGGTTTCTCGCCGGCGACCTCACGGACAAGGAAGAGAAACGTATCGGGTTGACGCCATGGACGCCGGCGATGATTGAACGCACGCTTGTCCTCATGGGTGGCGCCGTGGAAGCAACTGAACACGCCGTCCATACTGGCGGTTTTTCAGGCAACATGGCAGGAGGCACCCACCACGCACATCGAGATTTTGGATCGGGCTACTGCGTGTTCAACGACTTGGCTGTATGCGCGCTGCACGCGGTAGAGAACCTCGGCGTCAAACGCGTGGCGATATTGGATTTGGACGTACATCAGGGCGACGGGACAGCCACCATTCTCGCTCATGAGCCTCGGGTGTGCACCGTATCAGTCCACTGCCAAACGAACTTTCCATTTCGCAAAGCCCGCAGCGACCACGATCTCCCCCTCCCCCCGGATGCCGACGATGCGACCTTCCTTGAAACAGTGAACAAGGCGTTGAACATCTGTCTCGATTTTAACCCCGATTTGCTGTTGTTTCAAGCGGGTGTGGACGGTTTGGCCGCCGATGCCCTCGGCAAGTTGTCCGTCTCCAGAGAAGGTATGAAAACTCGTAATCAGATGGTGTTTGACGCAGCACGCCACCACCAAATCCCCACTGTAATTTTCATGGGAGGCGGGTATGCAAAACCGATTGAGAGGAGCCTGGATGCGTTTTATGATCTCTTCACCGATGCAGCACAGTGGAACCAGAGTGGGGCTCGTTCAAATTCGATTTGACAACGTCAAGAGGCCTTTGTGATCGTCAATGCCTCTATGGGTGGCGAAGAATTCGGCCCACTGCAAGCCCTTGTGATTGAACTTTGATATCACTTTCATTCTGAAGCACCCTCGAAATCATTGCTTCCAACCCACTCAAAAACAGATTTGAGGATTGGGCCCAACGTTCTGCCTTTTTCTGACAAATCATACTCAACTCTTGCTGGAACTTCAGCAAAAACTTCACGGGTGACGAGCCCTTGTCTGATCATCTCATCCAAGCGACGACTCAACGTGGTTGCAGTAATGCCGATTTCTCGCCTGAGATGGTTAAATCTCACGGGCCCATCATTGTGGGACATGAAAAACAGCATGTGGAGAACATAGGACTTCCCCAGGAGTTCGATGAATTCTCGGCCTTGAGTTTGCAAGCAAAGGGGTTGCTGCTGGGCGGGTGGTTGCATGGTGTTACCAAGTCGCTGAAATATATCAAACCTCCAGTTTCAACTCGGATACCATGGTTTCCATTCCGGGACTTTTTGTGCTTAATACGGGCGAACAATCCCCGTTCCAAGGAGGGATGAAACTCATGAGTAAATGTGGATGTGGACGATCACCAACCGGAATGTGCAAAGGTTGGCACGGTCTTTCAGAAGAAGAATACGAAAAGAAACTAGCAGAATTCAAGTCAGAAAACAAGGAAGAATGAAGATGTCCAAAAATTGGAACACCATTCTTCGTTGGATCCACCTGATTTTCGGGATGATGATTTCTGCTTATTTCGCTCGAATCACCTTCACCGGGAACACTGACGTCTGGGACGATGATCCTTGGGTCACAATGTTCGTTGGACAAGCTGTGTTAGCGATTGTTTTCTGGACTGGAATCATCAAGTGGCAACTGCCTCGTATCAAGAAATGGAATCGAAACCGAAAGAAAGCCAAAGCAGCGGAAAATTGATCTGAAATTGCAAGAGGTTTTCCTAAAACCCTTTGCATATTTTCCGATAAAAAGGAGAACCAGTGGGTCGATACTAAGGCTTGCCTCGGAGTCCCATACATGCTCATGGGAAGCCCATGAACACACATGATGTTCACAATGTCAACTTACGTTGAAATCTTGTTGCTAAGATGATTGCGAAAATCAACAACCAGGATTCGAATCCTGGCAAGGATGCATTTGATTCACTGTTCTCATCACTCACTTCCTCCCAAAAAGATGGGTCGTTGGGATACACGTCTGAATTGTCCCCAACGCCATCCCCGTCCGAGTCAACTGTCTCGGTTGCATCGGTTGGGAAATCATCGAAATCATCCGCAATGCCATCCCCGTCCGTGTCAAGGTACGGAACCACGATTTCAAAAGAATCTTCATCGGTCAAGATTTTTTGATCTTGAGCATCATAGACATAAGCTTGCACATAAACAGTGTACGACATCGTGATGTTTCCGCGCAGAGACTCAACGCTTAACCCGAGGGAGAAGGGGCTTTGCACTGACAACCCATCCGAACGATTCCATAGATGAATTAACCGAAGATCGTATTTCTCAACAGCGGATGCCTCAAAGGATGAATTTTCGAATGCCACCTCAATATAGGTCTCTTCCTGAGTGGAAGAAAGGATTGTCCCGTTGATGAAAAGGAAATCATCCTCCATCACCTCGGCTTCCACCGGTATGTCCAACGAAAACGTTGCTTCGTATTGAGGCTCGGGTTCTTCCCATGCATCCATCACAGAATCGTAGGTCCAAGCGCCGTCCCACTGGCAGATTCCATTTTCATCAAGGATGAACTCTCCACCGGCTTCAATCGCTGCTTCGGGAGCAACGAGGCCCTGACATGCAGCAAGGGTGAATTCAAACCAATGGATGGTGGTCCACGCTTCATCAGGATACGTACCTTCGTATGTTTTGATGTAAACATACTGATTGTTTGATGTGTTGCTGTACATCTCCGCAACGGAGAGGGTGAGTGAAAACGCATCACCGTCGCTTAATGCGTCTGATCTCGCCCACAAACTCTCCACGGCAAGGTTGTACTTTGCGACAGCTGGGGCTGAGAAATCCTCTTCAAAAAAGGCTACCTCAACGTAAACTTCTCCGTTTTCAGAACCAGAAACCAGTGAGCCGTTCACAAAAATGGTATCACTGGTAACCGTTGTGCCGTTCAGTGTCATGTCAAACTGGAACTCGGGTTCTTGGTCACCAAACCCGAGGGGCACAACCACGAAGTACATGCGGAATTTTTCACTGAATTTTCCCGCTGTATCGTAAGTGATCAACTCAATCCGGATTTGGTTCTCCGTGGTACCGGTTGAGTCAACGGTCACGTTGGCGAAGCTGTAGGACCACAAGCCACCGCTGGCTTCGGATTGCGTGAAGGTGTGGCCGTCAAGGTCGAATGAATCGTCGCCGTACGGGGCATCAAACAGGACCTTCCATTCGTAAGTCGCAATACCTGCATCGGTTTCGTTGGCATGGTCCTCGTCATACGAGTCACTCGCATCAAAGTTGACGATGGTCTCCCCATCATCTCCCAAAGTTACTCTGTAAACGTTCCATTCGGTGTTGGAAACCGTCTTTGTTCCTATTTGCACGATGGCCCCCTCTTCCTCAGCAACCGTAGCGTTCGCAACAGGGGGAAATTCGTCATCTTGAGCATCGTGAGAAAATCGGATTTGGTGAGACTCGTCCAGTGTTGAGTTTTGAGAAAATTCAGAACAGGCTGTTGAAAATAAAAGCAAGGCGAACAACACGGCAAGTTTCTGCATGGTTAACCTATAAAATTCAACTAATTTATTTATTCTCAAAACTTGTCAATGATTTCAATAATCTGTTTTCAGGCCAATCAAGGTATTTCTGCTCAATCCCTTGTAGATGAGCTCACTATACAGAATGGGTTGCAGTCCGTCCTATACAACCCTAGGGATAAACACGACCCACTGCGACCCCTCGTGTACAAATCGATTGTGGACATGGGTGGTTCACATGATCCTTCGTGGATAGAAGTAAACCACTTATCCACTTTTGTTAGTCAAATCCCTATTTAACCAGATTATCTACTCCCAATCAACCCACTGCTCTGTCTCTGGATCTCTGTAAAACCAATTGCCCGAATCTGTTGGATATTCGAGGCACTCGTAACCGTCAATCCATTCTCCCGATGCCCCTTTGGGCGGTCGCCTTGGCCCTCTTCGCGGTTGAGAGACTTCGCTGGTTGCAGTGTTGTTGGAAAATTGGTTTACAAACTGATCATATTTTTCGTCAACTTCATCATTATCTTCGGCTTCATCGGTGCGCTTTCGCACCCACAAAACAACAGCCACAATTGCGAAAAGGAAACCAACACCAGATCCGATGATTAGACGACGTTGCTTCTTGGCTTGTTGCGCTAGTGCTTCTTCCAGAATTCGTTGCTCGTTATCACCCATTCCATCCCCATCGCTGTCTGCGGTTTCGGATGAATCATTTGGAAAGGCATCCGAATTGTCTCCAACGCCATCCCCATCGCTGTC
>CALHIR010000009.1 GCA_938030705.1 Candidatus Poseidoniaceae archaeon
CCACGAGCCATGTAGCGCAACAGTACAAACACCAAGGCACCGAAGGTGACACAGGGAATGAACATGGCGTAGGTCAATTTGGCGTCGAGCGACTTTGGATTTTGATGGTAGGTCGGGTTCTCAATGTAGGAGAAACTGGACCCGCCGAGCGCCATTTCTTCGCTGTTCGAGAGGTTGACGGTGTAGCCTGCCAATCCAGCAGGGGCGTTCTCGTCCCATACCAACAAGGGCTGGTAGCTGGCGATTCTGAACGAGGTCTCGGTGGTGATGCTGTCGTTGAGGGCAAGCGCTCCACTGACCACCACATCGTAGGTGTAATCGTAGGTACCCACGGCCATCTCAACGGTCGCACCTTCGCAATCAGCGAAGGAAACGAGTTCCTTACCGGAAGCATCGGTCACCGAGAGCGTCGTGGCGACCATGGTTTGGGTTGACACGCCGTCGATCTTTCGTTCGCTGGAGCGGAATTCACACGACAGGTCGGTGGTCAAGGTGGTGAACTCTTCAGGGTGGCCTTCTGGGAATAAGGTGGTGTCTTCGGTGATGGTGAAGGAACCGCTGATGCTGTAGCCCTCGCCACCGTTGAAGGAGGTACTTGAAGCCGCTGCGTTGATGCCATTTTCGGCGTCCTGATGGCCGTTGGCATCGTTGAAATCGGTGATGATGTAGCGGGCCGGCTGATAGATGTTCCAATTCAGCCACGCCGTGGTAGGCACAACTCCAGTTTCAGACCAACCGCGGTCATCGGTGAATTCGTTCACGTCATGAACATGGACATCGGAGGGTTGGGTTCGCATGGCTTCCAACTCGCCATAATCTTTGATGGTGAGCAGTCCTTTGGCGTCCCAGAACCCTTTGTCGTAGGTGTCAAAGGTAGCCACAGTGGCTGCCGAGGACAGAATGAGAGCACCCACAATCAGTTGGCGACTCTTGGCGACCGTGAAGCCTGCCCCCCATGCACGAATCAACAAACCTCGACCTATGAAATAGATACAAATCCACATCAGCACCCCGGTCATGACCCAGGGTATCGAATTGAACACTTCCGCAATCCATGGTTCACGCGTCCCGCAGAGAAGGTCTCCGTGCGAATCAAGTTTACAGAAATCAGATCTATTTTTTCCGTACAACTCAAGGAAGATGTTGATGGAAAACACCGAGATGAACCAAATGTGAGCCAAATAGACCGCACCGGCTGCTGCGAACCAAGGGTCCTCAACAGGTCGCTTCTCTCGGCCACCCAAGAAGGGAGGCAAAGCAAGAATCCCGACAGGAATACCGGTCAGAGCAGCGCCCCACCAAGCAGCGTTCCACGGGAACATAGGCTGACCAACAATGTCGCCGATGAATCCTGTTGGCACCACAAACTGCGGCAGGTATTCGCCCCAGCGTAGGTAGCCGTACGAAAACAGCACATACCAGTCAGGGAACACGAACCCAGCTTGGGCATACGGGTCGGCTGCACCGTGAAGCGGAGGGGGAATCAGCCAGGCGTAGAAAAGGAGGATGGAAAGCATCGAAGCGAAAATGATGCTATCACGCAACACTTCATGCGGCCAAAAGCCGTGACCGGTTCGGGTTCGCTTTCGCTTTTCCTCAGCTTTTTGCAACTGTTCTTTTTCCTCCATGTACATGGAGGCGACTCGTCCAAAATTGTCAATTAATCCCATTTCATTCCCTCCGTATCAATGCGGCTCCGCAATACCTTGTACCCATACGATGAACAAGTGAATGATGATCAGCGTGGTGACGATCACAGGGAGAATGAACACGTGAATGAAGTACATTCGGGTGACGGTCAACGGGGTCAATTCAGACCCGGAGAACAACAGGGTGGCGATGTACTTGCCAACCAGCGGACTTGAGTTGGCGAGGTTGATTCCGATGATGGCTGCGCCGTAGGCCAGGCTATCCCAAGGAAGGAGATATCCGGAATAGCCGAACACGATGGTCAAAGCCATGAGGGCCACACCGATGAGCCAGTTCAACTCTCGTGGGTTCCGGTAGGCGCCGGTGAAGTATACACGGCACATGTGAAGGAAAACGCTGGCGACCATGAAGTGAGTCGTCCAGTGGTGGACCGCTCGCAAGATGTATCCAAAGGGCAGTTGGGTCATGATGTACTGCATGCTGGCGTAGGCTGGGGAAGGGTCGCCTTCCCCGCCGGGAACATAGTAGATGCCGAGAACCGTTCCCGTGATGACGAGGATGATAAACGACAGGAAGGAGATTCCACCAAGGCAGTACAGTGGATACCAGTACCAAATGATCCGAAGTTTATACTTCTCTGCGTGTGTCAACGGCATTTGGCGGTGCATGTTGTAATAGGCGCCCTTGGACATGTTCCAGTAGTCTTGGAGACGGAAACGAGTGTCAAGCCATGAGAAGACCCAGAGGAAGGACCGTTCGGCAACTCCCATCTTACCGGATGACTCAACCGCTCGCAGGATGTCCCTGCGAGGCATTTCTTCGTTTTCCTTGCGGAGCGTAAACGCCACAAGGAGCACGAGGAAGGCGATGAAAAACCACAGAATCCAAAACATTGTCGTCATGTTAACACCTCAGTCGCAATACGTGTACCAGTCCACGTAGTCAGGCAGGCCTTCGATGACGCCACCGTTGAGTTGAATCGGGATGATGGGCAAGCCTACGGGCGCAGGTCCACCGGCTCGGCGAATACCTGCGTAGTTGAATGTTGCACCGTTGGACCGGTTACGGTTGGTGTTCATTTCAAGGGCCGTTGGGTCAAAGCGAGAGGAATGACAGATGCAGAACATCTTCGTTCCCCCGTCATCGCCACCCCCGGGTGTCCATGAATCCTCGGTGAAGGAGTTGGAGACAAGTTGCCAGCCAGGGATACAGCACAAGTGCGTGCAGCGACCAAAGACCATCACAAGGTCATCGTTTGGCATGAGGCGGGGGTCGGCTTCTGCAAGATCCTCAAAATGACCAACATACTTGCCGGTTTCATCGTAGCCCTCCATGAATTGGAATCGGGCTTTGCCGTTCGACTCAGGAGTTCCTGCGTACTTGGAGTGGGCGACGTAGTTCACGACCACCGGCACACCGTTCCAAACGCCAGCAGCTCCGGCAGTACCGGTGTTTGAGCTGGCAGCCTCGGCTACGAAGTCGGCTTTGGTCATGGGCTGCAAATGCTTGGCCCCGTACCATGCTTCATCTTCGCGCCCTTTGGCCCAAAACTGCACGGCCAAATCGCCGCCTCCAGTACCTCCTGGAGGAAGGAGAATAGCCGCAAAACCGAGCATCCCCAAGGAAGCGGTCAACACACCTGCGGCGGTGTTGAATCCGTAGCGAAGGAACTGACGACGATTGATGGTCGTGGTCGAATGTCCAAAAGCATCCTGAGCGTCAGAAGGTGCAGGTTTGAGTTCGTATTCACGTGCCATCTTGCATCACCACTTGTACTCCCGCCAGTCTTTCTGGTGTTCTGGGATGAATTTGTTTTGAGCGTGTTTGACGATGATGGTGTCCGGCAGGATGTACTTCAGGTAGATGATGCCGATCATGATGAGGGTGGTCATCGTCATGGCCAAATGGAAGGAGAGTTGTTGTTGATCCCACCCCTTGGCCAAACCGTAAATCATGGAGAAACTCCAGTAGCAGATCCAGAACAAGCCCCATGCCAAGAAAAACATCGTGAGGTACGATGCACCGGAAGGGGCCAGGGAGGCACTGACGATGGTCCCCGGTTCGGCGATGTTGAAGACCCCGTGATCGATGGCGCTCGCCATCTCTTCTTCGGTCAGTTCGGCCCCCTCAAGGGCCGTTCGTGCATCGTCTACTGCGATGCTGCCATCAGCAACACCTCGGAGCAACTGCGTGATTGTGTCGTCCATCATTGATCACCTCGGCGCATGAGTTTGTATCGCAAGCGGAGTTGGTTGCTGCGCCCTTTGTACGACGTTGAGAAGCCGTAGCGGAGGAGTAAGCCAGCGAAGACGACGACACCGATGACGGCACCGAAACCGAGGAGGCCAAGCCAGTGGGCTCGGAGTTTGGCACCCATGTGGTGCAAGTCAACGCCGTGGTGGGCAGGCTCGGGAGGGCTGACATTGCCGTCGCCAGCAAACAAGGTTCGCGTGCCCATGGCGGCCGAGGCTTCATCGCCCTCATTCAGAGCAAAATTCAGTTGATTCCATTTGTCTTCAACACCGGGCACCTGGTCGCCATTCACAGAATTGCCAACAATCCAAAAGTTCACCGCACCAGCGCCGGAATCGGAAGGAGCCGTCCATTCGAAGGCCCAAGCACGGTCCTCATTGGCCGAGGAAGCTTCGGTGTGCGTCAGGGTCTGTTCGTCAACGGTACCGTCGATTTCCCAATTCTGCGCAACATCACTGGACAAGGTGCCCAGCGAAACGCGCATGGAGAAGCCGGCGGTGTACGTGCCAGTGGCCGGCGGACCGCCAATGAGTTGGAGGTGGAGCGTGTAGGTTTCGCCGGCGACCCACCCATAGGGCACATCGTCGAGGATAACTTGGACGGCGTTGTCGGCGACTTCGTTGTGGCAAAGGCAACCCGATTTGGCAACATCATCGATGTCAACTTGGCCCGTTGAGCCTTGATGAGATTGAGGGCCGCCAATGCCGCCGTGATAAGACGAGGCAAGAGCGGGAAGGAGAAGCAGAGCCCCGACCAGCGTGAGCAGCACGGTGCGGGACGTAAGAGAAGTTTTGAGCATAGCCTCACCCTTATGGTTTAACCGACCTGTAAGGACTCCTTAAACATTGCCAGCAAATCACCACTTTAGGTGCGGCGCAGTGCTGCGTTTTTTGAGAGATTTTGGAGCCCCTATGTATCAGTATTCTTCTCGGCGAAATTTTTCTCAGAAGAGTTCATGAAACTTCGCAACCTCGCTGACTTGAGAGCCATGGGGAATCACGCCTTTGACAACACCTACAACCTGACCGACGATCAACTCCAACTGCTGGACGAGGCCGAGGAATTGATGCTCAAAGGCTCCTTGGGAGCTGCAGAAACCATGCTCTTGAGCATGCTCAAAGGGGACGAAGAGTGTATTCCCGTTTTGTCAAATCTTGGCCACCTCTACGGCCGCCACCTCTCGGAATTCAACACCGCTGTCGAGTACTACGACCGAGTGTTGGCCCTGGAACCTGATAACGCATGGGCCCGAGATGCCCGGCGACGATACCTTCGCTACTTGGACTGAAGGCAACACCAAAGTTCATGGAGATGCCACGCACCGTGGCCGTCATGGACCCCTCCAACATTCTCGTAGCCGGAGTGGGGGGTATCGGGTGTGCGTGGGCCCAACAGGCCCATGCAAAATGTCACGGCAGCGCCCACTTGGTCCTCATCGACGCAGACGATACAAGCTTCAAAACCGGTGATGACATCCATGTACTGAGGCTCGGTCATGCGTTGGACAGCGGGGGGTGTGCTGCGCTCCCTCCGCTTGCAGAACAGCGGATGCGCGGGCTGAGCACACTGACGAATCAGTTGCTTCAACCCACTGAACTCGTCATTCTCTTGACCGGACTTGGCGGTGGTGTCGGCACCGGCGCTGCCCATGAATTCGCCCGGCAGGCACGGCAATCAGGGGCGGTGGTCTTGGCCGTGGCGGGCTTGCCGTTTGAAAGTCAACCGACGCGGATGGAAATCGCTCAAGAAGGACTGGAACGACTCGAAAGAACGGCGCACGTCACGGTTCGACTTTCTCTTGACCGGTTGGCCCGGCAAGCCCGGGAAAAAGGACAACTTTGGCAAATGGGAGCAGAATGGATAGAAGATTTGGTTGAAGGATTGGTTCGCACCTTGATGCGAATGGGACTCATCAACCTCGACCTCATGGACTTGCGTGCCATCGTTGACCAGACGGGTGAGGCCACCCTGCTGGTGGGCGTCGGCCGCCCTGACGACCCGAGGGGCATCTTGGAAGCGGCCCTCAAAGCGCCACTTGCCGCCATGGACGTGGGTGGCGCCAAGGGGTGCTTGATTCAGGTCGAGGGCGGACTGGGCATGACCATCGGCCAAGTCGATGCCGTTGCCGATTTGTTTACCAGCGCGTTGGACAACGATGCTCAAGTGATCCTCGGCGCCCGCGTCAGCGAAGATTTGCACGACACCATTCGTGTGGTGTCTCTTCTGTCGGGCATTCGGCCGGCTTAATCCAGCAGTTCGATTTCGTCGTCCCATTCCACTTCTGATGCGAGAACATCGGGCTCTTTCCAATCGACCTCATTCCCGATGTCATCGACCACAGGTTCCTCAGAATCTTGGGCCGATTGCACCAAGGAATCATCTTCTTCCGCCACCTCTGGCGGAGAGACTTCGGGTGAATCCTGAATGTTGATGGATGCATCATCCGCCGCAACCCCCGCCTCTTCGACAACCCGCTTGATGTGCTCCATGGATTCAGTCTGCCCCATGGTCTGCCTCAAAACGCGAGGTTGCATCCAAAGCAGGGTCAAGGCGACCACCAAATGGCCGGCCATCATGACGGTCTGGATGTCATCCAACACGGTGGTCAGCATGGCCACGCTACCTGCGTAAGCATACCCAAAGGCGAGTCCCATGGGAAGGGCGTTTTTCGTACTCACCAATTTGAGAGGTGAGCGAAACGACCGCGAAGTCAAGCCCCAAATGGCCATCAAGACCGTGAACATCATCAAAATGAATTCCTCGATGAACAGAACCGCCGTCCCCGGCGTGATAAATTCATGACGCCAGACGGTCAAGAGGTGCCAGGTCACCATGAACTGGCTAAGGGCCAACCATCGGTTACTAAACCGGTGAAAATCAGTACGAGACGACGCCTTGAGCCGTGCCCCTCGAGAGCGGCGCCATGAAAGGGCAAACACCACCGTAACGATGGCAAAAAAGGCGATGTTCTCACTCAAGGCTTTGACCAGGGAGGTTGACGAATCAGCGACCAGTTCAAAGACGTAAACCAGAAGAAACGTCACTGTGATCACGCTGACAAAAGAAGCAACGGTCGAAAAGGCGGAGAGACCCGATTCCCTCGCATCACCACGGGGGAGTTTTGAAGCCGATACAGAACTCAACCAGCGCCCAAACCCTCGCCCTTGAACGATGGCCCATACGACGAAACAAGAGGAAAGCACGAGGGGGAGAACGGACGTGAAGTCGCCCAAAGCCCCTTGTTCGCCAATCAGAGCGACGAGTGTAGCAAACACAACAACCGCCATTAGCAACGGGAAAAGACAGATCCGGAAGGAACCAAGGATTCGCATGGGCGTTGACCGTTCGTCATCCCCATGCTCCGGTAGACGAATCCATCCTTGGACGGTTGGCCACCCGGCGAACAAACCGGTGAGCAAATAACCGCCGGATAACGAAACAAAACCCAAGGCGCTCGTGGTCTCAAGGTTGTTCACGGCAGCGAGTTGCAGAAGCGAGGAAAGTACAACGATCAGGAGAATGTGAGGGAGGGTGGACACACTCAGTAAAACACGGAGCAACCCCCAGATGGAACCGTCTTCTTGCTGGAGTTGCTCGAGGTTGGTTGGCTCCGACGACGCCGTTTCAGCATCGGAGTCGCCTTCCATGGTGTTTCCTGTGGGCGACCCATTTTGAGGGTATTCCCTCTGAGAAAAGTCAAACATCATGAAGAAGATACCCGCACGAGAGGGTATGGCCAAGCGTTTGACCAAGGCGTTGCGTGAGAAACGCCGATGGATTGGCGTCCAGGTTCACCCGCGCCATCAGGACCGGAACGCCGTAGAACAGGCGCTGGCGAACATAAGCCGTTCCATAGAAACCAAACCATCGCTTCGTTTGATGGATTTTTCTCGCCATGATGAGCGCCTCGGAACGATGGAACAAACCGAGCTGTCAAATGCACATCCTGACGGAGGTTTGGCCATTGTCCGAGCCCCGCTCAAAGCGATGCCCGAGGTGCGAAATCTCCTGCAAGATGAGACGGCCTTGGAAACATGGGGCGTGGTCAGTTTGACCACGAGCGGTAAAATCCGATTGGTGCGGGAACGACTCGGCTTGCCAAAACCCAAACGCAAGCGGAAATGAACACGGTTTGACCCCCGAGGCAGATGCCCGTTCATGCAACATACCGCAGGAATCAAGTGCATCCGTTCCGAGGGAGGTCCATGGGAGGAGGAGGGACGGCCCCCGCCATGAAGATGAGCGATGTGTTCATCCTCACCGGCCTTACGCTGCTCCTCGGCGGATTGTTCATGCACGCATGGGTCTCCCCCATCGACCACGCATCCGAAGACCCGCCTTACACCAACGGAGCCTCGATGATGAAAGGCGACGCTTTTGATTTACAGATCGTCGTTGAAGAGGAGACTACCCTCCGCATTGTGTTGTTGGATGAGGAAAAGGCCGTGTTGAGCGCCGAGTCATTTGTCCTTGCAAAAGGCCAAGAACACAGGGAATCGATCACGATAGAAACCGCAGGCTACTACACATACGAGATTGACACCAAAGGGGTCAATGCCACCATTGAAACAGACATTGAGAGGAAGTACATGATCGACCTTCTTCCCTTCCCCATCGGTGGCATCCTCTTGGCTTTTGGACTCTACCAGCGAAAGGAATCTGAAGAAGCCGCCAACGACGTGATGGACGCCGAGTTAGAGGCCTAACCAGGTAACATCGTCCGGCTCATCCACCGGCTCATCTACACCTTCAATCATCAGGGAACCGGAAGATTCGACACCCTGAACAAACGCGGATTTATTTCTATAGATGAGAGGCCCGAGGAGAGAAACCCCGTTCAAGACCTCCGCCTCCACATCGCCGGACGACATCGTTTGGGGAAGGTGAGCCACCTGCTGAAACAACGAGGCCACCATGGCATGAAGAACAG
The DNA here is from genome assembly GCA_938030705.1 of Candidatus Poseidoniaceae archaeon. GTDB lineage: Archaea > Thermoplasmatota > Poseidoniia > Poseidoniales > Poseidoniaceae > Poseidonia. Next base: position 8,834 of record CALHIR010000009.1, read on the forward strand.
GGTGGAAGTCAGCGGAAGACGTGGAAAGTCCAACATCCCGAAGGCTTGTATGATGTTCGCCGCCCGTCTCGATGTTCAACCCAAGGCCGAGAATAACGTGATGTGCTTCGCCTTGACTGACCGCTTCGAAAAGCAGGCCAGCCGCTTTTTTCAACACGCCATCGCTGGAACGCAGGTAGAGATCGTTTGGCCATTTCAGGCAAACATCCTGTTCCGATCTTCCGCTCATGGCTCGAATCAAACGAACAAGAGCCGCACCAACTCGTAACTGGTCACGGGTTGCGTGTGGCCAACCTCGCCCGGAATGAAGCAACCAAGACCCCATGAAGGCGCCTGAAAAAGACAACCACGAACGACCTCGCCGACCTCTCCCCGTCGTTTGAACATCAGCTCGAACCGTAGCTCCTGTGGCCCCAATCAGGTCAACGACATCATCATTGGTGCTGGCGGCGGTCGGGCGGTGAAGCACGGGGGCGCCCACATAGGGACGCCACATGGCCACGACCGACAACTGTTCACCGTCTTCAAAAGAAGTGTTGGCAATGCATCGCGCAGCGACGCCGTTTGACCAAGCTGTTTCACAAGCGGCCTGACCTACCCCCTTGGAGGATACCGTCAGATAAGCAATACCGTGATCCGAGAGCAGCGAAGTCGTCGCGATGAGTTGAGCCACACGGGCAAACAGGCCAACGTGGTCCGTGTCAGTCAGGGCTGCTTCCTCCATCGGACCGAGCACCCCGTTAGAGAGTGCATCTGCAGCGAGGTACGGTGTGTTCCAGACCACGACATCGTAAGTTTGGTCACCGCCCCACTGTGCGCTTCGGCCGTCCGTTCTTGGCCCAGGTCCGCCTTCATAAATCTCAGCGGAGAGCCCGTTTTGAGAAAAATGTGCCCGAGTGCAGGCGACCGCAAGAGGGTTGATGTCACAGGCCGAGACACGACACCCCAGGCGTGCAGCGTACAGAGAAAGTGCACCCGATCCACAGCCAATTTCAAGCCACCGCGTTTTTGGAGGAAGACGTTGAGGCGTGAGAACAGAGGCCAAAAAATCGGTGTCTTCCCGAGGAGGATAGACGGTTGGAGGAATCTGCATCGAGAACGATTCGCCGTTGGGTGCTTTCCAAACGACCGATTTTGCCGTCCGATTGAGCCGCTCAATTTCGGCTTCCGCGTGAGCGGCTTCAAAGGTTTCATCACCGCTCATGCACCACCCCAATCCGCACCTTATGATGAGCCTATGCGTTAAGGCTTGTACGAAAATATGCGAATTTTGCAAGTATGAGCAGATTTATCAAGGAGTCCACCAAAGGAAGCCTGCGCCTTCCTCGTGGCCGCCATGGTCACGGCCAACCCGAAACGTATAAGAAGGCCATGTAGGTCGGACAGAAAGCCCAAGTTGCTACATTGGGCCTGTAGCTCAGTCAGGTAGAGCGTCGGACTTTTAATCCGATGGTCGCGGGTTCGAACCCCGTCGGGCCCGCCTGAATGCGCTACAGGTCCAGTGTGGGTGGGCGATCCGGGGTGTAAAAATGGTCGTAAAGAGTGCAACGAAAAAGCGATTGATGGAACTGGGCGTCTCTGAAGAGTACGCTCACAAACTGGCCACCGATCGAAACATGACCGACATCAAGAACATGTCTCACGACGATGTCGCCTCAACCCTCGGCATCTCCAAAGACGCTGAAGAATTCATCAACACCATGCAAATCATCGCCGAACAAGGCTCTCGACGACGAGCAGCCAAGAAGAGCACCAAAATCACCATCCGGGCCAAAGCCGTCGACGACATGGACCGCCCAGAAATCACCTCTCGTTTCAACGCCCTCAATCATGAACTGGTCCCCCACCAGGAACTGGTAGGCGAGCCAAACATCTCTCCTGAGGCCCAACTCTCCATCGAGATGGAAGAACTCGCCCCCTGGAAAATGGTTCAACCGGACCCCGAGACCGGAGAAGAGCGCCTTGCGAAAGAACTCCTCCCAAAGATCCTCATCACCGACCCCGTTGTTCAAGTCATCAAAGAACTCGCAGAAAACGCTGATTCAGCAGCCCACATGGCCGACCCCAACCACACTCCGTTGGCGGCTGGATGGATTGCTGACCGCGTGCTCAAGGTCATCCGGCGCTCCCCATCAGCCGGACAGACGGTGGCTTACCGGCTCATCGTGGAGGGGAACTGAGGAGGAGATATCATGCAGGAAATCATTCAAGCTTTTTTCAAAGAACGCAGCCTCGTCAACCACCAGTTGGCATCCTACAACGACTGTATCCCCGCAACGGAAAACACCGTCTCTCGAATGGAGCGCATCATCCGCAACATCCGCGTGGGTACTGACGAAGACTTCAACGACGACGAAGGCGGATACATCAAACTCGACGTCCACGACCAAGACATCGTCATTCGCCTCAAAAACGTCAAACTCGGCCAACCAACGGTCAAGGAGGCCAACGGCGCACTCAATCCGTCCACCCCGATGGAGTGCCGACTTCGAAAGTTGACCTACATGTCACCGGTGACCATCGATTTCACCATCAAGCGCAACGGCGTTCCATCACCAACCGAATCTGGCGTAGCCGTTGGCAACATGCCGATCATGGTTCGCTCGGAGCGTTGTAACCTTCACGCCAAGCACATTGCTGGCGACCGCGTCTTGACCCCAACCACCTCCGCAGAGGACCAAGCCACCTGGCATGAACTCCTCCGCAAGAAGGGCGAAGACCCTCTTGACCCCGGTGGCTACTTCATCATCAACGGAACCGAGCGTGTGCTCATCTCCATGGAAGATCTCGCACCCAACCGTGTTACCGTTGAGATCAACAAGCGCTACGCCAAACAAACGGAAGTGGCCAAAATCTTCTCCCAGAAAGACGGCATGCGAAAGCCCCTAACCGTTGAAAAACGCCGAGACGGCATGCTGATGGTGAAAATCAGCACCGCCGGCACCACCGCCATTCCCGTGGTGCTGTTGATGCGAGCACTCGGTGTTGAAAACGACCAAAACATCTTCCAGGCCATTGCTGGAAACACGGACTCGTTCAAGTACATCGTGGCCAACATCAACGAAGTCAACGATAACGAAGAGTACAAAGTCGTCACCACCCAAGAAAGCCACCAGTGGCTGGAGAAGAAATTCGCTGCCGGCCAGCAAAAGGAATACCGTGAAGCACGTGTCAGCCAACTCCTCGACCGAGAACTTCTCCCCCACTTGGGCGACCAGTTTGAAGACCGTGAGAAGAAGGCCATCTACCTCGGACGTATTGTCCGTCAAGTGCTTGAAATGGCCATTGAAGGACGAGACCCGAATGACAAAGACCACTATGCCAACAAGCGAGTCCGCTTGGCTGGAGACTTGATTGAAGATCTCTTCCGCGTCTCCGCAGGCCAACTCGCTCGTGACCTCAAGTACCAACTTGAGCGCCACCACAACCGCAAGCGAGAACTCAAAATCACTTCTTGCCTTCGACCCGATGTCTTGACCAGCAAAATCATGCACGCTCTGGCGACTGGAAACTGGGTCGGTGGACGGTCCGGTGTGAGTCAACTGCTTGACCGCACCACCTACCTCGCTGCGCTTTCCCACATGCGCCGTGTAACCTCACCGTTGGTGCGCAGCCAGCCTCACTTTGAGGCTCGAGATTTGCACCCAACGCAATGGGGCCGCCTGTGCCCCAACGAGACGCCTGAAGGGCAGAACTGTGGCCTTGTGAAGAACGCCGCTCAGATGATCGACATCTCCGAAGACATTGACGAGGTTGAAATCCGTGAGCGTCTTGACGAACTCGATGTCTACCAACCAGACGACTGGACCGACGGCGACCGCATTCACGTCAACGGCGATATTTACGGCATCCACAAGCGCGGAAAGAAACTCGTTGACCATTTCAAATCCTCTCGTCGCCGAGGCGTGATTCCTTCCGAGGTCTCCATTCGCCACGACGTTGAAAACAAGGACATCTTCATCAACACCGACAAAGGCCGTATCCTTCGACCTTTGCTCATCCTTTACGATGGCGCCCCGCGCTTGACACAGGAGCACTTGACCAAACTCGCAAGCGGCGAAATCAGCTTCCGCTCCCTCATCATCGAGGGTGTCGTGGAATGGGTTGACGCTGAAGAGGAAGAAGACCTCTACATCTCACCCCGTCCGTTCGTCCTCCCGGAAACCATCCCCGAAGGCGACAGCGCCGGTTTAGCCGGTCGCGTCGTCAAATACGAGGACATTGAATGGTTAAACCTCGGCGAGCCTCGCACCGAAGTGGCCCACCTAAAGGCCAACGTTTCCATGCCAAACGGAGAAATCGCCACCACAGAATTTGATGTGCCGCTGCTTTACACCGCTGAACACACGCACTGCGAAATTGATCCGCAACTCGTTCTCGGTGTTTGTGCATCGCTCATCCCCTACCCAGAGCACAACTCCACACCTCGTGTCACGGGTGGAACGGCGATGGTCAAGCAATCCTTGGGTCTTCCAAGCGCTAACTACCGAATGCGCCCGGACACTCGCGCCCACATCTTGCACTACCCTCAGCGCTCCATCACCCGCACCCGGGCAATGGAAACGACGAACTTCGATGACCGCCCCGGTGGTCAGAACTTCATTGTGGCCATCATGTCCCTGCACGGATACAACATGCAGGACGCCGTCATCATGAACAAGGGGTCCATTGACCGAGCCCTCGGGCGGTCAACGTTCAACCGCACCTACAACGCAGAACGTCGCCGATTCCCTGGCGGTCAAGTTGAGGAAATTGAGAAGCCCGGCACCTCTAAGCAGGAAATCAAAGGACTCAAGGCTCCAGAATCCTACATTCATCTTGAAGCCGACGGCCTACCCGTCCCGGAAACTTCGCTTGAAGGCGGCAACGTTCTGGTCGGTAAGACCAGCCCGCCCCGATTCCTTGAGGAGTCGTCCGGTGCCTCGTTCTTGATGGCTCAGGAACGCCGAGAATCCTCGATGCTCGTCCGACATGGCGAGAAGGGTTGGGTTGACAATGTCTACGTGACCGAGTCGCTCGATTCCGGTCGGTTGGTCCGTGTGATGGTTCGAAGCCACAAGGTCCCCGAAGTGGGCGACAAGTTTGCTTCCCGCCACGGACAAAAGGGTGTCATTGGACGCTTGGTTGAGCAAGAAGACATGCCGTTCACTCAGGATGGCGTCGTTCCTGACCTCATCATCAACCCGCACGCCATTCCATCCCGAATGACGGTCGCCCACGTTCTGGAAATGATCGGCGGCAAAGTCGGGGCCATGGAAGGTCGCCGCATTGATGGAACCGCTTTCCGCGGTGAGAAAGAATCCAGCCTCCGTGACGGACTCGTACGCAACGGCCTTGCTCACACTGGCCGCGAGTTGATGATCAACGGTGAAACCGGCGAAACCTACCCCGCCGAAATCTTCGTTGGTTGCATCTTCTATCAGCGCCTCCACCACTTGGTCAGTTCGAAGATTCACGCCCGCTCCCGTGGCCGTGTTCAAATCTTGACTCGGCAACCGACTGAAGGTCGTGCCCGACAAGGTGGTCTGCGATTCGGTGAAATGGAACGTGATTGTTTGATTGCTCACGGTGCCTCGATGGTCATCAAGGACCGACTCTTGGACGAATCCGACGGCATAGACATGTACGTCTGTGCTCAATCTGGCCACATCGCTTGGTACGACCCAAAGCGTGGCACCTACGTCAGCCCCATCCACGGCGATGGAGCCGAGGTGTACAAGGTACAGACTTCTTATGCATTCAAGCTGCTCCTGGACGAGATGAAGAGTTTAGGTGTGGCCATGCGTCTTGAACTGGAGGACCGAAGATGAGCCGAAAAAGCACGATGATCCCCAAGCGAATCGCACAGATTCGATTTGGTTTGATGGACCCGAATGAAATCCGAAAGATGTCCGCTGTTGAAGTGAAAACTGCCGACACCTACAAGGACGACGGACACGCCTACAAGCAGGGTCTAATGGACCCGCACATGGGTGTGATTGAACCTGGTCTTCTCTGTCCCACCGACAACTGTCAGTACCAAGACTCGCCCGGACACTTTGGACACATCCAACTTGAACTACCCGTCATCCACATCGGTTTCGTGAACCTGATCAAGACCGCCCTCAAGGCAACCTGCAACGACTGCAGCAACATCTTGCTTCACAGCGAAGGGGGAACCTCTCCTGGCTCCAATCCCGAGCAAAGCGAGCAGGACTATTACCGCAACCGAATCCGAGACGTCATCACCAAGCACGGTGTTGGTTCAACTGAATTCTCCAAGATCATCAAGGAAGTGGAGAAGGTCACCTCCGGCACCAAGCGAAAGGTGTGCATGCACTGCGGTTCGTCCCAAGGCAAAATCATCCTCGACAAGCCAACGACATTCAAGGAAAAGCACGACAACACCGAGCGAAAGCTCAACCCCCGTGATGTACGTGAGTGGCTCAGCAGCATCCCGCCCGAGCACCTCATCTTCATCGGAATGGACAAGCAGAACCGCCCGGAATGGGTCGTTCTCAAGGTACTCCCCGTGCCCCCCATCACCGTTCGTCCGTCCATCACCTTGGACAGCGGCGACCGGTCGGAAGACGATTTGACCCACAAACTCGTGGACGTCCTCCGCATCAACCAGCGCTTGCGAGAGAACCGTGACTCCGGTGCTCCCCAACTCATCGTTGAGGACCTTTGGGAATTGTTGCAATACCACATCACCACCTACTTTGACAACCAAACTTCTGGAATCCCACCCGCACGCCACCGCTCTGGCCGAACCCTCAAGACGCTCACCCAGCGACTCAAAGGAAAGGAAGGTCGCTTCCGAAGCAACTTGTCCGGTAAGCGTGTCAACTTCTGTGCACGCTCGGTGATTTCACCCGACCCTTACCTCAGCGTCAACGAAGTCGGTGTCCCCGTCAAGATCGCCAAGGAATTGACGGTGCCCATTCGTGTCACCACCCGAAACCGAGAGCAAATGCGCCAGATGATCCTGCGTGGCCCTGATGTCCACCCCGGTGTGAATTACATCGTGCGGGGCGACGGCCGACGTGTGAAAATCAACCAGCGAAGCCGACTCATCAACGCCGGTTTCCGATGCCACAACCCCGAGTGCAACGAAGAAACGACCACTCGACATGACCTCCACTCATGCCTGCCAGCACCAAACTTCCTCCCAGGTTTGGTCATTCAAAAGCAGATTTCGCTCAGCGGCATGGACCAAGCAGAGGAAGTCAGCTACGTCGTGAACGACACGGCGACGTTGAACAACCTCCAAGGCATTGACGAAAACGGCAAAAAGTTGTCAGAGGACGACCCTCGCGCCATCCTCCACTACCGATGGATGCACGAGTTGGCTCAAGCAGACAACCCCAACCCCGAACCGTTCCCGGAACATCTCGAAGTCGCCTGCCCGCACTGCGGCAGTCCCTTTGACGAATGGGGCGAGGAACGCACCGGTGTTGAAGACCGCTTGTCAACCCTCGACCGGTACGGCAACCCCAAGCCAGGTTTGCAAGTTGAGCGCCACTTGATTGACGGCGACGTTGCGATCTTCAACCGACAACCTTCGCTCCACCGCATGTCCATGATGGTGCACGAAGTGCGTGTGATGGAAGGCCACACCTTCCGGTTCAACCTGGCCGTTTGTACACCGTACAACGCTGACTTTGACGGCGATGAAATGAACCTCCACGTGATTCAGTCTGAAGAAGCTCGTGCTGAAGCCAAGATTCTGATGCGTGTCCAGGAACACATCCTGACCCCTCGCTACGGCGGTGCGGTCATCGGTGGCATCCACGACCACATCTCCGGTGCATACCTCTTGTCTCGACCCGGAACGATGATTCGCCAAGCCCACGGGCTTGAGATGCTCGGAAACATCGGCTACACGGGCGACCTTCCCGAACTCCTGAAGGACGAGAACGGCGACCTAGCTTACCGAGGCCAAGACATTGTGTCGCTCATCATCCCCAACAACATCCACCTGCGCTTCCGCAGCCGTTCCAATGACATGGTGATGGTGAAAGACGGGCAAGTTGACGGGACCCTTGACAAGCGTGCCATCGGTGCAGAAGACGGCCGTTTGCTTGACGCCATCGTCCAGACCAACGGCTCCGAGCAAGGCGCCCGCTTCTTGGACGAATTCACCCGATTGTCCATCGCTGCGTGTACCTCCCTCGGATTCACCACCGGTATTGACGACGAAGACCTCTCCGACGAAGCTGTTACTGGCATCAATGATGCCAACGCTCGTGCTCAAGATGAGGTCACCCTCGCTCTTGACAAGTTTGGAAAAGACGGAAAGAAGTACGAAAGCCGCCCGGGCCGAACACCTCGCGAAACCCTCGAAGAGGACATCATGCAAATGCTCGACAAAGGAAAGCAGGAAGCCGGTGACATTGCAAAGGACGAACTCAACAAGTCTGGTTCCACCAACGCTGCGGTCAACATGGCCATTTCCGGCGCCCGTGGTTCCATGGACAACTTGACGATGATGGCTGCGTCCATCGGTCAAGCCAAGGTTCGTGGTAAGCGATTGGAGCGTGGCTATGACGACCGTGTCCTGCCTCACTTCAAGCGAGGCGGCCGTGGTGCTCTTGACCGTGGTTTCATCGCCTCGTCGTTCAAGCGTGGATTGGAGCCTACGGAGTTCTTTATGCTCTCCGTCTCCGGCCGTGAATCACTGGTTGACACCGCTGTCCGTACTGCTAAGTCCGGATACATGCAACGACGGCTCATCAACGCCATGGACGACCTAAAGGTCTTCGACGATGATATGCTATCGGTGCGAAACACCGCCAACCGAATCATCCAGTTCAGCTACGGCGAGGACGGTATTGACCCGTCCCGTGGTGTCCACGGATCACCGTTCAACATCGACGTCATCGTCGACGCCGCACTCGGAACCGAGGGTGGACTCGAAGTTGACCGAGAATCCTACGAATTCAGCGCCGATGAAGAAGACATGGGCGCATGGGAAGAAGAAGCCGAACACACTGGAGGTGAGGACTGATGGTCGTCAAGAGTGCAACCAAGAAGAAGCTCATGGATTTGGGCATTGAAGAAAACTTTGCCCACGCCCTGGCTGACGACCGAAAGTGGGACGATGTCAAGGTCATGACCCAAGCCGATATCGCAAAAATTTGCGAAACCGACTCGGAGACTGCAGGCAACATTCACGCCACCATCATCGCTGCCACTCAAAAAGGCCGTGATGGCGACGCCGAAACCACCGGACCGGTCACCAAGGTTCGTCTCTCGGGGCGAAGCACGAAGCGCCGAACCCGTGCCAAGACCATCGTCGACATGGAACCTTACGATTACGATCGTAAGATGCTGGCCTTGGAAAACGAATTGGCCGCTGACCCCGTTTACAAGAAATTGGAAGAAGCCGTTGCTGAAACCGGCTCCGGCCGCTTCACCAACCGAATTCTTGCTGATTTGACCGTCGCATGCCACAGCCGTGGGAAGAAGAAGTTGACCAAGCCTCAAGCCAAGAAAGTCATTGACGAAGCCATCGTGGCCCTTGAACGTGCCAGCATCGACCCTTACGAAGCTGCAGGTATCATCACGGCACAGTCGATTGGTGAACCAGGCACACAGATGACCATGCGTACGTTCCACTATGCTGGTGTGGCAACCGTCAACGTCACCCAAGGTCTTCCCCGTATCATCGAGATCGTGGACGCCCGAAAGGTGCCGCAAACACCAACGATGACCATCCGTTTGAAGGACGATCAGAAGCAAGACGGAAAGGCTGCCCAAAAACTCGCAGCCGCCATTGAAGTCACCACCACGGTGAACATTGCAACGTTGGAGACCGACGTCGCCCAGCGACGACTCGTTCTGAACCTCAACAAAGGTAACCTCAAGCAGAAAAACATGACGGCTGGAGAGGTCAAGGACAAACTCGAGCGTGCCACACGACTCTACGTGCAAGCAGACAAGGAAAAGAACCCTTCAACGCTCACGATGATTCCCGGTGTGCATGCCGAAGAAGACTTGGCAGACCTCGCAGAGAATCCACCATCGTACACGATGCTCCTCCAACTGGAAGAAAAAATTCGTGACATGCGCCTCAAGGGAATTCCCGGAATTGAGCGAGCGAATCCCCAACTTGATGATAAGACGGGCGAGTATTACCTCTCCACCATTGGAAGCAACCTCCCCCGTGTTAGCGAACTTGAGAACATCGATCGTTCCCGCACTTACACCAACAACATCATCGAAATCTACGACTACTTGGGCATTGAAGCTGCTCGCCAAGCCATTGTTAACGAATTGCAGATGACCCTCGACGGTGCTCGCCTCGAAGTCGATGTCCGCCACCTGTTGATGGTTGCAGATGTCATGACCTCTGAAGGTGAGGTCCGAGCCATTGGTCGACACGGTGTTTCCGGAACCAAGCACAGCATTTTGGCTCGTGCGGCCTTCGAAGTCACCGTCAACCACCTGCTCAAGGCCGGTATCATCGGCGAGAAAGACTACCTAACCGGTGTTGCAGAGAACATCATCGTCGGTCAACCCATTTCCTTGGGAACCGGCAGTGTGGCCTTGTACTACATCCCGGAAGAGTGAGATTCCAACCATGAGAAACACATGTGGAGAATGGAGGAAGAAAAATGGATCTAAGCCGACAATTGAAGAACGCAATCGCAACAGGTAATCTGTTGTTTGGACAACGACAAGCCAAGGACGCCTGTGCCAACGGGAACGCCAAGCTGGTCATCTTGGCAGCCAACTGCCCTGAAGACTACACGACGGACCTGCGCGCCGCCCACCCTGAGGTGAGCATGCATCGTGCACACATGGTGAACCGAGAACTGGGCATTGCCTGTGGTAAGCCTTTCTCGGTCTCGACCATCACGGTGCTTGATGCTGGCGACAGCGATTTGATGGCGCTTGAGAGCAACGTTGAGTGATTCAAAATCAGTCCGACAAAGGCTTGATGGCCTTTGATGTCCTCGTCCAAACATGCGAGTGAACCCTATCGTGTCTGCGGTGAGCCTCACGGCCCTGCTCTTGACCAGTTATCTCCTTGTTTTGACCCTTGATGACCCTCACAGGATGCCTCTTTTGGAGAACCCGACCGTTGAGAATACTGCGGCTCGTTCAACCTCTGCTGAGGTCTTTTTGAGCGGTGGCGGAACGAGCACGCACGACGAATTCTCCGGAGCGATTGCTTCAACCGACAACGGTTGGCTGGTTGCAGGCGATGTCAATTCCTCTGCTGGGTCACTGGTCTTTGGCACCCAGACCTACATCCCATCTTCTCCTTACTCCAACGGAAACGACTTCTTCCTCGCCTCGATGGACAACAGCGGTGGATGGAATTACGTGGTTGGCGCCGACCACAGCCAAGGTGGCGTCTCCTTCATGGCCGATGTGGCCTCGCACGCTGGGAACGCCGTTGTCGCTGGCTACATGTACGGCCCCGTTGATTTTGGACAGACCTCGCTCAACACCGCCGTACAATTTGATGGCTTCGTGGCCCAAGCAGACGCTACGGGGAATTGGATGTGGGCCAAAGGCTTCCAAACATTGCCCAACGCCTCCACCGATTCCAGCATTCCTCAAGCCATGACCGTTGATCAGGTCGGTGACGTCATTGTCGCCGGCTATTTCTCCGGTGAAACCGACTTTGGTGGAACTACCTTCAACGTCTCAAACGCAGAGATATTCATTGCAAAACTGGACGGGGCGAACGGCGCCCTGAAGTGGGTGGTCAGTGGAGGCGGCATTGGCAACCAGCAGGTGACCGACGTTGTTGTTGACAATGCGGGCAACATCCTCGTTTCCGGCCTCACCCAAAACAACGTGCTGTTCGGCACCAACAGTTACAACACGGTAGGAACGCAAGATTCTTTCATTCTCAAGGTTTCAAGCGCAGGGGCGTTCTTGGGCATCACCGGCTACGGTATCGCCAACCAGGCGGTCTCTCTGTCAGCGTTGGCCGTGGACGGCAACGGAGATCTCTACGCAGGCGGGTCCTACGAAGGTACGATGGCGAAGAACGGGTGGTCCATCACCGCCAATAAGGGCGGCGCAGACCTCTTTTTCATCAAGGAAGGCACAACATCTTCCAACCAATGGGCAGCCACAGGGGGTTCCAATTCCGCAGACGGTCTCCAGGGCATGGATGTCAGTTCCAATGGTGAACTGGTCTTCACGTCCTTTTTCCTCGACGGTACGTTCAGTGCGGGCACCAAATCCACGACCGGTACCAGCAGCAATTGGATTTCAACACTTGATGCTGACGTGATGGTCGGAGGCTTGACCAGCAACGGCGGATGGTCATGGCTTGACGTAACCGCCAGCGCCGCTCTTGAAGTCGGATGGGATATTGCTTACAATGGAAGTGACATCGCCGCTGCCGTGGGCTCTTACGCTGGACCTGCAGGTAGTGACACCATCACCAAAGGCACCGATAGCGTAACAACTGCGGGTGGATGGGACCTTTTCGTTTGGGCCCTGGACCCTTCGATGAAAGCCGATTCAGACAACGACGGCGTTCCGGACGTGTCGGACAACTGTCCAAACGATGTCAATCCACTCCAAGGAAACACGGACGGTGATGCCCAAGGCGACGAATGCGACTCGGATGATGACAACGACGGCATCACCGATAACTCACCCGACAACTGTCCACGAGGCGGCGCCGCCAACTGGGGTTCCACGCAAAATTTCAACGACCCGGCCAATTCCACCGATTGGGACCGCGACGGGTGCAAAGACGACGTCGAAGACGCCGATATTGACAACGACGGTGTTGACAATGATGTTGACTTCTGCCCTCGCACCTCCTACCAACCCCCTCGCCCAACGTGGGTTTCCGATGAAACCACGGATGTTGATGGCGACGGATGCCGGGATGGAGACGAAGACATCGACGATGACGGCGATGGATTTGAGGACGTGAGCGACGACTGTCCAACCGTTGTCGGAAACTCAACTCTCGGAGAGGAAGGCTGCCTTGACAATGATGGCGATGGATGGTCAAACAACTTTGACGATTGCCCGAATGACTTCGGAAACTCAACCTTGGGCGGTAAAAACGCCTGCCCTGACCTCGATGGAGATGGCTGGGCCGATGTTGACGATGCCTTTGACGAGGACGCCACCCAGTGGGCTGACACGGACGGTGATGGCTATGGTGATAACACGGCAGGCACCACTCCAGATGAATGCCCGTCAATAGCAGGAACCTCAACCCTTGACCGACTCGGCTGCCTTGACACGGATGGCGATGGCTATTCCGACCCCGACGCCATGTGGAATGCCGAATCCGGAGCCGATGCCTTCGTTGACGATGCGACACAGTGGTCTGACTTTGATGGTGATGGCTACGGTGACAACTACGCCAATGCTTCGTGGGAAGATCGCAACCCCTCATGGCCCGGCGAATACCGTTCCGATGTCGTTCTCCAAGACGCTTGCCCAACACAGGAGGGAACCTCCTGGCAAAACGGTCTGATTGGGTGTCCAGACCAAGACGGGGATGGTTGGTACAATCTGCAAGACGCCTTCCCGAACGATGCCACACAGTGGTCCGATATGGACGGTGATGGTTACGGAGACAACGCCTCGGGCAACGATGCCGATCAGTGCCCCGAAATTGCAGGAACCTCCACGCTCGACCGATTGGGCTGTCTTGACAGCGATGACGATGGCTATTCCGATCCTGAAATCGCATGGACGCCAGCCCAAGGCGCTGATGCCTTCATGGCCGACCCGACGCAGTGGGTCGACCAGGACAACGATTTCTTTGGTGACAATCCACAGGGTGAGCGACCCGATGCATGCCCTACCGTTCGCGGAACCTCATTCATTGACCGATTCGGTTGTGAGGACAGCGATGGTGATGGCATCTCCGACGCCACAGAAACGTGGACCTTGGACCAAGGAGCCGATGCATGTCCGCTCGCCTATGGAAACTCAAGCGCTGACCGAATTGGTTGCGTCGACACCGACGGCGACAATTATTCTGACCCAACACCAGAATGGCGAGCCGGCGAGGGAGCCGATGCTTACCCTGAAGACCCAACCCGATGGATCCTCGAACCCGAAGAAGCAGGTACACTCTTTGCTTCAACAAATGTCCTCATCGGAGGGGGCGTTGGCCTTGTGGTCGTGCTCGCTCTTGTCGGCCTCATGATGCGAGGTCGAAAACCAAAAGAGGACATCGCAGGATGGGAAATACCGCCGAGCGTGGGCATGCCAGATTTCAATGCCCAACCGTCTGCGGCTGTGCAACAAGGATACGCCGCACCAGTCGCTATGCCCGATTTCAATACGCAACCTGCGGCCACCGCTCAGCCAGCTTATGCTGCCCCGGTGGCTCCTGCTGCTCAACCTGACCCCGCCCGAGAGTACTACAACAGCCTCATCGCCCAGGGCTATCCTCATGATGATGCCGTTCGGTACACACAGCAATACTTTGCTCAGTTCCACGGTTGAAGAGGAAGGGACCCCAATGAATGACCCGTCCAAGGGGGTGTTGAACCATCCCCTGGTCCGATCACTCTTGGTGTTCTCTGCGTTTCGAGCTGTCTACGGCCTGGGCATTTTGATTGCGACCTATGCGTTGGCGACCAGTGAAAGTGCCCCTTGGTGGTCTTCGCTGGTGTTTCTTGGGAGCTCAATGGTATTCTCACGATGGCTCTTTCGAAGGTTAAAGAGACGGTGGCCAAGCCTGTTTGGCAGCCAAGGCCAAGGTGCAACCGAAGATGAGCCTCAAACAACGCCTTGAGCGATCATGGCTTCGGCAACCTTGAGGAAACCGGCCACGTTAGCGCCAAAGACATAGTCGCCTTCACGGCCGTATTTCTTGGCCGTTTCAAAGGCATTCTTGTGGATATCCACCATGATGCCCTCGAGTTTCTCATCGACCTCTTGACGGGTCCACGAAAGACGAAGGGAGTTCTGGGACATTTCAAGTCCCGAGGTTGCCACGCCGCCGGCGTTGCTCGCCTTTCCGGGGGCAAAGAGGACACCGGCCTTCTGGAAGACCTCAACTGCCTCAGGAGTGCAGGGCATGTTGGCGCCTTCACCCACAGCGATGACCTTGTTGGCCACCAGCATGGCAGCCTCTTCACCGTTCAGCTCGTTCTGGGTGGCGCATGGAAGAGCCACATCCACATCAACGCCCCAAAGGCCGTTCAGCGAAGGTTCTGGTGCGCTGGCTGTGAACGTCGCCGAGGGGTACTGCTTGACGTATTCGGAGATGCGTCCACGTCGGTTGTTCTTGAGGTCCATGACCCAGGCGAGTTTCTCTCGGTCAATGCCATCAGGGTCGTGGATGAATCCCGACGAGTCAGAGAACGTGACAGGTTTACCTCCGAGGTCGAGAACTTTTTCACAAGCAAATTGGGCCACGTTTCCAGATCCGGAAATAGAGACCACAGCACCTTCGAAGGACTTGCCCTTCGTGGCGAGCATCTCACGAGCGAAGTAAACCAAACCGTAGCCGGTAGCTTCAGGACGAATAAGAGAGCCACCGTAGGCTCGGCCTTTACCGGTCAAGACACCTGCTTGGAATTCGTTTTGCAAGCGCTTGTACATACCAAACATGTAACCGATTTCACGGCCGCCAACCCCGATGTCACCAGCGGGGACGTCGCAATCGTGGCCAATGTGTCGCCAAAGTTCCATCATAAAGGACTGGCAAAATCGCATGACTTCCCCGTCAGATTTCCCCTTGGGATTGAAATCAGCTCCACCCTTGCCGCCGCCCATTGGCAACCCGGTCAAGGAATTTTTGAAAATCTGCTCAAAGGCGAGGAACTTCAAGATGGATGCATTGACGCTGGGGTGGAAGCGGAGACCGCCCTTGTAGGGCCCAATAGCGCCGTTGAATTGAATGCGGAAACCACGGTTGACTTGTGTTTCACCGGCATCGTCGACCCATGGCACTCGGAAATGGATGAGGCGCTCTGGTTCAACCACGCGCTCAACGACGGAGATGTATTCCGGATTAGCATCAAGAACTGGTTCAAGAGATTCCAAAACTTCCTTCACTGCTTGGTGGAATTCTGGTTGGTCGGGGTCTCGGGCTACAACTTTAGCATAGATTGCATCACTGGGGCTCATCGGCATACCTTCTCACACGTCTTGTGTATTGGGCCGTCCTAACAAAGTCCCTTTCTAATGGTTGTCCCTCGTTCATCTCAAGAATCCCGAATTGGAGACGGAAACGTCGCGTCAAAATGAGCAAACGGTGAGGTATCGCTCCAAACGCTCAACTCGACGCTGCCCGTTCTCGTCAATCTCACTCATGGCACGAATGGATTCTTCGATAAGCGCATGTTGGTCTTCTTGAAGTCCGATAATTCGTCGAAGATGATCAAGCATCGCCCACTCGTCCTCGCTGATCACGTCGTCATCAAGGGCAGCGATGAGGGCCGATTGATAGGTGGTGGCGTCGCCCATGTGGTGCCCACCGTATTCGCTCCCCTCGTCAAAGGGCCATGCAACTTCGCCTGAAACGACCGCACGGCATTCAGCAGTGTCCGATGGGGCCACGCCCAAGACTTGGGCCAGAATGTGGAGGATTTGAGCTTCGTCATCGGTGACAATGGCGTCGTCAAAGGCGATTCGGAGGGTTTCCAGATAGAGATAGAGGCCTCGGGTGGGTTGCAGTGCCATGAATTTGCGTGCGCTGGCTCGTCTTTCAAACTTCGCTCTAAAACGGCAGGTAGGCCCCAAATAGGCTGTATTACAGGAAATGACAAATTGTCATTATCTGCATTACATTTATATGCCGGAGCCAAGAGTCTCACTCCACGAGGCCACCAAGATGACCCAGCCAACCAGCGCCGTTTCCCTCCGAATTACGGAGGAGGACCTCGCTCTGCTGGATGCTCGCATTGGCATCGATGGTGCTCGAAGCCGATCCGATGTTGTGCGCCTTGCCATCCAAGAATTCCTTCACAATCAACCCCTGCTCCAGGGGATGAAATCCGTTCGCATTCCACTTGGTCGCAACGACCAACGCCAACTGGGCAAATTGTACGAACTCCAGGGAACAACCCCGGAGATTGCAGCCCAAGAGGGGCTCAAATTATACATTGAACAAGCCATTGACAAAATCGTCAACGGCAGCAAACTCGATGATGCGCTGGAGGCGTCCAGAGCAGAAACGATGCGACGCAGCGAATACCAAGAATGATGGTGAGAGACTGGAGGGGATGGGATGAATTGGCAAAACTCAGGATACAACCTAGGTGATGCCGCCCTAACAGCTCCGCAGGACCGGCCTGTCCTGCAGAGTTTTGTCTCGCTGTGTCAGCGTGCCCGTCGTGCACGTCTTGGCCTTGGTTCCCACAACCAAACACCCCCACACACCTCCCTGGACGACGGCCAGGGAGGCTCAGATTCCACTCCCGTCAGTTGACGCGGTGGTTCCCCCGTGCCCAGCCCCCACATTTCTGGGCACATTGATTTCCTCTTCGTCAAGCCTGTGACCTTCATGCCAATCCTTTAGGAGGGTCGCCGCCGGATGTGTGATATGAACGAGCAAAGAGAACAGGTGGATTCCTCCATCTATCCGTTCCTAGCTCATGCCAAACCACGACCTGGCCAACTCGAAATGATTCAGGACGGCATCAAAGCGCTCGAAAAGGGCGGATATCACTTGGCTGCAGCCCCAACCGGAATCGGAAAAACGGCTGCCTCCCTTGCGGCTGCCCTTGAGGTGGCCAGCCAATCCCCACAAAAGAAAACCGTGTTTTTCTTGACATCTCGCCAAACTCAACACCGGATTGTGGTCGACACGGTACGCCGCATCAATGAACGAAGAAAAGGCATGATTCCTGTACGACTCGTCGACATGGTGGGCCAAGCAGGCATGTGCATCCAACCGTTCGCCAAAGAATCACCCCTCGTCTTCTCCCTCTTGTGCAGCCAAGCGAGAAAAACTCGGTCCTGCAAACCGTGGATCACTTCGGCCCCCGGACTCAAGGAGCGAATTCTGGCCTCACCGCTTCACGTGGACGAGTTGGTTGAGATCGCCAGAACCCACACCGCCAATGGCGAGTCAGCCCAGACATGCCCATGGAAAGCAGCCAGGGAAGCCGTAAGTGGCGCTGATGTCTTTGTTGGAGATTACAATCACCTCTTTGACGACGGCGTCAGGGAATCAAGCCTCAAAGCGATGGACCTTGCTCTTGAAGACATCATCATTGTCGTTGACGAAGCTCACAACCTTCCCGACCGGATTCGCATGACGCTCGAAAAACGACTGACGCGGACGATGATCCGTAACTCTCAGATGGAACTCGAAGAATACGCTGGCATGCTCGCTCAAGCCATGAATGCCCCTGGAGGCGAGGCTCTTTCCATGGCCCACGGGCTTGCGTCATGGGCCTTTGAGGTGGTCAAGGCGTCTCGGGTGGGGTTTGACGCCCTCTTTTCTCAATATCTACGAAACCTCTCGGGTCAAGACGAAGAAGCCGAAGTTCCCGTGGATGACATTCTCAGTGTCTTTCACCGGGCGTGTGATACCGTCGAAGGGAAGGCAGGACAACAACAACTCGATGCACCCGCTTCATCCAAACACCCGGTCGTTGACGTCGCCGTCCGTATTCACCAACTGCGAGACATCCTCTCCAGTGTTGATGTTGACATGGAGGCAGGCGACGATGGAAACCCAATGGAACCAAACGCCCACCGCGTGGCTGAAATTTTGGACTGCATGCTCAAATTTGGATCCACACCGGCCCTGACCATGGTCTACGATACCAAAGGCAAGGATGGCCGAATCACAACACATCTTCTCGACCCCGGGCTGGTTTCAAAACCCGTGTTTGAACAATCGGCAGGTGCGATGTTGATGTCAGGGACGCTTTATCCCCCCAGCATGTACGCCAACATCTTGGCCTTGCCTCCACCGACAACCACTTCGGTCGCCTATCCGTCACCGTTTGCAGCCATGCGGAGACCCGTCCTTGTTGCAAAGAACGTGACCACAAAATACACTGAGCGTAGTCCAGAAAACACCCGAGCCATCCGAGCCCATATCCAAGCCCTCATCGATGCATCTCCTGGAAACGTAGCCGTGTTTGCTCCGTCGTATGCGATGTTGAATGAGGTCGTCCTCGAAGGGCATTTCAACGGCGTTCGGGTCATGGCAGAGAGCCGGGAGTGGACCAAGCAGGACCTCGATCAGGTGGTTGATACCTTGCTGGAGGAGAAACGTCATGGTCGGAAGATTTTGCTGGCTGGCGTTTTTGGCGCCCGCCTTTCCGAGGGCGTTGACTACCACAGCGGGGCCCTCGATGCCGTGGCCTGCATTGGCATTCCCAACTCACCGCCTTCGGTGCTTTCGAAAGCGTTGAAGACCTATGCTGAAGAACGCTTTGGACGAAATTTGGCATGGCGCTACACGGTTTCGCAGCCAGCCGTTAATGCCATTCTGCAAGCCATGGGTCGGCCCATCCGCTCCATCGGGGATCGTGCGCTCATCCTCCTTCTTGACCGGCGGGTAACCGACCGAACATATACCGGGTGTTTTCCCACCGACCTGCGAATGAACGATGCGAGCGATGAGGATTCAACCCACCGTTTTGCACGTCGTTTTTTCAACAAAGTTCACCCCGACCGGTCGCTTGAGACTGAATAAGCCTCGTCCGAAGGTTCATGTGGGCTCGTCAAGTCCAAGTGCCCATGGACGAATGGCAACCACTGGACATGACCACAGAGGATGCACCCTCCACACCTCTTGAACCCGCCATTGACGGGCTTTCAGCGGACGCCGCCATTCTCCAAGCGGCTTTCGAAACGGCCAGCACACATCTCGACGAAGTTCGAGCCCGACACACCGAGGTTTTGGTCACCGCAGGCATGCTTCCCGAAACGGGATTGGCCGACCGACACCCAGAGCGTGCCTTGGCCTTGATTGTGGAAGCCATCAACGGACGTATGGACCCGGACGGCCTCACCATCCCCCTTCTCGGAACGCACGAAGAAGCGATTCAACTCCACGTGAAAACCACCGAACAAGCAACGTTGGTCAAACTTGACATCAAGGACAGCGAAGGACCTGCGTTGATTCGGGAACTGCCACTGCCTGCCGACGCCAACGCCACGCTTCAAGCGACCTTTATTCAGGGTCGCCTTCACCTTCGCTGGTAAACATCAGCGCTGTGGAATGGATTGAATCTGAGCGATTTCCCCGCTCATTCGCGTCAGCGCCTGAACGGCAACTTCTTGATGTTGCGAACCCATCTCTTCACGGCTGTAGCGAGCCATTTCAAAGGTGTTATCGAGCGCCGTCAAGGCGTCTTCGGAGACACCCTGGAGGGCTTGGCGGATAGCAAACTCAAATTCACGCACCGTCTCGAAATCACGACGGAGGAAGCCTCGTTGTTGCAGCAGGCCACACAGGTCCTGGTAGCAGGAGAAGATAGCCTCACGAGTCGCATCACCTGCGGCCAATAACTCAGCCGTGTACGCAAAGACCTCGGCGGCGTCTTTGAGCAAGTCGTCAGCCATTTTCTTTCGTCGGTACATGACCACGCCGCCAGCGATGAGGGCCGCCAAGACAAGCACGAGGAGATAGGACCACCATGGTGTATCGGCCTGCTCCTCTGCAAATTCATACTGCAAGGCAAAGCCTTCACTGCGGAGCGTTTCGAAGGCTTGGATGCTCTGAGCTGAGAGCCGTGGGTCATTGAGGATGATATCAACGGTAAGTCGGCCGTATTCGTCGGAGTCCCCATAAGGTGGGTCGGATTTGAATTCAAAGATCACATCGCCGTTTTCGTCGGTTTCCAACATCAAGAAGGAAAGGGATTGTTGGCTTTGGTTGAGGAGGTAGATGGTGATTCTGATTTCCTCAAGACCACCATTCGTGTCTTGGGCGATGACGGTAATCCGTCCGCCAAGGTCTTCCTGCTCATCTTCAACAATCGTCTGAAGGTCCACGGTGATGGTTGCATCAACTTGGACGAAGACGGTTTGGCTGATGCTCCCTGCGTTGAGATAGAGTGAATCGTTGCGGGCGACATCGAGGGCAAAGTATTGGGAACCCACGTCCAACCATGAAGGCGCCGTAGCCGTCAACGAGAAATTCCCGTTGGACCACAGCACCGTGTTGGTTGAGAAACATCGGGCGCCTTCCCTTCCGCTGTTGCAGTCCGAACCGTTGCCAATGAACAGTTGAAGGTCCTCAAACACCTCACCAGATCCTCCGATTTCCTGAACAGAACCAGAATAAGCAACGGGCTGGAAGATGCTGTCGGACCGCGTGAAGAAGCGCGTGAGAATCTCGTCCCCTCGCTCATCGAAGATTGGGTCGATTTGAATCTTCAAATCGGACCACACTCGAACACTGCTTTCTGCGTCTGCAGGGAGGTGCGCCTGCGTGCCTTCAAAGACCACTGAAACGGTATGCTCACCACGAGAGAGATCCATGGTTGCGGGCACCGTTGCGCTCCACGCACCGTCGGCACCTGTGCTGGTGGTGAACAGGGTGTTGCCATCGAGTTTTACGAGCAGTTCAAACCCTACCAGGCCATCACGGTCGACGGTATCAAAGTCGTAGAGACGCCCGCTTAACTGCCAGGTATCACCACGCGTGGCATCAATGCCGTCGTCAAAGACGAGAGTGACCCAAGAGCGGTGGGAGAGGAAGAAGGAGACATTACCTTCTCCGCCTCGGTAGTAGCCTTGTGGGGGCGATTCTGCAAACAAGGTCCGGTTTCCGAAGTCAAAGATGTCAGGTACAATCCAATCAAAGGAGAAGTCTCCATCTTGATCGGTCGTGAGGGTGGAGATCACAATACCCTCAACCACCAATTGCACTTCATGGTTTGAAACGCCCGCGAGTCGGTTATCAACAACCGAGCCGGTGATGGAAACCGTTTGGTTCACCGCTACGGGCGAGGTGATGTCAACCGTCACGAGAATGGGACTGAAAATCTCCCACATACCGGAGGTGTTGCTCGGGAGGTAAGCCACTGTTCCCGTGAACCGAGTCTCCAAGAGCACAGGTCCGAGCGGCGCATCGGATGGCACTGGGTGGACGGCCGTGAATTCACCCAATTCGTCCGTGGTGGTGTTGGTCAGCCATTGACCACCAAGCCAAACTTCGATGGTCAAGTTTGGAAGAGGGTTGTCGACCACATCCAACAATCGACCTTGGATGGTGATGGTGGTTTCGCGGTCTGCTTCGCCCGTGGCGGTGAGAAGTAAGATCTTCGTGGGCACACTGACATTGAATTCCACCGAAGCTGAACTGGGCTGGTAATACTCTGGGTTGTTGGTGTCGCCGTAGCCCACAGGATCGACCCACTCACGTCCACCTCGGAACTCGACGGAAATTTGGTGTGGACCAGCCGCGGTGTCTTCTGGCAGCATGTAGGAAAAGGCGTAGGCACCGGTGAGGTTGTTGGTCTCAATGCTCGACACAGGAATGCCATCGATGAGCAGGTGAACCACTGCCGAGGAAGGTACGCCGTTCCTTTGCAGCACGAGACCAAGGTCATCGAGCAAGGTGCCGTTCACCACCAGCATATCACCGGCCACCAGCACCGTTGGTGCTTCGGTGATGGCCACCTCGGTTTGTCCAAGGACCACGAAAGTCGAACTGGCGTTGGTGCCGACAATTCCCGTCGTTCCAGCAATACCGGTGTAGTGAGCGTGAATACCGGTGGGACCAACGCTCATGTTGGCCGGCACCGTCAGATTGCCCCAAGCAGAACCATTGGCCGCGGTGAGTACCGTGATTTGCACAGGCGATGCCTCGTTCATGGTGTCGGCAAGTGAAACGACCACGCTTTGGTTGGCCAGAGGCAGGCCCTGATTATCCCTTAGCAAGACCGAGAATTCAACGATATCACCACGGTCGGTGCGGTCGTTCAACGAAGGTTGACCGATGCCGTCAAGAGCGGGCAAAATGAAGTTCATCACAGAGAAGCCTCGGGAATCAAACGTGGTGTTGTTATCGGAACCGACATAGAAATTCACGTTCGGGATATAGGTGGCTTCCATCACGTGGCTGCCGGCGGCGAACGTTTCAGTCAAGCGGATCGTGGCGTTCCAGTAGCCGTCTACGCCAACCGTTCCACCGGTAGCGGTGAACCCTGTGGGTTGACCGTCGATGGAGAACAGAACGTTGGCGTTGGGCAAGACGCTGTTGTCTCGCTGAACCAATCCTGACCCGTTATCCGAGACGACCTGCCCGCTGATGTTGAACGACGTACCAGCGACAGGGTTCGCCGAAATGGGGTCCACGACCATGAAGGTCAGTGAACGAACCGTGATGCTCGTGAGGTTGGCACTGGTTGACAACAAGTCGGTGGAACCGTTGAACACCATCTGTACGACGATGAGACCCAATGGATGGTCGTAGGGTACGTTGAAACTGAAGTTTGCGAAACCTTCTCCGTCCGTCGATTGAGGCAAAAGCCAGGTCTCGTGGAACTTTAACGCCACTTCATAACTTGAGAGAGGAGCAAACAAATCCGATGCCTCAACGAGTTTGGCAGACATGTTGATGTCGTTGCCTCGGTTGATGACGATGGCGTTCAAGGGCTGCAAGTTTTCCAAAAGGGAAACGCCCATGACTTGAATCGGCGATTGAGCCGTTGCGGTCAAGTAAAACGGAGAGGATTCGTTCACCACGGAAATCACCAGTGTATGAGGTCCGCGCGTCGTTCCGTTTCCGGCGCTATCCGTCGGCACGGTCATGTTGAAACTGCCGTTGTTGGTGGTCGCAAAATTGCTGAGGAGCAGTTCCTCAGGGTTCTCAAGCCAGAAGACGTTCAAGCGAACGGCAGAGATGAGGGGACGGCTCGAATTCTCAGCGTCTTCCACCTGCCCGACGACATTGAACGGGACGCCCGCAGTGACCGTTGTGGGAACAGAGGTCAGGGAAATATCACTGGTCACCTGCACGGTCACGTTGATGATGCTTGAATTTCCATATCGGCGGGCATTACCTGCGCTCAAGGCTGCTGAAAGGTCGTCTTGAACGACAATGGCCACGTCGTAGTAACCCGGAGCAATGCCGGACGGAGTGAACGAAAAGGTAGCGTTCCCTTCTGCATTCGTGGTGGCGGTCCCGAGACTCTGGTTGGTGTTTCCATAATCCCAGATGTAGTCAACGCTTGCTCCGCTGATGTTGGAACTGTCAGCGATGTCGGTAATTTTAGCGTTAAAGTCGACCGTGTCGTTCATTTCCACGATGTAAGCGCCCCGTTCAGCTTCGACCACCACTTCGGTAATGATGCCTCCGAGGGTCGAGATCTGAGTGGGCGGAGCCGGCGGTACGGCTGAATCGACAAAGGCGTAATACGCACCACCTGCCGGTGCTTGGCTGAGGAAATCAAAGTCGACGACGAACTCATAGGCATCCGAGGGAAGGTTGGTTGGCATGGTGATGGGGATGTCAAATGCACCCGTGGTGTTGTTCAGGGTCGACTGGGCCACGTCGATGGGGCCTTGCTCGGTAAACAGACTCACGCTGATGAGCGTAGTGTTGTTCAGAACCGGTGTTAAGTAAACTGCGTCAAACACGTCCCCAAAGAGCCGTGTGGAATTGCCCATGAACGTCCAGTCCTGTCCAATGGAAAGGTTCCAACCAATGTCCGCCATCACACGAATGGAGCCAAAGCCTACGGATGGTTGGTAAAAGGACGAACCGTTGAATGAGATATCAATGGGGTAATCTCCGGAAAGCAAGTTTGCGTCCAGTGGAAGAGTGATTTCGAGGAGATCGATATCCGGGTCAACCGTTGTGTTGAACCACGAACCGTTGAACGAGAAATCATAGTTGCCCAAGATTTCAGAACCCGCACCAACCCCACGGTGGTCGTTGATTTGCACCGTCAAGAGCGCGTCTTGGCCGCGGACCTGGGAGGAATCTTGCACGATGAAGGTGAGCAGCCCTCGCAGGAAGAAAGGTGGGTCAACCGTCATGTCCGCATCGTCTGTTGCTGGCAAGGTCGAGGGGAAGAAGCGCAGCCGAGTCTCAATCGCACCGGCAGCAACCATCACGTTCGTGGGCATCAAGAACTGAAGAGAGAAGGTACCTGAAACGCTTTGGTTGAACAACTCAACCCATTCATCTCCTGAGGCATTGGCACGAATTGCAAGTTGCAAGTCGCCGGAAAGGGATGTTGGCGTTGGGCCCAAGGAGAGGGCGCTCCCGTTGACCCAAATGTCATCACCAAGCAGAATGATACTCTTGTTCGTCAGCGGCCCTTCGATGGTGGCGGTCAAGTTTGGCGCTTCGGTGACGTTCAGCACGATGGACCGGGTGGTGGGGTTGAGATGGAAGGGAGCGGGCGTTGACCCGGGCACAGAAGTGTCTTGCCATCCGGAGAAACCGAGCGTTGCGGACAGATTTCCAAGTGTTTCGGATTCGCTCAGATTAAGCGTGATGGCCCATGAACCACTTGAATCGGTTTGGGCCGTGAAGTTCTGTGCGCCATCAACCGATGAAGTGTAAGCCAACCAGATCGTTTGGTTGGGCATGTCAAAGATCTCATCGGTCGGCTGATTGGCCAACACCAGACGACCTTCGAGGACCGTGGTGGCTCCCGCACCGGCGATGGGGGCGTTAATGGCCAAGGGAGCTGTATGGTTCAGCGTGGCGTTATCGGTTAAATTCACATAACCGTCAAAGATGACGCCGTCATGAGAAACATAGCCTGATTGCCGGTGTTCAATGACGATGTTGTGCATGCCTGGAGCGGTCGGTGCGGAGGGGAAGCCCGTCAGCGTGAAGGTGCCGTTGACGTCGGTGATGTTCTCATCCAGAAGGCGCTCTTGCGTAGCGCCCAAGCCTGGCACAAACGGCGCATCATCAACCGGTGTGAGGTAAGAAAAGACACGGATGTCTTGGATGGGGGTGCCGTTGGCGACGTAGCGGAGTTGGCCTGAGACGGTGATGGTCTCGGTGCCGTCACGAGCCACGGTGAGGGTGGAAATGGACTGGTTGACAATTTCAACCTCTTCGGCTGGTGGACAGGGATCGAACGGAATCCAGCCCAGGTCAGTGTTACCGTTGGCACTGTTCTGCTGGAGGCGGACTTCTGACCACGTCGTTGCGTCGGTGGAGTACACGGCATAACCATCACCGGTCCACGTGCCGCCGACGTAGCCTGTAACTTGTCGGGCCGGCAATCCAGCAAGACGGGCCATGGTGACGAAGACGGTGTTGAATTCTCGACAGGAACCTTCCTTCAGCGCCTCGAGGACGTTCAGTGTGACATCCACAGGACTGCTGGTCCCCGACCCGTTGTAGTTGCGTTTGAATTCGGTTGTTGCATTCCCGTTGATGATGAAATCTTCGAGCGCAAGCGCCGTACTGTAAGCGTCGTTCGCACCGGCTTGGCCAATGACGGCATTGGTGACGTTACGGACATAGGAGTATTCGCTGGAAGCGTTGGTGAACTGTTCGTCAACCAGAAGTTCGTAGGGGAAACCTTGACCGGGCACGGTGGTGGAAGCCAGTGTAGCCCAATCAAAGTAATACTCCGGCTGCTCAAAGATCACCTGGTCCACGGAGCCATCCAGCAATGAGAGGATGTGCGTGTCGTTCGACCGGGAGATGTTGGCCGAGGGCTCAAAGTAAAACGAGATGTTGGAATAATACGAAGGCGCTGGAATTTGCCCGGACGTCATGGGTTGGGTGAACTGAACATCCCATTGAACGGTTGAGTTCGCGAAGGAGACAGGGGCAAGGTGAGTTACATTGCTCATCGGCACGGAAATGGTCTCTGAAGGATGAACGCTGTCAAGATGGGCGTAGGTCGTCCCCGTGTAGAAATCGTTCGTGATGGTCCGCCATCGGTGGTCAAGGTTTAGGTCGACCGTGCCCGAGGTGTTGTTGGCATAGAACACGACGCCGGTTGACATCACGTCGTCGGTCGGGTCAAAGGGATCAAATGGCGCCCCTGCACAGTTCACGAACCAGAAGATGTCAGGGCACTCTTGCCCGTCCAACATGCCTCCGCCGTCGGTGTCAGGGTTGGTCCAATCCGTTCCTGTTTGGTTCTCAACCGCATCGGGAATACCGTCACCGTCGAAGTCGTCGGGTTGAATATCGTCCGAAGGATCGTTTTCGGGATTCGTGCCGTCAAAGTATTCGCTTCGGTCATCAACCCCGCCTTGGTCGGTATCGTACGAGGTGGAGGTGGTGACCCAAACGTCCTGAGACCCGTTGGTGATACCGATGTAAATCAAGTCACAACCCGTGGTGTTTTCAAAATAATTGTTTAAGCCATCGCCGTCGTCATCCAAGAGATTCGTGCACGGCTCGTTGGGATCGGTGTTGTCTTGCACTTCACCAAAATCGTCAACACCGTCGCCGTCGCTGTCTGCGATGGCTGGGTTGGAGAACCAACCAAAGGTGCCGAGAAGCTCCTGCCAGTCGGCCAGCCCATCCCCATCACTGTCTTCGTAGTCGTCGTCACAGTATTGCTGCGTCGTTGAGATGGTGCCTGCATTCACTGCTTCGGTGTGACAAAAGGAGCCGTTGCGGTTGGCTACGTCCGTGGCTGTGCCTGAGGGGCCGTTTGAAACGCCCTGGAGAACATTGTTGACCACCGTTGCGTAGCCAAATGATTCCCACGTTCCCGAAACGTTGTACCATCCAACACCGCCTCCAGGATTGAATCCGGAGCCATCACCCACTTCCACGCGGTTGGCGGAAAGTTCCTGAACAAAGGTGGTCTCAAAATTGACAAGCGAATCGCAAGGGTCGGTGCTGTGACTGATGTTGCGCTCTTGCCCGTCGCTGATACCACCGAAATCTGTATCCGCCACGTTCCAGAGCGTGCAGGTGAGGTTCTCTTCCCAGTTTTGAATGCCGTCTTGATCTTCGTCACCGGAATCCTCACGTCGAGTGGGGTCGGTTTCTCCTGCATCCAAAACACCGTTGAAGTTGGTATCCTCCTCGCCGTCGTCAAAGGCATCGCCGTCGGTGTTGTTGTTGCGTGGGTCGCTGGCTTGAGCAGGATTCCCATAGGCGCCGTTGACTTCAATCCCGTCGCTGATGCCATCGCTGTCGGTATCCGACGAGGTTGGGTCTGTCAGGAGGGTCAGGGCTTCGTACGAGTCGTTCAACCCGTCGCCGTCGGTATCCGCACGTTGCGGGTCGGTTGAGGTCACGCCGTCAACTTCAGCGGTGAAGGTCGCGCACCCGCCGGGGCCAATGCCCTGAACAGGGTCGCAGGGCGAGGTCGTCTCGGTGACGATGCCGTCTGGCCCGTTTCGGAAACAGGGCGAGGAACCGCACATGGTCGTCCATGTCGGGTTCACATACTCCATGAGGTTGTTCAGACCATCGCCATCGGGGTCACCGTTTGGGCCGTCAGCGTTGGAAGGAGAGGTTGCATTCAGGCCGTTGGCGGCTTCCCAGCCGTCGGGCATGCCGTCGCCATCGGTGTCCCAGCCAGCAGGATCCTCGTCGATATCGCCGTCGCCATCGTCATCGTCGGAGAGACAGTCAGCGTCGCCGTCATTGTCGGAATCGGCCGAATCCACGAACCCGTCTTTGTCATCATCGAACCCGTTGGTACAGATGTTGCCAACAGGGTCTTCATCGCAGAGAATGGTGGAGCCTGTGCCGTCTGAGCCCGCTGCACCGCAAGCGGGTTGGTTAAACTGCATAGCATCTTCTTCGTTCCAATCGTTCACCGGGATGGTGCCGTTCCACCAAACACCGTTGTCCAAGACCGAGGCCGTGTTGGTGTTGTCCCAACCGCTTGGCTGGAGGTAAAGGTATTCCTGGAGGTTTGACATCCCGTCCCCGTCGGGATCAGCAACGGCGCCGTCAGCGCCGTTGGAGGAAAGTGGGTCAAGACCGTACTTCCACTCCCATCCGTCTGGCAGCCCGTCGTTGTCGGAATCGGGATCGTTGGGTTGGGTGTTCATGAGGTACTCAAGGCCGTACGTAAGGCCGTCGCCGTCTTGGTCGGACGCCGCTTGGACATCGACGACGGTGTATTGGATGGAGGCGAGGGTGGAGAGCACCATCAGGAGCGTGAGCGCAAGTGATTTTACCGCTTTTTTGCGCTCGGCGAGAGCTGGTCGAATCGCGGCCGCATTGGAATTCGAGCCTGTCAGCATGGGTCTCACACGCAGGGTGAGTCTGATGCCTCATAAGGGAAATGGTACGATGTTCATACAACAACGAGTTCATGCACCGAATGAAACTCACAAATCTTCGAGTTCTTCGAGCAATTCCAGATCGTCATCTTCGTCTTCATCAGCAAGGACCGGAGCAGGGAAATCGTCCTCGAAATCAAGTGGGTCAAGTTTCTCTTCAAGGGTGTCGTAGTCGGCGACGTCAGTGAGGACCTCCTCGGTGCGGCCTGAACGGCCTCGGGCGTAGAAGACGAGCGACAAAATCACGACGTAGAAGGCGATGGTCTGCGGCTCGGGATTGACGAGTTCACGGACCAAACAATTCACACCGCTGCATTCGGTCATGTATGAGAACGTGAACTTCTGAACATATTCGTCATCAAACGGCGTTTCGTTGTTCATGGGAGTGACCCTGAACTGGAATTGAGCTTCCTCACTGTCCTTGAGGTCCTCTGGCGCAACCATGGTGACGCTGAAGTCCTTGGAGGAGTAGGCAGGGAGGTTGATGATGAG
This sequence comes from Candidatus Poseidoniaceae archaeon, assembly GCA_938030705.1. Classification (GTDB taxonomy): domain Archaea; phylum Thermoplasmatota; class Poseidoniia; order Poseidoniales; family Poseidoniaceae; genus Poseidonia. The sequence goes on from CALHIR010000009.1 coordinate 38,417, forward strand.
GAAATCGCTCCCCAGTTGACTCGAAGTCGCTCGAATCGCACCCTCCCAACCGTTGGGTTGGTCAAGGCGAATCACCACGTCAAGCGGGATGTTGTTTTGATTGCTGATGCGGTACTCGAGGTTCTTTTCTTCGCCCGGGGCAAATCGGGATTTCTCGGTTTTGTCTGTGATTTCAAGGCGATTGGGAATGACTTCTTCTTGAATCACGACCTTGACGGGGAGGTCGAAGTAGCGGGCATCATCGATCTCCACGCCTTCTTCAATGATGCGTGTGTAAACGGTGTGCTCACCCGCTTCAACTTGACCCCGCAAGGTGATTTCGAGTTTCATGTCAATGTAATCATCAGGCGCCAAGTTCACCGCTACCAAATTGGAATTACTGCCGTTTGAGATGGTGTAATCCCAAGCTGCGTATTTTGGGTTGTTCTCGGCGTTCTGTTCCACATCACGGGGGTTCACAATTTTCCACGTTGTTGAACCCGAGCCGGCATCGCTGGAGTCGGTGATTCGCAAGTTGAAGTAGACCGTGGCATCGCCGGTCACCGGTCCAACTTGTCCCAGTGGATTATCCTCGCCGGTGCCGTCGCTGTCGGAAATCACTTCGACGAGAATGCCAAAGGTACGGTGAACGGTGAAGGCCACATCGGTTCGCAGTTCTGAATCCTCTTTGCTGGAAACGGAGAGTTTGAACAGACCGATGTCAACACCGTCTCGGTCGGCAGGAGGGTACACCTCCATTCGGATGGTCAGAATTTGCGTTGACCCGATGTCAGGCGTGATGGAATTGATCCCTTCCTCAACGAGTTCGAGGCCCGTGTCGTTATCGTAAAACCGATACTGCCAATCGTCGGGTTGTTCGAGGATTCGAATCTTGAACGCATCCGTTTGGAAGCCCGTGTTGAAGACATCGATGAAGAAATCACCCACCTCATCCGCATCCACGTAATGGGAGAGGGATTCGTCGTAGGCTTCTGGGCGAGTGGAATCCGCAATTTGTTTCTGATGCTCGTCGTCTTCGTAAACGAAGATCCGGGGCGGTGCAAAAACGTCCACTTCCTCGAAGTCAAGCGAGATCGTACGGATGGCTACCTCCTCGTTCTGACCGAGGCTGTTTTGGGCGTAAACACGTGCCTCGATGTCCAAGGAATCCGGCGCACTGTCCAAATCACCTTCAGGGACCTCCAACTGGAGTTCAGGGATGACCGAGGAACCACCACCATTGAGGGTGTACGTGCTGCTTGGTGCACTCCATTGAGGGTCTGACCAAGACGAAGGCAAGTTGGTCTCCAGGTCAAAGATAACGTCAATGCTGCTGGAGGACGAACCCGTGTGCTCCACCAAGAATTCGACTTGAACCACCGCACCGGGGGCAAAGAGCACCACATCGGGCTGGTTTGAGGGTAGCGAGAGGTAAATGTCGTTTTCCAGCATCGTGATGCCTGGATGTTCAAACAACACCGAATGCCCCTGGACATCTTCCACTTCGAGACGAATAGGGTATTCACCCGCAGCGATGCCTGCATCGTAAGTGTAGGTGAAATTACCCACCAAGCCGTTGTTGTCGAGTTTGAAATCATCGTCGTCAAAATTCTTCTCAAAGACAACGTTGGCCCCGTTGGGCGTGTCCATGATGAGGTTGACCTCTTCAATGTCCTCTCGTCCAAAGGCGTCCCGAACCTCAACCGAGAATTGCATCTCTCGGAAATCAGGCCGATGGTTGGGCGACCACTCAAACTTCTGTGCGTCGTTCCAGTTGCAACCAAAGGCCTCGTTGCAGCTGTGGACGCGAACGCTGGAGCCAGAGAGGGCGTTGGTCATGATTTGGAGACGAGAAAACCCGCCAGAACTTTCCATCTTTCCGAACGCAATGTCTACGGCACAATCGCCGCCACCAACACCGCCGGTGTTGCCCTCGCACGTAGCTTGTGCATCAATCCGAATTTTCAGTTGCTTCCCCTTGGGAACCATGAAGCCGTTGGCGCCAGCGTCAAACTCCACCTCGATGATGGTCCAATCGCAACCGCCCCCTGTGAAGGGGTTAGGGGAACACGCATCTTCCAAATCACGATTGACAGAAGCAATTTGGTTATCGCCGGATTTGAGGGAGAAAGTGACGTCAGCCGTTGACCCCTCACTGCCTCGGAATTGAATGTAAGCCGAAAGGCGAGCCGTGTTGGATGAGCCACTCCCGTTGATGTAAAGGTCGCTGATCATCTCAGCACTTCGGAATTCCAAGCCGTCAATGGCACTGCCTTCTTCCTGACCGCCGTTCGGTTCGAGCGTTGTGATGGAACCTTGACCCCCGGTTTCGGAAGTCGGTGCATCGAGGTAAAGTTCGTAGGTTTGTTCAGGGACCGAAACGGGCGCTACCGTGCGCTCGTCGCTGAGCACCTGCACGGGTGAATTCATCGGGGTGGCAGGAACCATCATGCCAAGGAGGGAAAGGAGGAACAGAGCCACGAGCGCAGAAGCGACCGTGCGCTTGCCATTTTCGGATTGACCAAACAGCATCAAGTCCACCGTATCGCCGTGGTGGAGGGGGTGTTAAACGGTTTTGCATGGTTTGTGCAACAAACCTGTCATCTCAACCGCCCGAGAAGATTGCGAAAATGGTGCAGGGGGTGGGATACGAACCCACGAACCCATACGGGACCGGATCTTAAGCCCGGCGCCTTTGACCACCTCAGCCACCCCTGCGTGAAGAAAGCACGATTGAGGGTAGCACTTGAATGAATCTCATCATTCATTCAGGCTCCAGCCTCCGTCAACATGGAGGACGTTGCCCGTGATGGTCCCGTTGGTCAGCAAGAAGTGAATGCCTGCAGCGATGTCTTCAGCCTGGCCCGAGCGCCCGAGGGGGACTTTTTCCAAGACCTTGGCAAAGTGCTCTACCTCCCAATCCGCAGCCATGATGGCGCCAGGAGCGAGACAATTGACTCTTACACGCCCGGCCAATTCACCGGCAAGGTTGAGCATCAATTGTCGAAGGCCGGCTTTGCTTGAGGTGTAGTGGGCCAAGCCCTCCCAAGCACGCCCCCAAGACGTATCGACGACGGCGACCACCGAGCCGCCAGCAAGCTCGAGGGCGGGAAGAAGGGCTTGGGTGAGCAAATAGGGCGCATCCATGTGAAGACGGTTCAGCGAGCGGTAGGTTTGAAGGGAAGTTTCTTCAAAGGAACCTTGGCTATAGAACGAAGCATTATGGACTAATCCGGCCAAACCATGGGAGGTGACCAGTGGATGGTCTTTGACCTCTCGAACCAAGCGCTCAAGGTCTGCATCCACCGTCAAATCAGCCACCAAAAGCGTACCTCTGGATTGGCCATGCTTGTTCGCTGCTCGGTCCAGGAGAGCCTGCGCTTCCTCCACCGAGGAACGAACGTGGACAAGAACATGCCAGCCTTCGTCCATCATGCGGGCAGCGGTCGCTGCACCGAGGCGCTGACCTGCACCCGTGATGAGAACAACTCGGTCTTCCACATGGCGCACAACACGCTTCAATTCATGAAGCCTCGTATACGGCTGGCGCGCAAAATCACAATTCATAAGCCAGCACACCTTTTTTGCTGACCGCTTGGTGGGCTGGCACAAAGGGGGCATCGTATGGAAGGAAAACCGCTCCCGATGGCCTCAGCCTCCAAGGCAAGAACCCCCACTCGTAGGCTTCCAGAGTGGTTCCGTACCAGCCTTCCGAGCGGTGAGCAACAAACCACCTTCAACGCCACGAAGGCGGCGGTCAAGGACAACAAACTTCACACTGTTTGCGAGGAGGCCCGATGCCCCAACATCCACGAATGTTGGGCCAGTGGCGACGCCACCTTCATGATCGCCGGACAAGAATGCACCCGTGGTTGTCGGTTTTGCGCCGTTGGCACCATCAAGCGACCACCGCCCCTCGACCCCGAAGAGCCCCACCACCTTGCACAGGCAGTTGCCTCGATGAACCTACGCCACGCTGTGATCACCGTGGTGAACCGAGACGACCTCCCCGACAGCGGTGCAGACCATTACAAGCAATGCATCCAAGCCGTGGCAAACACATCACCCGAGGTCACGCTTGAACTGTTGTGCTCTGACTTGGCTGGAGACCTTGAGGCGCTGGCCCATTTACTTGAGATGAGTCCTTTGTCAGTGTTTGCTCACAACGTAGAATGCGTCCCTCGGTTGGACGCTACAGTCAGAGATGCTCGGGCCTCGTTTGCTCAGTCCATTTCCATCCTCAAAGAAGCCAAGCGATTACGCCCCGACATCATCACAAAGTCCTCCTTGATGGTCGGCGTTGGTGAAACCGACGAGGAAATCGACGAAGCCCTTGGTTTCTTGCGAGAGGCCGGGGTTGACCTCGTGACCATTGGTCAGTACCTTGCACCCTCCAAAAAACACCTCGCTGTGGACCGATTCCCCGAGCCACAGCGCTACGACGAATGGGCAGAGAAGGCCATGGAACTCGGCTTTGCAGGCGTGGCCAGTGGACCGCTCGTCCGCTCATCCTACAAAGCAGGTCTTCTGGTGCGCAAAACGCGAGACCCCAACAACGAGGAAACCATGCTTGGTGCCTATGTTCGGGTTGCCCAACCCCATCCATCCTCACCGACACCACTTAAGACGGACGAGCCCTGAGGTGATTCAATGACGGAGCGAAGCACGGTCACGACCACGCCCTACACCATTGGTGTCGCTCCGTTCCGACCCGGTGACGAACCCTCCTTTGGTGGAAAATTCACCGAACAACCCGAGGATTTGAATCGCCCCGACCCCGCAACCTGCACAACCGATGACACGGTGGAACACGCCAAAGGACTGATTCGAGTCTTGGACGATAACGGCGAGGCCAAGGGCGAGTGGGACCCTGGTTTGGATGCTGAAACATTGATTCAGGGTCTTGAATACATGATGCGCCTCCGAATCTTTGACGACCGAATGATCAAGATGCAACGCACGGGAAAACTCTCCTTCTACATGCGCTCGTTTGGTGAAGAAGCCATCGCCATCGCACAAACCATGGCGCTTGAAGACCAAGACTGGATCTTCCCCTCCTACCGCCAACCCGGCGCTCAATTTGTCCGTGGCCGAGACATGGTCAGCATGATCTGCCACTGCATCGGCAACACCGAGGACAACGTTCGCGGACGCCAAATGCCTGTTCACTACACGTGGAAAGAGGGCCGCTTCATCTCGATCTCCTCGCCGGTAGGGACCCAGTTTTCCCAAGCGGTGGGTGTCGCCATGGCGAGCGCCTACAAGGGCGACGATGAGGTGTGTATCTCGTGGCTCGGCGACGGTACCTCCGCCCAAGGCGATTACCATTATGCCCTCAATTTCGCCTCCACCTTCAAACCCCCCGTGATTCTCAACGTGGTCAACAACCAATGGGCGATTTCCACCCACGTCTCCTTGGCTACCGGTGGCCGAACCTTTGCCGAGCGAGGGCTTGCTTACGACATTCCCTCTTTCCGCGTGGACGGGAATGATTTCCTGGCGCTCTACAGCGTCACGAAATGGGCACGGGAGCGAGCCTCGGCCGGCCTTGGCCCGACGCACATTGAGGTCTACACCTATCGTGCAGGCGCCCACTCCTCATCCGATGACCCATCAGCCTACCGACCCGGTAATGAATTTGAAACATGGCCGGGCGGCGACCCCGTGGAACGGCTCCGAAACCATCTCATAAAGACCGGCGAGTGGGATGAAGAAAAAGACCAGGCCCTTGCTGAAAAAATTGACAGCGATGTCATGACGGCCTACAAAGAGGCGTGTGAGTTTGGAGATTTGGCCACTGGCCCATATCCACCAGCATCCACCATCTTTACAGAGGTGTACGAAACGGTGCCGTGGCATGTCCAAGAGCAACGAGAGGAACTTGGGAAGTGAGGTGAGAACATGGCGAAAATGAACATGATTGCTGCCCTTAATTCCGCCCTGGCTCACCAACTTGAGCGCGACCCAAATGTCGTCATCTTCGGCGAAGACGTCGGCTACTT
>CALHIR010000010.1 GCA_938030705.1 Candidatus Poseidoniaceae archaeon
TTACCGGTACGCTGGGCATGAGTCATACCTACATTCCGTTCCACCGAGCAACAGGAGCGCTCCAGGACTACGTGCTACTGTCCGTCTATCTCGGCGTGTTCCATCTGATGCTCGGCTTTATCATTGGCTTCATCAATGTTGCAAAGGCTCACGGCCTCGTTGCCGCTTTCTTTGAAAAAGGAAGCTGGATCATTATCCTCACTGGCGGTTTCGTTCACATTTACGGATTCCTAACGGGCGACCATGCAGTCTTTGCACCAACCACGCCAGGTCTTGCCGTGCTCATTGGAATTGTTTGCCTCATCATCGGTCTTGCTGTGTTCGAGAAGTTTGGTTGGGCAGGCGGTTTGATCATGGGCCCGATTGAAACATTTGGCCTTCTCGCTAACACACTCTCATACCTCCGGGTCATGGGCGTTGGAGTAGCGGGCGTCAAAATCGCAGAAGTCTCCATCGTGATGGGGTGGGACATGATGACAGCAACTGGCGCCGGAGTTCTCGAAATCATCTTTGGCGCTGTTCTTTTCCTTCTCATTCAAGCCTTTGCTCTCGCACTTGGTTTGCTCTCTCCGAGCATCCACGCAGCCCGTCTCCACTTCGTTGAGTGGATGGGCAAGTTCTACGACGGCTCCGGTCGGGTTTTTACCCCGCTCGGCGGTCGCACCCTCCATACGGAGGGGCAATCATAGTCCCATGGACAAAAATAGGAGGTAGAAAACATGAACAAGAATACCCTGAAAACGAGCCTACGCACGCTGATCGTTTTGCTGACCGTCGCCTTGGTCGCCCAAGGCGTTGCGGCTGCAGAAGAAACAACCGATACGGCTGCTACTGACGGAATGACCGGCGACGTTGGTGTCGGACTTGCCCTTGGCCTTGCTGCCATCGGTGCAGGTTTCTCCCAAGCCGCCATCGGCAGCGCAGCTGTCGGCATGCTCGCCGAAGACGGCAGCAAGTTCGGTGTCGCTTTGATCTTCACCGCTCTCCCAGAATCCATCGTGATTCTCGGTGCCCTACCGCTCTTCCTCCAAGGCTGAGGACGACGGTTGACCGTTGGGCTCTGCCCATACCTGAACGACGAACAATGGAGACGATACGATGACCCTAGAAACACTTGCCAACGACATCGCTGCGGCCGCAGAAAGCGACGCAAAAGCCTTGATTGCGGACGCCAAAGCCGAAGCCAAGCAACTGCTTGCTGACGCCGAGGCCAAAGCCTCAACCTTGCGAGAACAAGCCCAGCAGCGTGCTGAGAAAGAAGCCGAGCAAATTGCCCGAGAAACCGTGGCAAGCGCCCGACAATCCAACCAAAAGGATGTGCTGATCGCCCGTCGCAAAGTGCTCGATGCCACCCTTGAGGCGGCACGAAGCCACATTGCCGACCCCGGCATGAAAGGGCGAGCCGCCCTTCTCAAGTCCTTGCTGGCCAGTTCGAAGAAACTCGCCAAAGGCAAGTTCGTGATTCGCCCCGTGGAAATTGACCGGGCCGCCATCTCCAAAGAGGCTGGCGACCGCAAGGTCGGTGAAAGCGTGGACGGCTTGGGGGGCTTCGTTTTGGAAGCCGAGGACGGCTCCGTTTCCTTTGACATGCGCTTTGACAACATGCTTGAGCGAGCCTGGGCCAACCAACTTGCTGCTGTGAACGAAACCCTGTTTGGATGAAGAAGGTGAACACATGATGCTCGGAAACACCCCTTATGTCGTCTCACGTGCAAAGGCACGACGACAGAAGTTGGCCGACCGAGCTCGCCTTCGCCAACTCATCAACCAATCCGTTGACCAGTTGACGGTGGCGGTGGGTGATATCGGATACCGATCAGAAATAGACCTGTACGCCGGAAAACTCTCCGGAGGCGACTTGGTTGAAGCGGCGTTGACACACAACCTCGAAGGTGAATTGACGGAGATGGTGAACATGGCCAACAAGACCATTCGCCCGCTCATTGAGATTTACACCTCCCGATTTGAATACCAAAACGCCAAAGCGGTGTTCCGTGCCATCCACAACGAGGTCTCTGTAGAGGAAGTCGGCAACAGCATTCTCCCCGAGATCAACGATGTCAACACGCCATGGTTGAAAGTGGTTGAGAGTTGCGACGACATGAAGTCTGCTGCCGCGTTGATGCGACGAAAGTCCTTCGGCTCAGCACTCGCCAAGGTCCCCGAAAACGGTTCTTTGGCTGACTACGAAGACGCTCTTGACCGCCACTACTACGCCGCATCGCAACGAGCCTTGCTCCAATCCAAGGGCGCACCTGCTCGTTTCCTCACTCGCCTGTTCGCCGCCGAAATCGACCACAAAAACATCGTCAACATCCTCGAAGCCAGTGCTGTTGGCATCTCCAACGAACAATTGGTCTCGTTGTTGATTCCCGGTGGACGCCTCGTTCCAAAGCGAGCCTTCTCAGCGATCGCCACCGGCGGCAAGGATGCGATGCTTGACCTGCTCCGTGCAGGCGACCGGTTTGACAATGCTATGTTTGAGGCGGTGCTCGAAGAGGCCGAAGCCACTCGCAGTCTTGACTCCGTCGTCACATGGATGAAAGCCCGGGAATACGCCATGATGCAACGGATGAGCTACCTCCATCCCGTCTCGGCGCTCCCCATCATCCACTACATCGCCATGAAAGTTCAGGAAGTTTCTGACCTGCGCTTGATTGTGCGCGGCCGGCTCGCCGGTCTGTCTGCTGAAGTGCTCGAGGCGCACGTACTTTGAGGTGAAATCATGGATATAGCAGTCGTTGGTTCACCCGCCTTCACCCTTGGCTTCCAGCTTGCTGGAGTGTCCAATCTTCATAATCCAGAGAGCGATGACGAATTGAACACCACACTTCGCTCGCTCCTCAACAGTAAAACCGTTGGTATCGTGGTGGTCGACTCCGCCGTGATGACCACGCTGCCCGACCGATTGAGAGATCAATTGTCGGCGTCCGTTTCTCCTACCGTGCTCGGCATCGGAACGGAGGAAGACACCACCTTGCGAGACACCATTCGCAAGGCCATAGGAGTCGATTTGTGGAAGTGAAATTCCAACCAAAAACAGGAGGAAGAAAAAATGAGCAATGAAGGAGTGATTTACCGAATTTCGGGACCTGTCGTAACTGCGACGGGCATGAACGCAGCAATGTACGACGTTGTGCGTGTCGGCCATGAAGGTTTGATGGGCGAAGTGATTGAACTGCACGGCGACAAGGCCGTTATCCAGGTGTACGAAGACACCTCGGGTATCCGACCCGGCGAGCCTGTGTTGAACACCGAAGAGACGTTGTCCGTTTCCCTTGGGCCTGGCCTCCTGACCCAAATTTACGACGGTATTCAGCGACCTCTTGCAACTCTTGAGGAAGTCATGGGCGTTTTCATCACCCGTGGTGTTGACGCCGACGCTTTCGATATGGAAAAGACCTGGACCTTTGAACCTCAAGTGGCCAAGGGTGATGAAGTGGTCAGCGGTCAAGTGATTGGCCACGTCCAAGAGACGGAGACCATCGTTCACAAGATCATGGTCCCCCCCGGCAAAGGCGGCACGGTCAAGTCCATCGAGTCCGGTGACTTCAACGTCACACAGACTGTTTGTGTGTTCGAAGACGGTACCGAGTTGCAAATGATGCAGAAGTGGCCCGTCCGTTCCCCTCGACCCTACACCCAGAAGTACGCACCCGACACTCCTTTGGTGACCGGTATGCGCATTCTGGACTTCCTGTTCCCGCTCGCCAAGGGTGGCGCAGCAGGTATTCCCGGGCCATTCGGTTCCGGAAAGACCGTTACTCAACAGTCCCTCGCCAAGTATTCTGACGCCCAGCTTGTTGTTTACATCGGCTGCGGTGAGCGTGGAAACGAGATGACCGAAGTGTTGGACGAGTTCCCTCACTTGATTGACCCGAACACCGGAAAGCCGCTCATGAACCGAACCGTCATGATTGCCAACACCTCCAATATGCCCGTGGCCGCCCGTGAGGCTTCCGTATACACCGGAATCACCATCGCCGAGTACTTCCGAGACATGGGCTATGACGTTGCTCTCATGGCTGACTCAACCTCCCGTTGGGCAGAAGCCATGCGTGAGATTTCGTCCCGTCTGGAAGAAATGCCCGGTGAGGAAGGCTACCCCGCTTACCTCTCCTCTCGAATTGCTGAGTTCTACGAACGAGCAGGTCGTGTTGAGACCCTCAACGGTGATGACGGCTCGGTCACGGTCATCGGTGCCGTGTCGCCCCCTGGTGGCGACATCTCCGAACCGGTGTCCCAAGGTACCCTTCGTATCGTGAAGGTGTTCTGGGGTCTTGACGCCGGTCTCGCTCGACAACGCCACTTCCCCGCCATCAACTGGCTGAACTCGTACTCCTTGTACCCTCAGAGTCTTGATCAGTGGTTCCGAGATAACATCGCTCAGGATTTCCCAGAGATCCGAACCCAAATCAGTGGTCTGCTCCAAGTTGAGGCCGAGCTGCAAGAAATCGTTCAACTGGTCGGTTCCGACGCTTTGCCCGTCGACCAGCAGTTGACCTTGGAAGTCGCCCGTATGATTCGTGAGTTCTTCCTCCAGCAGAACGGATTTGACCCGGTGGATGCCTACTGCGACATCAAACTCCAGTACGAGATGGCCAAAGCCATCCTTTCGTTCCAAGAGGCAGCAAAGACGGCCATGGCCGACGGCGCCTTGCTCAACGATGTCGTGAACGTGCCAGCACGCTCCAACTTGATGCGTGGTCGCTTCGAGGAAGGCTACATTGACCGGATTGAAGCCATGGTCAAGGAAATGAACGAACAAATCGCCAACGCCGTGGAGGCAAACTAAGGAGAGGACCAAGATGACAGGAAAAGAATACCGAACCATTACCGACGTGAAAGGCCCGCTGGTCTTTTTGAACAAAACCGAACCCGTTGCGTTTGGTGAAATTGTCACCCTCCGACTTGCCAACGGCGACATCAAGAACGGCCAAGTGCTTGACACTTCGGACGACCTCGTAATCGTTCAGGTGTTTGAAGGCACGGCCAAGATCAACCGAGAGACCGGTGTCACCTTCATGGGTGATGTGTTCAAGCTCCCCGTGAGCACCGATTTGGTTGGACGCATTCTCGATGGTGCCGGCCGTCCTCGTGATGGTGGACCGGAAATCGTGGCCGAGGAAAAGGCGGACATTATCGGTGCCGCCATCAACCCCTACAGCCGACAATCGCCTCACGACTTCATCCAGACCGGCATCTCGGCCATTGATTGTTGTACGACGCTTGTTCGTGGACAGAAACTTCCGATCTTTTCTGCATCGGGTCTTCCTCACAACGACATCGCTCTGCAGATTGCTCGTCAAGCGAAACTCAAGGATTCCGATGAGGAATTTATCGTGGTGTTCTGCGCTATGGGTATCACCGCTGAAGAATACAATTTCTTCCGTTCCGACCTGGAGCGCACCGGTGCTCTGGAGAACGCTGTGTTGTTCGTCAACCTAGCCGACGACCCAGCCGTTGAGCGAATCATTACACCTCGTCTTGCTTTGACAGCCGCAGAATACCTCGCGTTTGAGAAAGATTACCACGTTCTGGTCATCTACACGGACATGACAAACTACTGTGATGCACTGCGACAAATCGGTGCTGCTCGTGAAGAAGTCCCCGGACGACGTGGATACCCAGGATACATGTACACGGATTTGGCCATGCTCTACGAGCGTGCTGGAATTGTAAAGGGCAAGAAGGGATCCATCACTCAATTCCCGATTCTGACCATGCCCGGTGATGACATCACTCACCCGATTCCTGACCTTTCCGGATACATCACCGAAGGTCAGATTGTGATCAGCCGTGAACTTCACCAACAAGGTATCTATCCGCCCATCAACGTTCTTCCATCGTTGTCCCGACTGATGGGTTCCTGTATCGGTGAGAAGACCACCCGCGACGACCACAAGAAAGTCAGCGACCAAATGTACGCCGCTTATGCTCAAGGTCGTGAACTCCGTGGATTGGTCGCCATTGTCGGTGAGGATGCCCTCAACGAGCGTGATAAGCAACTTTTGGATTTCTCAGGTGTCTTTGAAGACAAGTTCTTGCGCCAATCTCGCGACGAAGATCGGACCATTGACGAGACCCTCGATCTTTGCTGGAACCTCATGGCCAACATCGACACGAAGTACCTCGTTCGTCTTGACGAGGAACTCATCAAGAAGTACCATCCAGAGAACCGAGCTTGAATCCAATCATCATTTGAGAAAAGGAGGTGAGAAAGCATGGCATTGGACATTAAACCAACCCGCAGCGAACTCATCAAGCTCAAGGCTCGAATCAAACAGACCAAAAACGGTTACAAGTTGCTGAAAATGAAGCGGGACGGACTCTTCCATGAGTTCCGTACGCTTCTTTCGGAGATGATTGAGGCCAAGCGGGACCTGACCGATGCTTACCGTCTTGCTAAGACTCGAATTGACTTGGCCAACGCCATTGAAGGTGGCTTGGCCGTTCGTGCCGCCGCCATTGCAAACTCGGCTCACCCAGAAGTTGAGGTGGAACGCCGCAACATCATGGGTGTCGTGGTTCCAAGCGTGAGTGGAAGCAACCTCAAGTCCACTTTTGCGGAGCGAGGAATCGGTTTCATCGGATCATCGCCTTACATCGACGAAGCCAGCGACTCCTTCAGCGAATTGATTGAAAAAATCGTCAAAGCCTCTGAAATGGAAGCGACCTTGAAGCGCCTTTTGGCAGAAATTGAAGCCACCAAGCGCCGTGTCAATGCGCTCGAGTTCAAGGTCATCCCTGAACTTGAGGAAGCCAAGGTCTTCATTCAACTTCGGCTTGAAGAAATGGAACGTGAGGAAACCTTCCGATTGAAGCGATTCAAGAACAAGTGATTTCGCCTTCGCCCTCTAACGAGGGATTCATGGAGGAGGGCTTGCACCATCTTGACAAGGGGCGTTGACTGTGAGCGAAGATTCGTCAACATCGCCCTCTGGATTGCCCCATCACAAGAAAGCCTGGTCGCAACACGAATTGCTTGGCTCAACCCTCCAATCCTACTTCACCGTCCTTCGGAAAAACGGTGGCCGTTGGCCGTCATGGTTCGTCGCACCTTTGGGAGATGATGTCCACGACGACCTCATTTCACTCAACGCCCACCTTGACCGTTTGGGGTGGATGGCAAAATTGACCAAAGACGAGGATTGGGTCGTAACGGTTTTCCCCGCCCCAGAACGCCAATTTCCTCGGTCCAACACGGTCGTTCTCTTTTGGGTCCTCTCTTTTCTTACCCTCACCCTCGCGGGCGACCTATGGATGGCTGGCGCTCGCCCCGCAGAAGGATGGTTTCATTCCTCTTCCTTGGTTGATGCTCTCATTGGTTACACGCTTCCAGCCGTTTTCGTTTTATTTATGGCCTCAACCATCCAGCGCAGCATCGCCTCACGGTTTGGCGTCCGCAGCGGGCATCTCTTGCCCGTACCTGATTTCACCATCGCCTTGTACGCCTTGGGAGTCTTTCCTTCCTCATGGTTGGTTTGGCCGTTTGGAATTCTGCTTCTCCCTACCATGCCGAGGATGGACGCACGCCCATGGCCAAACAGAGCTTCCCTTGGCTATACGGCTCTGAGCGTCCCACTGGTCTTGGGTGGAGCGGGGGCCGTCATGATGTTGGCAGGCCTTTCAATGACACCTGAATATCTCGTTTCGGCCACCATGCCACTGGTCTCCTCCCCTCCCCTCTTCCTTTCGTTGCTCGCTGGTGGGTTTGACCAAAGCGATATGTTTGTCCGACTGCTTTGGGCCCACCCTTGGGTTCATGTTGGGGGCATGTTGATGTTGTTTGCTTGGATATCGGTTCTGCCAGTTCCCACCTTCCCCGGAGGTCGCCTCCTCATCGCTCGGATGGGCCTCTTTGACGCCCGAAGTTCAAGCACCCAAAGTTTGATTCTGGTGCTTGGCTTGTTCACGGCTTATGTTTTCGGTGTATTCGAACAGTTCTCCCTCTGGTATCTGGTGTTCGCTTTGTTGTTGCCCTTGTTGTTTTTCTTCGGCAACGACCTTCGCATTCCGCTTATTCTTGACGAGACCACCGGTCTTAGCGAGACCGAACACAGCCGAATGGGTCTGCTTCTCCTGTTGGTGTTCGTCCTCCTTCTCCCTGCCGGTCAACCCGTACTTCATGAAACGGGATGGGATGACCCTCTGACCCACCAGTTGGTTTCTCCCGAACCGGCGGTCCTCCAAGAAGACGGCACTTGGCTCTCATCAACCGAGGTTCGGGTTGTCAATCCCTCGGCGTTGAGCAAACCATTTGCCGTTTCTGCTTACCTTGAACATCCCGGTCAGGGATGGAGCGTCTCTTGGGACTGTGATGGAGAGGACAACTACGCCATTGACGGTCTGGGTTGCGGGTCCGACCTTCTTCCTCAGCGAACAGCATTTTTCTGGATGAACCTCACATGGTCCGGAACCCATCAACCAACGATGGCTAACCTCAGTTATGTCGTGGCCATGAACGGTGAACACGAAGCCGTTCCCGTTCAGGTTCGCCCTTCCCTCGAGGTCGTCCCTTCGTCTTCGTGGTACGATATCCCTACCGGTGCCTACGTGCACCGTTGCATTGAATTGGACGGGAGCCTGATACATTCCACATCGCTCAACATCAGTACGGGTTCGTCATCCTTCAACGAGCTTCAAACGTCATTGGTCACCATTCCAGGGGCTTCGGGGATGGAAGTAAACGCCGATGAGGTCCCATCTCAATTTTGCCTTGCCGGGCTGGACCCCTTGGTGTTTGACCCTTCCATGGCCATCCTTCACCTCAACAACAACACCTTCGCACCCTTGTTACCGCAGCGACGCCCGTTGGTGGCTCATGTTCCTGCAGAGGGCTGGCAGATCACCTCCGACCCAGCCACAGGATGGGGTGCTTTGTTTGACGGCGAGGGTCATTTGTTGATGGACGCAGGCTCATGCCCTCTCAATGCCAGCCTTAACACGCCGATTCGGCCAGAAACCGGTCCGTGGATTTGGGACATGAATTTGCGGACTTCTGCAAAACTCCCTTCCATCCAGCCCTCACAAAACATGACGGTCTTGATGCCCGAGGGTGCGAATATTTCACTTTGCCGAGATGCCTATAATCCGTATCCAGACCTTGCTTTTGGAGTGGTTGAGGGCCCTGAATTATTGGTGACATGGATGAATTCCACCTCCCGGTTCTGGACCACGCCATGGGCCGTTTCCTCAAACAGCACCCCCCTCAACGTCGACATGGCGACCTTTACGCTGCACAATCCGACCAACGATTCAGTTCCTTTCCGAGTTGACCGTGGCGGGAGTTTTGGTGAGGATTGGGGTCATAACTGGGATGGTGGACCTCTTTCGCCGGGGGACACCATGTTCACATTGACGCCTCCGAACGCCCCGCTTGCCACCATGTGGCTGACCTATGAGGCAGGTTCCATCGTCTTGCATCTGTCAAGTTATCAGTGAGGTGATGAGGTGCGAGTATCCGTGCTGGGCGTTGGTTCCATCGGTAGCATCGTAGCCTCAAGTCTTGCCTTGACTTCTGCAGAAGTCCATCTCCACGTTCGGGGAGAACGTGGGGCTCAACAAATGCTTGAAGGTCTTCGTGTCGATGGCCATCAAGACCTTGAGTTTGGTGCGGAGCGGTTCCTCTTTTCATGCGAAGAACTTCCGTGCGATGCAGAATTGAATCAAGGCTCTGACCTTGTCATACTCGCATGTAAGTCCTACGCTGTGGCCCATTTGGCACAACAAGCTGCGATGTTTCTGAAACCTGATGGTGTTGTGTTCACGCTTTCAAATGGGCTGGGTCATGTAGAGACATTATCCCGTGCCTTGGGTCCGAAGCGTGTTCTTGCAGCCAGTACCACCCACGGGGCCTTCACGTCTTCCGACCAACCCACCCGCTGGGCAGGGTACGGAGCGCTATCGCTCGCTACCACGCCGCTTGGCCCTTCTTCAGACAGGGTTGCAAACGTGGTTGACCTGCTCAACACGGCCAAATTAAACGCCGCCATGGAGGCTGACTCAACGGCCTTGATTTGGAACAAGGTTCTGTTGAACGTGGCCATCAACCCCTTGGCTGCCCTGGGCGGTTTGAAGAATGGAGAGTTACTTGAACCTGATCTGTTTGCCGCCTGCATGATGATTTACCGTGAAGCCTCAGCAGTTGCCGTGATGGAGCGTCTTCTTCCTCCTGAGGAACACGTGTTTGAAGAGCGCCTGAGGACCGTTCTTGAACAAACACGCGACAACACATGCAGTATGCTCCAGGATGTGAAGGCCGGCCGCCAAACAGAAATTGAGGCGTTGAATCAAGCCATATCTGACCGAGCCGAACATCACGGATTGTCAGCGCCTATCAATCAGATGCTGGCGGCCCTCGTTCGTGCGTGTCATCCTTGAGCAAATCGACGTTGTAATGGAGGCCTCTGTTTTCGGTTTGCACCAGTGCGTCCTCGACAACCAATTTGCCAATCAGGCATAAGTTTCGGAGTTCCACGATTTCCCGAGTTGGTCGAGAGGCTTTCCACATCATATCCACCTCCTCGTGCAAGAGGTTCAAGCGTCGTTTTGCCCGCTTCAAACGTTGATTCGAGCGAACGATCCCAACTTCTTCGGTCATGGTTCTGACCAAACTGTTTCGGTCGTGGATAATCGGTGCGTGCTCCTTCAGAGCGCCAAGACCGTCCGCTCGCCATGAGGGGTGGGTTTCTGCGTAGGGTGGCGGTGGGTGTTGGATGAGGTGTTGCGCAACGCGTTCTGCGAAGACCACGGCTTCAAGGAGGCTGTTCGAGGCCAATCGATTCGCACCGTGCATGCCCGTGCTTGCGACTTCGCCAATGGCGTAGAGGTGGGGCATGATGCCACCTTGATGACGAACAAAGGCGCGGCCGATGTGGTCGACCCGAACGCCACCCACCATGTAGTGGGCGGCGGGAACGACAGGAATAGGGTCTTGGCCGAGTTTCAAACCCTCCTTGCTTAATCGTTTGGCGATGGTTGGGAACTTATCATCCAACGGCTCATCGAGGTGGGACGTAATGAGATAGACATGAGGTGTTCCGTGTTTCTTCATTTGCTGATCGATGGCCCGTGCAACTATGTCCCGAGTGGCCATGGAGCCTTCAGGTGTGTGATTGAGAGTGAAGGAATAGGGGTCGGGAGCAGGCTTTTGTTCTCCGAGGGCAACGGCTTCTTCGCAGGCTTTCGTCCAGGCTGAAAGGCCTGCTTCATCAAGCAAGACGGCGCCGACACCACGGACGGCTTCAGAAATGAGAAACGGCCGCAATGCCTTGGTGGCCAGGGCGGTTGGGTGGAATTGAATAAAGGCGAGATGTTCAACGCTTGCACCTGTTCTATAGGCCATAGCCAACCCGTCTCCAGTGGAGACATCCGGGTTGGTAGTTTCCTTCCACAAGCGCCCAACGCCGCCGGTTGCGAGTACGATGGCATCGGCCTCAATGTTCACAACGCTCTGCGTTACTTGGTCTAAACACCAGACTCCGGCGACCCCCATTTCTGGCTGGCCGTGCTGGCGTTGAATCAAATCAATCGCGAGCGTGTTGGGTTTGAGCGTGATGTTGGGGTGCTTTCGGGCAAAGGCGGTCAAGGCCCGTTCAATCTCCTTCCCGGTGGCGTCTTTGGCGTGGAGGATCCTTTTGCTCGAATGACCGCCTTCTCGAATAAACGAATAGGAGCCGTCGTTTGATTTTTCAAATTCAACACCGATTTGAATTAAATCACGAATCCGGTCGCCAGCCTCGTGGATGATGGAACGGACCACCCCTTCGTCGCACGCACCGTCTCCTGAACGAAGCGTGTCTTGGACATGGGCTTCCATGCCGTCCTGATTGGTTTTATCCAAGATGGCGGCAATACCCCCTTGTGCCCAGTTGGTTGAGGAGTCTTTGGGGCGTTGTTTGGTGATGACCGAGACTAGGTGGCCGGCGTCGGCCAATTTTGAGGCGGCAAACAATCCCGCAATACCGCTTCCGATGATGGCGATGTGGGCCAAAGCCTTCCCCTCCTGTGGGTCACCCTCCCGTTCCACCTTCTTGACCGTGATGGCCTGCTCCTACGACCCCCTCTCGTAATCACTATGAATCAGGGGGAGTTGGAAGGAATGAGGTCCCAGCGTGTTCCGCTTGCCGATAAGGAAAATACTCACGCTCTTTGGCCTCTTGATGATGCTCTTTGTCATCGCCAACGTTCAGTTTGGTAGCGTTGCTCCACAGGTCATCGAAGGGGCAGACGGATACAAACTGGACGCCCTTCTGATGTTTGAGCCGAGTTGTTCCTTTGCTGTGGTGGAGGAAGAACTCCGAGAAACGGGAACTTCGTATTGCCTCGGTGAAGTGGGTCAGTGGTCCGGAGCGGATATCTTGATGCTCATGGAGGGTCTTTTCCTGTTTGTTTACGGGTTTGAACTTCCTCAAAACAAAGGATGGGCTCGCCGGCTTCGAAAGGTGGGCTTCATCATGGGTTCCGTGCTCTGTGGCCTCGCTGTTCTTGACCGATTCTCGTTGCTCCCCACCTCGGCCAGCTCCGAGGGATTGGCCACCATGTTCCCTTTCCCCGTCCAGGCTTGGGTTGTTCAAATCCTGTTTGCCGTGGTTGGCGTCATCATGATTCGTGGCCCCAAATATTGGGAGGCCGAAGCCGTCGCTCAAACCCGGGATAAACTCGAACGCCGCCGGCAAAAAGCCGGCGTCTTCAGGTCCTCATTCTTCAACACTGAAAAGCATGACAAACGAACCATCGAACGTCTTGAACGCTCCCGGTTTTTGCAGTCGGATAAAGGCCTCGCTATGAGCCGCCGTCGCAGCAACTTACTGGTCATGGCCACGTGTCCATATTGCCAAGGGGCAGGCTGTAAGAAGTGCAACGAAAACGGAGTGTTTTGACCCCTGCTCGGCGGCGTCCGACACCTTCTGAAAACCGACGCACTGAGCCGTGATTTTAGGGATTGTTTAAATCCTGTAAAGTACCGGTGCAGAGAAAGTGATGGAAGGAAACTTCCATCGCATGAGGGATAGGGATGTACCTAAAATCGCTTGAAGTGCTGAATTTCAAATCGTTCAAGGGCGAGGTGACCGTCCCATTGGACCGCGGTTTTACCGCCATTACCGGGCCAAACGGTTCCGGAAAATCCAACTGCGGCGATGCAATTCAATTCGTTCTCGGCCCCAAATCCAATCGGGTCATTCGGGCTCAAAACTCCACCGATCTTATCTTCAACGGCGGCAAGAATTCCAAACCTGCTCGTGATTGCTCGGTCACGCTTGTTTTCGCCAACCCGGTCATGAGCAACGGGCGCCGCCGCCTTCCACTGGACAAAGAAGAGATTCGCATGTCTCGGAGCATCCGCCTGACCGCCTCTAACAATCCAGTAACTACCTACAAACTCAACGGCGAAGACAGCACACAGAAAGTCTTCCACCGACTTCTCGGGGCAGCGAATGCTCGTCCTGACGGCTACAACATCGTGCTTCAGGGCGATGTCACCAGCCTTGCGAAAATGACCGCCAACGAACGCCGCAAGGTGTTGGACAATGTCGCTGGCGTCACCTCCTACGACGACGAAATCCGTAAGGCGAACAAGCAAAAAGAGATGGTTGAAAATTACCTTGACCGCATCGGCCTCCTCGAAAAAGAACAACTTGAGCGGCTCTCAACCTTGGCCAAAGAACGTCATGTGGCCCAACAGGCCAAAGAGGTGAGCGACGCCATTCAGATGACCAACGCCATGCTTCTTCAGTCTCGCTACGCCACGATGAAGAACGAGTTGAAATTCCACATTGAGCAGCGGCAAAAGTACCTTGACGAAAGCCAAGGTCTGTTGGATGACCACAAAGCAACGGAAAAGACACTCCTGGAACTTGATGATAAAATCGCTGAAATTCAAAAGGAAATTAACCACCTGACCGGCGGGGAAACCTCTGAACTCGGACAAGCGATTCAAGCCCTCCAGGTCGCAATCGAACTCAACAATGACCGACTTTTGGAGGCGGCCCGAGAAGAAGAAGAAGAGAAAGAAGAGACGCTTGCCGTGTCCGATCAACTCGATGAAGCGAACGCCGAACTTGAGGCGTTCACCAGCAACCTTCAATCGGCCAACAAAGCCCTGGCCGAGGCGCTGAAGGAACTTCAAGAGGCCAAGGACGAAGAACAACGCATTCGCGAAGCCCTCGCAACGGCGGGTGAGCAAAACCAGCATCTAACGGATGCGTTGGCCAAGGCAGAAGATACGGTTCAAACTCACGAACAACACCGCCAAGACGCACAAACGACCGTGGACAAACTCGCCGTTGAGGCGGATTTGGTCGGCGATCAATTGGCAAAAGCGCAGCAAGAGGGCGAGGAGATTCGTCTCGCTCTTGGTGAACTGGATATTCGTTTGCAAGAAATGGTCGAAGAGGCCCCGGAATACGACCGTGAATCCCTGGCTCGCCAGTTGACTGAAGCCCAGCGTGCAGAAGCGCAATTGGCCGAAGACCGCACCCGCATTGAAATCAAGTTGCGAGAGGCCGAACGAGCCCTCTCGTTGGCCAAGGCAGAGATGGAACAAAAATCTGGAGCCAAAGGACTCGCTGGCGGCGCAAGCGCCGTCATCGCAGCCCGTGATAACCAGCAATTGAGCGGCATTATCGGGACGGTAGCAGAACTCTGTGCACCAAAGGACAGTTCCCACGAAGTCGCATTGGCCACCGCCATCGGAGCGGGTATGGCTTCCGTCGTGGTCGAGACGGACCAAGACGCCGCCAACGCCATTCGCTGGCTTGCTGAAAACCGGGCTGGACGAGCCACCTTCCTACCGCTGAACAAACTCGCCAGTTCCCGTGCCGGTGGAAAGACGGTGATGACGGCAAGAAAGGATGGCGTTCTTGGCTTCGCCCATGAAATGATGGATTACGATCCCCGCATTGACGTGGCCGTTCGCTTCGTGCTCCGAAACACGCTCATCGTCGAGAACCTGAGTATCGCTCGACAATACATGGGCGGTACCCGCTTTGTGACCCTCCGTGGCGATGTCATCGAAGCCGGCGGCGCCATGGTCGGCGGGGCCAAACGGAAGATGAACATCGCTTTTGGCGGTCGTATTCAGGGCGCCAGTGAAGTGGAAAAGTACACCGCTGAAGTGGAGAAATATCATCTCATGGAAGCCACCGTCACCGGGGCTCTTCGTGAAGCACGTACCAACCAGCAAAGCATTCGCAACAAGATCAACGCCATGGTCGACGATTCACACGCGACCGAGCTGCGAGAACTGAAAGCCGAAAAGAAACAAGTCGGTCTTGCTCACAAAAAGGCGATGGAGGTCGTGTCTGGTCTGGAGGAGAAATTGGACGAGGTTCGCCTCAACGCCCAAGACGCCCTCCGAGCCCTTGATGCCGCAGACCGTACGCTTGGTGGCTCAAAAGAAGCCCATGAAGCAGCCAAAGCAGCCTTGGAGGAGGCCAGCCCCGAACATCTCCGAGAACGCATGCACGGTGCCAATCTCCTCCGTGTCAAGGCGACCGGCGAGAAAGAAAAAGCCGAGGAGACCATCGCCAGCGGAACAAGCCACCAAACGGTCCTGCAGCGCAGGGTGGATGAAACTCATCAGCGGTTGAAGGCCCTCAATGAAAACAAAGAGGCTCGCATGAATCGTGTTGATGAACTTGAAGCAACCCTGGCCACCGATCGAATCGCCTTGAAGGCTAAGAAGGACGAACAAGCCGTGTATTTAGAAGAAAATCAGGGCCTTGAACAGGAACGCCAAGAACTGACCGACCAGCGAGCCACCCTTCGCGTCCGAAATGAAGAACGCCTCAATCAGGCTCAGAACCATCGCCGTTTGGCCGATGAGTTGATGCGTACCATCAGCGAGAAGGAAGGCGAGGTTCAATTGATGGCCCAAGAATTGATTGAAGCCGATCTTTCCCTTGAGGAGTTGCCTGATGATTTGAAGAACGTCGGTGAGTTGGAACGCCAACTTCGTGGATTGCAGCGAAAGATGGAAAACTTCGGTAATGTCAACATGATGGCGATTGAACAATACGACGAGTGTCAGGCCCGTTTGGACCTGATGAAGGACGAATTCGCCACCCTCCAAGCACGCCGAAAGCACCTGATTGAAGTCACCGAACAACTTGAATCCCAACGAAAAGAACGTTTGCTCAACGTGCTCGAGAAAGTCAACGAGAATTTCAAGAAATCCTACCACGAACTATCGGATGGCGGTCGTGGAGAACTCTTCCTTGAAAATCCCGATGAACCGTTCAAGGGCGGTTTGGAATTGTGGGCTCAGCCTCGTGGTAAATCCTCAAAGGTTAGTCGTCAGCAACTTTCCGGCGGCGAGCAATCAATGGCGGCCTTGGCGCTTATTTTTGCCATTCAAGATTACGACCCAAGCCCGTTCTATTATTTCGATGAAGTTGACCAAAACTTGGATGCCTACAACGCAGAGCGAATTGCAAAGATGTGCAGAAATCGCAGCAAAAGAGCCCAATTCATCATGGTCACCTTGCGAAAGGTTTCCCTCAAACTCGCCGACCACCACATCGGTATCACGCACGGAGGCGATGGTTGCAGCCGGCGTATTCTCGACTTTGACAGAGAACGAGCCATCGCTTTGGGTGAAGCGGCTCTCAAGGAGGCCCAGAAGGACGTTGCCAAAAACGAGTCCCGAATCATGGACGCCGTTGCGGCAGCAGAAGACATGCCAACGGTCCCCGATCCACTTTCAGTCCCCAAAAGTTTGGGTGGCTTGCTGGCCCACATCCCTGATGATGAGGCGGAAGAGGTCCCGTTGGGCGGTCTGATGGAGCGAACACAGGAATTGACCGAGGACATCAATGAGCGGGCAGAGATCGTTTCCAAAATCGCCGAAGACGAGGCACAGGACGTTGAATTGAGCGAGGCCGCTGAAGCCACGGCCGATTCGGATGAACAGTGAGGTGACGTCATGGCAGAACAACAGAGCATGCTTGACCGGTGGTTCCTCCAGCAAGAGGTCATCGACCAACTCCTCGGTCAAGGCGAGGAACGAGAGGATGCTGTGGAGTTCGGTCAACGCATTGCGGCTATTGCCGCCACCGAAGAAGCAGAACATCAGAGTTTACACGATCCGTTTGACCGTTCGGTAGCCTTGGTTCTCTCCTTGGTTCGCGAAGAGGAATTCAATCCGTGGGATGTGGATCTCTCGGCGTTCTTGAACGTCTTTGCGGAGCGGGTAAAGGAAGGGGAAAACCTCGATTTACCTGCTTGCGGCCGTCTGATTCGGCTTTCATGGGAGGTTCTTCACCACCAGTCCGCCGTCCTTTTTGACAAAATCCAACCGGTTGAAGAAGAGGTTTGGGTGGATGACGGTGCCTTCGGATGGGAGAGCGAATACGATGACGAAGCTTTCTTTTTCACTCAGTCGGTCTTGGACGGTGGTGCAGATGATGTCTTGTCAACCTTGTTTGATGAACGCGTCCGACGAGACGAAGGGCGACCCGTGACTTTGGCAGAATTGCTCTCTGCGTTCAAGGACGCAGCGGATGATGCCGAGGACCTCAAACAACGGGAAATCAACCGAGTTGAGCACGAACGAGAGTTGAGTGACTACCTCGAAAACGTCGGCGGTCGCATGCACAACGAAGATCTTGAAGGGGACATTGAACGCTGTTGGAGTGCCCTCAAATCGACCTGTGCCGAGGCAGGTTCTGCCACCGTTCCCTTGGTTGCCGTCATTGCAAAACTCAAACCAGTCCTCAAGGCGACTTTCGGTGATGCTCTTGATGACCCCCAGAGTGAGGCTTTTGTTGCCTCCTTTATTGCGGGTTTATTCCTCACACACCGACGGATGGCCAGCATCTCACAAGAGGGCGAAGCCGTTGAAAACATCATGATTGAGGACCTTTGGCCCCAACTTCCAGACTTTGAGGACGTTTTGGAAGCGGTTGAATCCTTGATGGCGGAAGACGCCGAAGCCTTGGATGGCGAGACCACGGGGTCCGAGCACAGGATGGAAGCCATCGCTGAGCGGGCTCGCCTCGCTGAGGAGCGGGCTGCTCGCCGTCAAGCCAAATTGGAGGCTAAGGCCGCAAAAGAAGCAAGCGAATCATCATCCGAACCTCATGGAGAGGTTGAGGTCATTTCACCCCAAGGGAGCATGCTCGATGAGCATGACTGGTTGGTGGAGTAAGGAGGGAAGCAGATGGCCGAATTACCGTTGGAATCCCTGATTGAAGCCACCTTGTTCAGTTCAGGGAAGTCCATGTCCGTTGGCGAACTCTCTTCGGTTTTGGGCTATGATGAAGACGAGATGTTGGATTGCCTTGGCTCGCTTCAGGCCACGCTCAAACGAAGGAAAGGGGGCGCTCTTCAATTGGCTGAAGTCGGTGACCGATGGGCCCTTGAGGTCAAACCAAGCATCGCAGACCATCTTCCAAGGGAGACGAAGACCGACATGCCTCCAAAATTGCTCAAAGCGGCGGCCCTCATCGCCTACCATCAGCCCATGCCACAGTCTCGGCTTGTGGAATTATTGGGCCAAAAGGCCTACGACTACGTCCGAGAATTGGCTCAACACGGCATGATCGATCGTCGAAAAGACGGGAATACCCGTCGCTTAGCCACCACGCGTCGCTTCTCTGAAGCCTTTGGTTGTCCTCACACCGAGCGAAAGAAGGTCAAAGCATGGTTTCGGGAACAGGTCCAATCCAGCGGGCTCTTGGATGAGTTAGGCGACCGAAAAGAAATACTTCGAGAGGAATCCGATGAGACGGGAACGGTTCAGTCATCGCTTCCTGTTCGGGAAGAAGAATGAGGTCAAGCCTTCCGCATCTCTTCAAGCCAGGTCTCAACCAAACTTTGCGTGCGATGTCCGTCGTGTGCTTGAATGCGAACCGCAAGCCGCTCGACTTCCTCGCCCACTGCACCTGCGCTCACGGCCATGTTCTTGGCGTGCAGTTTCATGTGGCCGGCTTGAATCCCCTTCGTCGATAGCGCTCGCAGTGCTCCCAAATTCTGGGCAAGTCCGGCACAGAGGATGATGCCAGCGAGTTCTTGGGCCGTTTCTACACCCAAGATGGCGAGGTTGGCTTTGGCAGCTGGATGGACTTTGGATGCGCCTCCAACGATGCCAACGGCCATGGGGAGTTCCATCGTGCCAACCAAGTTTCCTTCTTCGTTCCGTTCCCATGAAGACATCGAGGTGTAGCGCCCATCGGGCATGGTGGTCCATGCATGGCAACCAGCCTCAACGGCTCGCCAATCTTGGCCGCAGGCGAGGGCGACGCTGCTGATAGCGTTCATGACGCCTTTGTTATGGGTCGCAGCTCGGAACGGGTCCTCAACCGCAAAGGCATGGGCTTCAAGAATGCCTTGGATGACCGCCAATCCGTCGTCTCTTGTACCATCGGAGGACATCTCTTCAGGCGTAAATACCGCTCGCACACGTGCTAAACGGTGGCCGGCAAGATTGGAGAGGATACGGAGGTGGGCACGTCCACCGGACATGGCTTCCAGGCGAGGTGCCACGCGTTCCGCCATGGTGTTGACTGCATTGGCCCCCATGGCGTCGCGGCAATCGACGAGCAGGTGCGCCACCAACATCGTCCCCATGGGTGTGGGGAGCTGGCGAAGCTCAATGTCCTTGCAACCACCGCCCAGTGCAATCATTCGAGAGGGGATGTCGTTACAGAAAGTTATCAATTCGTCTTTTTTGTCAAGAATCATTTGTTCGGCGGCGCTGAAATCTTCGATATCCAGCAGTTGAATCTGGCCGATCATGATGGGGTCGTCATTATCTGTGAAAAATCCGCCGTGGGTGAGGCAGCGTTTGGCCATGTTGGATGCAGCAGCCACAACGCTTGATTCTTCGAGACAAAATGGAATCAGGTAGTGCTTTCCGTCGATGACGAAGTTGGTGGCGACGCCAACGGGGAGGGACATGGTGCCTATGACGTTCTCGATCATGCGGTCGGCGGCAGTTTCGTCCAATTCTCCATGCTTTGCAAGGGCCGCGACGTGGTCCTTACTGAGGTTGGCCGCATCGGCGACGAGGTTTCGCCGCTCTTCAACGGTCAGTTTGTACAGTCCTTTGACGCGGCTGTTCTCGACCGGCATGGTGCTTCCCGTGGTGAGGGTGGAGGCTGCGTTCCTTGAATCAATCGCTGCAAGGGTGTCTCCTCGCGCCGTGCGTTAACGGGTTTAACGGGTCGCCTAACGCGTTAATGGGGCGTTAATGTGCTGTTAATTCATGCTGCGATAAGCGAGCGGCCCCCGCTTTAACGCATCGTAACGAGTCCCTTAGGGCTCCAGAATCGCTCAAACATGATATACCAGAACTTCGTTGGAAAGCCATGGTTCGAGAAACGCATGCCTATGGCTTACCTTCGTTGAACGTCAACCCGTTTTCCATCCGTCCGCTTGAATCCGGAGAATCTGGAAAACTTGTTGGCAGGGCGGATGTTTTCACCCGAATGAAGACCTATCTTCAACTTGGGACGGCTCGGAAAGTCATGCTGCTCGGCCCGCTTGGGTCCGGGCGCACGTCACTTGCTCGCTGTTTGATGCCGTATGCGGGGGCCTCAGCCACCATTGACCATCTGCCCGCCCAATCACCAGCCACCGCCCTTCTGAGCATGTGTTATCGCCAAATGATCGGTGGCGAGCCCCCCAGCAATCGAACAGAACTGGTTAACGGCCTTGTAAACGAGATGTACAGCCATCCCAACAAGCTCCCGATGATCGTCATAGACGTTCCCGCCAGCGACCTCTCCGTTCTGGAAGTCGCCCTTCGAGATGCTCACTCTTCATTGGAACGCCTCAATGCCCTTCTGGTCCTCGTCTGCGATGTCAAAGAACGCCATCATCTCCCCCAAACGGTGATTGAAGGGTTTGAAGTTCAACGCCTTTCGCCGTTCAGTGTGCATGATGTGCTTTCCTTGGTCCGTCAACGATTGGCTTCTGTGGGCGTGATGGAAAGTGAGTTTTCGATGCACGATGCGACCGAAATACTCGAGGATTGCGACGGTTTTCCCGCCCAGGTCATCACCATTTTGCGTGATGCCGTTGACGGTATTCGAATGCAAAACCCCGACGGGTTGCCTCCTGAGTATGTGGATACCTCTGCCAAGATCTTCCCGCGGGACGAGCCCGACGCACTTCACCAACTCATGGAAGACGGTGTCAAATCGGAAGAAGGAGAGGATGAACTCGGCGACACGTTCTCCGAACCTGCCGCTGAACCACCTGCCTCCAACGAACCCTTATCCGACGTTATCGACGCTTCCATGCCCTGGACCGAGCGACCACCCATTCAACCCAATCAAGCACCGTCTGCCCATTTAGATGATGATTCGCCGGACTCAAACTTTGAACTGGATATTGGTTGGTTGATTGAAGAGAAAGATCAGGACGAGCCGCTTCAAGAGAGCCCGTTTAACCCCCCCATCATTGACGCCGATGCTGTTGCCGCCTCATCGACCACTCAACTCTCGGGTATGTTCCGTAACATTGCCCAACGAGGAAAGGATACGAGTCGGGGAGTTAACGCCATGAAAGCAGCGTCTGATGAGGATCAGCAGGAATTGGTGGCCGCCTTCGATGGAAATCATTTTTGGGTGGACGGGTCATTGCTTCCCCCAACGCCCGCTGAACCGATTCCTGAAGAGGAGTCCGCAGTCATCTTGCACGATGAAGTGGGCATGCCCGAACTCCCCCGCCTGGAGGACCTCCCAAGTGAACCAGAAGGGCCTCTGGATGAACCTGACACGCCTCTGGTGGGATCTGCCTTGACGGACCCCAGCGTCCTTGAAACGCTTCAAGCCATCATGGCTTTGATGCAACCATCGAGGGATGCTCCTGCTCATGAGGCGCTTCTGACCTTCTTCCAAGGGCGTTTCCAACAACGGATTGGCCCCAAGGAGGTCCATGCCCTCAATCCTCTGGTGCTGGGTTCGTTGAATCCTGTTGAAGGCTACGTGGTGGCCATCGCCCAGGAACGTGATTATTCTCCATCTGATGTTTCCATGCTCCAACACTTGGGCGTCAAGCGAGCCCGACTTTCTCAGATCAGCAACCGCCTGCTGAAGAACGGCATCCTTCAAGCAAGGCAGGTCGGTCGCAATCGTAAGTTTTCTCTCACTCAGGCCGCTCGGGCTCAATTAATTGCGTGGGGGGCCCTCAAGGCAGGTGATGTCCAATGACGTGGAACGTGGCTTGGTCTTGGCAGGCTGAAGGGCGTATTGCCGCTCTGGCTGCCGTTGAAGGTGGACTGTTGGTCAGTTCTGGCCTTCGTTTGGAACTCTTGGAGGCCGATGGTTCGACCCGCTGGGCGGTGGACGTTCCGTTCAAAGTTCACGCCGCCTACGCCTCGCAAGGGACCGTCGGTGTTCTGGCCGCCCACGGCTTCTTTTTGCTCAACACGAGCGATGGTTCCATGGTCAACGAAGGCCGAAGTGCTCCAGCCGGCTTCAGCGACCTTCGTCCGCGGCCGGGTGGCGGCTGGGCTTTGGCTGGTCGTCGGGGCGAGATTCACCTCTTCTCCCAGCACGGCCGAGGCATCCGTCGCGTGGAAAGCGGTCCCGTTCGGAGGTTGCTTGGTTGGCTCGACCGAGAGCATCTGCTTTGGCAAGACCCCGATGGCCATCTGTGGTGCGGTCGATTGACCGGCGACGATCGCAAGCGTTTGCTTGAGGAGCGCTCGTGGAGTTGGTGTTCTTCCCTCATCGATGGGCGCTTGCTCCTGCAAAGCAGCGATGGAGGGCTTTGGGAAGGCATCCCTCATCCTTTCGGTTGGGACGCTATCAACCGGTTGGAATACGATAGCGTTGAACCCATGAGTGCGGTACGAACTGGAGACGGCTGGTGGGTTTTGGGCATTGAAGGTCATCTTCTTTCCATGACAGAACCGGATGATGGGAGTGATGAAACACCCCTCACACGAGGCATGAACCTCGGTGATTTACTCGTTTTGTGCACGCCCGATGCCATGGCAACGGCCACACGGGACGGTTTGGTACGGCGATGGACAGCGCCTCATCTCGCTGATGCTGAGCGTGAAGGTCGCTACAAGGCCGCAGCTGAGGCGGCCATGGCCCGGAATTGGGAAGAGCGACGACAGATGTTCCTTCGGGCTCAGGAAGCCGAGGACTTGGGTAAGTTGTCATTGGCCATTGAACTCTATGAAGCCCTAGGCAGGGCTGAAGACGCTCGTCGTCTGCTCAAGCGGCAAAAGGAGGGCGGCGAATGAGCGAGGCGCTTCATACCCTTACGGTTGAACGCGTGGAGTCCTATCTTGACATTACTCGCCGTGCCAGAGCCAAGGCAACCACGTTGGTCGAGGCGGAGAGTCCGGAAGGCCTACATTTAGCCACCATGATGAGGATGGCTGATGACTACGCATCCGACGCTCAGCATTTCCTGTCCACCGGGGACCTTGTTCGAGCTTTTGGAGCGATCAATTATGCTCACGCTTGGATTGATGCTGGTGTAAAAATCGGTTGGCTTGATGGCCATGGCGATGATGTGCTGTTCACACTCCCCTAGGCGCTCTATAGAGCATCAACAAGGTGAATATGATTGTTCTGGCGAACCTCCAAGACAGGGAGATTTGCTTCATAGAGTCGGCGCTTGAGTTGGGTGTCAACCGTGAGGGTGACCCACTGGTTCGCTTGGGCGCACGCAAGGAGTTCGTCATCGGCATGACCGCTTTCTTCAACCAGGTGGTGAAGGGCCCTGCTTCGCAGGAGGTCGAGCAACAAGGGTTTCTTTCTACCGCGTTCACTGGCGAGGCGTTGAAGTTCACGTTCGACGCTTGGGAGCAGGACCCAGGTGCAGGGACCCAACAGCGCTTCCATATCGGCTTGAACATTCAGTTGTGCATCCATACAAGCGACCCAGCCGCAGGCGTCGATGAGCACGTGCTGCATCGTCGCCCCTCACTGGATGGTGCCGTAGCCAATCAGTCTCCAGCGAGAGCCGATTCGGCGAGAGAGCGAGATGCGCTGACCCTTATCGGCGCAAATGGGGAGGCGCAACTCAAGGTCAGTGCGCCCTTTTTCTGCGTTTCGTGTGGTTCCCACTGAGGTGGCGGTAGCGACGTTGAGCATCAACATCTCGTTGTTTCGTAGTGGTTGAATTTTCTCTGGGGTCTCACCGTCGCCAGCGACCATGTGGGGCATGAGGTTGACGCTGATGGAGAGGTGATTGTGGACTTCAGGAAGGTCGCCTTTGCGAGCCACGACTTGCCCCGAGAGGTTGTCAGCGGTTGTAATGGACGGGTCAAGGAAGGTCGCCATACCGCACAGGCCTCCTGCATGCATCGTTTCAAGATTCAAGCCGCCGCCTTGCATGCTGCTCACGACGGCTTCAATGGGCTCCCAACTCGCTTTGTTGCCTTTCTCGATTTTGCGTCCGGGTCCAATCACGATTTCATCGCCTTCGGAGAATTCACCTTCAACGATGCTGCCCCCGATGACGCCCCCTCGCAATTTAGCGGGACGGGTCCCCGGTCTGTTGATGTCAAAGGAGCGGGCGACATGCATGATCGAACGCTTGTCCTTGGAACGGTCGGGTGTAGGAATGGTTGCTTCGATGGCTTCAATCAAGACATCAAGATTGACATCGTGGTGAGCTGAAACCGGGATGATGGGGGCATCCTGCGCGATGGTACCCTTCAGGAAGGCTTTGATTTCTGCGTGAGATTCCATGGCCCGTTCTTTTGAGACAAGGTCAATCTTGTTCTGCACGATGACGATGTTTTCAATGCCGGCAATCTCCAAAGCCATCAGGTGCTCTCGGGTTTGGGGCTGTGGGCATGTTTCATTGGCAGCCACCATGAGCATGGCACCGTCCATGATGGAGGCGCCTGTGATCATGATCGCCATCAGCGTCTCGTGGCCAGGGGCATCAACGAAGGATACAACTCGCTCGAGTTCCTTCTCAACATCCTTGCCGCCGTCTGGGCGCTTGCCTGTGGCGTAGAATTGGCCGGTGCTGTCCTTGTAGAAAGCAGTGTCAGCGTAGCCGAGTTTAATTGAAATGCCTCGCTTTCGTTCTTCAGAATGCGTATCGGTCCAAACGCCAGAGAGCGCTTGGGTAAGGGTTGTCTTTCCGTGGTCAACGTGGCCAACGAGGCCAATGTTGACCTCGGGTTGAGCGGGAAGCTTTCGTGCCATGCTTCCCTCTCCTCACGTTCAGCGATTACCCTCTCGGGTTCACTCCGATGTTTCCTCGCCCTCAGCGCCGAGGATGGTAGCGAGTGGCTTCTTTCCAGATTCAACCACTCGGAGATTGATTTGACGGGTGTCTTGGGTCACCGTGTTTCCACGGAAGTTTCGTCGCTTTCGAAGACCGTCTGGCTTGTATCGGAAACGCCTCTTGTCGCCACCTTTCTTCTTGTGAACGACCACTTCCCCCTTGTATCCAGTGGATTGGGTCACGAGAATGGATTGGCGGTTGCCGCCTTCGAGGTCTCGACGCATGGGGGTTCCCGTTTTGTCGGAACCGCCCGTGATTTCGAGTTTGTAGCCCGAGAGCGTCTTGTCGCCTTCGCCCACAAAGAGTCCGTCAACCACGTCGCCGATGCGCTTACCGAGCATCTGAGCGTGGTTGTTTCCGGTGATTTTCAAGGCGTAGGACTTTCCGCCGTTCTTGGGGTCTGTGTCGTTGACCACTGCGATGAATTCTGCCATGTGAGCACCTCTCGGGATTTCTCCGACTCAAGACCCGTATTTAGCCACTTCGTCTCAGTTGGTGAATTCATTTGCGCCGAAGTCGCTTCGGTAAGAGCAATTCCAGTCGGCTGGCGAGGTCTGCAGGAAGGAAATGGGGCATGCTCAGGTGGGTGGTCCGACCACGCCCGCCGGGCACGGTCGCCACGCGGGTGGTGATCACGCCTTCACGTTCGATTTGTTTGACATATTTCCACAGCGTCGTGTGGCTTTTTGGTTTTTGTTCGTACTCCTCACAGACCACGGCATAGAGGCCTTCCACGTCACCCATCGTCATGCTTTCCTCGGCCCGGAGCCGCCGACACATGGCCAACAAGACCAGCATGCCTTGGGCGGGGAGGTCGTCCACCACCTCAAGGCGAGTTTGTGTATCGACCGCCACGTTGTCGCTCATGGCGTGAATGTCTTCCACGGTGATGGCTTGTTCGGTATGGCCGTCCTGACGGAACTCGCAACGTTCCGCAGCGCTGCTGAGGTATTCGATGACTCGTCGTGCGTCGCCACTCTCGGCTGCTCGTTCGGCCAGCAACCGTACGGTGGCGTCGCTCCAAGTGCCGGGGACGAGCGCCAGTTCTGCTCGTTGGCGAGCGATGGCCTCCAATCCGTCGACAGTGTAGGGTTGAATGCGCAAGTGATTGGACTGGCCGAACTTCGAAAGCACCGCTGTTTCAAGCACGTCCAAGACTTGCTCTTGACTGATGAGCATCAACGATAAGGTCCCCGTACCGTCTTGGTCTTCGTCGATTCGGAGAAGTTGGTAGAGCAGCTCGTCTCCTGAGCGGCGCAGCATGTGATCGACCTCGTCCAGCACGACAATGAGGTGAGTGGATGTACGACGGAGCATCTTTCGCAGGCTTAGGAGCATTTCGCCGAGTGAAAGCCCACGGTCGGGATGCCCCGGGTCAAACTGGTGCAGTATGCGTTGGGCTACTCGCATGCTCGTCGAGGCGTTTCGGCAGTTGATGTGGGCCACTTTCAGTTCCCGCTTTCCCGAGAGGTGGCGTTGAAGGTCCCTGCAGAAGGTCTTGGCGAGCACCGTTTTTCCACTGCCGACGGGTCCGGTAATGACGGCTCGTGCAGCGCCTTCAGGGGCGGCTACATTGGAAAACTTGGAGGCCAATTCACGTTGTGTCTCCTCTCTTCCCACCAGTTCTTCTGGGACGAAATCAAAATCCAAACGCTCTGGGTGGGCGATGATGAGCCCAGCGCCGATTCGGTTCAGGTAGTCCACCATATCAGGGGAATGCTGATGTCAACCGTTCTAAAAGATGTGGTCTTAAACCGAGGTTTCAAGCCCGCTTCTTTGGGATTTCAAGAACCGGTTCAAGGAATTTCATCGAATTGATAGCCGGTTTCCCATTTCTTTTCGCCCAGCGCCACTTCCAGTTCAAACGGCGTGATGAGCGGCTTGCGGTACTTGACGGCATCATCGATGGCGATGCGAGGGCAAGCGGTGTTGACAAAGGCGTCAACCGGGTAGAAATCAATGAGTTCTGGGCCGACGTGTTCGAGGGCCAACAAGTAACCTTTCTTTCCGTGCTTCGCCAGCATGCGCTTCATCCGAAGGGCGAGGGTCCGCCGCATTTGGCCGGGTTTTTCTCCGATGAGAATACCAAAGGTGTCGGCGTCCTGAACGCTCATGATGAGGCCAAAGCGCTGACGCAGGATGCGTTCAATGCGCTGCAAGGACATCTCCTCGGCCTCGCCGGTGTAGGGGTCCAACATGGCGAGCGGCTTGCCGGTGTGCAGAACGAGGCCGATGGGGTGGAAATCACCGCTTCCCAGGAAGAGGTAGTGGCCGATGGATGGGTCGTCGCCAGAATAATTGCAACCGAGCACTTGGCCGGGGAAAGAGAGGCGAGCCCCACCAACAGGCACGGTCACGTCAAAGCCCGCTTGCTCGAGTCGGTCGTGAAAGTCCGGAAGCAGGTGGAGGTGCTGAATGGAGCCAACAAGGCCGAGTTTGGTATCGGTTAGCGGTGCCATGCGGCCAACGGCGTCCATGAATTTCTCTTGCGCTTCCTCCTCGGACAACTTGCCTGCGTCACCTTGTTGAGTCAAGCGCTGCTGGGCCATTGCCCGGTGTTGTTCAAGCCAGGGGAGGACAGGTTTGAGTTCAGGGTCGCCGTCGTAGGTGACGTTGATGAATTGGGTGGGCATGCCAGAATCGATGTTCATTTGGGAATGGCCCATGTGGGCTACCAACTCAACCCCCATCAATTGCATCTTGTCGTGAACGAGATCACAAGCCCCGTAGCAGGGGTCTGCAGCCAAAACAACTTGGGCGCTGGTCTCCGTCTCGATGGTGTCCATCATCTCCAAGGCCTGCATTTTGAGTCCTTCGGGAACTTGGAGTGCAATCAAACGGTTATCGTTTGCGCGAATGCGCTCCATCAACTCGTCCAATTCAAAGTCGTGGCGGTCCAGATCCATGCTTCCCCTCAGCCCGAGGGCGTGGCCACTCCCTCATGAAGGCACCCATTCTCTCCGGGTCGCTCAATCGTCAAGGAGGACAATGGTGTCGCCGTCCATTACCAAGCGAACCAGCGATTGGATTCGGATGTCTGGATAGAGTCCTTGAAGGCGCTTGACTCCCTCGCCCTTCTCAACGACTGCAATGACCTCGGTTACGTTCGCCTTTGCACGACGTACGCCTTCAATGACCGCTTCAAGGGTTCCTCCCGTCGAGATCACATCGTCGACGATGGCGATGTGGTCACCTTCATGCAAGTCGTTGAGGTACATGGCTCCTTTTGAGTAGCCAGTGGACTGGTCGATTTCCACCTCTCCTTCAAGGCCGTAGGAGCGTTTTCGCGCGATGACCAAGGGAATCCCCGTGGCCATGCTCAGGGGGGCGGTGAGGGGGAGGCCCATCGCTTCGATGCCGAGAAGCAAATCAATGCCGTTCCAATCAACGCGTTCAACCGCAAGTTCCGTGATGGCCTTGAGGACGCTCGGGTCCATGCGAGGTACACCGTCGGTGACTGGGTGAATGAAGTAGGGGTAATCGCCTTTCCAAATGACCGGCGCGTTTCGCAAACTTGCCTTGAGTTGCTCCATGGCATCGGTCATGCCATCGGGTTGGGGTGTGAGTTCATCAGCCTTGGGGGCGGAAATGAACCGCCGGAACGGTCTTCAAAGTTCGGCCAGGTACTCGACGTATTCGTCGTGCTCCATGAGGTTCTCAAGGAGTTGCTTGTCATCCGGGTTCACCTGCAATTCGTGGGGCTCAAGAAGAATAATCCAGCCGTCATTGTAGGCAGAATCGTTGACCAAATCCGGGTTGATTTCGACTTCACCGTTCACATCGGAGATGACGCCCGAAAAGGGGGATGTCAACGAGACCTTTTCGTCAGCGGTCCACAAGGAGAAAAGGCTGCCACCCTCGTCAATTTCTGTTTCCGCCTGGGGGAGAATTACGCGCAACACGTCGCCGATCTCCACTCGCATAAATTCACTCACGCCGATCATGAGTTTCTGGTCCTTCTGTTGGAACCACAAGTGTTCCATCGAATACTTTCGGTCTTGAGCAATCACAAATTCAATGATGTCGTCGTCCATAATACCTGCCTCATCACGCGGCTTCCACAGGTGGTATATGAAGAATGAGGAAAAAAATGTATTTTCAACCAATCAAACGGGTTAAGAAAGTCCTCATGTTGGGAGGATTGGTGAGGGCATGAACTTTGGCGAAACCGACGAACAACAAATGATTCGTGAACTTGTAAGGGATTTCGCCGAATCGGTGCTTGCTCCGACCGTAGAACACCGCGACCAAAACCAAATCCCTCCTTCCGAAGAGTGGCAAGCTTTCCTGGAGTACGGCCTTCACGGTGTCACCATCCCCGAAGCCTACGGGGGTTCGCCCATTGACGATGTCTCTGAAGCGATCATCATCGAGGAGCTTGCCAGGGTTGACCCGTCCTTTGCCGTCATGTACTGTGTTCATGTTGGTCTCTGTTCCATGACCATCGCCCTCCACGGCGACGAACATCAGAAGCAAACCTTCCTCCCAAGGCTCGCAGCAGGGGAAGTGGGCGCCTACTCACTTTCAGAAGCAGGGGCTGGAACCGATGCTGCAGCCATGTCGTGCAAGGCCAAACTTTCCGATGACGGCACCCACTACATTCTGAACGGAGAGAAGATGTGGGTGACCAACGGGGCCCAAGCCCAACTCTTGGTGCTCTTTGCCAAAGACGTCGACCATCCCGATTACGGTGTGAAAAAGCACGGCGGCACGACGGCCTTCATCGTCGACGCTGCCTACGACGGTTTTTCGGTGGGCAAGAAAGAAGACAAACTGGGTATTCGTTCCTCAGACACCTGCACCCTTGTCCTCAACGACTGCAAGGTCCCCATCGAAAACGTCCTCAAAGGCGTTGGCAACGGCTTCCCCATCGCCATGAACGCCCTTGACAACAGCCGTATCGGCATCGCCGCCCAAGCCCTCGGCATCGCTCAGGGCGCATACGAGGCCGCTTTGCAGTACGCCCACGAACGAGAAGCCTTTGGAAAGCCCATTGCCCACCATCAGATGATCATGGCCTACCTCGCCGACATGGCGACGCAAATTGAGGCCGCCCGCCTGCTGGTCTACAAAGCGGCTTGGACCAAGGAGCAGCACTACCACGCCGGTGGGCCGCGCCACTCCAAAGAAGCCAGCATGGCCAAGTTGTTTGCGGGAGACACCGCTATGTGGGTCTCAGAACGGGCCATCCAAGTTTTGGGTGGCTATGGTTACACCAAGGAATTCCCTGTCGAACGGTTCTTCCGAGATGCCAAGATCACGCAAATTTACGAAGGCACGCAAGAAGTCCAGCGTATTGTCATCGCTCGTGCGCTGAAGTGATCAGAGTTCGCGACAGACAAGTTGCCGAAGGGCAACATCCCAATCGTGGAGCGCCACGTTTTTCACGAATCGCTCGCCGACAAGGGGTTCGGATTCCCTTGGCTTGAGCATGACCTTGAACTTCGCACCACCGTCATTGACACAATGGACGGTAAATCCGTTTCTGTATTCTCCTACGCCCAGCAGGGTTCGGTCGACGGCGTTGATGGAACTGTGGACGGTGTAAGCGGGGGCGTCGGCAATCATCGCTTGAGCATCGCTGCGGAGTTTGGCCGTTTCCACCATGCTGACGAAGCCTTCGAACCCGTCTTCAACATCAACGACATGGTGAACTTCCGTCTCTTGGTCTTCCACCTCTTCTGTTTGAGGTTCTGAGGGGGTGGTCTCTTCAGGTGCCTTGGGTGTCACGGTGAATTCTTGTGTGTCCAAACGAACACCAAGGTGCCTCAATTCCATCACATAGGTGCCGGCTTCGTCGATTTCAAGTGTGAATTCGTCAAAGTCGGGACGGTCCATCTCGATGTCAGGCGTCAACATGCTGTCGAGAAGTTCAGAGGTTTCTTTGTTCGTAACGGAACACTCGTAGGCGATGACGCTTGCGTTAAAGGAAACGGCCACTGAAAAGCCCTCGCCTGCGAGGATATTCTCCTCGCGGATAGCGATGGTGCCGGTAACCTCAATTTTTTCCTCAAATAATTCCTCGGGAATCTCCAAACCACTGGCTGCCAAAAAAGCCATCCAATCGTCAAGAGGAATGCCATCGTTTGGGTTGGCGTCCACGAAAGAGAACACGATTTCAACGACCCACTCTGGGGGTCGCTCGCCCGTCATTTTCCCTAGAAGGGCAGCGAATTCATCCCCCGAAATGCGGAGGTCCTTGTTGGTGTCAAGTTCCTCCGTTAAGGCGATGGGTGACATGCTGGAGGTCGACAGCCACTTTTTGAAATTAGAATTGAGCAACCCCGCCATGGTGTTGCTTTTTGTAATGCCGTCAATCCGATTTGAAATCGTTTTAACCCGCTGGTCAAAAATGGCTTTTTCAGGCAATTGGATGTCCGCCATGCATGGACGACAACGCTTTCCCCCATC
Source organism: Candidatus Poseidoniaceae archaeon (assembly GCA_938030705.1). Taxonomy (GTDB): domain Archaea; phylum Thermoplasmatota; class Poseidoniia; order Poseidoniales; family Poseidoniaceae; genus Poseidonia. Next base: position 31,627 of record CALHIR010000010.1, read on the forward strand.
AAATTGATGCCGGTTTTTCAAGGGAAGACCGGCCTCGGCCACGCCTCAACATCGCCATGCTCGTAGGATAGTTTGGTCAAGGCCGCCTCCATTTCGGAAAGGGTGGTTAGGCCCTCCTCGATTTGAATCCGATGCAACCACTGTTTCAATCGCCCCAAACGCATACCTTCCACTGCACCAGTTCTGGCCATGATCCAATGGCCATCAACCAGGCAAGGTTGCGTTTCATTCGTTCGTTCAATCTGTTCCCACAACCGCCTGACTTCATGCACGCTCTCCTTTGACGTTTGAAGGCCGGTGTGAAGGTTGATGTTGTATCCGACCATGGTTTCATGAGCCGTTAAGTGGTGTTCGGCCGTCGTCCCCATCACATGATTGAACACCCGAAGGGAGGCTTTCCTCGCCTCTGGCAAAAACCCGAGTTGTTCATGGAACATGGCGGTGGTTCGCTGCAATTCTTTGGATGTTCGCAAGGCTTGGAGTTGCGCTACAGCATCCTTTGTCTCATGCTCACACATCAGGAAAGCCAGACGTTGGTTCAACGCCAATGGAACAAGCGCCGGTTGGTCAAGCAGATGGAACAACACCGGGTTGAGTACTCTCAGGTTCGTGAAGACAAATGGGAGCACACCATCGTTCTGCATGTGCTCAAGGACCTCGCCAGGGCGAGGGACGGCCAGGATTTTTTGCAGTTCCATCCAACGCCGTTCGACCGTCACCATGTTCAGGCGACTTCGATGCTTGTTGATGGCTGAATGCAGTGAGGGTTCCATGGTCCATAACGGACCTTCATCCCTTCGCATGAAACGGTAGGCTCGGAGAATACGAAGCGCATCTTCTTCGCAACGAAGGCCAGCATCCCCAACGGCTCGTACCGTTCTCGAACCGAGGTCGCTCAAACCGTTGTAAGGGTCGTACAAAAGCTGGCGAGCGACATCAACGGCCATGCTGTTGAAGGTGAAATCCCGACGGCTCAAATCTTCTTTCAGTGAGGTGCCCCATTCCACCCGTTCGGGCCTTCGCCCGTCTCGGTAGAGCGATTCCGTACGAAGCGTGGTGACTTCAAAATGGCCGTTATCCCCCTTGATCGTGACCGTTCCAAAGTCAACACCCGTGGGAATGGCTCGGTCCCCGAAGAGGGTGAGGAGACGGTCAGGTGTACAGGTGGTGCAAAAGTCGACATCGGTGGACGGTGTGCCCAACCATGCATCGCGGACGCAACCTCCGACAAGCCAAGCGCCCTCACCGTCCTTTGCGATGGTTTCGAGCAACGACAAGATGTCGTTATCCAGCGTCGCAAGCCAGCGAATCAATTGAGGCGGACACGGTTCGCCCTCAAGGTCGGCTGGGAGGCCTTTGGTCAGTGTCGGACCCTCCATCATGCCTCCCCTCTTCCCCTTCTGTTTGCCTCACTGTGAAAAAGCATTATGTGACGACGGCGGTTCCCGTGGCTAATGTCGTGGAGCGAAGACGATGTCACGCTCGTTCCATTGGCGTGGTTGAAACCTCACGAAGAAATTAAGGAGAGAAACCGGGATAAATTGCTTGAGATGACCAAACGCTGGGGCGGATTCACCAAACCGCTCCTGGTTGACAAGCAAACGGGAACCATCCTTGACGGTCACCATCGTCATTCGATTGCAGAACTGCTGAATCTCAAGCAGGTACCTGCCCTGTGTGTAGATTACCTCAACGATGAGAACATCAAACTGAGTGTTTGGCCGGGTTGCGGTCGTGATGCATTAACGAAGGACGAAGTCGTCGAGATGGCCCTTTCCGGAGGATGTTTCCCTCCGAAAACTAGTCGGCACACGCTACCAGAACACTCCCCGCCAATTTTTGTGCCGCTGGCCACGCTGGCGACGTTTTCGGAAGTCAGTTCTTCTGACGTGTCGTGATCCAGGCTTTCCAGCGTGCGTTACCTTTTCCGCGGAGGGTCACGCCGTGTTGTGGAGATGGAGGCAGCGTGACCACGACGTTTGAGACAATGCCTTCATGGACGTGTTCCAGTTTGACTTCGTCTCCGGTCCGCCCTGCGATGAGTTTCTTGAGGTGTGCAGAAGATTTGATGCGAACGCCGTCGACGGCCATGAGTTCATCGCCGACTTGCGTGCACTCACGAAGCGGTGAACCAGCATGGTAGCTGCTGATGAGCACCCTCCCCGCCGTTTCACGAAGGTGAACCCCCAGCCAGGCTTTGCCTTCCTTGTCGTTGGCATGAGGCACCAATTTGAGTCGGAAGGACGACAGAGCGCGTTGCACGTTTGGAAGGGCGCGGCGACGCACGAGGCGGTCGAGGAACGGACCCATTGATGCGCCACCAGGGCACGCCTTGAGCGCGGTTCGAATGTCGTTGTAATCCACGCCCGGTTCCTCGGCTTCAGCCTCGATGGAGAATTGCCGAACGAGTTCGGCCATAAGGTCGCATGCGCCATAGGTGTCGTTATTTCGTCGGCGCAGTTCCACATCAAGACACATCATCGCTAATTCACCTTCAAGGTAGTATGAGATTTGACTTTCACGCGTGTAGGGTCCGCTTCTATAGAGGTGTATCCACGCATCATGGCTCGATTCTGCCAGGGACTCTCGGTGCATGCCGTTGTTGGTGGTGTGGCGCTTCATCTTTCGTTCGAAATCGAGCCTCCAGTCCTTTTCTGACCAAGCCCCGGAACGCACGCACATCATGTCGCCCAGCCATGAGGTCCCCCCTTCAAACCACCACAAAAGGTCGGTGTGGACTTCGCTTTGAAGGTCGTAATCCACGAAGCACTTGGGGCGAAGGCGCTTGACGTTCCACTGGTGCAGGTATTCGTGCGAAAACAGGCTGACGAGGTCTCTATATTCGTCCTCATGGTCGGGGAATAAACAGGCCCTGGGCATCATTGAAGTCTGCGAATTCATATGTTCCAAGCCCCCTCGACCTGTGTCGGTGAGGTGCAACACGGTGGTGTAATCGGGCCATTCAGGCACGCCGAAGAGAGCATGGTGCTCTTTGGCGATATTTTCCATGTCTCCGATAAAGGCCTGAAGGCGTTCGGCATTGGGTTGGTGTCCTCCGCTGTCCCACCACTTGAGATGGTGCGTTCTTCCATCGATGTCGTGCGTGATGGCTTCGTTGGGGTTGACTTCCATGATGCTGTCCAATAACATGTCCCTGCCGAAGGCCGTGAACGACCACCGGCCGTTTGATTCGGCCGTGGATTGATTCACCAGCGTCAATTGCGTGGCTGGACTCCATGAGGCAGGGGCCACGAGTTCAACATTGTGAAGCATGTTCAATCGTGCATCATCGATCCCTCGTTCGGGCCAAAACCACGTGAAGGGAGGCATGAGGTGAAGGTGGGTTGTGTCAAGATGGTTGGAGCGGACGCTCAATTCCTTTGCCAGCAAGGTGTAGTCGATCGAGACCTTGGTGCTGGCCTTGCGAAGGGAGACGGAAATGCCGTCCACGCCGACCCGTTTCCAACTCAATTCCCGACCGTCTTGGTCCACCGCCGTGAAGTCAAACATGTGTTGGATGGGTTCTCGGAGAAAATAGGAGCCAGGGACCCAGCGTGGGAACCGAAATACGAGACGGGTTGAGGTGAAGGGTCCGTCGAGGCGTAAGCCAGCACGCAGGTGATGTTGGGCGCCTTGGGTGGCATCGGCAAAGAAGGACAGTCCTGACGCTTGCTCGCTCATGGAGAAAGTTCGGATGCGGCGGTTGATAGGTTCTCGCACGCCACCTTCAGAAGTTCCTCATCCGTAGAGGTCATCAGCGCCATCGCTCGTTCGAGGACGTTTGGTTCGTGCGCTCGGCCAATCAGACGTTCCAGGAGTTTTGATCGTTCGATGATGTCAAGGCGCTCATCGTTGATGAGTTGCCACCGAAGTTCGTCTTCAGAAGCTCCTTGCCGTAGAACCCAACGTGCGACCGGTTCCAACATGCCTGATTGCATCAGGCTCGAAAGGAAGGCATCCTCGCTGCTGGCTGCATGCTCACGAAGGTAATCGCTGAGGGATTTGAGGTGCTGGCGTTTGAGATGAGGAGTGAATTCAGCCAGTCGTTCGGGTGCATGCTGGCCAACCCAAGCCAAGATGTTCACCGTTTGGAGGTTAGCTTGAAGAAACGGGAGAAGGGCTTCGAGGTCAACATGGACGCCGTGGCGTAAGACCGTGTCCAAGGCAGCGGAACGAACGCCGTCGTTGGTATCCTTGAGGGCGGATTTGAGGTGTTCCTGTGAAAGCGAGGGATGTTTCATCCCCAAGAGGCGAACGGCGTCGTTTGCATGCGTTGCCAATTGCTCAGCGACCTCGCTTTCTTCACACAAAAGAAGCGCACGTGCCGCTTTCTTCTGCACAACACCGTCGTCGTCGTTGAGGGCTGAAAGGGCGAGTGCTTTGCCCGATGCTCCGAGGGAAACCAAAAGATTCGCACCGGCTCTTCGGACCTCCAAGGAACGATGGGCAAGCAAGGTTGCTACGGCCTCAGGTCCGGCGTGAACGCCCCACTGCCTGTAGGCATCGAGGGCTTTGGAAACGAACCAACCGTCCTCGTCGTCCAACAAGGGTTTGAAGGCTTCGAGAACGCTTGCATCGTCGTGCTCAAACAAGGTGCGAACCGCACGCCGGCGGGTGCGGATATCACGGTGCTTGAGGCGGGCCATGGCTCGCCCGATGTCGTTCGCCATGGTGTTGGGATTCCCCCCTCCCTCATAGCCTGTTGCGTTGGCCTCAACGCATCTCCAACCAGGCAAAGAACAGGATGATGGGCAAAAGATAGAACAAACGACGGTGCATGCGATGGGTGGCTTCCATGTGTTCGATAACGGAGGGCGGCAGAACCTCAATGGATGAAGAGGTGCGGCGCCTGCGGTTGAGGGCGACGTGCTGTTCGATGTAAGCCAATACGGTGGCTCGGAGTTCTGGATTTCTGCTTCTCGCCTCGCCTCGCCCGACGATGTAGCGAATGGAGTGTTCCTCAGTCATGCCCAAGGTCGCAGCAACGATGGTCAGCGGTTGGGTTGAATTGTGGAGGTCGATTCGAACCGTCCGCCCATCGCTCCTCACATGGCTCAAAACCCTCCATTTACCTTGGCCTTCGTTGAAGGGTTTTAGCAACGACCGAACCGCCTCGATTGGGTCTTCATTTGAGACTTGCGGGGCCCGCCTCCAACCGAGGAAGGGCCCCAAAACGACGGCACAAGCGACCGGAGTGATGCACATCAATTGGACCAATTGAACAAGGGCGTCCGGCTGGGTCAATGCCGAAACGACAGCGAGCGAAAAACCGAGAAAGAGGCCGATGAACGCCCCAGCCTGGAAGCCTGTTTTGAGGCCAATGCGCGGGGGGACGTCCTCGGCCATGTTTTTGCGACAGAGGGCATGAGGAATTGAAGGCTTGCTTGGTGGGAAAAAGAATCAAAGGGTTTCGGGGGTTGTTTGCACCATGGAGCGTAATGGACTTCTCGACCGCCGCCGTGAGACCAAGGTCGGAAAGTGGGTTTTGGCCGTTTCCTTCTTTTTCCTGATTTCCTTTTTTCTAGCGCCTCTGACGCTCAAATCTGGCACGGTGGGCCCCATGGAGGGGCGAGCAAACGCCGTTGACTTCTACGGCGAGGACGGTTTTGGATCGAACGGAAATCAGAATCAATTTCCCCATGAACATGAAGGCGAAGGGAACCATTCTCATGTTGCCTTTTCGTGGACCGACGTGAACCCCTATGCCGCCTTCATTTACGCCTTTGGTGACGTCAATTGCCACCAAAAACACGAACGCTCATGGGAAGTAAACAACAACCAACTTCCAGTCTGTACTCGTGATATCGGGATTTTCTTTGGCCTCTTTTTGGGCGGGGTGGTGTTCACCAGGAGAGGTTGGAACCGTTGGACGGTACGTGACACATGTCTTTCCCTGCTCCCGGAGCGGTGGCTGCATTCTGTTTACCTCAAGAACCAGCGGACATTGCTCTGGTTGGCTTGTGGAATGCTGCTTTGTCTTCCGCTTATCGCCGACGGTTTCCTTCAATTGCTGACGCCCTATGAGTCCACGAACCTCAAGCGTGTACTAACGGGCATTCCCTTTGGCCTTGGTCTCGGCGTGTTGATGAGTTCGATGTTTTCTGCCCGGGCAGAAGCCTTTGTCGGTGCAGGTCAGGTGTTGTTGCCCGGCAATGCTTCGTTCACGCTCGCTCGAACCCCTCATCAAGAATCCGAGTGATTCGGAGGCTCCAGGGACCACCAAGCGCAGAGCTCCTGTGCAGTCCTCGGCAACGGACACCCCTCATGTCCACTGGTCAAAATCGTCAATCGTTGGTTGATGTCGTGAACGGCCTTTTTCAACACGGCGGAGAGTTCACGCCCTTCCTCGACATGGAACAGTTCTTCCAGTGCCTCCGTCCATGCTTTGTCTTGATTGGCTCGCCGCCAAGAGGCCAGTTGGGTGCGAAGGGGCCACATGGCCAGAGTGAGGCGGGCGAAGCCAAGGCGCTCTTCTCGAAGTTTGAACAGTTGGGCATCGCTAAACGGCGTGTGGTTTTGTTGCTTATGAACCCAATTTTCAGCCAGGAGCCATTTGATGAGTCGTTGTGTGTGGCGTTGGGTGACCATGCGCACGGGCCCAAGGGAAGCGTGAAGGCGGGGGACCTCGCTTGAGCCCACCATCAGCGAAAGCGTGCCGAGGATGGACCAACATGAATGGGCCAGCGGTGAGGCGGGAACATCGTGGTCTTGGGCGGAGGATATCGGCCAATTCTCCTCGGCTTGGCTCATCCATTGTGCAGGTGATTTCCCACCGAGCCATCCGATGTGAATGGCGGTCTTTTCTTGGGGTGCGCCGGGAAGGCGCCGTTGTTTTTTCATGTCCCGAACCAAAGCGTTGAGCAAATTTCGGTCCACTTCGTCTCTGTCCACGTTCAAAGGGAGTGGTTTTTTGTTGAAGAACCGGCGAAGTTCAGTGCGAAGTTTTGTCTTCAAATCGTCCAATCCACCTTCGTTCATGATCGGACCCACAATGCAACACTGGTTGAACGGCGCAGGCACCACACCCGTTTCTCCGAACAGGTCATGGAATCCTTGACGGATGGTGGTTTGAATTTCCTGCGTTTCGAAATATTCCTGCTTCTGGCTCGTCATTCGCAACGTGCCAGATTTGATGCGTTTCATCGCCTTCTTTGGGTCGCAGTCGATCCAGAAGACCAAATCCGGAATCATGGCAGCAGCGTTCATGCTGGCTACCTTGTCCAAGCCCAAATCCCCCACAACGCCCTGGTAGATGAGTGATGAGTGGATGTTCCGGTCTGAAATCACCACGGCACCGCTGGCAAGGTGAGGTCGGATGAAGGTGTGCGAGTGGTCGAGCCGATCAGCAGCGAACAGACCTGCTTCCTCCAGCGGTGTTTTGTTGCCGAGCTTGACGGATTGCAACGCCAACTTACCGAGTTCGCTGTGGCGGCGCGGCTCGTGGGTCATCAAGACCTCGGGAAACGGAAATTCGTTCAAGAGTTCACCCAGAATTCTGGCTGCTTCGCCTTTTCCAGACCCGTCGCCTCCCTCGACAGAGATCAGGTACATGCTCAGTCCTCTCGCTCGTCTTCGAAATCCTGTTTTGCAAACAGGTTGACGATCATACCAAACAGAATCAGCGTCGGTCCGACGATGATGAGGCCACGACTAAACAGGGCTCCTCCAGCCAAGTATTGGCTTCGACGGTAATGTTTCCCTCTTCTGATTTCAGCAGCGGCTTGCACGCCCAACAACGCCGTGCCTATGGTGAGCAACCCGATGCCTGTTGAAAGGCCAACGGCATTGTCAAGTGTCCATCCAGAGATGGATTGCTCATCGCTTTCTTCCCTCGTGCCGTTGCCGGGTTTCATGGTCACGGGGTCCAGGCCCACGTTGTCGGGAACAAAGGTCCGTTCAACGGTGGTGTACCCTTCTTTGGAGAACACGATGATGTGCACTTCTTGTTGGACATTGCTCATTGAAAAATAACCGAAAGCGTCGGTGCTGGTGGTTTGAAGAACGGCTTTTGAGGTTGCATCCAAAAGTTCGACGGACACGTTTTCCACCCCGTTGCCATCAACGTCTTCCAGAGCGGTACCGGAGATGTCAACCGCATCGCTTTCAGCAAAGAACGAGGTGTTGAGTAGTTCTGAAGGGTTGCCTTGGAGGATTAAAGCGCCGCTCATGATTCCCAAAAGGCTGCCAATGAAAATGAGGGCTGCCGCAAGGTTTCTCCAACGGTCTGCATCTCGATCGATCATGGCGTACCAATCATCTTCTGCCTCTGTGGTGGCCGTCTCGATATCGGTCGTGCTGACCACGAGTTCTTCCTCAACCTGACCGGCGAGCGAGGCTTCTTTTTTGGCCTTCACCCTCGCCCGAAGGGCTTCCATGCGTTGTTCACGATCGGTGTTCATTGGGGGCCCTCCTGTTGTGGCGAATGCGTGCGCGGATAATACCTCTTTGCTTTGCTACCGCGTACCTACATCAGCGTTTTCCCTTCCATTCAACCACCAAAATGAGCATGAGAATGGAGAACAACCCAACGGCTGCAAAGGCGGCGAGTGTTTTCGATCCTTTTGGGCCATCGTCCGCTGCTTCATTCAACGGTTCCGTCTCGTCTGGCACATCGTTGGCAGCGTCGTCGTCTTCGGTGAATTCGACAAAGGCGTAGGTTCGCAATCCAAGTTCGACCAATCGTCCCACGGCGCTCAAGGATTCAGCGCTGACTTTGTCGGGCGTATCTTCCATCGTGTGCCAATAACTCCCAAAGGTGTATGGTTTGGCCTCCCCGTAGGACGTGTCCATGATGTCGATGCTCGGAATGCCGAGGTCATGGGCATGGACATGGTCATCAAGCACGCCGACAAGCGTTTCGTATTGCACGATATCTTCGCCCCCGGTTCCATCACAGGCGACGGTGCCGTTGACCATGCCGAGATCCGTTGCCAACTCCACCAAGCGCGACTTGAGGGTGTCGTTGCCCGGCGATACGTTGTGCAATTGTAGATCAGCATCACCGACCATGTCCAACAAAATGAAGGCGTGAGTGGAAGCCACCTCCTCTTCGGTCAGATTTTCAGCCCACGCCTCAGCGCCCAAGGTGTATTGCTGATCTTGATCTTCACCATCGTTGAAAAACAAGATCACATCATGGTTCAGCCCCATGGATGGAATGTGCTTTGAAAGTTCGAGCAAGATGGCAACCCCGCTGGCGGCATCGTTGGCGCCCGGGACAGGAAGCGAGCGGTTGGATTCGTTGTCGTCTTGGTCGGCAATATTTCTTGAGTCGTAGTGCGCCGAGAGGACCAGTTGACCCGTGGACGTCCCGTTCGGGCTCCATTTTGCGAAGACGTTGGTCAGGTTCATGCCGTAGCGCTGATGAGTTTGTTGACTCACCTCGTAGCCGAGCGCCGTCAAGTCGTTGGTGATCGTTTCTCGAAAGCTTGCCGATACTTCGCTCCCCGGAAGTCGTGGTCCAAGGTCAACTTGCCACTGCACCGAGGCGTTGGCTGCCTGACCATCAAAGACCAAGTCGTCGGTCGCGGCGCACCGATCGATGAGGTTGTACGCAGTGTTGGTGGTGGCCAATGACCCCTGAACCATGGTGGTAGCCAACATCAGAACGATGCACGTCAAGAGGGCATGACGAGGCGTGTTTTGAGGCGTAACCCCTTGATGCATGATGATGCCTCCACCACGGACTCTTAAATACCTCCTTTCTTCTGCTGAAATTGGGAATCAGTCCTACGATTCTTCTCGGTGTTTTTTATGTCGGAACGACGCTCCACTCCAGCCCTCGCCTTCGTGCTCCTCATGCTCTTCTCAAGCACAGCACCGTTGTTGCTATCTGTGGCCGCAGAAGGGGCCGAAGAAACGGCCACTGAACCGGCCTACAACGCTGGGGGCTCCATCATTGGGGATCTCGAAGAATTCAACCCCAGTGAAGGAAGTGAGTACTTGTTTATTCACGAAGATGAACCCGTCGTTTCCGCTACACAATTCATGCGGCAAGCATGGGTCGACGCCGGCCGTCCCGGCGTGGATGACATGGTGATTGAACCGTCCATGGGCCGCTCGGCAGCACGTGCATGCACCCCCCATTCCGTGGGCGATACCCTCACGGTGCCCATTTCGGGCGGGTCGATTTCTGCCTATGTCGCCAAGACCACCACCTCGGTGGCTTTCATCGTCCAAAGTGGACGAACCCTGTCTTCGACGGTCCTGAACAACCTCGCAAGCACCTGGGATTCAACCATTTACCCCACCATGACGACCTACTACGGGAAGGACTACCAAGACGGTCGAGGTCTCGCACCGCCCGACATTGACAACAACTGTCAGGTCCAGATCATCGTCTACGACATCGACGGTGCCTACAACACGGGTGGATACTTCGCCCCCTCTTTCTCATCCTCTCGGGAGGCGGTGTTCGTCGACTTCGCAGACATCACCTTGTCTTGGGGCCGCTCCATTCTCGCTCACGAACTCGAGCACTTGTTGCACAACGCCTTGGACCCTTACGAAAACCTCTGGATTGACGAAGGCAACGCTGACGTGGCCATCTACCTCTGCTTCGGGGCAGACTCCACACTCACCGGGCACGTAAACGCCTGGACCGGTGCTCCCGAACAATCCGTGCGCTGGTGGAACCAGCGCATTGCCGATTACGGAGCAGGCTACATGTTCACGATGTACCTCGCTGAACACCTTGGTGGCGGACCCGCTGTTCGACAACTTGTTCAAGATTCTGCCACGGGTGGCCGAGGTGTCGAAAACCTCGCTCTTTCTCCACAATCGGGCCAAGTTGGCCTCCTCGGCACAACCATGGGAGAGATTTTTGCCAACTTTAGCATCGCTGCCACCCTTGATTCGGACCAGGGCATTTACGGCTATCCAAACTTGGACCTCAACCCCGTTTGTACCGGGGGAGCGTTCTGCCGCGCCCAACCAACCGAAATCAACAGCGATTGGTCCACGCCCTGGTCCTCGACCGGTAACACCCTCGAGGGATGGGGCATTCGCTCGTTCAAATTCACCCCCGGAAGTGCCTCTCCCGCCCCCCTCACTCTCCGTTTGACCGCCGACAAGAGCCAGTTTGATGGCGTGATCGTCACCAAGGCGGTTTCCGACGGCCTGTGGAGTGTTACCGACCTTAATTTTGCCAATAACGTCGCCACCGGCCTCGTTCCCGGGTTTGGCAACTTGACCGACGAAGTTTGGGTCATCACGTGGTATGCCTCAACCGTGGCGGATTGCGATTACACCTCTTGTGGACCGTCCTATCCCGAAGGAACCGTTGATGTGGAGGCGGCTCGTATTACCTCGCCGGCCACCCTTTCGCTCAACAACTCTGTTCTTTCCGACCGAGACGGCGATGGGATGGAGGATACGGTCGCCATTAACTACGGCGTTCTTTCCAACGCTTTCTTTGAAGATTTGGACGTTGAAGTCCATGTCCGAGACAGCAGCGGGCAACTCGTCGACTCCATCACCGATCGTGTCGCTGCAGGCGGCGGTGTATCGGTTGACGGACAAGTCTACTTCACCGCTCCACTTGCGGACCAATACGCCTTTGAAATGGTCATGAAGGACATGCTTGGCGAGGTTGTTGACACCCTCCAAACTTCTCCACAGATGCTCAACAACATGAAACCCGTGGCCAACGGTAGCGTTTCCCTTATGGAGGTCCAAACTTGGGAAAATATTCAGTTCCAAGGGGCTGGGTTCGATGCTTGGGGCCTTTCCCTGTCCAACAACAGCCTGCCGTATCTTGATTCACCAACGGCCTACGCATGGGTCTTCGGCGACAATGCCTCATCCAATCTAAAATCGCCACTTCGGTCCTACACCGAAGTGGGCTCTTACAACGCCACGCTTCGGGTGCGAGACCGTGGCGGCACATGGTCCGAAACGCAAGTCCATCTCATCAACGTGAGCGATGATACCGAGCCTGTGCCGGTCATCACCGTCAACAACGTGGTCATCACTGACAATATTTCCCTCCTAACCGGTCAGCGGATTCTCTTCTCAGCGGGACGCACCATTGACAACGTCCCCATCGAGCATCTGAATTTCCAATGGGATTGGGGCGATGGAACCGCGAGCGGAGGGGCTGGTGCCTATGCCCAACAGCATGAATGGAGTGACATCGATGGAGAAAGTGCCATCTTCAACCTGACCTTGACGGTCTCCGACGGCATCAACGCAGGCATCAAGACCATCCAAGTTCACATCAACAATCGGGTGCCGGTGCAAATCTTTGCTGAAACCATGACCACCATGACCTACACGACGTTGGTCTTGCCCGATGTTTTCGTCGACGACGACGGTGAGATTCTGACCTATGACTGGTCTTTCCCCGACGGTGTGCGATTGGGCACTGGAACGCCAACAAGAAATGACGACTTCTCTTCCATCACGAGCAGTGCCGTCAACCCCATCGTAGCATGGGATGTTCCCGGCAACAAAACGGTGACACTGCTCGTTACCGACGACGATGGCAGCCAAGCCACAGCGGTTCTTTCCATCGTGGTGTTGAACCAGATGCCGGTGGCAACCTTTGACGTACGAACGCTCTCAGCGATGGGTTCCCGTGAAATTGATTTCCGAGAAGAAGACGGTGAGGTTGACACTGCCTATGTCTTTGATGGCCTTGACAGCAGCGATCCTGACGGCAGCGTGGGGGACTCCACGGACATCGATGTATGGAACTGGAGTTTTTCTGACGGGACCTTCGGCGACCGCCCCCAGGTCACGTACACCTTCACCACACCGGGCGTTCACACCGTGACCTTGGTGGTGACTGACAAGGAGGGTGTTGAGAGTTATCCTCGCACCATGACCGTACGCATTTCAAACCCCCTTCCACTCATCCAAGTTCGAATTCTCGACGGCTACCTTGACGGGGAATTGATCACCACTTCTTCGGTCTTCCCCGAGGGCACCATCCCAGACGGTTGGTCGCATACCTTCAACGAAGACGGTGCGGTTGTCACTGCGCCTCAACGCATGCTGTACTTCGATTCATCCGGCACCCGAGACGGCGACCGTCAGTTCGAAGGCAAGTACGTGCCGTTTGAGGTGGAATCTCCCGAATGGAACGGTTTGGTCCAGTACACGTGGGACTTTGGCGATGCAACACCCTTGGTCCACGATGCCACGCCGTGGCATGCTTACACGCTTCCAGGAACCTACACGGTGTCGTTAACCGTCCGCGACGGTTTTGGCACAGGTGATGTATCTCGTGAGACGTTCACGGTCATCGTGGACCATCCACCGACCGCTGCGGAAATATATGTTCCAGAGAACATCTTCGCCGGCTCCTCCATCTCCTTCGATGCCAATGTATTTGATACCGAAGCGGGCTCAGAAACGGAGATTTACCGCGACCTTGACGTTGAAGACGGTTCCATCAATGAACGTGATGAGCGAATCTCTGCCGAGTACACCGTGCGCTGGGATTTCGACATTGAAACCGATGCTAACGAAGACGGCGACCCTGCCAATGACTGGTCCACGCCCATCGCTGGCTCGTCGGTCCGGACCATCAACACCTGGGACACCACCGGCTTTTTCACCGTCATGGTCGAGGTGTGCGACGGCATGGGCCAATGCGATACCTTGACCGAGGACATCGAGGTCGTGCCAGAACCTGAAGGGCCCCCGTCCCTTTCGGATTTCAGTGCCGAGGAATGGAAATCATGGCTGGCCGACGCCGGTTCAGAGTTGGCGACGTTCATCGTTCTGATCGTTGTGGCCCTCGTCCTGGGCTGGTTGGTCATGCGGGAACCCTCCTCAATTGAAGAAGAAGCCAAAGAAGCAGCCGAAACATATTCTGACATCGAACATGTTGAGACTCAAGGTGGTTTGCTTGGTATGGATCATCACCTCCCTCCACCAGCTCCCAAGATACTTTCCAAGGAGGAACGGCGCAGCGATGACAGCGGTTATGTTCGACCACTTCGCCGTCGTTGAGGCAATGACCTAATACCGTGGACTCTAACCTTCTACCGGTGGTAGCATGCAACTGAGCAGCAAAGCGATGTTGTTGGTGCTCATCGCCGCTTTGTTTTCGTCGTCGATGGGGACCGTTCAACCCGCTCAAGCAGCCTCTGCATGTGAAGGGGAGGTCACCACGCCTGATTGGAACACCTCTGCTCAACGCATGGCGCTTGTTCCCTTTTCAAGTTGGGGCGGCCCGTTCATGTACGAATATTTGGAATCGAATGAGGACGAAGGGGCACCATCGCAACCACAGAATGGCAACCCAAGTGAAGGGGATTCGGCGCTCCACCCAGAAGAGCAATGGATGTACAACCCAACATGGCCGTTGCCCGCCCTTGAGCCGTTGACCACCGGACAATACGCCACCATGCAAATTGGCAACGACAGTTCGGGAATGCTTCGCCTCAATCTTTCAAGCGCTCATCGAACCACATTTTGCGTCTCCCTGTACGAAATTATAGACAATCAAACGGTTCCAACTCAAGCCGATGTTTACCTCATGACCTCGTCGCAATACAACTCTTACGAAGAGGTCTATCGCATGAAGCACGGTGGTTGGTGGGATGATTTTTTTGCAGGGGATGACTCGGAATTACTGAGCGACATCCCTCCCGAGTGGCGAAGTTTCAACCCGCTTGGCTGGCAGAGTTATCGAGATGTCCACCAGTACGAAACCACCGAACAAGTGACCTTTTCCATCGCCATGGATGGTCCAGAGGTATACAATTCGCTCTTTGGCGGTTCGGAGTGGCAGGATTTCTATCTGGTTGTTGACGGGTGGGACAACACCAACGATGATGATGCAGGTCCAATCAACAACGTTTTGGTTGCGGATGTGACCATCATTCCGGTTGAGCGGACTGCCCTCCTTCCACCTTGGACTGTACCGCTCACGCTTTTTGTCGCCCTAGCCGCTGTGGTCATCGCCCCCGTGGTCTTGAACAAGCGATACATGGAAGCAGGTTTGACTAAATCCACCCCTGCCAACGACGCAGCGGTTCCGTTCCTCGAGCAAGAACCGACAT
Organism: Candidatus Poseidoniaceae archaeon; assembly: GCA_938030705.1. Classification (GTDB taxonomy): domain Archaea; phylum Thermoplasmatota; class Poseidoniia; order Poseidoniales; family Poseidoniaceae; genus Poseidonia. Next base: position 46,641 of record CALHIR010000010.1, read on the forward strand.
CGGAGGCCGAAGTGGACCTCAATACTCCATGAGGGTCCAGGCGTTTTTGAGGTCTCGGATGTTCACGAGGCCTTTGTTGGAGAGTTTGAACTCCGAACGCAAGGTAGCGTACACAAGAGATTGACCCAAAACAGGGGCGTGGAGGCGAGCCCAATCGCCGCCGTTTCCGAGCGCCATCATGGCGTAGGCATGAGGTGAAGTCCTGAGTTCATGGCTGGCTTCGACGATCTGCAGGGCATCTTGGTGGTCGTTCACCGTGCCGCAGAACTTGAAAATCTCGCCTTCCTTGGCGTTCTCCTTCACCATGTTCACCAATTCTTCCGCACTGGGGGTTGTCGATGTGTCATGGATGGATGAGATGATGTTGACCTTGGCTGATGCTGCCTTCTCCAAAAGCGAGGAACGAGCCTCCTCGTCAATGGAGAGTTCAAGGTCGATAGAATTGACGCCGGAAGCTATGCCTTTCTCCAGGATGTCAATTCGTTGGCTCTCTTCGCCGGGATAGTGTCCACCCTCTTCCTTGGGCCGTACCGTGAAAATAACGGGGAGAGGGATGCTCTCTTTCAGGCTTTGAATGGATTCTTCTACGTCAATGCTCTCTATTTCCCGGACCGGCCATTCACTGTCAGGGGGCATGATGTGCTTGACTTCTCCGTTTTCGTCTTCAACAGCCTCCGCTTCGGGCCGCTTGAGGTACAAACGGTCAAATCGGACTTCAACAAAGTCAGCACCGGCCAAATTTGCTCGAGCGGCTTCATCAGCCATTTCCTTCACGGTCGTGCCTTCCAATGAGACGCACACTTTTGGGTCAGCCATGACCGCTCCATTTGTGCCCTCTTCTTAACGCTCACGCATCAGGTTGCAACAGGGTATCGGTGTGGCCGGGTTGATTTTTCCGCTCATTGCGAGCCAAAAAACCCTAAAAAAATCTGAACCGGATTTTCGGCGTTGCGTAGGGGATAAAATGCTTCGCAATGCCTCGTTTTCCAGTGAGAAATTGGGGTACCTTTATACCCCGTAACGAGGAGTAGGAATTAGGGGAGGAAAAAGGCAACTCTGTGATTCAAAGTTGAGCCGCAGCAAGCCGATTTTAGCCCAAAAATGGTGATTTCATGAGCGAAGATTATGACGCAGGCAGCATCCAAGTTCTCGAGGGCCTCGAGGCCGTTCGAAAACGACCAGGAATGTACCTCGGCGACCCCCACGACGGCTCCGCCCTCCACCACTGCATTTGGGAGGTCGTTGACAACTCAGTTGATGAGCACCTTGCTGGGTTCAACGACACGGTGGAAGTCACCCTTCATCCCGATCACTCCCTTTCCGTCAGGGATTATGGCCGAGGCATCCCGGTTGATCAGCACGACGAATTCGGCATTTCTGCCGCCGAAGTCATCATGACCAAACTCCACGCCGGGGGCAAATTTGACAACAGTTCCTACAAAGTAAGTGGCGGTTTGCACGGCGTAGGCGTCTCTGCGGTCAACGCCGTTTCCGAATGGATGGAAGTCGTGATTCATCGCGACGGAACGATTTACAAACAACGTTTTGAGGCCGGTGTTCGGGTTTCTGAACTCGAAGCCGTCGGGACCTGCGAGGACACCGGCACCACCATCACGTTCAAGCCCGATTTGTCTATCTTCACCAACATCGTTGAATTTGAGTTTGACCAAATCGACAGCAGGCTGAAGGAAACTTCGTTTCTCAATGCTGGCCTCCGAATCATCATCACGGACGAGCGGTCTGAAGAGGCGCATCAGGTTGAACACCACTATGAAGGCGGCATTTCCGAATTCGTAAAACTCCTGAATGCACGCAGAGAAACATTGCACCCCGACCCTATCCTCATCGCAGGGGAAAAGGAGATTGAGAAAGGCCCTGTCAGCGTCGAACTCGCCCTCCAATGGTCTGACGCCTTCAGTGAAAGCATCCAGTGTTACACCAACATCATCCGTAACAAGGACGGTGGGACTCACATGTCTGGCTTGCGAGGGGCGTTGACAAGTTGCATCAATGGCTATGCCAAGAAGAAAAATTTGCTGAAAAACGACGCTCTTTCAGGCGATGACGTTCGAGAAGGTTTGGTTGCCATCGTCAGCGTCAAACATCCCGATCCCTCCTTTTCCTCTCAAACCAAGGATAAACTGGTCAGCAGTGAGGTCGCTGGTATCGTTCAAACCGTCGTTTACGAGAAACTGAACGAATTCTTTGAAGAAAATCCCGCCGTCGGTAAACTCATCGTCGACAAAGCAGTCTTGGCGTCCAAGGCCCGTGAGGCGGCCCGCAAAGCACGTGATTTAACACGCCGAAAAGGTGTGCTCGAAGGTGGAGGTTTGCCAGGTAAGCTTGCCGACTGCCAATCTCGCAAACCCGAAGAGTGCGAAATTTACCTCGTTGAAGGCGACTCTGCCGGCGGGTCAGCCAAAACCGGACGAGATCGTCGGATTCAAGCCATCTTGCCCCTGCGTGGAAAAATCCTCAACGTTGAGCGTCAAATGCACAACGTCGCCAAGGTGTTCCAGAACAACGAAATTCAAACAATGATTCGGGCCTTTGGCGCTGGCGTCGGGAACAATGAAGGCGAAGAAGGGGCCTTCAACACGGAAAAATTACGCTACAATAAACTCATCATCATGACGGACGCTGACGTTGACGGTGCCCACATCCGCACCTTGATGTTGACTTTCCTCTGGCGTTTCATGCGCCCGGCCATCGAAAAAGGCCACGTCTACATTGCTCAACCGCCCCTCTATCAGTTGAGCAAGGGGAAAATCAACCGCTATGCGTTCAGTGACGAGGAACGTGATGCCATCATCAACGAACTTCGTGGAGACAATCCTGCGGCCAAAATCGGCGTTCAGCGCTACAAAGGTCTCGGTGAGATGAATCCCGACCAGCTTTGGGAGACCACCATGAATCCTGAAACCCGTACCATGCTCAAAGTGACCGTGAAAGAGGCAGAGGAAACTGATCGCATGTTTGAGACCCTCATGGGCGAAGACGTCCCCGAACGCCGAGCGTTTATCGAGCGGCACGCAAAGGAGGTGACCAACCTTGACATCTGAAGACGACACACAACAACAACAAGACCAAGGCGATGCAGGTCCGGGAGAAATCATCCTGAACCACTCGCTGAATACCGAGATGAAGAATTCCTACATCAATTACGCCATGTCCGTCATCATCGGGCGAGCCTTGCCTGATGCGAGGGACGGCCTCAAACCCGTCCACCGTCGTGTCCTCTATGGCATGTTTGAAGGTGGCCATACGTCAGAAAAGAAGTTCAGCAAATCCGCTCGCTCGGTCGGCGAGGTTATGGGGAAATACCACCCTCACGGCGACCAGTCCATTTACGATACCATGGTCCGTATGGCACAGGAATTTTCCCTCCGCTATCCATTGGTTGACGGTCAGGGAAACTTCGGATCCATTGACGGCGATCCACCCGCCGCCATGCGGTACACGGAGAGTCGGTTGGACCGGATAGCCAAGCACATGCTCGACGATATCAACAAGAAAACCGTTGATTTCCAGCCCAATTTTGATGATTCTGAACAAGAACCCTCGGTTCTACCGGCACGCCTTCCAAACTTGTTGCTCAACGGCAGCGATGGTATTGCGGTCGGTATGGCGACTCGCATCCCGCCCCACAACCTCACGGAAGTGGCGGGGGCGGTCAACCTCCATGTCGATACCATCCTTGAAACGGGAGTCGAAGGAAAGCCCAACATCTCTATAGACGAGTACATGGCGCACATTAAAGGGCCAGATTTCCCAACCGGTGCGTCCATTCATGGAATTGATGGCATCATCGATATGTACGCCACGGGCAAGGGTCGATTTCACGTCCGAGCCAAGTGCGAAGTCTTTGATGACGATAAAGGAAAGCGAATCGTGGTTCATGAAATCCCATATCAGGTCAAGAAGGCCGACATGCTCGTCCAAATCGCTGATCTGGTGAACAAAGAGATTGTGGTCGGTATTCGGGACATTCGAGACGAATCGTCAAAAGAGGGCATCCGCGTTGTGATCGAGGTCAAAAACAACGCTGACCCGCACGCTGTGCTCAATCAACTGTTCAAATCCAGTCGCCTCCAAGAATCTTATTCAGCCAACATGATGGGCATTTTGGACGGTCGTCCGGTTCTGCTCAATCTCCCAACCATGCTGCATACCTACGTCGCCCACCGAGAATCCGTTGTGGAGCGTCGTGCAGCCTTTGATTTGGAGAAAGCTCAGGCTCGGGCTCACATCCTTGAAGGTCTGGTCAAAGCTCAGGACCGTATTGATGACGTCGTTGCCGTCGGCAAAGCAAGCGCCAGCCGCGAACAGTTCGAAGCCATCCTCCGAGGCGACGAAACCATGGCGGGTATATCGCCCTTTGATTTCAGCGAAGCACAAGCGAAAGCCATTGCAGAACGCCGACTTTACCAACTGAGCCGATTGGATGTAAACAAGGTTCAGGAAGAGCACCGGGAACTCAAACTCGTCATCGCTGACCTTGAGGATATTCTCGCCTCGAGACCTCGCCGGCTCAAGATTTTGAAGGAAGAATTGGCAGAAGTGGTCGACCGGCACGGCGATGAACGCCGTTCCATCATTGATCCAATGCCGCTCTCCATGGATCGGGAAGACCTCATTGAAGAGCGGGCCATTGTCATCACGCTGAGCGAGGACAATTACATTCGCCACACGCCCGTTGAGACCTTCCGGACGCAAAACCGAGGCGGTCGCGGGCTCAAAGGCGTCACCACCAAGAGCGAAGATACACCACAATTGATCACGGCTTGCTTCAGCAAGGATCGCTTGCTCATCTTTACCGACCAAGGTCGCGTTTACGGACTCAAAGCCTGGGAAACTCCGTTGGGAAGCCGCCAATCAAGAGGAAGCCACATTCGAAATCTCCTCGAGAGCCTTCGCGAAGACGAAAACATCGTGAGCATCCTTCCCCTTTCCCGTGAATTATTGGAGGAGCCCGAAGACCACTACCTTCTGTTTGCAACCCGCCTTGGCTTGATCAAGAAAACTGCGCTCTCCGAGTACGTACGCATCAATCGAAACGGCAAGTATGCCTTGCGATTCAAGATTGAAGGCGACTCCTTGGTCAATGTTCGTTCCGCAACCAATGAGCATGATGTCGTGATGATTTCCACGGCAGGCTACGCTTCTCGCTTCAACTGCGGTGCGATTCGGGCCTCTGGTCGGGTCTCTGGTGGCGTTTATGGCATCAAAGTCGGCGGTAGAAAAGGCTCAGGAGGCGGTTTCGTGGCCGGTATGGTGGCGATGTTGAGCCCTGATGAGCATATTTTGACCATCTCCAAGCACGGTATGGCCAAACGAAGTCGCCTGGGAACTGCGGAAAAGATAGAAGACACGGACGTCGAAGGGCAACCGAAACTTGAGGACGACGGCACGCCAAAGATGGTTACGGACGGCTATCGTCGCACAAAGCCGGGAGCAAAGGGCGTGCGGACCATGAAGTTGGATGAGGAGCACAGCGATTCCATTATCAGTGTGCGAACCATTCCAGACATCAACGACCATCTCTTCTTGTTGACAAAGTCAGGCATGATGATTCGAATTCAAGTCTCGCAAACCAAAGAGACCAGTGGCAAATCCACGCGCGGCACACGGGTGATGGAACTTCGCAACAAGGTGAAAGGCGGGTTTACTGACGAGATCATCTTCTCGTCTCGGGTCTCCGCCTCTATCCTCGAAACTGAGGATGAAGACGTCGATGAAGAAGTTCCGTCGGGCGAAGAAGAGTGAAGCGGTGTTCGATGCGGTGCGGGGCGCCCGCACTGCTAGAATCCGGAAGCGACGCATTCAAACGGGAAGGCGTGTTCTCAAGCGTGCTGGGGGTCTTCACCTCGGCGGTGAGATTGATGGATGAACATTCTTTGATTTATGATTGGAACACAGTGGAATACGATTTCAATCGTGAAGCATCCAACCACCCGCACGGCGTTTGGTTTGACGATGAAACGCTCAGGGATGGTTTGCAAAGCCCAAGCGCCCGGAACCCTACCATTGAACAAAAGATCGAACTTCTCGGCTACATGGAACAACTCGGCTTGCAAAAGGTGGACTTGGGCCTTCCCGGAGCGGGTCCGTTCCACTTGTCTCATATTGACGCCATGCTGACGCACATCAGCGAAAATGACTACGCTATCCGACCAGGTGCTGCCGTTCGGACGTTGATGGGCGACATTGAACCCTTGGTGGAGATGCAAGCCAAACACGAAATGGAAATCCAAGCCTCTGCTTTCCTCGGCACAAGTCCCATTCGACAATACACCGAGGGTTGGACGATGGAGAAGTTGATGACCACCATGGAAAAGGCGGTCTCGTTCGCCGTGGAAAACGATGTTCCGGTCATGTTTGTGACCGAAGACACCACGCGGTCCAACCCCGAAGATGTGAAGATGATTTATCAGCGCGCCATGGAGCTTGGTGTTCGTCGTCTATGTGTCTGCGACACGTGCGGCCACGTCACTCCCAACGGCGTCAAGAAACTTCTCGCCTTCATCGATGAAGAAGTCATCAAAGACGCAGGTTATCAGCGCCGAGACATTGAGGTCAACTGGCACGGCCACCAAGACCGTGGACTGGGTGTGGCCAACAACATCGCTGCTGTTGAAGCAGGTGCCGATGTGATTCACGGTACGGCTCTTGGTGTGGGCGAACGCGCTGGCAATGCCCCGCTTGACCAAACCTTGGTCAACCTCAAACTCATGGGCGTCATCGACAATGATTTGACTCTCCTTGACACCTACATGCAAAAAGCCAACGAATACATCGAAGTTCCGCTGCCACGAAACTACCCTGTCTTTGGCGAGGACGCCTTTGAAACGGGAACGGGCGTTCACGCCTCTGCGGTCATCAAGGCCATGCGAAAAGGTGACGATTGGCTTGCAGACCGCGTCTATTCCGGTGTGCCTGCCGGCGATTTCGGCTTGAAGCAAGTCATTCGTATCGGCCACATGTCCGGTCGCTCGAACATCATTTGGTGGCTAGAACAGCACGGTATTGAGCCCGAGGACGACCTCGTCGCTCACCTCTTTGAAGTGGCCAAGAGCCAAAAGCGGAACATGATGGATGAAGAGATTCAGGCAGCTGTTGCGGCCTTTACGGCTTCGTGATCAGGCCGCTTCTTCTTCGAAGTCCTTCTCCTCGCCTGTCGGCTTGGAACCCACCCATTCTGAATCGACCGTGCCGCCGCTCCATTCACCATCAAGCGAAACTTCGTTCACTTCGTGCTCCTCTCGCCAGACGCGCTCTTCGAGACTTCCGTTCACAATGAACTGGCCGTTTTCATCGATTTGTTCTTCCAGCAAGGCAAAATGCTTGGAAATTGGAAGGAAGTGGCCGACAGGCATGCCTGCGGCAGTGAACGGATTGGTGGCTGCACCGATGATCAAACCGTCTTCGGGAGCGACGATGTCAACGGTCATTCCGGGTGTCCCGGGGTCTGAAATGGTCGCCACCACTTCTCCTTCGCGCATGACGCTTCCCGCCTGCACAAACATGTCCAAAAGGCCGCCTTCTCCAGCCCGAAGCCACGTTGAGCCACTGGCCATGATGCGGAATTTTGGACGCTGAGGGTTGCCCGGCACCATGCGCATTGAGCGCAAGGCATTCATGACGCCATGAACAGCCACCTTCACCGATTGATCACCCAGGGTGTCAGCACCACCGCCTTCGTAGGTGATGACCGGGATATCCGCTTTGTTGGCGGTTCTCCGTAGCGTTCCCTTCGGTGGAACGGAGTCAAGAAGGATTTCAATGCCGAAAGATTTGGCCAGTAAGTATGAACTTGTATGGGTGAGGTCAACCCTGACCTGTGGCATATTTTTTCGGCCTTTGGCCGCGCTGTGGAGGTCGATGATACCATCACTGTCTTCGACAAGATGGTTCCAGACTTGTGCAGCGACCCGTCGCGTCGTGGACCCGGACGGGTCGCCTGGGAATTGACGATTCAAGTCTCGGCCGTCAGGGAAATAGCGAGATTTCATCCGGTAGCCGGGCAAATTGACCACAGGGACAATTCTCAACGTTCCGGCCATGCTCTTAGGATCAAGCGGTTTCCCTTCATCGGTAAACGCATTGCTCAACAGGTGCGTGCATGCTGAAGGCCCGGTCAACTCATCGCCGTGCGTCCCTCCCAAGACGGTGATGCAAGGGCCTGGCCTTGCACCGTGGATGATGGTCACGGGGATGGGCCACGAATCGCCCAAACTGACATCGAGAAGAGGCAGGTGAACCGTTCGCAACGTACCGGGCTTGATGCGCTTCCGAAAGAAGCGTACGTCTCCCCAATCCGAGCCTCTGTCCCACTCTGGACGGTCTTCGGTTTGGTGAGCTTTCATCGCTTCGTCGATGGCCATCCGACGACGTTTCGGAAGCTCGTGAGCAACACGGACCTTGCGAACGGTCTTCTTCTTCCGACCGGCCATGATTCTTCCACGCATGCCTCCATCATCAACACTCCGCTAAAGGTGGAGGGAAGAACCATCAATCGGCTGAGGCAACCCTCCCATATGGGCGAAGACGGTGTCCAACGAATCTACGCTCCCTCGTCAATTTGCTTTGGCTGTGGTCCAGCCAACGAACACGGTCTCCAAATCAACTCCTTTCGTGTAGAGGGTGGTCTCCGCATGGAGTTCCTTCCAGAGGAACACCACCAAGCCTTCCCGGGTATGGTGAACGGTGGTATCATCGGCACCTTGCTCGATTGTCATGGGAATTGGACCGCCGCTGTCGCCCTTATGGACGACCAAAAGTTGGACGAACCCCCGTGTACGGTTACGGCGAAGTACGATGTTCAACTTCGTCGCCCAACGCCTCTTGGAGCCATGCTCACGGTCATCAGCCAAACCACTGAAGTTTTGGAAGACAGGGTTACGGTGAAGTTGACCCTTGAGGCTGAAGGCAAGGTCTGCGCCACGGGGAGCGGTCTTTTCGTTGCGGTAAAAGAGGGCCATCCGGCCTATCACCGTTGGTCATGAGGGATGCGGTTGGTCAAGCCGAACAGCCGACAACTGACCTTTCTGAACGGTCTGAGGCAGGATGTTCTCGAGCACATGGCTTTGATGCCCTTCCTCCATTCGGCCGACTTCACCGCCCTTGGGATGACATCTTTGGGCGTTTTACGCTCCAACGCAACACAGCGTCACGGTGTGACTCGCTGGACGGTTGATACTTCAGGGGACTTGGTGGTCGATGTCGTCGACCTTCATCCTGGTCTCCTGAATGATAAATGGCGGGATTACGCGTTGTTTGTCATGTACCATGAATTTCTCCATGTTCTCGGGCATCGTGCCCATGATGCTCCTTTTCGAACCATGGAAGCGCAATGGCCAGACCAAATCGGGGCTTCTCGGGGCAAGGCTTTCACACACGAACGGCGATTGATGAGGGCCAAGTGGCATTGGGTCTGTCCGACCTGCGAACTTCGTTTTCCTCGCCAGCGAAGAGGTAGCGGTAGGTACCTGTGTCGAACGTGTCGCTCGGTCCTCCTCGATGTGCCCGTGCAGGACATTCAATGAAATACTCCCTCATGTTGGTGAGGCTTGATGATGAACGGCTCTCGCCAGAGGCAAAGGCCGTTTCTGTTGGTCATGAGTCTCCTGTTGGTGATGGTTCATCCAGCCCTTCCTGCTTCCGCCGGTATCACCCAAGAAAGCGGGGATCTCTTCCTCTCTTGCCGGGCGGATAACGACTGTGTTCTTACCCCAACCCCGGTTGGGGAGGAGGAAGTCTCGGGGCAAACGTTCGCCAACCTGTTCCAACCCGAAGTGTTGACGTTTGAATTTGTGATGGACCCTGTTCAGCACCATGTGGCGTTGCTTCCTGAAATTCTTCAGGAATTCCAACTTGATTTCAAACACCAAACCGAAGCAGGAAGTCCGTTCCGGCCGGCTGTTGAACTTCGACTGATTCTCGGCCAAAACGTCAACGATTGGTCTTTTGAAGCCAGCACTCTTCCTGAAATTGCATCCTCCAATTATGTTCTTGAAAACGAGCCGTTGAACCTTAATGAAGGTCGAATTCTCTGGGAGAGCGACCCCGTTCGCCTGTTGTTTTCGGTCACCCTTGACCGTCCGGGGACATGGTCGTTGAACATGAGGGGGGCTTCATTCCTCAAACTCGATGTCCCGTGGTCCATCGATGGAGCACTTGCTGATTTGGATGAACCCTCCTCCACCACACAACCGGTGGAAACGGTCTTCGAAGACATCCACCGTGGCGCTTTGGTGGGGGCTGACCACGATTGCTGGGCCTTTGAGGTTGAGACACACGAAGTCCTCCGATTGATGGTTGAATGGGAACTCGTGCCCATCGAAATTGAACAACCTCATCCAGTTCCCGACCTTGTGACGGCGGCCGGGCGGCTTTCTCCATCACCGGATGTGGTGGTGGATGACGATGGCGAGTCCCTGAAAATTACCTATAGATGGCGTGCCCTCCCCACCGGAGACTACACGCTGTGCATGCACGGTTCACCTGACAAAATTCAATCCTATTCGTGGTCCGGTGTGTTCGGCTACGAAGGGCTTGGCCCTACCGACCCAAGTGGTTTTGCTTCGGCAAGTTACTACCCACAAGGGGCTGCCTTTGTCGGTGATCTCGAACGTCCCGAGCAACTCGATGACCACGGCGTGGGTTTGCTGTTGGTTTCGGTGATGATGCTTCTGTTGTTCTTGGTGGTGGCCATGCGCCCAACCACGGCCTACGGCGTTCGTTTTGGTTTGTTTGTCCCCGGGGTGTTGATGTTGTTGGTTGGCGGTGTTTTGCATCCGCTTTGGGCGATGGCCGATGAGGTTCAACATCAGGACGAAATCACGCTTGATACCTTGATCGAGATGCGGCTTCAACAACTTTGGGACGTCTCGGCCGAGGGTGTCCCCGAGCAAACGCTTTACACGCACACTGGGGCAACTTGGGGCATGTTAGAGGGCGAGCGATTGAAGATGAAGTTGGACATTGAGGAGGCCATTCCGCTGGATGATGGCCGATGGCAGTTGGTGGTTCCTGAATTGGAATCCTTGCGTTTGGACCAGGTGATTTTTGGCCAGGTCGCCAAGGGAGAAAACCAGCAAACGCAACAGGGTATGTTGGAAAGCCAAACGGTTCGTTTCATTCTCCTCGCTGGCCGCTCCCTGCTGCTGGATTTACTGATTCTCGAAGCCATGTTGGTGGTGGATGAAAAACCTGAATCCTCGGTCATCCACATCGATACTGAGATGCTGGCTGCGCCGGCTACGGGTTCCTTTGCAGCTCCCGCATGGGCCACACGGCCTGCGAGTGTAAGTTCGGATGAATGGGTACGTCTCCAAGGTTCGCTGTTCCCAGAACGCATTTCCATCTCCCTTTGCGATTGTGATTTGGATTTGCTGGACGTTTTGTTCATTGCTTCCGACGGCTTTGACAGCAGCGATATTCCACCCTCATGGGGGGTGGAGAGCGCTTCGGGTTTGTTGCCTTACGGGAGTTCCTTGATGTTGGGTGGGTTGGCTTTGGGGCTCGCGGCGACGTGGATGGAAGTCCAACGAAAAGCGAGAGCAGAACAATTGGCGCAGGCCTATGGGGCCCAAACCGACGGTCAGTGGACCTGATCACGCCTTGTCCAGTTCCTTGTTGACGGCCTTAGCGGTTTCTTCTTCCGTCATCTTGGCTGCCTTGGCGGCAGTCTCGATTGATTTTGCTTCTTCATCGGTGATTTCTCCGTCAGCGGCTGCGGACTTGATGGCTGCCTTCACGTTCAGGTTGGCTGCCTCCTCATCGCTGATGCCGAGGGCTTCTTGGAAGGATTTCAGTTCCTTTAACTCCGCTTCGGTGATGACGCCGTCTTCCCACGCTGATTCGTAAGCGTGGACGAGGAATTCCTTGTAGGCGTCTTGGTTGAGCAAGACGTCCCGGATTAAGCCGGTATCGACTCCTTGGTCGTTGTTGACCATATCGAGGAGGGCAATCGAGCGTCGTACTTCTTTCACGCCCATGTCCTTGAGTCCGTGCCCGGCCCAAACTGCTCCAGCAGCAACCACGGCTGCCGCGAACCAGCGCATGATGTCCGGGTCAACGAGGTTTCCTGGCTCAACGAGATGGAACACCCCGAGCACGACCATAGCGGCCCCGCACATCACTTCGACCCAATCGTTCAGGTCGGGTTCATCATCAAACACCGATAGTCGTTCCTCAACCATGGCGTCTCGCTCGTCGCTCATGACCCGACCATGGACAGGTGGAACTTGTAAGTGTCGGCAAGAAAAGCAGGGCGTTGTCCTTTTGAACCGCTGCCCAACATGAGTGGGTATGAAGGTGGACGACAGGGTGGTTTCGAGCCTTCCCCTTCCTCTCCCTTTCCTTACCTTTCTCCAGCAAAACTGGGGCATTGATCGCTTGCATCCTCCTCAGGCCAAGGCCATTCCGAGCATACTTGCGGGCCGAAACACCTTGGTGGCTATTCCGACGGCTTCGGGTAAATCCTTACTCGCTTACATGGGCATGGTGAAGCGCCTTTCCGAAGGCCATGAACGCTCCAAAGCGGTCTACATCGTTCCCCTCAAGGCCTTGGCGATGGAGAAATACGAGGAACTGAAGGAAATTGCAACGGCCTTGGGTCTCACGGTCGGTTTGGGGATTGGTGATGCCACCGCCGAAGCCAAGAACATCGATGAATGCAACATTCTTGTTTGCACATCGGAAAAACTGGATTCACTGTTGCGTCATCGGGCCGAACTCGTCGCTGATGTTTGCTGTGTGGTCGCCGATGAATTCCATCTCATGAACGACGGAACACGTGGACCTACGCTGGAAATCAACTTGACGCGACTTCGGCACATCAAACCGGACGCACAAATCATCGCTTTGTCAGCCACCGTTGGGAATTCACCACAATTGGCGACGTGGCTTGATGCTGACTTGATTCAATCGGATTGGCGACCGGTGGCTTTGGAATACGCTACCTTCCATGATTTCCACGTTGAGCCAAGAAAGATTCAATCTCCAAGCGAAGAGGGTAAAACAGCGGCACTGAGCCCTCCCCGAGATCTCATCGGTCTGAAGAGTCATCCAGTTTGGAGTGTCGTGAGCGACGGCTTGGACCAAGATGCGCAGGTGCTGATGTTTGTCGGCACCCGAAGAAGCGCCCAATCTGAGGCGAAAAATTTGGCGAAACGTGTTCGCAAACGCCTCGTGAAGGAGGACCCCGAGCGGTTGGAAAAACTCGAAGCCTTTGCCGGTCATCTCGCAGGACGTAGCCAATCCAACCTCGCTGAGCAACTGTCCGCTTGCCTCTCATCTGGGGTTGCTTTTCATCATGCAGGCTTGACCAATGCCCAGCGCAAGGACGTAGAGGCCGCCTTCAAATCCGGTCTTTTGGTGGCCCTGACCGCTACGCCAACCCTCGCTGCGGGCGTGAATTTGCCCGCTCGACGAGTGTTGGTTAGAGATCTCAAGCGTTGGGACGATGGTATGAGCCGTCCCCTTCCGGTGATGGAGGTGCGCCAAATGCTCGGGAGGGCTGGTCGCCCCAAGTACGACACCAAAGGAGAGGCTTGGGTTTACTGCAAGGGAACGGATGGATGGGAGGTGGCTGACGCCGTTGCCGATCGCTATTTCTTTGGCCCCATCGAAGACATAACCTCCAAACTCGCCTCTGAGCCAGCCCTCCGAATGCACCTTTTGGCCAGCATCGCCACGGGAGGTTTGGTCCACAAAGGGTCGCTAGAGCATTTCTTTTCCTCAACCTTCCTCGGGGCCTCACTTCCTCCTTCACAACTGCGAGAGCGCCTCACCACGATGCTGGATTGGTTGGTTGAGGAACGGTTCGTCCGAAAATGCGGTCTGGACGAACATTTCACCTCGCCCTGGGTCGACGCCGCCGTTGACGATGAGGAAGCTTGGGACGATACCGTTCCCGTTTGGGCGTCAAGCGCCCGTACCACACAAGGCGTTTCGTGGACGCCAGAGGGTCAGCCGCAGCCTCCTGGCCGGCGCCCGGCAAGTGCACACGACACTCCCTCAATTGGATTCTCAAGAGCCACCTCTTTGTCTCGGACGGGTGGCTGGGCTCAACCGGTAGCAGAAGATGGACCCAACATGCGCTACGAGGCCACGCCGATGGGTGAACGGGTGACACAGTTGTATCTTGACCCGCTCTCTGCTTCTGTTCTCCGCCGGGGTTTGCGCCGAGCCGTTCGCCGTTCCGTCCGCCAAGACGGCCCCGTGACTGATTTCGGACTTCTGCACCTGGCCGTCGCAACGCCCGACTTTGTTTCGCTTTGGGCTAAATCTGCCGATATGGAAGTGAATTCACCAACATGGCTGAAGGCCAACGCTGCGGAGGACGAATTACTGATTGAGCCTGGATATGCTGAGGCTCTGTTGAGCGATATCAAATCGGCATGGATGGTCGAGGAATGGACCGAGGAGACCACCCTTCGTCAACTTGAGGAGACACTGGAGGTCTCACCCGGTGATGTCCATCATCGTGTGGATTTGATGGGTTGGTTGCTTTCTGGGGCTCAACATGTGTTGTTGACCGATGATGTATTTGCGGAAGAGCATCTTCCTGTAGTCGCCTCCATTGTCCAACAGTTGAGTACCCTCCAGCAACGGGTTCGTCACGGTTGTAAACCCGATTTACTTCAACTCGTCAACATTCGTCATGTTGGCCGTCAACGTGCTCGCGAACTGGCGGCCTTGGGCATGCGAGAGCCGAAAGACGTCCTGAAAATGTCGAACAAACATCGTGAGGCTTTGCTTGCAAAACGCGGATGGGGGCCCGTTCTTTTGGAGAAGATCCACGTCGAAATCAACCGGGTGCTGAAGAGGGCAGCCTCAAACCCATCTGCGCCTCTCTCCAGGGATGACGACGCACCTTTGGCTGGTGAGCGAAGGGAGCATGATTGAAAACCAAAGGCTTGGTGGGTTGAAATCATGGGTTTCCCGGCTTTCCCATGCCATGGCGTTTGTGTTGGTAGCGGTTCGCCACAGACGCATGTGGAGGCTTTCTTGAGGACGCGCCCATCGTCCAATTGGGTGCTTTTGGGTCAACACGCGGTGATGAGCCATGAACAACTGTGGACGGCTTGGATTCAAGCTGCCCGGAACGCATTGAGAAAGCGCATGGTCGCTCGTAGCATTGACGCTGAATTTCTCAGGTACCTGGCTGGCACCCACCACATCTCAGAAGCCTTCAGTCGCGCCGGCCTTCAAGACGGTCAAACCATGGCTTGGGTGGTGTGTTTGCCCGCGGCGAAGGGCTTGGAAAACGACCTCGGCCACCTTCAGCCGGTGGCGGAGGATGTTGTTGATTTTGAGTCCAAACTTTCAGCGCTGGTGAACCAACTTGGGTGGTCCCTCGGTACTTTGGCTGCCACCTTTTCTATAGAGGGAGCGAGACAATTGGGTGTCGACGTTGACGGGTGGGAAGGCGTCCGAAGTTCCGAATCCATCCTTGCACACATTCTCATGGCCGATGACCAAAGTTCCTCTCACCGTTAATGGGAGGGTTGAAAGGCTCCCACTTCTTGGTCTCTTCATGGTGATGGCGAAGCGAGAAAACGACGGACACCGACCAAGCGCAGGACGGTATTTGGATCAAGAAAAGGTGCGGAAGGCACTGGATTCAGCACAGACGCACGGAGCGAGTTATGCCGAAGTCCGTGTTGTGGCCTTAACCGAGTCCTCGGTCGCCATGCGAGACGGTGTGTTGGAACGCGCCATTCCCGGCCAAGAACTGGGCATGACCTTGCGTGTGCTCGCCGATGGCGCATGGGGTGTTCACTCGACTACAGACCTCGCTTCACTTTCCGACCAAATTGAATCAACCACTCGTTTGGCCAAAGCCGTTGCCAAGCGCCGTTCGCCCAAGGAGCAACCCATCGGCCTTGCCGAAGTCCCTGTGCTCGAGGATGAGACCCACTGGCGCTCAAAATTGGATGTCAGAGACACCGACCTCGATCAAAAAATGGCCTTGATGAACGAGATGTACCACGGCGCAAAAGGTCATGAGGACATTGTCTCGATTCGAACAGGATGGAGTGATGAGCACATCCACACCGAATTGATGACCACCGAAGGCATGGACCGAGTATGGTCTTTCCAACGCTCGTTGGTGAACGCAATGGTCACCGCACGAAGCGACGGCGAAGTAGTATCTTATCGCACTCGCCATGGCGGACAGGGTGGCTTGGAGATCATTCAAGCAGCAGATTTGGTCGGCTTGGGAGAGGATGCTCAGCGAGCTGCCCTTCGATTGCTCAAAGCAGAGCGGGCCCCCTCGGGCAAGTTACCTCTTGTCGCAGATAAGGACCTGACAGGCGTCTACATTCACGAAGCACTTGGCCACCCTTGCGAGGCTGATTTGGTCGCTGCAGGCGACTCATGCTTGGATGGAAAACTCGGTCAGAAAATTGGAAATGAAATTGTCACGGTGGTTGACGACCCTACCATGATGGGCGGTTATGGCGCTTATCCGGTCGATGACGAAGGCGTCAACACACGGGAAAAGGTGCTCATCAAGAATGGAATTTTGACCGAATACCTGAATCACCGAGAAACAGCTCATCACTTCGGCGTGGAGCCCAACGGAGGAGCAAGAGCCCAAGATGGCCTTCATCACCCGCTGGTCCGCATGAGCAACACCATGATTCAAGGAGGCACACACGCTGACTTGGACGAGTTGATGGAAGGCATCGAATACGGCGTATACGCCTGTGGTACTCGGGGCGGACAAGTGGATACGGGCCGTGGTTCCTTCCAATTTGCTGCTCAAGAGGCATGGCTCATCGAAAACGGTGAATTAACTCGCCCGCTCAAGGATGTCAGTGTCAGCGGGCTCACGCTTGAAATTCTCAAGAACGTGGATGGCTTGACCAGAGATGCCTCGCTTGCTTCACCAGGGTTTTGCGGAAAAGGTCAAACCGTTCCGGTTGGCGATGGCGGTCCAGTGATGCGAATCAGCGAAGCGTTGGTGGGCTGATATGCTGCCCGAAGGTGCTGAAGATCGGCTTCTTGCCAACGCCAAGGTCATTGCCGAAGCGTGCAAAAATAGTGGTGTGGACCAATGGGATCTCATCGGTTTCCAGTCCTACGGCCACCAATTGGATATCGAAGCGGGAAAAATCACCATGGCTGCAGGTGGCGGCGAGGGTGGTTTTGGCGTTCGGGTTGTTGACGATGGACGATTTGGATTTGCCCATCTCGTCGACGTGGCTGGAGCGGAGCGAGCGGTAGGCCAAGCGGTGGCCATCGCCAAGAAATCACCTTCCATCCGTGGTTTCGTCCTGCCAAGCGAACAACCAGCAAATGAAGTGGGGGGCCGAATGGATGCCTCCCTCCTCGACCTGAGTTCAGAAGATCTACTCGAGCAAGCCGACGCTGTGCTCTCCCACGTAAAATCGCTTGACGAGCGAGCCATCGTCACCGGCGGCGGCGTCGGCGTTTCGGTCACGGCTGGATGTTTGATGAGCAGCGAAGGCATTCTCTCCACGGGCATGACCACATCACATGGAATTGGGTTGCAAGTCACCTTGGACGTTGACGGGCAATTGACCAGTTCTTACCAGGGGCAATCCAGCAGGCGTCAACTTCCGGAACTCCCAGATTGTATTGGTCGAGCGGTCCATTGGGCGCAAGTAACTCAAAACCCACTTCAAGTTGAGAGTCAGGCAATGGAGACGCCGGTGTTGCTAACAAGCGAGGGCTTTTCTCCGTTATTTTCCATGGTCGTACCTCCGGCAATGTCCGGAGAGAAAATGGTGCGGAAGGAATCCTTCTGGTCCGAGCGTCTGAACGAACAGGTCATCAATCCGGCGCTTTCTCTTCACGATGACGGGCTGCTCGAGGGCGGCATGGCCTCCGGATCAAGGGATGCTGAAGGTGTCCCCCGTCGGCGACAAACCTTGGTTGAAAACGGGCGACTTACCAACATGCTCTGGTCCACTCGGGACGCTGCTCAGCAGGTTGCAGAGGGTCGAACAAACAGCGCATCGTCCACCGGTTCGGCCAATTCAGGAGGGCATCAATCTCCGCCTTCCACGGGTTGCACGGAGTTGTTTTTGACCACGAAGGAGGCGACTTCTTCTTGGGACCATCTGCTCGAGCAGATGGGTGATGGCTACGTGGTGAACAGTGTGATGGGGGCCCATACGGCCAACCCATCAAGCGGAGATTTTTCGGTGACCACCAGCGCCATCCTCAAGGTAGAAAACGGGGAAGTCGTGGGTGCGCTGAAGCAAGCCGGAGTCTCAGGAAATTTGGCAAAAGCGATGAACGGTAAGGTCGTTCTTGGCAACGATGTGCGCCGACAAGGTTCCTATTCTTCCGGTAGCATGCACCTCCCTGATGTTTTGCTCATGGACGGATTGAGGATCAACCCCGCCTGATTCCTCCAAAGTTCTCTACGGGATTCTTTATGTCCTGTCGTCGTTGGTGAGATGTCCCATGGAGGTCAAGGGAGTGTCCAATCTTAACCAACCCGCACGAAAGCCCGCAGCCTGTTCTCCGCACAGGCCCCGAACAACAACGCCTGTCGGAGGGTATCGTCATGTCTGAAGGCAAATACGCTGACTATGTCGAGGCCGTGCAGAAAGAATGCCCGGAAGCTGATGCGAAGGAAATCGCTGAGGCTTTCGCTAAGTACGAGCAGGAGTTTTACATCCCCCCGCAGGATGCCATGCGTTCGGTGCTTCGCCGATTCCAAAGCGGTACTTCGCCAACCCCAACAGGGAGTGGAACGACGCCCCGAGAGACCAAGAAAGTCGCTGGTCTTTCGGAACTAACGGGCAACGACCGAGACGTTGAGATCGAAGTGGCCATCATCACCCACAACATCCGCGACCAAATGATTCGTGGTGAAGAAAAGCAAATCGCCTTTGGTATGCTCGAGGATAATCCGTGGGAAGAAAACGGTCAACGCACCCGTTGGGACTACAAGGATTGGGGCCCCCACGCGAACCTTGCTTCGGGAAGCATCGTTCGAATTGAGGGCGCCAGCGTGAACGAATACAACGGTAAAATGTCGTTGAACATCAATCAATCCACCCGTATCGTCGTTCTGAAAGAAGGTGTGGCTACCGAGGTATCTTCCAACGACCCCATCAACATCGACACCATTCCCAAGGAAGGCTACATTTGTGTTGTTGGCCGCGTGTTGGCCAGCCGACCAGACCAAATTCACCGAAAGGATGGTTCAGGCTCCATCGATGTCGTTCGTGGACGCCTTGCTGACGATACGGGAACCATCGGCTTTCTTTCATGGGAGCCATTTGAGCACGAAGTCGGCACCTTGTTGAAAATTGATGGTGCTCAGGTTCGGAGTTTCAGAGACACGCCAGAATTGAATTTTGGCCGCACCACGCGAATCGAAGTGTTTCATGACACCAACTTTGCCAACCTCGAAACATTGGCTCAGAGTACTAAAACGGACATTGCAGGCCTACGGGACGGTTCCCGAGATGTGGACGCCGTTGTCCAAATCACGGAGATCACCAAGCGAACGTTCGAGCGAGATGGCGAAGAGAAATTCCTGTGGTCTGGTCAGATTGCCGACCCAACGGGTCGTTGCCGAATCAGCATTTGGGACGGCCTTCCGTTTGAAGAGGGCGACTTGCCTGTTACATTGGAAATCCGGGGTGCAAGGGTTCGAGCCTGGCAGGGCATTCCAGACATTACCGTCGATAAGGCCGACCAGCTCACGGTGTTGGATACGCCACCTTGGGACGATGACATGGACCTCACCAATCACTCCGTCGACGTCCCGTTGACCGAAGTCGTGGCTGGCCCAAGTCGTGTCGGCATGAAAACCGGGGGGGTGCTCGTAAGCGTCCGAGAGGACTCAGGCTTCATTCTCCGATGCACGGAGTGCCGCCGCGTTCTGCGGGAGGGAGCGTGTTTTGATCACGGTGCGAACGAAGGAAACGAGGATATTCGTCTTCGAATGGTCATGGATAACGACGGTGTGACCGCAGCTGTTCTCGTGAACAAAGAGGCGACGCTTGCCGCTTTGGAACTGACCTATGAAGACATGAAAGCAAAGGTCGAGGAACTCGGCGACCTCGGGTTTGTCCAGTTGGTACGTGAACGTGTGCTTGGACGCCGCGTCCACGTTTCTGGTCGCAGTATTGTTGATGAGCAGGGCGCCATGGTGTTAGCCGATGGTTTCCAAATCGAACAACATGACGCCCAAATGCGGGCGTCTGAATTGCGAGCACAATGGGGGTGGGCTTGATGGAGCGAGCAAGAATTGCCCGTCAACCGGCTCATCTTTTACTCGCTTCTGAATTTGGAAGTGCGACGCTCCATGAGAAGGGTTCGGGTGAATACGACCCGTCTTTTGTTATCACCAAACTCGGTGCAAAAGTCAACCGTATTGTCGCAGCAGGTTTGCTTGAACGTTTGGAATTGCGGGAAACCAGCAACGGGTCTTCGCTCTACCAAGGGCAACTGAGAGACCCAACCGGGCTTCATTACTTCTCGATTGGAGAATACAATTCCGAGATGATGCAAGAGCTGGCCCACCAGTGGACCGAACGTCTCGACGATGGAGAGCCCCTTCTGGTGATGATGACTTCCAAGACCCGTTGGTACCAAACCGACGAGGGGGCGGTCTACACCTCATTGCGGCCCGAAGAAGCATGCGTGGTAAAGCGAGAAATCTATGCGAACTGGCTGTTGGATGCCTGCGAGGCGACCATGGCCCGCATGAACCAATTCACGTCCTCCCTGGAGGTGGAGCCGACGCTCGATGCCTTTGCTCGGGCTGAACTTCCTTCCAGTCTCCTTGCGGCTCGCAATCATTACGGCGAGGTGGACCTTGAACCATTCAAGCTCAATTTGATGCAGGCGCTGGACATAGCCGAAGGGAAAATTGAGGCGGCCACAACGCCCCCTCCTGTCATGTCGCTGCCCGATGAGCCAGCCGCCACTTCAGAGGGGGGCCAGAACGTTGAGGCATTTTTGCTTCAAGCGATTGGGCATTTGGATCAAGGCGAGGGCGTAACCTTCGACACGCTCTTGAAGAACGCCGTGGCTCGTGGTTTTGTTCGTGAGGTCGCTGAAGCCAAACTCGAAGAGATGCTCGACGGCGGAACCCTTGATGAACCACGATTTGGGTGGTTCAGACTTGCCGCCAATGAATAATTTGGCTCCAACACATTCAAGTTCTTCTCACGCTGTGGTTGGAACAGGGGTCAAACATGGCTGGAATGGATTTCTTTATTCGCCCCGCATCGGGCACATCAAGTTCTGACTGGGTTCGAATTGCGAACGCTGACATCAAAGTGAGAATGACACGACGACTGACACGTACGGTCATCAGAGGTCAAGAAGGCGATGATTTGCACGATGAAGGTTCAGAATCGACCATGTACACCGTCCGTGGTGAGTTGAGCATTGATGAATACAAGCGAATCGTTGCCATGTTCCGCACCGGTCAACCGTACATTCACGATCCCTTTGAAGAGCGAGATGTAAAAGTGATCTTCGCCGTAATGGAGTACGACAGCTCAAATGAGAGTTTCCACTTTGAACTGCTTGAAGACGTGATTTGAGGAGTTGATTGACGTGCGTGAACTGGAGGAAAAGCGAGAACTCCTCTATGTCATTCGCACCATGGACGTCCTGATGTCTTCTGGCGTGGGTTTGGAAGCGGCGCTTCACACCATTGGTCGGGGCGGCTATGGCATCATATCCGAAGATTTCTCATCGATGATGAAGCGGTTGCGAAAGGGTACCGGTGGTGGTATTGACAAGGAATTGAAGTCCATGATGAAAACGGCGCAATCCTCTGGATACAAGCGCCTCCTCAACACCCTTTACACGAACGTTACACAAAATACGGATTTGGTTGAAACCCTGAAAAAGCAGGGTGCAAGGATGGAAGAAGACCGCTCTGCAGAGGTTGAAAAATACATCGAAACACTTGGTGGCGTCCCCGAAACCCTTCTTTCTATAGGAATGATTGGGCCGATTATTCTCGCCATTGTTGGCTTGATTCCTCAACTGATGCCAAGTGACGGCTCGCTCATATCCTTCCCGGATGCAGCGGTCATGAGCAGTGTGGTGAACATGGGCTTGTTGGTGACCCTTGTTTGCATGGCGCTCATCGGTCTCAAGGCGCACACAAAAGACCCGGGCTTGTGAGGTGAACTGATGCTGTTTGGTTTCCTCGAAACGTTCAATGAAACGCCGCTCCTTCTGTACTTGGCGGTGATCGCCATCGCATGTGCCGGGGGAGGCATCCCCCCAATGCTGGAGCGTCGGCGTCGCCGAGCGATTGAAAACGCCCTCCCAACATTCCTTGAAGCGCTTTCTGATTCCGTGGGGGCCGGGCGTGGTTTGCAAGAAGCCATGATGGAACAATCAGAGTCCAGCGACGGCCTCCTGCCCTCCTTGCTCTCTGAAACCCTAAAGGAAGCCCATGCGTCTTCCTTCGAAGCAAGCCTCACTGCGTTCGCTGCCAAAACCCGCTCTAGCCAAGTTCAGCGCGTCATGATGTTGATTGAGACCGCCATACAACAGGATTCCAGTCTGCGCGATATCTTGAGTGATTTAAGCCGAGATTACGAGCGACTCAACGACCTAATGAACCAGCGAGAGAGTGAACTCTCAGGGCGAGGCATGCTCATCATCATCTTTGTCAGCGTTGGCTTACCTGTTCTGATTGCCTTTATTGTCGGCCTGTTCGCACCGGCCAGCAAAGGGTTCCAAATTACTGGTTTCAACCAAACTTTCAGCCTCTTTTTCGCCGCCGCATCTGCAGTTGGCGTCGGTGTTTCCGGACGCATGATGGGTCGTCTCAGAGATACGTTGTGGTGGCTTCCCATGTGGATGGCCATCTCCATGGGGCTCTATCTTGGAGCCGTCAAAGCCGTAGGAGGTTAATGCATGTCAGAACAAATTTTGGAACAATACGGAAGAGTGACCATTTACACCGAAGCCAATCACCCTTCTCCAATCTACCATGTTGAGGGTGAAATCCAGGCCAATCCATACGGTGATCTTGCCGCTTTGTTTGAAGACGATGCCCTTGAAGAGGTGATGTACAACGGCGGAACCCAATGTGTGAAGGTCGCCCACCGGAACCATGGAATGTGCCGAACCAATATTTGGATTGACGATGAATCCGGCCTTCAAATCGCCAAGAACATCGCCTCATTCACCAACGTGCCTTTGGGTGATGGTCCTGGGCTTGTGCCCATCTTCGACGGCCGTCTTCCCGACGGGTCCCGTGTCAACGGAACCATCCCTCCGGTCTCGCCTGACGGGCCAACGCTAACGATTCGTAAGTTCAAGGAAGACCCGCTCACCATGATCGACCTCGTGAACTTCGGCACGGTGAATTCCCGCTTGGCCGCCATGATGTGGGTCTGGATTGAAGGGCTTGACAGTCGTCCAGCCAACTTTGTCATCGCAGGTGGAACCGGTTCAGGTAAAACCACGACGCTGAACTGTCTCGGCATGTACATTCCGTGGTCCCGTCGGCTTCTGACGGTCGAAGACACCGCTGAATTGCAAGTCTATCACGACCACTGGCTCCGTATGGAAACTCGCCGTGAGCGCCCCGATGGAACCCAGGAAGTTGACATGAACGATTGCCTAAAGTCAAGCCTGCGTATGCGACCTGACCGCATCATCGTCGGTGAAGTTCGCGGACCGGAGTGCGCCACTTTACTCACGGCCATGAACACGGGACACGACGGTTCTTTTGGCTCGCTCCACGCCAACACGGCTCAAGAAACGGTGACTCGTATGATCAATCCACCGATGAGCGTACCGCCCATCATGCTGAGCGGTCTCGACCTCATCATCATTCAAGCCCGGCTCCACGTCAACGGAAAAACGGCCCGAAAAATCACCGAAGTAGCAGAAGTTGCTGGGATGGAAGGCGACAAACCTCGTCTGAACGCCATTTGGAAGTACAATGCTGCAACCGACCAAATTGAAGAAACTGGCATTCCATCCAAACTCCGGGAAACCATCTGCAATGCAGCTGGCGTCACCCCCGATGTCTTCGAGAGGCATGTCGCACAACGACAAGCCATCATTGAGGACCTCTGCCAGCGTGGTATTTCAGATATCCAAACGGTGACTTCGGTGGTGCAGAACTTTTACGCACAGCAGCACTGAATCATCCATTCAGGCGGTTGAGCAGTTCATCAACACGGTCGATTTTTCCTCGGATACGTGCAAGACTCTCCGAGGCATCGGACACCGATTCTGCAACTTCTCTTTCCTCGTCGGGCGAAGAGACTGGGTCTGGTTTGAAACTGGCAGCGAGCGATTTCAACTCGGTCACAATGGCATCAACTTCCGTTTCGGTTACCAAAACACCCGGTGCGATGCGTGGAATCTCACTGGGTGAGATATAACCGAGTTCAGCACCCAAGATACCTGCACAGGCCAACACTCGTGGGCGAAGTTGGGCGGTGTTGACATCGTATCCCTTCGATTCAAGGAAGCGAATCACGAGCGCTTGCTGGGCTTCATCAAAGCCTTCTTCCCCAGATTCAAGGATGGTTTGAACGAGTTCCTCAAAAGAGGCGATGTTGCGTTCGAGACGCTCTATGGTCATGCGCTCGTTTTCCGGCATGTGGACCGCTCCGCGATGGAGGATTCTCATCATGCGCTGGCGACGCTGAACAACTGGGTCGTTGAGAGCCTGTGATTCAGCGATTTCAATATGGAGGTCAAACAGGGCATGCAAGCGCCCGGAGACGCTTGGAACACGGAGGTCAAGGTTCAGGTCTCTTCCTTCTTGCTCGAAGGCCATTCGTGCCTTCACGACGTCCGTTGCGTGAAGTGCGAGAATGTTCTCTAATCGGTCTCGCAGGGTGCTGCGAACCTCCTCAAACCGTCGCAGAGCTTCTCGTTCGCTCCAAGATTGCGGCAAGGCAATCGCCGCATTGCTTTCGTTTTGAACTTTGAAATCAAGTTCCATGATCATCTGTGCGACCGCTTGATGCACCTGCGGGAGGTCGGTGGCAAAACCCTGGCTTCGCAAGGATTGAATGAAGGCGTTCATGTCCTCTTGATTGGTGGTCGAACTGACCATAAGGAAATCACGGGCCATGGCATGGATTTCTGCGGTCCGCTCCCGGAGTTCAATCAATGCGGTTTCGACTTCAAGGCTGTGGGTTTCATCTCCGCTTGTATGTTGAATCATCGGCGGTACGTCGCTGGTGTCTTCGGCTGGTTCAGGGCGAAGTTGGTGTTCAAGTTCGGCATCGCTTCGTGAGGATGAAACATCGTGGCCGATGCTGGCAAGGTCTTCTTTGAGGGAAACCTCCTCCTCAAACGTCCATCCTTCGTCATGGCCTTCCACAAAGGTCGAGACGGTCTCTTCCAATGTTTCGGGGGCTTGGGGCGCCATCACAGCGGCCGCTTTTGGTACGCTGACGGGTCCACGAGGTCTTCGGAGGCTTTTCTTGACTTTGCCCCACGCATTTTCTTGCGAGGCCAGGACGCCGGCGACCCGAGCGAGGAGGGCTTGTTTATTTCCAGAAAGCGTGAGTTCGAGGTCTTTGCACATGGCGTGAAGCTCGTCTTTGGTCATCTCGTCAAGGCGTTCAATGGCGAGGGATTTGGGGTCGTGGTTCAAATGAAGGTGCAGTCGCTGCCTTCTCGCCTTGATGGAACCTGACTTTTTAATTCCGAACAGGCCCAAAATCTCTCCCAAGTCGCTGTTAGGGATGCTTCGTAGTCCAGCAGGCGAAAAATCCCAATCGGGGAAAATGAGATGTTGAATCAACCGTGCACGCAAGGATTCAACCGGTCCGGATTTAGCTATCCCGTGTTCTTGGGCGAGGGTTTTCAGATCGTCAAAACGGGCTTGGTAGAGTTGGCCCAACAACGCTGATGTGTCCATTGATGCCCCACCTCTGCGGCTTTTCCCGCATTGAAAGCATATATGTCTTCGCTGTCCGACCATGCTAAGAGTGCAGGTTCTGGCGGCTGTTTGCATATGCCGAGAGGGTTGTCAATCATCCAAATCCATGAGACGAGGGCTCGGGTCCATGAACGAGCGTGGCATGCCCCGAATGTTTCGTTTGGTTCCTTCGTGGTCGGTGGTCATGACCGAGAGCAGTTCCATGAATTCTTTGAGCAAGTTGACCATGCCAAGGTGGCTATTTTCGGGTTGAACAATCCGTTCACAGGCTGCCGTGACGGTGCCGCTGGAGTTCAACGTTTCAATGAGCATTTCAACGCGAGGGCCACTTTTGAACACCCCTCGCTTCTTATTGGGGTCGAGCAAGGACGTCAGAAGGGCTTCGTCGCCATCCTTGGATGCCTTTTTCAAAAATGTTGAAATTTTTCGTTGCTCAATATAGGCGCCAACGATGGGTCGCAGTGATGGTTCTAAACTTTCGACCAAGGCTCGTTCTAATCGGTAAGCCAGTTCAGCGCTCGGGTCAAGCATTTCCTTGATGCTTGCTTTCGGAAAACCTTTTCTCGACACCAAGAGGGTGAAGCCGTGCAAAGGCGGCGGGACAAATCGCTCCCGGTTATTTTCGGTTTGATCTCGCTGCAGCCCCAAGGTGTGGCGGCGTCCTTTCATGCGATGACCTGCGTGAATGGCCCGAGGCACGATGAACCCGTCCAGATGACCTTGGAGTCGTTGTTCCTCTATCCAGGGCCAAATGTCTTCGTCATCCAGTTCCTTGACCAACGCCCCTGCTCCTATCCTGTCAGCGACCTCATCGATGGTTTCCAACACAATATCCGGGCGCATACGTCGCGTTTGCCGGCGAAGAAGTTCATGCTCACACATAACGAGAGCGCCTTGTTTCAAGTATTCGGGTTTGTCATCAGCAACCAAAACCCAGGTTGGCTCTTTTCGTGGCAGAAGCCCGGCTATGGTCAGGCCGTCAACATCGTGATTGGCCCAATCAAAGGCACTCATGGCGACGATATCGCCAATACCATCTCGAAGTGTTTGAATGGCCGTTTCAATGTGGGGGAGTTGCTTGAGGCGGAGGTCACGATGTTTGCCATGCGTGCCCACAGCTCGCTCGATTTGAAGGCGAACGCCATCGTTCCTTGACGGCGTGGTGAGAATCACGAGATACTCACTTTTCTCCATCGGTTCACCTCGGTTAGGGTCGCCCCTTACATGTCGTGGGCGTGGACGACCGGTTAAGAAGCCCACCCTCGTGGCAAGGTCGTGGGCAGCAGTCTTGAGGTGCTTCAATCGGCACTGGAATCCATGCGTGAGGAAGTCAACCAGGCTCTGCGTGACCTCATCAGCGACGAACTCGAGGCCGGGGCGGGTGAGGTGGCCCTTGAAGCAGGGCGTGTCTTGAATGCGGGTGGAAAACGGCTTCGTCCGATTTTGTTCCTGTTGGCTTACCAACTGGCGGGCGGCAAAAACAGAGAAGAGGTCATGCCACTGGCGTTGGCCTTCGAACTCATTCACACCGCTACGCTTGTTCATGATGATATCAACGACGAAGCAAAACAGCGTCGAGGAATTCCAACCATCCACGCTCAAGCAGGCCAGGCCAAAGCCGTCATCGCTGGCGATTGGCTTTTCGTCCAAGGCTTCGGCCTTGGTGGCCGCTACTCCGCACAAATTGTCTCCATTATCGCTCGTTGTTGTGCGAACATTGCCGTCTCAGAATTCCATCAACTTGACCATGTGTTGAACCTTGCGACTTCGCCCGAAGATTACCTTTCCATCGTCCGTGGAAAAACTGCCGGGCCGTTCGCTTCAGGATGCTACAGTGCTGGTTTGGTCGCAGGTTTGGAGGACGAGAAAGCCAAGGCGCTGGAACGGTTCGGAATGGAACTGGGTGTGGCCTTCCAGCTCGTGGATGACCTCTTGGATCTGCGCGGTGATGAACGCATGGGCAAGCCCCGAGGTGCCGATGTTTACGAAGGCAAGATGACCCTCCCGTTAATTCACGCGCTGACCCTCTCTCACGGGCAACACCGTGAACGCCTGTCCCAAATTCTCGAAGATTTCTCGGATGAGAAGTTCGATGACCTGATGGTGCTGCTGGAGCGTTCAGACAGCATGGAATACGCTGAAATTTTGGTCCGAACCCATCTTGAACGGGCGCAAGCAGAACTGCATCGGTTCCCCGATAGCGAGGCCAAAGATTTGATGCTGCTCATCACAAACATTGTCAAAGATCGGCATGCTTGAGGTGAATCCATGGCCGTGAGTGAAATCGAACACCGCCAAGTCATCGTTATAGGTGCAGGTCCGGCCGGGAGCGCTGCGGCCCAACGCTTGGCAGAAGCCGGCATTGACGTGCTGGTGTTGGAGCGACGCGCCATCGTCGGTAATCCCGCCCAGTGCGGGGAATGCATCCCCAACTGGGGTGAGGTCATTGGGACGTTCAAGCATCTTGAGGACCACACATGGTTGAAGACGTATTTTGACTTCCCCGAACGGCTTCGCCTCCACCGTCTGGACAACATGCGGGTGTTTCTTCCCTCGGGGAAATCCTACAACTTCGCCTTGGATGCCTTTGCTGGCCACCGTCTTCAATTCGACGGGTACCTCGCCGATAAAGCGGTCAGAGCCGGTGCCGAAGTGCGCATCTCGACAATGTTGAAGCGTATTCAACAACAACGAAAAGCCAATCGAGAATTGTTGGTTACCAACGAGGGGAGGTTCACCTGCGACTACCTCATCGACGCTTCTGGTAGCCTGGCTCACGTAGGTCGACTCAAGCACGGGCAAGACCCAGCGTTCCGTCCCGACGACCAAGTGCCAACCGTCTATGCTCAGGTCAAGGGCGAGGTGCCCGAAACCTTTGATGTGTTTCTGGGGTCCGTCGCCCCGTCTGGTTATGCGTGGATCATCCCCAAAGGACCCGGGTTTGCCAACGTTGGGTTGGGCGTACGTGCTGGAAAACTCAAAGGCGATTTGAAAGGGCATTTGGAACGATTTTGTGCCGATCTTAATCTCGAAATTGTCTCGTTTGGCGGTGGCTGGATTCCAATGGGGGGGCCGGTAAAACAGATGGTGGACGGAAACACGCTCGCCGTAGGTGACGCCGCAGGTTTGGTCATGCCAAGCAACGGCGGGGGGATCAGTCAAGCCATTATTTCGGGTTGTTTTGCAGCCGAAGCCATCGTTGACAACATGAGGAAGAACACACCGCTCTCGTCTTACGAAGACAGGGTGCGCGCATCGATGGGCCCAGCGCTCAAGAATTCCCTCCGCAGCAAGAACATGGGCTATGCCTTCATGCGAGGCGACGTTTTGACGGAGTTGATTCTTCGTTGCCTCGGTCCCATCGGTGGCATCAAGCGAGCCATGGAGTGCGAGAAACCTCTCTGGTTGTTTTGAACCACGCCAAACGTTTGGTTCGAGGCCGTGATTCATCGGTGTGTTCAAGTGATTTGACAGGATGGGAATTTCATGCGAGGGCTGATGCGACGGGATGAAGATGCCGTTAGCCCCGTGATTGCGACCGTCCTCCTTCTCGCCATCACCGTCGTGCTTTCCAGCATGGTGTTCGTTTTGATGCAAGGGGCCTTGACCACGGTTGAGAAATCGGCCCCACAGGCAACCGTCAGCGTGCGGGCGCTCGACAACGGTTTCCACGTCGTGAGGATCACCAGCCTTGACCAATCCATTGACCCCGCCCGTCTTCAATTCGATTTGCTCCCTGCGAACGTGACCGAATCCCTTCTCATCCGCGGTCAAGTTTCTGATGCAGATGTTTACGGCGTTATCGGGACGGAAATCTCGTTCCATGATAGGGATGCAGGCTATTCGGTCACCCAAGGTGATTACTTCGTCATCGATTCCGAAACGATTGGGGCTGACGACGGCACCTGGCGTTTCCGTCTGGTTGAGAAGACATCAGATACGCTCATTGTTGATGTTTCGCTCCCTGCGATGGCCTGACCTTTATCCACCGATGAAGGACATCTCGACCTTGTTTTCATCGTCCATGCGATCTGCCCGTTCCATGGAATAGCGGTCATTTCGTTTCTCCCAAATCGCCCGAATGGCCTCCAAGACATCGTTTTTATTTGCGCCGAACCGAAGCAAACCTTTGAGGTCGTTTCCGTTTGCTGAGAACAAGCAGGTGTAGATGGAGCCGTTGGCAGAGAGCCTTGCACGGGAACAATCGCCGCAGAAGGGGTTGGAAACGGATTCAATGAATCCAAATTCATATCCCGATTCAAGGGTGTACCGTCTGGCTACTTCGCTGCGCTCCTCCGAAGGTTTTGGTGTCAAGGTTCCAAATTCAGTTTCAAGAAGAGATCGGATCTCAGCGCCATCGACCACTTCGTCCAGTTTCCAGGCATTCGTATTCCCCACATCCATGTACTCGATGAACCGGAGGGAGATGTTGCGCTCATGACAGATGCGGGCGAGGGGAAGGATTTGGTGTTCATTAACCCCTCTTCGCACAACAGTGTTCACCTTCACGGTCAGGCCGACGCGCAACGCTTCATCAATGCCAGAAAAGATGACCTCCGGGTCGACTTGTTCAGTGTCGGACATGGATTGGAACGTGCTGGTGTCCACAGCATCAAGGCTGACGGTAACTCGGTTGAGTCCTGCCTCACGAAGCGCTGCTGCGTGAGTTTTCAACAGCGCGCCATTGGTGGTCATGGCGAGGTCGAGTTCAGGGCCAACCTCCCGCAACATGGCTACCAAAGCCTTCAGATTTCGTCGTAGGAGGGGTTCCCCTCCCGTCAATCGAATCTTTTGAAGGCCGCAGGCGGTAAGTGCATCGACGACGAAGGCGATTTCTTCGTAGGTCAGCAGTTCGTCTCGAGGGAGGAAGGCATGGTCGGCCCCAAAGTGTTCGCGAGGCATGCAGTAGGTGCATCTGAAATTGCACCGGTCAGTCACTGAAATTCTCAAATCTTTCAACGGACGTTGATATGCGTCCGTGAGGGCCATGAACCGTGGACACCTCCACGGTTCTTGAATCTGTATTGCAAGGGTTCATGACAGGCCGGGGCCAGCCGCGTGTATGGGCAAGGCCTGGGTAAAGCGCTGGTCTCCCACCCTCAAAGACGGCATGGGGAGTTTGATTCCCGCTCTTGAAATTACGCCAGGGGCGTCTATAGATGAATTAACATGGAATCTCCCTCCGTCAAAAAGCCACGCCATTCGTTGGCTCGCCTTGGCGGCACAATCCGAGCAGGAAGTTGTTCTCAACGGGCTCGGAAACGCCGGCCAGGACATCGTGTCCATGCGTCGTTGTTTGGGCCAAATGGGCGTTCTGATCACCGACTTGGGTTCCAACGGAGAGGCTTTGGAGGTTTCAACCAACCATGATGACCAGCCAGCGAAAGGGAGTGTAGCGTGGAAGATACACGGAGTGGGCACCAACGGGCTGCAGCCCCCTATCAGCGTGCTTCATGCTGGTAATTCCGGGACCGCCCTTCGAATTTTGATGGCGTTGTGCGCCAGATTTGACGTTCCAGTCATGCTGGACGGGGATGCCTCCTTGCGTTCAAGAAACCACGATGTGATGATCACCTCGTTGAAAAAATTCGGTGTCAAAGTTTCCTACGGTGCAAGTGTTGAGGGGTTGCCTCTCCTGGTTGAGGGCCCCTGGTCGCCGCCTGAGGAGATGGAACTTGACGTGTCGACCTCAAGTCAACCGATGACAGCTTGGCATCTCGCCGCCCCCGCCCTACCCCGGGGCCTGAAACTTCTCGCTTCCGGCGAGGGAGTCTCGCTTCGCCACAGTGGATTGACGAAAACATTGTGTGAGCGAACGGGAGCGAAAAGGGGTCTTCGCAACGGGGAACTCGAACCCTGGGTGCCCACCATCACCGACGCTTCGGTCCACCTCCCTCTTGACGCTTCGATGTTGTCTTTTGCCTGTTTGGCCGCCAAAGTTGCCGGTGCTTCGGTTCTCCTGAACGGTACTCCGGCGACAGAGGATGCATTGGGCAACGAAGTGCTGTTTGAAGTCGCTCCTTCTCTTGGCCTTCTTCTGACCGAGCGGTCCATCACCGTCGAGGGGAAGGCATCGCCTATCGAGGTGAACCTTCAACATGCCAACGACCTCATCACACCGCTCGCTGCCTTGCTCGCTCTCGCAGGTGGAGGAAGCATCGTCGGCGCGCAACATGCCGCTTTCAAGGAAACCGATCGCACACACGGGACCACAGCACTCCTTGCTCAATTCGGTCTTCTCTCTACGTTTGAAAACGGCATCCTCTCGGTGGAAGGTGGGCAAGCCATTGTCCAACCCCAAGGTCTCGTCCGAACCTATGGTGATCATAGAATGCAAATGACGGCCCTGGTCTTAGCGATGGGATGTAAAGATACGGTTCTGGTTGAGGGATCGGACCTTCACGAAGTCGCCGACCCAGAGGCGGTTCAACGGTGGAAATCAGCCGGTGTATCCGTTGAAAATATTCTTCATCAGCCTTGGTAACTCAGCCATGACGCCCAAAGTGGTGGTCCAAACTATCAATGGAGATTCGCAACGATGTCGGGCGTCCATGGACGCAGGCCCAAGGGTTTTGAATTCGGCGCATGTCATCAAGGAGGCGTCGCATTTCGGGTAAGGAAAGCGATTCATTGGCTTTCACGGCCCCTCGACAGGCGTTCATGAAGGCGATGTGGTCTTTCTTTGCTTCCATGGTTTCAAGCGGGCCACCATCAAGCGCTAAATCTTGAAGCAAATCGAGAAGGAAGGGTTTGATTTGGTCGCCCCCGAGGAGTTGCGGCGAGGCATTCAACACCCACATCTCTTTCTCTTTTGAGAGGTGGAACCCAAGGTCATGGAGCCGCTCATGATGTGCATCGACGAGGGCGGATTGCCTCGCATCGAGGTTCAGAGGAAGCGGAGAGAGCCGTTGTTGTGGCTCCCACGCCTGGCCACTGTGCCGCAATCGTTCGTATCGGACACGCTCGTGCAGGGCGTGCTGGTCGATGAGGAGCAACTCGTCTTCAGCTTGGACAAGAATGTAGGAGTCCGCAAATTGTGCCAAAGGTTCCATGTGCGGAAGATCGTTCAAGTCTCCTTCGAGAGGGGCTTCTTCGCTCGGCCTTGACGTGGACCCAGTACCTGCATGTCGGTGCAGGGCGCGTTCAGCAGAAGAAAGAGGTGCAGCCATTGGTGCTGAAGGAAGGTTTGGGAGAACCCCTTGTCCAAGAGGGGACGCTGACACAGGTCGCTCCTTTTCCGCCTTTGCTTGTTCTTCCGCTTCTTGGCCAACGAGGTTCAATTGCCGACCGGCAGCAAGCGCCCAGGCCGGTGGCCGAACGGAAGCTGTGGCGGTCTTGCCCTCCGGTTTTGCCGTCATGCCCGCCGCCGTTGAGATGGAGGCGTCAACCGTGGTTTCAACAGGCGGTCCGGTAAAGTAAGTTTCAACTGGTTTAGCAATCGATCCGCCTGAGAGTCCTTGAAGGCCAGGGATTTCACCCGTCGCATCGGGCTCGGTCGGCACGGCTTCAAGGGTGTAGGCAATGGCTCGTTCAAGCCGCTCCAAAACTCGCCAAGAATGACGAAGACGCACTTCCCGCTTCGTTGGATGGACGTTCACGTCCACTTCCTCGGGAGGGCATTGGAGGTTCACCACGGCCAACGGGTGGCGGCCTTGCATAAGGCGCGTTTTGTAGCCTCGGCGGATGGCTTGCAAAAACGGGCCTGCGCCCACAGGACGGCGGTTGATGAGAACGTGGATGTCGTCTCCCTTTCCTCGCGTGATGTCGGGTGTGCTGATCCACCCGCTCCAGCGTTCCTCGCCGGGGGCCTCCTCATCTTCGGGGGGTAATTTGAGTTCAACCAATTC
Organism: Candidatus Poseidoniaceae archaeon; assembly: GCA_938030705.1. Lineage (GTDB taxonomy): Archaea > Thermoplasmatota > Poseidoniia > Poseidoniales > Poseidoniaceae > Poseidonia. The sequence goes on from CALHIR010000010.1 coordinate 80,382, forward strand.
AGTGGCCTGCGCACCCATGATGTCGTAAAGTCGGTCAAGCATGTTTTCCGTCGCCGGAACATTGAGCAGTGTTCTGCGTTCAGTTTTCAGGTGGAAACCGCAAGTTGGATGGGCAAGTGCATGGTCAACAACCACGTCCACGATTCGGGCCGTTTCTGTTTCTGGTCGTCGTTGGAACGCGAGTCGCGCAGGGGTGTTTTGAAAGAGATGTTCGACCGAAATGATGGTTCCGTTGGCCATTCCGTAGGGCTGGGCTTCGGACTTAATTCCGTCCTCCATCACGATGCTTGCACCCTGCGAACCTTCGGGTTTACTGGCTATTTTGAGGCGAGAGACCATACCAATGCTGGCCAACGCTTCACCCCGAAAACCGAGCGAGAGAATGGAGGCCAAGTCTTCTTTGCTGCTGAGTTTGGAGGTGGCGTGCCGGTCAAGGGCCAGGGAAAGGTCAGCTTGAGCAATCCCGCTGCCGTTGTCTTCAACCTCAAGACGGTCAAATCCGCCCCGTTCAACGGTGATGACAATGGAAGTTGAGCCCGCATCGAGGCTGTTTTCAATCAACTCTTTGACCACCTGTGCGGGGCGTTCGACAACTTCACCCGCTGCAATGAAACCGATGGTGGCTTCATCCAGCTGCCTGATTTTGTCTGGCTTCATGTTCGCTCCTCCATGTCATGTTTCAGGGCATAAAGGACCTCGAGGGCTTGACGCGGGCTCAGATCGTCAACATTGGTCTCTTGCAGGCGTTGCATCATTCGCTCAACACTTGGCGACAACGCAGGCGGCGTTGGCGAAGAAGTTTTCATGGCTGCAGCTGCGAAATACCCCATCAGGCTGGCTTGGCCCGAATCTCTTGATTGTGGTGCGCCGTGTTCACCCGCTTTTGCACCTCCTGCTTGCTGCTCAAGGAAGGCGAGTAAGTCGCTTGCACGCTCCACTACGCTTCGGGGTAGGCCAGCCAAAGCAGCGACTTGAACACCGTATGAATCATCGCATGGCCCATCTGCAACGGTGTGGAGGAAGCGAAGTTTCCCGTCGACTTGAGCCACTTGGACATGGACATTGCACAACCCGTTTACCTCGCCCTCCAGGCCGATGAGTTGGTGGTAATGAGTGGCAAAAAGCGTCCGGGCACCGATTCTTGAGCAGATGTCCTCCGTGACGGACCACGCAATGGAAAGGCCGTCGAAAGTGGAGGTGCCTCGTCCAATCTCGTCCAACAGGACCAGGGAACGCTGCGTGGCCCGCTTGAGGATGTGGGCTACCTCGATCATTTCCATCATGAAGGTCGAACGCCCCCGCTTGAGGTCGTCACTTGCTCCTACCCGTGTAAAAATCCGGTCAACCAATCCCACCTTGGCTTGCTTGGCGGGAACAAAACATCCGGCCTGTGCAAGAACAGTGACCAAGGCCACCGTCCGAAGGTAGGTGGATTTCCCACCCATATTGGGGCCCGTGATGAGCAGAAAACTCCGCTTTTGGTTCATCGAAACATCGTTGGGGACAAAACCGGACTGAGTTTCCAACACGGGGTGGCGAGCGCCATCAAGTTGGATTTGATGCTTGTCCGTGATTTCGGGTTTGGTCCAATTACGTTCCCTGCTCACCGATGCGAAGCACTGCAACACATCGATGGAAGCGACCCGTCGGGCGATGTCAGCCAAGGTCGCCGCCTGAGTGCCGCAATAGGTGCGAAGTTCGAGGAACCGGCGGTACTCAAGTTCTTTCAGTTTTGAATCGGCGGTGAGCAACAAGTCATCCCGCTCAACCAATTCCTCCGTAGTGTAGCGAGAGCCGTTGGTCAATTGTTGCTTCCTTCGCCACGTGTTTGGAACTTTTTCGATGTGCGCTTGGGTGACCTCGATGAACCACCCCACTTGTCGGTTGTTCTTGACCTTGAGCGAAGGGATAGCCAATTCCTCTCTGAGCCGTTGTTCAAGGTTGGTGAACCAAGCCTTTCCTTCTGACGTGACGCTTCGCAAGCGGTCAACTTCCTCGTCCACCCCGGCTCGTAGGAGTCCTCCGTCCCGCAAACCGAGGGGAGGATGTTCGTCCAAGGTGTTGTGAATGGTCTCCCTCATCTCTTCAAGTTGGTCGAGGCCTTCACTGAGGTGGATGAGGAGTGGGTCCTGGCTGTCATTGCACCATTGCACGAGGGCGGGCATCCGCTCAAGGGCATGGGCTGTGGCGACCAAATCCCTTGCATTACTGCGTTGGTAAGCGAGTTGGGTGGCCAATCGCTCCATGTCTCGGATTCCCTTCAAGGAGGTGCGCATGCCGTCCAACCGGCGAGCCGATCGTGTCAGGGTCGCCACGGCTTGATGGCGCGTTTGAATGGCCTCCGTGTTGGAAAGCGGATGCAAGAGCCAGGTTTTCAGAAGCCGCCTCCCCATGGCGGTTCGACATCGGTTGAGGGTGGAAAGCAAACTTCCGTCGTATTCCCCTGCCAAGGTTGACGTCAATTCCAAATTCCGTAGGGTGGTTTGGTCCAACAGCAGGTGGCCTTGTTCTTCCAGAAGTTCAACGTCTTGAAGGGGGATGTCTTGGCGCATGTGAACCGTCGCGAGGTAGTCAGCTGCGAGGCCTGTAGCCGAAATGGCCAACGGAGCATGGTCCAGGTCCAAGTGCCCCAAATCCGCCACATCAAGCATGCTTCGCAATCGTTCTTCTCGTTTTGCTTGGCTGAGTTGATGTTGGCTCACCATGGTAGACTCCAAGCGGGGAAAGAGGGGGGCGAGGTGGTCGTTTTCGGCGTCTTTTGGTGAGATCACAAGCTCGCTTGGTTGCCATCGGAGAAGGTCATCTTGGAGGCGAGTGAATCGTTCGGGCCCCTCGTGTGAACTCGCCCACGCCTTCCCGGTGGATGCATCAAGCACGGCGAGGCCCAAGGCATCTGGGCCCAGCACAACACCGGCGAGCAGGGACTGCTCATCACCTTCCAACAACCCCTCCTCATAGAGGCTGCCGGGCGTGTAAACTCTGGTCGCCACTCGCTCCAGTAATTTGGCTCCAGGTCTCAATTCTTCTTCTTGCTCTGCTACCGTCACTTTGTAGCCAGCCCGGAGCATGGTGCGCAGATGGTCTTCAAGCCCGTGCCATGGGAAGCCCGCCATGGGGATGGGTTGGTCGGCGTTTTTGTCTCGAGAGGTCAGCGAAAGGCCAAGCACATCCGCCGCTACTTCTGCATCGTCGTGAAAGAGTTCGTAGAAATCTCCCATTCGGAAGAAGAGAACCGTGTCAGGATGCTGTTCTTTGATGTCAAAGAACTGGTCCATCATTCCTCTTTTTGACATGGTTGCACCCTCCATGGCTTACGCTGGAGTCTGAGAAGGCCGACGAGGGCACATGAAGGTTCTCAAGATGATGGCTCGTCAAAGCCGATATCCGCTGCCGGACAACGGATTATGCTTGTGTGCGAAGTTGCTTGACTGCGTAGGTGAACATCATGGTGAGCAACGCCCCACCTCCGAGGAGGAACAACAGGTTCAAGAATCCACGGCCACTCTCTATAGAGCCTTCTGCTGTGATGTCGATGGACCATTGAATGGGCTCGCCTTCAGCATTTGTGCCGTGAACGTGAATGTAGTCGTCTTGAGCCCCCGCATCGGAAAGTTCAACCGGCACGGGGCGACTGAGTTGGTGCACCTCAAACACGCCTTCATCGTACGTTGAAATCGTGGTCGAGCCAAGAGCACCGATGAACCACGCCGTGCCTTCCTGGTCGCTCACCACCATGGCCGAGGGTGCATCCAATGCCCGCACCTCTTGATTTGATGCGATGACCAAACTTTCAACGGTGCCACCGACGATCATGTCGGTTCCTGAAGAACCAAAGGAATGAAAAATACCTGAGGCGAACATCTGGACGTTTCGAAGAACGGGCGTTGCTTCGTCTCCGTTCCATGTGATCCAACCAAGAACTGGCCTTGGCTCGGGGGTTGCGGGGCTTGAACCGTCGGCCCCTGATGTGCTGATATGGGTGCCAAGACCTACCCAGAGTCCTTCGGAGTGCGCTTCTACATGGTGCCATTGAACTCCAGACGAGGTTGACATCGGGGCGGTGGGTACCATGCCAACGACGCCTCGGAAGGAGTTCGAGCTTCCTTCTTGGGTGAGCATCAACCGCTGCGTGGCCGCTTTGTTTTCAAATTCAGCAACATCGAGCACGGTAAAGGCACTCTCCTCTGACCCATAATCATAGGTCACCATGGTGTTACCCTGCAAACCTACCAGTTGATTGGGTTGAACAGAGAACAGGATTTCGCCGTCGGGCATGGCTTTCAAGAAATTGACTTCATCGCCCAGATCCGTGCTCCCAGGACTGTAGACCGCGCTGACCGTACCGTCATCCACGTGTTCGGTGAACAGGTGGTAGCCTGCCCCTGGGGCGTAAACGAGGGAGGTGTAGGAGGCGTTGTTTTGATGGTATTCGATGTCAAGGACCAATCCACCCTGATGCTGTGCAGTGACATTGGTGATGCGGTCGCCGACAAAATGGCCGGTAGCACTGATGGCGAACGCTCCGAGCAACACGAAAAGGGTGAAAAAGGACAGTGTAAGCCACTGGTGTTCGGATTCCTCCTCAAGCAGTCGGCGCCACCCTCCAGCCATGCATCATGCTGTGGGGTCCGCCCCATGAAGACTTTGCTTCCATCAGGTGCGAAGTGGCGGCCGGTTGAGGGTTGTCGGCGGGGGCGGAGATATCATAAAGGGAGCATCGGTCGCAGGAATGCTTGGAGGCATACCTATGGCACGTAAACCAGCAGTGATGTACCGCCGTTTGAAAGGCCCTGCCTACACCCGCCGAAAGTACATCGGTGGTGTCCCCAACAACCGTATCATGCAATTCCACGTCGGAAACCGCCGTGCTGCTGAAACCGGACAATTCCAAGTGGTCATCGAACTTCGTGCCGACAACGATGTTCAAATTCGTCACACGGCCCTGGAGGCCGCTCGTGTCGTCTCCAACTCCACGATTCGTAATCAGGCCGGTGCACAAGGCTACGCTCTTCGAGTTCACACCTTCCCTCACCACGTGCTCCGAGAGAACAAGCAAGCCACCGGTGCTGGTGCAGACCGTGTTTCACAAGGTATGCGATGTGCTTTCGGTAAGAACGTCGGAACAGCTGCCCGTGTAAAGCGTGGCCAGCGAGTCATTTCAATTCAGGTCAACGCCGAGCACTACCTCACCGCCCGTGATGCGCTTCGCAAGGCCAGCATGAAATTCCCCACCCCGTGCACCATCCGCCTCATCCGAGGACATGAGCATCTCAAGGGTCTCATTTGAGCAACAGCACTTTGGCTGTCTTTCCCGGTTTTTGACCGGGGAACGGCAGGTGAAACAAAATAGAAAAGACGAGAGGATAGGCTGGGTGACGGAATGCGTGTTGCGGTTCTTAAGGAAGACAATTGTCAACCGAAGAAGTGTAACGACGAGTGTCAAGTGTTCTGTCCACCTGTCCGAAACGGGCAAGAATGCATCATTATGGACGAGCAGACCGGGAAGCCCCACATTTCCGAAAGCCTGTGCATCGGATGCGGCATCTGCATCAACAAGTGCCCCCATGATGCTCTGATCATCGAAAACCTTCCCAGTGAACTCGAGACCGATATGATTCATCGTTATTCCATGAACGGTTTCCGTTTGTTCCGCTTACCAACGCCCTCCAAAGAAAGCGTTGTGGGTATTCTTGGCCCTAACGGGATGGGCAAGTCCACCGCCATCAGTGCCCTATCTGGCCGCATGACCCCCAATCTGGGGGATTGGCTTGACCAAGAACCAGATTGGGACAACGTCATCGAATCGCTTCCGAAAGGAGAACTCAGGGATTTCTTTATCGCCATCCAAAAGGGGAGCATCCGCGTGGCGCTCAAACCACAAAACGTGGATAAACTCCCAAAACGCATCAACGGTACCGTGCACGATCTTTTGACGAAAGTGGACGAGCGAGGCCTGCTCGAAGCAACCACGCGTTCGTTGGGCATCGACCATCTCCTCCAACGCACCGTTCAGCAACTTTCGGGTGGTGAATTGCAGCGCATGGCCATCTGCGCTACGATTCTCCGAGACGCGGAGGTGTACTTTTTCGATGAACCCTCTTCATATCTTGACATCCACGAACGAATGCGGATCGTGCGTATTATCCAAGACCTCGCCGAAACCAAGCGTGTCATCGTTATTGAACACGATTTGGCGGTCCTCGATGTGTTGGCCGATCTGGTTCACATCGTGTACGGAAAGAAGGGGGCTTTCGGCATCTTTACGCCAGCACGCTCGACGCGCCAGGCCATCAACACCTACCTTGACGGTTTTCTTCCTGAAGAGAACGTCCGCATTCGGGATAAGCCGATCAAATTCCTTCGTCATCGTGACCGGAACGCAGAGATTGGTACGCCGGTCGTCAGCTGGGGCGGGCTCGAGAAGCAACTTGGTGAGTTTAAACTCACTTCAGGCGAGGGGGCCGTACACCGGTCTGAAGTCGTCGGTGTCGTCGGTTCAAACGGTACCGGAAAATCGACCATGGTCAAAATCCTCGCTGGTGAGCATGAATACGACGGGGGCTGGGTCACTGCCGACGCCACGATTTCCTACAAACCCCAACATATCGATGTGGATATTGACGGTTCGGTTCAACTGTGGTTGGACAGTGAATTGGGCCCCCGTTGGCGAAGCGGTGAGTTCAACGTGAACGTCATCAAAGCCTTAGGCATCGACCAACTCTTGCCGAAGCGAGTCAAGAAACTCTCGGGGGGGGAGCGTCAAGCGGTCTCCATTGCCGTTTGCTTGGGACGCGAGGCCGACCTTTACCTGCTGGACGAACCTTCGGCTCATTTGGACGCAAACGCTCGTATGGAAGCCGCCAAAGCCATCCGAAGAACGATGGAAGCCAACGAGAAGTCGGCCTTTGTTATTGATCACGACGTTTATTTCATCGATATTGTTTCGGATTCGCTCTTGGTCTTTGAGGGTAAGGGCGGGGTTGAGGGTCGCGCAACTGGCCCTTACAACCTGAGAGAAGGTATGAATCGTTTCTTGGCAGGGGTTGACGTCACCTTCCGACGAGACCACGATTCACGTCGCCCCCGAATCAACAAGAACGAGAGCAGAAAAGACCGGGAACAACGAAACAGTGGTGACTACTATTCCTACGATGCATGATGTTCTGCTGGGCCTTGCTTTCGTGAAGGAGGCCATGATATGCCTGTAGGTCTTCCCCCTCGTGGAGGTCCACTTGGGCGAACCAGAGGCCGGATTTCAGCGAGTTCGCTGACGACCTATTTGCGATGTCCAAAACAGTGGCTCTTTGCCTATCAAATCGGTCTTCAAGGGCCCACGCGACCCTCACAAATCTTGGGTATCGTGCTTGAAGACGCTCTCTGCGAGTTGTTGATGATGCACCCACCAAAGGTTTCCAGTTTTGAGGAGTTGAACACTTGGGCCTCTGGCAATGTCGCCGACGTGGCTCAGCGAGCTTTGGCTACCGGCGAGACGATGTGGGATGAGGTGCTTTGGAAAACAAGCGAAGACGCATGGGATGAAGTCGATGTAGCCTCGTTGGAGGAACGTCTCGCTGGCGGTTTGAGCCTGTTCTATGAAGAAGTCCACGCATGCTTCAATCAAAACGGAGGACCCTACCTCCATCAACGAAGAACCGGTCAACAGCCGTTTGTGGTTCCCGAACCTGCTCAAAGCACCGTGCCGGTCTTCCCGCTTCCCGACAAGGTGAGGGATGTTGAGAAACGAGCATGGGCAGCCTCTTCTTCGCCGTCATGGTCGGCACCCGAAGCCCCCATCACCTGGCATGAAGCCTGGGAGTGTGCTCGACCGTGGTTCAAAGACCCGCGTGTCCATCAGCCCCAACGCCTTTACCACCCGGATGGTTGGGCCTCAGGTGAATTGGATATGGTCCTTCGTTGGGACGGTCAGGTTCGAATCGTCGATATCAAATCAGGTTCTCCGGGCTCGGCTTTTGCCTCCTCTCTTGAACACCAACTCCGGTTTTACGCATGGTTGTGGCATGAAACTCATGACGGTCAAACCGTCAACGGCATGGAAGGCTGGTACCTCAACGGCGGGCATCGCGTCCCGTATGCTCCGCCGGCCAAGAACGAGATGGCGGGGCTCACCTCCACCTTCCACGAACACCACCGCGCCATGCAGCGTGCTGAAAAAGGCGTGAAGTCCTTCCCCGTGGCTCCTTCAGAGGCCTGTCAGGGTGAAGCAACAGGTTGTGGCTGGTGTGCTGTGTCTCGCACGGCCGCTGGCGAATGGTCCGTGCCCGAGCATCTCTCTTGGATTACGACCCTGCCGGAGGTGTCCATGAAAACCCCCTATGCGCCGCTTGGTGATGTCCAAGGGCGCGTCGCCGTCCGAGGTCGTTTAACCGGGGCTTGGGGGCCGATGCCCAATCATTTCGCTGAACCCGTTTTGGGTGCGGTTTTGGTCGTTGGTCAGCAACACATCATCGTTGAGGAAAGCGAACCCGGTGCATTTTCTCAACTGCATGACCACATGGAACAGGAGATCGTGCTGGTGGACGCACTTCCGGGGGTGTGGCGGGACCAACCTCGTCTCTATGTTGATGCCACCACTGTTTTGCATTCTCACGCCGATGTGGATAAGGCAACGCTCCCGGAACTGACACGTCTGGGCCTGCTTCGGACACGAACCAACGTCAAGGGGCATGTCATCGGCATCCGTCGCCGTTCCGGTACGCGTGTTGATGGAAAACCATGGGGGATGCTCACGCTGATGCTCTGGGATGGACATCATCTCGCCGAGGTGGTGGCCTTCGGTGCCAGCATCAATCAACGCTTGCTGAGTTTGCGACCCGGCGATGGCGTGGCGATGACGGGCGTCGAACTTGGGTGGCGGTCGGGTCTTCTGCAACTCCGTATCGACAATCGGAAAACCCGATTGGAAACTTTCACTCAACATTGAACCACCATCAAGGCACTGAGGCTTGAAAAAGAGTGGGTGCTTTGGTCGTTTCATGCCCGTGCACATGGCCAAGAGAGAGAACGATGCCGTCGGGCCTTACAACCGGATGTCGGCCAGTCAAGCCAACACCTACTTGGCTTGTCCCCGCCTTTGGTTTTATCAGAAAGTTTACCGGTTCAAAATGCCCCAAATTCCGGTGCTTTTTGTCGGGAGGGCGGTTGAGGAAGCCGTCTGTCATGTGCTGCGTGAGTCTCCAGGTTTTATCGTTTCAAACGCAAGCCAAAACGCCATTGGTTCTTCGCCATACAACGAGGATGGTCAACCCCTGCAAGGAAAGGAGTACGTTTGGCCAGCGATGGGTTTGATGCCATTTCCCCCCGAAGAATTGCCGCAATCCAGAGCTGCGCTCGAAGCGTGGGCTATCGAGCGGTGCCGCATCCATCTGCCGCCGGCGTTGGAGCGCATGCGGCTGGAATGGGAAAAGGATGAACGAAAAGCAGGGGAGTGGAGTCAGGTCGATCCCGACCGATGCATGGCCATGGTTGAGAGCGGCCTCCGATTTCACCTTGATGAAGTTGAACGCTGTTTTAACCAAGACGGGGGGCCGAACAAAGAGGAGTGGCGTCGAGGTGAACGGGCGCTCTGGCCCGCTCCCGATGGTTTTCCACACCAACCCTTCGAAGGGGGTCACCCCCTCCGTGGCGAAGGTCATGTTTCATGGACCGAGGCCTGGGAACTCGCGCGCCCTTGGTTCGTTGACCCAAGTGCACCAAAGTTCACCATGAATGCCATTCATCCCGAGCATTGGTTTCAGGGGGAATACGACTTGGTTTATCGCTGGTCCGGAACGCCGGTCATCGTTGATCTCAAAGCGAGTTTGGGAGCAAACGACCGTTCGGGAGATTATGTTGAACAACTCAAGATGTACGCTATGTTGTGGTACGTTACCCACAACCGACAAGAAACGGTTGGTGGTCTCCAAATTTGGTACCTTGGCCACCCCAGCATCAAGTCCATCCCCGTCCCCAGTTCGGAGGAGATGGAAGCGATTGAGGCGGAGATGAAAGCCCTCTGGGACGACTTGAAAGACGCCACACCATCACTCGCTGATTGTCCGCCTGCGCCCAAAGCGATGCGAGGTTTCTCGCCGGGTGGAAAGCCGTCAGAGCCGCCTTCGACATCCCGGTGCGAAGGGTGTGATTGGCGTGCCGTGTGTCCGGGGGGCGAAGGGACTGACGAACCACGACTTTCGTCTTCCGTTCAACTTCCAAGTTTCAATCAACAAACGCCACTTCAGGAAATTGGTCTGCTCAACCCACGAGCGACTGTCCGGGGGGAATTGTTCTCAGTGGGCTATGTAAGAGATAACATACCTTTGAGGATGACGTTGAAACAAGGCACCAATTCGGCTCACATTCAAGTGGTCTCAACGGTCAATGCTGATGGTGAACCAACGGTTGCTGTGCCCGCCATGAAAGGCGCTAAAGTTCTGCTTAAGGACGCCGTCTTCACCATCAATTGGAAAGGTGAAATCGTTCTGAAAATGGACCCCTTCGCTCGGCTAGAGGCGGACGATGACCCCGATGTGGAATCCTTTGACTTGTTTGATTTTCAAGCGAAGCATAACGTTGGTGGCACCGTGATCTACACTTATGAAAAATCAGGTGTTGGTAAAAACGGGAAGGCTTGGTCTCGAAAAGGCCTCATGTTGATGGACCATACGGGTGCCTGTAAGGTCGAGGGTTGGGCAGACGACTGGAATTCACAATACGCCATGCTTACGGTTGGCGACGTCGTTGTTATCGCAAACGTTGGTTTGGATGCGTGGGCTTCCGAAATCCGTTGTGATTATACTCGGAATTCGCGACTGCAAATCATTGAGCGTGTGGACCGCTCAGCCGCCTGATGAGATGGTGGTTACCAAAAGCTCCACGTGCTGTTGGAGCGGGGTTGAATGCGGTAGAACCGTTCCGTCGTAACTGACGATCACCATCGAGGGCAAGACATTGGCCAGTTCCAAAGCCTTGCGAACGGTGGTACCGGGGTCAACTTGGACGGTGATGTCAACATCCCTCCCGTGAAAGCGGACGTCCATGACATCCCGACCAAACATCATGCTTATGACGGTGGCGCAAGAGCCGGGGGATGGAGCCGAGGTCGCATAGCCCGGTATTGCGGTGGATTCGAAATCCACTGTCCCTTGGACGCGGGGGTTCAAATCCCTCTCTCGGCGCTCTGTTTCACATGTAGAACGCATCGTGAGAGGTGGTCATTTCCTTCACGAGGTCTTCCTTCACGGAGGGTGCCATGGCTTCGAGTTTTTCACGTAACCATTCGCCACCGCCGGTGGGGACGGTCAAGCCAAAGCCAAACCATCGCTCGAGGTGTTCAATCACCCTTTGAGAACCCATGATGTCGGCGCTGGTACCAACGCTGGTCGCAATGACGCAAGCCGAATTGAGTTCGTAAAGCGGGCCCATGGAAGCGAGCAAAGCGGGCATGCCAACGGCACCAGATTTGGGTTTGTCTCGTCGGACATCAACCCCCATGCTTTCCATGTCAATTCGGAAGGATGCCGAACTTGCAACCGCAAAGGTCTCTTTGTTCTCCGGCTTGTCAAACATGCCAGCGAGCACCAGTACTGTCGCTACGCCTTGGTCTTGGAAGAAGGCCATTAATTCCCCGGCCAACACGGATTGTTGACTCGGTTCGGTGGGTTGTGTTTTTCCAGTCAGGGTGATCAACGGGATTCCACTGGGTGTTTGTATTTGGCGAACGGTCAGATGCGGGGGTGCGAGCAAGCCATCCTCATCCAAGTGGGCATGCGGGGGCAAGCCAACGGGGTGAAGGCGAACGAGTTCAACCGATTCGTGAAGTTCGCAAACGGAGTCTACGGCCATCTTACCGATGTTGCCAACGCCGGGGAAGGCCACCAAGGCTGTTGCACCACGGGGGAGTTCGGTGGTGCCTCCTCGCCATTCAATTCGCATGGTCATGAACTGCCCATCGACGCAACACGCAGTATAATGTTTGAGATTCCAAACCGTCGGTTGCCCCTGATTTGGTGCACTTCTTTTGCCGGGCGTTCACTCTTCTTCTGAGGCAGCTTGTGACTTCAAGTCTTCAAGGTTGGGCAAGGTAGCGAGTTGAGCGGGCCACGACGCTTCCTCAACGCCGTTCATCTTTCGACGGAGTGCGGCTCGGTGATCTTCTGGAGACCACTTCAAGGGGGCAGCAGCTTGTGCACGCTCACCACAGGACGGGCAGGTTGTTTTGAGTGAGAACGCTCCACATGAGAGGCATTGTTGCATACGTTGTTTTGCCATGGAATCACTCTCGTTCGGCGGTCGCCTCACCACCGGCAGCGGTCATGTGATTGACCACGGCCTGGGTTGCCTCTTCCCACATCGTCTCTGCAACCTTGAAATCAGGTGCACGAAGTTCGATTCTGTAGGAAGGTGCACCATCATAGAAGCATTTGACCTCGATTTCTTCGGTTTCATTAGAGAGGGATTCGGCCGCCTCTAAGGCTGAGCGAATCACCGAGACGCCATTCATGTCGTTGATGCTCAACACCAAGGTGCCACGTACCTCAACAAACGGCGGAATGATGTTTTCCACGGCGAGTTCGATGAAGGCGGTCATCCAATCGCCTTCGAAACCGGCGTTTTGGAGCGCACCTTCCTGCATTGCTGCTTCTTCAAAAGCGGTGTAAAGTCCACCGAAGGCTTCGGTCAATTCAATCGACTGTTCAGCGACTTCGCTTTCGCTCCATCCGACTTTTTCACCGAGGACCTTGAGGAGTTGATGGGCTCGTTGTTCGTTCTTCCATTCTTGGAGACGGTCTCGTCGGCGTTCTTCTGAAACCGACTTGAGGGAAAGTTCCAGTGAGGAGCCATCTCGGCGAGTTCGCATGACTTTGCAAATCACACGTTGGCCTTCTCGAACGAAACCTCGGATGTTTTTGACCCAACCTGAGGCGATTTCGCCAATGAAGATGAAGCCCTCAATCCCCTCGTATTCGTCAAGGAGAACGTACGCACCGTTTTGTTTGACCGTGGTGATGGTTGCGACCACCAATTCCCCTTCTTCGGGGGTTGCGCGGTCTTGATTTGACATGGAGGCTCAGCCTCCTCAGTTCAGTGCTTCCACAACGGTGCAACCGACGAGGTCTGCTTTGCCGCCGGCTGGCTTGGTCAAGGTTGCGCTGCAAACACCGCAAGCGATGGATGTCGTGGCGCGTGAAAAGATGATGGATTCGCTTCCGCAATCGCGGCAACTTACTCGGAGAAAATGGTTGGTCATTGGGTTCACCTCATCGATCCACAAGTTCGAATTTCTTTGCACGCTTGCAAGGTGCGTAGTGGGCTTTTCCGGTTTCTGTGCACCGGTAAAGAATGTTGACGCGCTTCGTGGGCTTTTCACGACCGTCGGGTTTTGGACGTGGGAAACCACGGTAACCAGCCATCACTCGGCGGAAACGTCGCTGACCCCAGCGAAGCTCGGAAGCTCGCTTTTTCTTGACACGTTCAACGGTGTGCAGGGTGTGCTTGCCAGCAGACGGGCTGTATCGCATAACTTGACGGGGTCGCTTCACCATGTGAACACCGAAGCGTTCAGCCCACAGAGGAGGGGTATTTATGCCCTCCGCCACCGCTTTCGGTGCGTTCGGGGCACTGCGGTTCTCCCGGTGGGATTCTCTATAAATGTCTCCGTACAGCATACGCCATGGAAGAGGCGACGCAAGCCATCGTTTTCTTCTGGCTCGCAGGGCTATTCGTCGTCGTGGGGGGCATGTTGGCGTTCTTTTCCAAGGTTCAAGGGCAGCGCCGTCTCGGCGGTGCCCTCTTTGGCTTGGGCCTCCTTTCGTTGATGTTGACGCCCTGGACATTGCCCTTCTCTCCCTCAAGCGCCTTCGGGCACCTCCTCGGTAGTTTGGTAGGTCCAGGTGTTTTGTTGGGGGTTGGTCTCTACCAAATCGCTTTCTCGGGCCATGTGCCCGTTGGCCGCTTGAGCCGGACCGATCGCACCGTTGGCATCGTCATGGTGGTGGTGGGCGTGTTGTGGCTTGAGGCGATGCACTGGTGGGTCTTGACCCCGACCTATCCCGGCGAGGTCAACAGGTATTGGTACATTTTTTGGCCAACCATGTTGCTCGGTGTTCTTACGCTTTCATCCGCTGCTTACGTCTTGGTTGGCTTGGTGGGCCAACAGCGTCAACAAGAGCAACGATTGATGTTGGTTACATCGGCTTTGGCTATCGTTCTGATGGTCTTGGGGGCGATGTTTAACGGGCCGAGTGTGGACCATCAGCGTTTTGCGACTGAACTGATCTTTGCCGCCGCTGATATCTTCGGGGCCATGGTCGGTGCTGCGGTTGCCATCCTTCTCTTTGCTGTCGTCCTTACCGTCTATGAATCCCAACAACCTGCCCCTCAACGGCTCGCCCCGCCAACCGAACAGCAACTCGAACAAGCCAGTCAAATCATCGCCCAACACGTCGGAGGTGAATCCGAAGATGAGTGACCGTTCTCCGATGCGTCCTTTCACCCTCTTGGGCGCCTTCGCAATACTTCCTGCAGGGGCTGTCTTGCTTCTCGTTTGGTGGACTTCGGTTGATTCAACCGAGGGAACCCTCGTGCGGTTTTCGAATGCTTTGTTGACCTCTTTCACTTTCATATCTTTCATCCTGATGATGACCCTCTTCGTCTACGGAGATGCACGCAAACGCCCCCTGGCCCCCCTCTTTGGTATGTTCATGAGCGTGCTTCTCGGGGTCGCCATGACCGTCTTTTTCCTCTCCCAGGGTGAACTCTTGATGGAGGACAACGGCTCGGTTCGGGCCCAAGCCCTCTCAAACCTCATTCGTTTGGCGACCACCCTCCTCGGTCTTGGCCTTGCAGGGATGGTCGTAGCGGGCACCCTTTTCGCCAGTTTGATGAACACCCCTCCTCGTTCAATTCAATTTGAAGAGGAATGAAACACACCGAAAGGCCTGCCGTTGATTTCATAAGGGGGTGGTCGGTGGCCAACTCGTCCGGGTGAGCGCATGTCCAAAGGTACACCGTCAATGGGTAAGCGACAAAAGACCACTCACATTCGTTGCCGACGCTGCGGGCGCAACGCTTACCACAAGCAGAAAAAGGTCTGCTCCTCTTGTGGATACGGCGAAACTTCAAGGATTCGAAAGTACAGTTGGTCCAAGAAGACTCACCGGCCCAAGGCCTGAAGCGTTCTCATCGCAACGATAAGAAGCAACCTCAGTTTAGTACGAATGAGGCGAACGCATGTGCGGCATTCTGGGAATTGTTGGTCAACACGGCTCCCACGTGAATCAGTTGCTCTATGACGGGTTGACAGTGCTTCAACACCGCGGGCAAGACGCTGCGGGAATCCTGACCGATACCAAGGGGCATTTTCGTCTTCGAAAATCGAACGGCCTCGTCGCTGATGTTTTTTTCAAGCGGCACATGCTTCGCCTTCAGGGCAATGTCGGTATCGGCCATGTACGCTACCCGACCGCAGGGTCGTCCTCCCGAGCTGAAGCCCAGCCCTTTTACGTCAACTCGCCCTACGGTATTGCGCTGGCACACAACGGTAATTTGACCAACGCCGAGGAGCTTGAAGTGTACCTTCGCGACGAGTGCGTTCGCCACATCAACACCAACAGTGATTCTGAACTTCTCCTCAACGCCCTTGCTGTGGAACTGGGTGAGCGTTCCTCGTCCCTCCGCATTCAAGGCAACCCCCACATCAACATCGAAACCATCTTCGGCGCCATTTCGGCCGTAAACGACCGTGTGCGCGGCGGTTATGCGTGCGTCTCGGTCATTTCTGGCTACGGTCTGCTCGCTTTCCGGGACCCCAACGGCATCAGGCCGCTGATCTACGGCAAGCGGGAGATTGAGGGCGAAACCGAATACATTGTCGCCAGTGAAAGCGTGGCCATTTCTGCTCTTGGTTTTGAAATCGTCAGAGATATTGCTCCAGGTGAAGCCATTTTTATCAGTTCTTCTGGCCACTTATTCACCCGTCAATGCACGCCTCCCGCCAGTTATTCGCCTTGCATTTTTGAGCATGTTTACTTCGCACGGCCCGACTCTGTTATCGACGGTATGTCGGTCTACCAATCGAGGTTAAACCAAGGACAGCGGCTTGCTGAACGCTTACTTGAATCATGGCCTGACCACGACATTGACGTGGTCATTCCTATCCCTGACTCCGGAAGAATCGCAGCCCTTCAGATGGCCAAGGCGCTCAGTCTCCCTTATCGGGAAGGCTTTGTGAAAAACCGATACGTTGGTCGAACCTTCATCATGCCGGGGCAAGCCTTGCGCGAGAAGTCAGTCCGTCGGAAACTGAACGCCATTGAACACGAATTCCGGGGCAAGAACGTGCTGCTGGTGGACGATTCCATTGTGCGTGGTACGACCAGTGCCCAAATCATTGAGATGGCTCGTGATGTAGGGGCGAAGAAAGTGTACTTCGCTTCTGCCGCTCCTCCAGTTCGTCACCCCAACGTCTACGGCATTGACATGCCAGCGGTAAAAGAATTCATTGCGAACGGGCGAACCATCGAGGAAATCAATGCCACCATTGGAAGCGATCGCTTGTTCTATCAAACGTTAAGCGACTTGGTTGAAGTCACCCGGCAACCCAGTTCGCAGGTTGACCAGTTTGATTCAAGTTGCTTCAACGGTGAATACGTCACCGGCGATATCGGGGCGGATTATCTCCAAAAATTAGAAGATGCGCGAAACGATGGAGCAAAAGAACTCGTTCACATTGATGATGCAGTCATCGATCTCCACAACGACGATACTTTGTGAAGTTCACAAACACAGGAACCGAGTGCTTTTGAACACCTTGGGCCACCTCGTGTCATGGTCTTGACGCGCCAGGTCCACGCCTTGGTAAAACCCGAAGCTAAAGTCAAGCACCTCTGCCTCCATGCGGAAGAGGATTTGGTGGCATGGGCGGAATCCAACCAAACCATTACCATCGGTCGCCTTGAAGAGACTGACGTCGCCGTAGAGGCCCACTTTCCCGTGCCCCAACGGGTGAGTTTCATGCTGTTTCACCGAACGCATTTGGTGATTGGGGATGACCTTGGCTCCATTTCGTTCTATGATGCTGCGGGTACCTTGCTTGAATCTCAAGAAATAGATGGTGGCGTCCAAACTTGCGAGCCGATGGGGTTGAAATTGGCCGTCATCAGTGGCATGGGTTCGGTTCACCTGGTTCAATTTGAACGGCCCTCACAGAATCTCTCCGAACAGTATGGTTTGGGCGACGTCCTCCAAATGGTCGTCTCAAGGAACGCCATCCATGTCGCTCAGCAAAACGGCTCCGTGTTGACATTGAACGAGGAGGGTATCCACTGGAGGCGCCCGACTCGGGGTGAACACGGTGAACGCATCACGGGCATGGGATTGACTCGAAACGGTTCGCTCTTTTTGACCCGAGAAGGTCACGCCCTTGTGGCCGGCGATGAAGAAGCGATAGAATTTGAATTGTGGGAGAATGGAGCCTTATCACTTCGCAAGGACCTACGTATGCGATTACTCACATCCTCGGAAGCGAACTTGGGAGCCGTTCTTGGCTTTGATGATGGGACGGTTCATCTGCTCCACGAAGATGGGCGAATGGACGAGGTGCTCTCTACGGGATATCCGGTGTTTTCATGCTTTGAACATCAATCAAGCGTGGTGGCGAGTTCCTGGTTCTACATTCACGGTTTCACAAACGAACAGACGTGGAAGGTTGAGCATCAGGGTATGCCGCAGATGCTCCATGCTCACTCCGGAAGGGACCTGGTCGTTTTTGCTGGCGACGACCAAAACGATTACACCGAGCCCGAGCCCATTGGCTGCATTGACCTCAAAAGCGAGGCTTGGGAGACCGACGCTGCAGAATTGTCCGGCTGGTTTCAAAACGCTGGCCCACAGGTTCTCCTGACGGCCGAGCAACTCTACAGCGACGACAGCGATGATGTTCTGATGCACCTGACGGCAGATGAGCGTGCCTCCTACGGCGATGCACCAGCACCCGGTCAGCCCACGAGTTCTTTGCTTGCTGCGATGGGTACGCCCGAACCCACGCCAGCGTCCTCCGAAACGGTCCTCGATGAAAACGAGTTGATGGAAGCCCTCAACAGCAGCGAAGAGATGAGTTTAGAAGAGACAGGTTTGCTCCTCAATGCCCTTTCCTCTGCTGTGGACGAAGTGCATCCTCCAAAGGCGATGGCGGGGGATGACCAGCGGCAGCAAGCAGAAGCAGACGGAACATGTGTTGTCTTGCTGGACGGGCGAGGTTCCTACGACCCTCACGACCAGATTCTCCGTTGGTCATGGCACGACGGGCAGGGTCAAGAACTCTCAGATACGCCACAACTCAAACTCCGACTTCCCGTTGGGCAGCATACCTTCGAATTGAGGGTGGTGGACCGTCAAGGTTCGTGGACCACAGATTCAGTTGCTGTGCATGTGGTGGATGGCTCAACCTCATGAAGGGGTCCATGCTCCGAACCACCATGGCCTTGACGGACCCGTGGATTGAACATTTTTTCGTCGGCCCCCTCCAAATGCGGTGTTCGGTGGTCACCGACCGAAGCAACGGCGACACCATCATTGTCGATGGTGGTGATGAACCTCAACGCATCATCGATTGGATTGACCGGTATGATGGACCAGGTCCGAATTGGACAACCGGTCCAGAAACGCAAGCCATGGCTGCCGAACAGAACCTCCCTCCACGCCGGGTCGTGGCCCTCGTCAACACCCATGCGCATTTTGATCACAGCGGGTTCATCCCCACCCTTCGGGAGCATTACGATGTTGAGTGGTTCCTCCACCCAGATGACACGTTTTTGCAAACGCTTGCACAAGCCTCAGGCCGGCGATATGGCCTTCAACTACCGGAACCCGCCGTGGCCGATCAACCCCTCAATGCTCAAGAAAACCACAGGTTTGGGAGCATTGAACTCCGTGTACTCCACACGCCAGGGCACACCCTTGGGGGATGCTGCCTTCTCTTGCCGGTGGACGATGGACCGGATCACGTCTTTGTCGGCGACACCTTGTTCGCTGGGTCTGTGGGTCGGACCGACATCGAACATTCGGGAGGCGACTTCGAGTTGCTGGCCAATTCAATTCATACCCAACTTTGGCCTTTGGATGAAACGACGATTGTCCACCCCGGGCACGGGCCGCTGACCACCATTGGTCATGAAAAGCGAACGAACCCCTTTGTTGGTGAGCCCGCCGGCCAGGGCGGGACCTACGGTTTTGGCAAATACGCCTGATCAGCCCATCATGCCTTTCAGGCTCTCATGAAGCACTGGGAGGGCTTCTTCCCAAGTGGCGACGATGCCATAGTCGGCGTGCTGGAAAATCGGGGCATCTGCGTCTTTGTTGATGGCCACGATGTACTTTGAGGAACGCATGCCGGCCAAATGCTGGATGGCTCCAGAGATTCCCACGGCAATGTACAGGTTAGGGTTGACCGTTTTGCCGGTTTGGCCAACCTGCATTGAGTGAGGGATGGCCTCCCAAGTGTCAACAGCGGCTCGGGAGGCTCCGACGGCTGCACCGATGGTATCCGCAATGGCTTCGAGGTGAGAGAAATTGTCCGGTGAGCCCATGCCTCGTCCGCCGGAGATGATGATGTTGGCTTCCGCCACATCCAATCGCTCCGAGGCGCGGGCCATGAATTCCTGGACAGAGGTGGCCACGTCGCCGTCGGTGTCCACAACGGCCACGTCTGACGCCCCGCCTTGTGCTGCAGCGAAGACGTTCGAGCGAACGGAAACCACCACGGGTCCGTTTGTTGAGACGGTCTGCATGGCCTTTCCACTGTACACTGGAGAGGTGATGTTCCCTCCTTCGATGGCCATGGCGTCTTGAACAACCGAAACACCGCGACGGGCTGCAAGGCGTGCAGCCAAATCCTTTGATTGGGGGCTCGCCCCAGTCACGATGGTTCCCTGGGGGATAACAGCGTCCAAGGCAGCAGCCCATCCACTGGCGTCGTAGTGCGAGAAGACGCTGGATTTGGCCGCAAGGATGCTGGCTGCACCCATGCCCGAAGCACCGTCGGCCTGAGTGGCGTCGGTGCAGGGGATGACAAGGGTTGGTTCTCCGCCCAAGGCGATGGCCGCACTGACAAGTTCAGCGGTGCTGGCGTGGACGGTGTTGTTGCTCATTTCTGCGATTACAATGGTTTGTGTCATTTTTTCACCTCATAGAATGTTGGCTTCATCACGAAGCAGTTTTGCGACTTCCGCAGCTGATGCGCCACCCTCGTAGCTCTTCCCTGCAGGTTTGGCTGGCGGGAGTGAATGGGATACGATGGAGACCGAGGGGGCGGGTGCCTCTATAGAGCGAACATCGACACTCGCTTTCTTGGCTTGCATGATGCCCTTGACATTTGGCTTTCGGACCTTGAAACCTCCTTTGTCGCACGAGACCACGGCAGGGAGTGGGACGCTGACTTTGGCGTTGCCTCCCCCGCTTGGCATGGTCACCGAGAGACCACCATCGAAACCAGCACCGATGATGTTCGAAACGGATGCCCAACCCATGCGCTCGGCCACGCCGGGGCCCGTTGAACCTGCACCCGTGTCGGCTGCGGATTTCCCACAGTAGACCACTTCGCCTCCAAGATCTCCAATGGCTTGGGCTAGGATGGATTGCAGGGCGTTGGAATCCATTTCACCACCTGCGTCGATGCGAACGATATGGTCCACACCAATCGCTTTGGCGTCTTTGAGAATCTTTTCTGCTCCGGCTCCTCCAACGGTAAGGGCGGTGACTTCACCTCCCGACGCGTCCCGGTGCTGGAGCGCAGTCTCGACAGCAAATTCGTCGTAGGGGCTCATGACCATCTTGACCGATGAGAGGTCTACTCGGTCGCCGTTGACCACAATCTTGGCGTTGGTGTCGGGAACTTGTTTGACGAGGACGATGATGTTGGGCATGTGAATCAACTCGAATACTTGAGGAAACCCACCCGAAGTCCATTCATGAACCTTGCCACGGTGCCACATGGGCACATCCCTGAGGAGAAGGATTCGGTTTGATTGGTTAGTATTATGAACCGTCTTAACACCGGAGAAATTCCATGTCGCCACCGAAGAAAGTTGATGTTAATCCAGACGAGCAAATCGTACTTCGCGAGTGGCGTGAACTGATCGTGGAAAACTACGAAAATGACATTGCTCGGTTGGAAGGCTTGGAGGAAAGTGTGCAGGGTTTTCATGTTGAACACGCCCTCATGGACCAAAAAGACACGCTCCGTCGCTTCTTTCACGAAAAGCCAACGCGAGCCTTGGAACTCGGTTCGAGAATCATGCGAGAACAATTCGACAACCACCATATTCCAACTCGGCCGGTCCTGCGAGTTGTTGGTCTTTCCGAAAATTACCTCAACCGTGTGGACGACTTAAGGATGCGTGACCGAAACGATTTGGTTTCCCTTGACGTGAAAATCAACGAGGTGTCTCACGCTTACGGCTGGCTCAAGTTGGCCGTCTACGAATGCATGGACTGTGAATCGCGCGTGGAAGTTCCCCAGCGGCGAGCTCGTGAACGAGAGAGCCCCGTGCTCTGCCGCCCTTGCCTCAACCAAGCCATGGAGGGCTTCAAGAACACCGATATCCCAAGGAGCTTCATTCGTCCACAAAGTGATTTCCTGATGGTCGTTGAAGAGTGCAAGTACGAGGATGTTCAGGACATCAGCATGAGTCAAATCACGTACAACAGCGAACATCATCTCATCAACTGTTCAACCCGGAATCAAATTCTTGGGACCATCACCGATGATCTGGTCGACCAACTTCGGCCGTCGACCTACATGCGAATCAACGGCATCGTGCGTGTTCAGCCCGTACCTGACCGGACCTTCTCCAAAGATACCCGTCGCCTTCTCTCCATTGACATCTTGAGCGTCGAGGAACTTCATATTGAGGAATGAAGTTAATCTCGCATGATCGCTGTGACGTTGTCAAGCGTTTCAGGATGAGCCTCAAAGTGAGCGGCCAACCCCTCGAGGCCTTTCGCCAACCCGTCAGCGACCCCAAATTTGGCATCCAGAGGGTGAAGGGTGCCGTCCATGATGGCGTTTCGAAAGGCATCCAAACTCGTCCATGTGCTGGGTTCCCCGAATTTGGGGTTAGGGGTGACGTGGATGGCCCCGAATTCAGGAAGCAAAATGTGTTCGGCGAGTTCATACACCGGCGAGTTCGGGTCATCGGGTGAGATGTAGGCCTTCTTCATCTTCTTGCGTATCTTTTCGGGTGTATCGTGCAGCAAGAGGGCACCGTTGGGATCCGATTTTGACATCTTGTGATCAAAGGATTCCATGCGTGAGCCCGAGGCCTTGAGGGAGGAGATGATGGCGGTGTGAAGGCAGGTTGCTTTTTGCCAATTGTACTTGGAGGCCACGTCTCGCATGAACATGTGGGCTTTTCGTTGGTCCATCCCGCCAATGGCGATGTCGATGTCCATCTCAAAGATATCAGCGGCTTGCATGGCAGGGTAGTAAAACTTGGAGAGGTCGTGGTCGGAGGAGGCTTCATCTCGGCCCATGATGGTGAAGGTCTTTCTGACCATGGCTAAGGTCGCCCCCTTTGAACAGCGCAACACTCGGGCCCAATAATCGCTGGATTCCATCAACTCAGAAGCCCACTTGAATTGCAATTCCCCCGGTCCACTGCCTTCTGGCGGGTGATTGAGAAGGGCTCGAAATGTTTCCTGCATGTAGACGCCGGTTGTTTTGATGGCCTCCATGTCACCGTTGAACTTGTCGTTTACCCAAGCGTGCCAGTCAGCCAAGAAGACCATCACGTTGGCCTTGGCGTCGAGCATGCGTCGGAGTTGGAGGGCCAGCACCTTCCAACCAATGTGGGCCTTTCCGCTTGGTTCAAACCCGACATAGCATCGCAAAACATCGTCGCCGCTGTGTGATGTCCCGTTCTGAAGGGCGTCGATGAGGTGGTCAACACCCACGACTTCTTCCACGGAGCCGACCATCAATTCGAGTCGTTCTTTCATCGTGGTATCCAGGGAGGCATAACCTTCCTTGGAAGCGAGCAAGGCAGGGATGTCTTGCTTGGTGGTCATCCAATCCCTCAAAACAACTTGTCCAATTTCTTCACTTGGGTTTCAGAAGGTGGTGTTCCCGCTTCGATCATCGACTCGAGCATAGCGATCAATTCATGCGCTTGATCAATCTTGCTTTGGTCAAGTTTTTTCATCAGTTCCATGGATTTGTGGGCCATTTTGATGGCGGATTTCGCCTTTGAGAATTTCTTTGCTTCCTCCTTTGCTTTATCTCCACGTTGCTTTGCGTTGTACCCCGTGGCTTCATCGAGGAAGCCGGACCAGCGCTTACGAGATTCCATGGCCATGCTTGGGCCCTCTTCAGTATCCAGGAATTCAGCGAGTTCGCTTCCCTTGAGTTGCACGACGTCAACGGCCAGTTTTCCGCTGTCGTCATAGGAGCCACGAACGCTTTTCAGCAAACCGTAAGATCCTGTGAAGACGCCGTCAGCATCCACGTTAATGTCTTCAAAGTAGGTCGTCGCCAACTTGGCAAGACCAGCGTTTCCACCCGTTGATTTTATCAGGCCACGCTTGACAGCAAATCGCTCCATGTGGTGCGCAACGGTCAGCGTCTCATAAGCCCACCGTCCGAACCGCTAGTTTGAACCCATCTCATGGGAGATGTTTTGATGCAAGCCATGGTCGCGATTCCATGCGAAGGCAAACTTGGCTGGCGATTGGACTTCTCACAGTCCTGCTCGCCCCGCTGGCCACGGCGGACCTCGTCAGTCGAATTGAGTTGGAGGATGCGGGTGCACTTGGCGACAGCGATCTTGGTATCAAGGTGGGGGCTGTTTCACCGAACGGTCAAGATGTTCTCATCGGCGGCATGAACGGCTTTGCTCGGCTTCTCTCAGCTGAGGATGCCGGTAACCGGGCGTTGGATGTTGAACTGGTGACCGGCCGAAACTCTACGATTCAGGACATTGCTTGGCATCCACGCGGCAACACGGCGCTCTTGGTCGGCGATGAAGGCATGGCCATGCGATACGACACCTACGACCACAGCATTACCTATGTCAACGGCACGTTCTCCGTCCTTGGCCACGACCTCACATCGGTTGTTTGGCGCCCCAGTGGTGATTTCGCCTACGTTGCTTCCTCGGAAGGCAAGGTTTGGAAGTTTGCAGAACACACCGGCTTCGAACCGCTCGAAAACACGGCCCAAAGCAGGGTGACTGATTTCTCCTGCCATCCAAACAAAAACGTGTGCTTCATGGCCACTGTCGATGATGGTTTGGCGGTTATTGACCAAAGTTTCGCCGTGGCATGGTTGACTCAAACGGCCGCCTATACCTGGGTTGGTGTGGATTGCGCAAGCTCGGTGCTCAACGAATGTGTTGGCTTTGCCAGCGGACTTGAGAGCAAAGTCATCCGAATCAATGCTCTGGACGCCCGTCAATCCACCGTAGAAGAGAACGTCCCTTGGGACATACCCACGGGTGATTTCGTGGATGTCTCAAGGGGTTATGACGGAACCAGTATGGTCCATCTTGCCCCACTCGGTTTGGTGCGCTTCGCTCCGCTCTCGGGAGATGCCTTCTCTGTTTTGCTTCCGGAGGATGCTGCTGCGTGGGACCCCGTAATCGCCGGCCGTGGCCTTCCCGTTGTGTGGGAGAACACACGGCACAACGGCTTCATCATAACGGACTTTGGAAACATCATCTCCTTCACACCAGCGGTCGAGGAAGTTGAAATGAACATCATGGACGTCTTGGTCCTCGGTGCTGTGGCTGTTTCGGTCCCGGGCGTCATTCTGGGACTGATTTACATGAACAGTCCTTGGTTGCAACGAAAGTACCGCGAATTACGGTTTGGAAAGAAATGAGTTCCTGCTTTCTATCAAGCGAGGGGACATGTTCATGAAGCACCCGCGTGGCAGGTCACGTGAGGGTGTTCTATGGAGCCGTTTGAAGGACTCGATTTTTACGATGTTGATAGCCTCTTAACCGAGGAAGAAATCATGGTTCGCGACATGGTTCGTGAATGGGTCGACGAAGCCGTCATCCCCAAGATTGAACAAGCCTGCGAGGAAGGTGTTTTCCTCGATGAATGGCGCGTTGCTCTTGGTGAAATGGGCGTCCTCGGTGCACCTTTGAAGGGATACGGCTGTCCAGGGCTATCGTACATCGCCTACGGCCTGATCTGCCAAGAACTGGAACGTGGAGACAGCGGGCTTCGCTCCTTTGCATCCGTTCAAGGCTCGCTGGCCATGTACCCGATCTGGGATTTTGGCACGGAAGAACAGAAAGAGAAGTATCTGCCAAAAATGGCGTCTGGTGAATGGGTTGGCTGTTTCGGCTTGACCGAACCCGACTACGGTTCAAACCCGGGCGATATGGTCACGAAGGCTGAAGACAAAGGCGATCATTACCTTCTGAACGGAGCGAAAATGTG
The DNA here is from genome assembly GCA_938030705.1 of Candidatus Poseidoniaceae archaeon. GTDB lineage: Archaea > Thermoplasmatota > Poseidoniia > Poseidoniales > Poseidoniaceae > Poseidonia. Next base: position 105,822 of record CALHIR010000010.1, read on the forward strand.
GATCACCAACGGAACCATCGCTGATGTTGCCGTGGTGTGGGCCAAACTCGATGGCGTGATTCGTGGCTTTATCGTTGAGAAAGGCGATGAGGGCTTTACCGCACCCGAGATGAAAGGCAAGCACTCATTGAAAGCAAGCGTTACCAGCGAATTGGTGTTCCAGGACTGCAAGATTCCCAAAGACCGGATGCTTCCAGGTGTGAAGGGTCTAAGGGGGCCGTTTTCATGCCTGAACAACGCCCGCTACGGCATCTCGTGGGGAGCATTGGGCTCGGCCATGGCCTGCTTCCACAGTGCCAAAACCTACGCCTTGTCCCGTATTCAATTCGACCACCCCATCGCTTCTTACCAATTGGTACAGAACAAACTGGCGTGGATGCTTCGTGAAATTACCAAGGGGCAACTCCTGGCCTATCACCTTGGCAAGAAGAAGGACGACGGGTCGTGGTTCCCCGAACAGATTTCTCTTGCAAAGATGAACAACGTGGACATTGCGTTGGAGATTGCTCGTGTAGCCCGGGATATCCACGGAGCGAACGGGATTCTTGACGAGTACCCCATCATGCGCCACATGGCCAACCTTGAGTCGGTCAAGACCTACGAAGGAACTCACGATATTCACAATCTCATTCTGGGTCGATACATCACGGGCATTCAAGCCTTCACCCGAAATGCTTGATTCGTGAAGTTTGTCTCGTTGACTGCAGCCATATTGAGCAGTCAACTCATGCTTCCTCGCCGGGAGCACACTCAAACTGCGGGGAGGAGGCCGACGCGTGCCAAGGCCCCCCATACGGGGTCAAGGAATCCTGGCAGGAAACGGTGTCGAAGGTAAACGGCTGCTGCCAGCGAGATTTTTTGCACCTTGTTGAGTTTCACTCGCTTGGTGAAGACGTCGCCTTGTTGCTTCTCGATTTGGCGGAGAATCTTATCGTAAAAGGCGATCATGGCTGCGGGAGAATATCGTGTGCGACGGGGGAGGAGGGGGAGCAAGGCTCGAGCTTCCTCAAGGTAGGTGCGTGCACGAGATGCGTAATTTCTGCAGTACGGTTCCCAGTGCTTGTTGAGGACGATTTCACCTTCGCTGAGTTCGCCCTCGGTCATGCCATTGCTCTCCAATTCATCGAGGGGAAGGTACACGCGGTCCCTCTGAATGTCTTCTCCGACATCTCTGAGGACATTGGTCAGTTGCATGAAGATGCCCCAAGATTCTGCATATTTTCGGGCCATGGGGTTGTCGTATCCATAGACTTCGATGCACATCAACCCCACAACAGAAGCGACACGGTAGCAGTAGACGTAGAGTTCGTCAAAGGTTCGATATCGGTTGTTGTAGAGGTCGTCCTCCATGCCGGAGATCAGGTCATCGAAGACCTCTCGGGGGATGTTGTAGCGTTGCACGGTATCTTTCAAGGCGAGGAACACCGGGTCGGTGGAGTGAACATCACCGTAGCAGGTGGAGAGTTTCTTCCGGAAGAAAAAGAGTTGAGTGATTTTGTTGAGGTAGGCCTCTTCGTTGAGGATGGTTCCCCGGTCTTGCAAGGATTCGAGCTGATTCCGGTAAGCGGTTGCCTCCGGGTCCATCTCGCCCTTACTTCCGGGGAAACGGTCGGCCCAATCACCATCAGCAATGTCGTCTGCCCTACGGCAAAAAGCGTAGATGGCGCACATGGCTGAACGCTGTTCGTCGGGCAGGTACTTGAACGAGTGGTAAAAATTACCCGCTTCTCGCATCGTCAATTCCTCGCAGTATCGGTAGGCCAGCTTGTGCAGTTCTGCAGGTGGTTTCTCCGACCAAATCGGGGCATCGAGGTGGGCGAAGGGGTCGACCAGTTCGTCGGTGTCGCCGACGATACCGATGAACGAGGCACCTTCACGAAGCGCCTCCATGGCGGTTACGCTGACGGCTTTGACCGCATCTCTGGCGAGGGTGACACCGGCCCTGAGGCGGTCGAGCGTGGTTGGGGGGCGGACTTCTTCTTCGCCGTTCCTGCTCGCTGCATTGCCCTTGAGCGGGAAGAGCAAATCAAGCGGTTTGCGGCGTTCCAGCATCCTAACCGGTCCTCCCTTGCATCCCTTGTTTATGAGACCTCGCCTCATCAGCGTGGGTCTGATTCGGTGTTCACCTCTATGTGAGTTCCTATTTACAATGAATAATTTATTCTATAGAAACCATCATTTGTCGCGATTCTTTTCGAGCAGGCGCTTCACGCCACCCGGTATGAGGAGCGCACGCAGGAGTTTACGTGCATAGGTTTTCATCTCATCTCGGGTGACTTTGATTCGTTCCTCTGAATTGAGAATATTCCCCTCACGAAGCAGTGTGACCGTTCGTTGACCAACCAAGACAGGGAGCATGCAGGACGCCTTGAGGCGGAATTGGGTTTCCGGGATCATCCGAATGTAGGCCGTCGCAGCTTCGAGATGTTCATTGGTCAGGTCCAAGTATCGATCATAAAGCCCACGAAAGGTCGCAAGGTTTCCATCATCAAGCAAATCTTCAGGATTGAGGCCGATGGCTTCTAAGGAGGATTGCGGGATATAGCATCGTCCGAATCGGAGGTCTTCAGGAATATCTCGAAGGATGTTGATCATTTGCAGAGCCTTACCAAATCGAATGCCACGTTCCATGAACAGTGCTTCCTCTTCTGGAGGGAGTTTCATGAGGTGAGCCAATGACATCTTGGTCCAAAAAACCCCGACGCATCCAGCGACCCGAAAGGTGTAATCATCAAGTTCTTCCTCCGTCCTCAACGCTGAGATTTTTCCACCTTCGTTGGCTGGACCGAAGCGCTCAAGATCAAGAAGTTGGCCACCAACGATGACATCAAGGCATTCCAGCATGCGTTCCTTGTCTTCGGCGTTATAGATCTGGAGGCCTTCAACGACATCGCTGACATTACGGAGTAGTTCCGCCTCGTGCGGGTTCGTTTGTATCTCTGCCAGGTCACTCAAATCAGGGAGTTCACTCCCTCGACCTTGCACGGCGTCGTTGTAGGCTTTGAGGTGCTCGGAAAGCAAAGTTGTCTCTCCTACTTTCGAATCAGCTATGGTATCTGCGACCCTCGCAAGGAGGTACAGGAGTCCGGTTTGCCCTCGTGTTTTCTTTGGAAGATACTTCAACGTGGGATAAAAAGATCGAGAGGTAGTTTCCAAGAGCCGGTCGATTTTTTCATTCACGAAAACCGACAACTCAATCTCCTCCATTACGCCCACAAGTGTCTTCTCCATGAAGATATTCATTCGTTCAAGTCCCCGCTTTGGTGTTGGGTTGGAGAAGCCGCGTGATGGAGGGCATCTTGACGCAATCCTTTAGGAACAGTAGCCTGACCAAACCCTAGAAGGGGGTGGCATCATGAACTGCGGCGCATGCGGTGAACAAATTCCAGCAGACAGTATGTTCTGCCCCGAATGTGGAGCCCGGCAAGACAATTCCGTCGCCGGAGGGTTCGCTCCAACACCCAACCAAAGCATTCCAACTTTCCCTCCGCAGCAGCGAACATTTGACCCCGTTTCTGGGGATGCCCAGCGAATGCAACAAGAGAGCAACATGAATCAGATGGGTCAGTTGCCCCAGGATATGCTCCAAGGGATGGCTCAGGGCTTGCAGCATCAACAAAACCTCCCGCCCGGTACCTATCCTCAACAACCGCTGCAAGGGAACTTCCCTCCGAACCAACTTCCGCCGAACCAACTTCCCCCAAACCAGTTCCCTCCGAACCAATTTCCTCCCAATCAATTTCCTCCCAATCAATTTCCTCCGCAACAAGGCAATGTTGTGCCGGCTCCTTCTCAAAAGCCCATGAGCGATCTGCCCCCCCTTCAGCGTGGGCCCTCGATCGCCAGTGGAACTCCGCCAGCAACCGGCAACGTGTCTCCAATGGCTGCCGGCGGCACCAAAGTTGCCCACAACCCCTCAAACTCTCCAACTGACGCTATGGTGAACAGGCTCGCAGAGGCCGAACGGGCCGTCAAAGATGAACGGCGAAATCAGTGGCTTTCGATGAACCAATCTCCAGCATCTTCCGTCTTGGCAAACCTTGGTGGAGGAGAACTCCCTGCTCACCTCCGTGGAGGTGGAGAGGCCGCCAACCCTGCAGCAGACATCATGGCTGGCGCCCTTGGTGCGCCTTCTAGCGATGCACCCAGCGAAGCGCTTCTTCGTCGCATCTCGGAAGTCGCTGTACGCCGTGTGGCACGGAAGCGAGGCGTTGCGGTTGAGGCGCCACAAAGCAAATTGAGCGGCGACATGTTTGACGTCAACATCACCTATGTGGACGATGGGCGTGTTTTGGATACGCCCGAGGACTTGACGCAAGCCTTTGAACATGCCATTCAAACAGAACTCGCTTTGAAAGGGTTTGACCTGTCATGTAACATCACCATGTTCCGTTCAAAGGATGGGAAAACGGAAAAAATCGGTGAAGAAGAAGCCGAAGAGGACATGTTTGCCTGTGAAATTTGCGACGGACTCGTGAAAGAAAGCGATCCTGTCTGCCCACACTGTGGCGCCATGTTCGAAGAAGAGGAAGATGAAGCAGAGCAAGCCCCTCCCTCCAAATCGGGCCCTCCCGGTCCTAAGAAAGGCGGTCCTCCGGGGCCGTCCAAAGGCGGCCCTCCCGGTCCGAAGAAAGGCGGCCCTCCCGGTCCCAAGAAAGGCGGCCCTTCGGGGCCGTCCAAAGGCGGTCCTCCCGGCCCCAAGAAAGGCGGTCCTCCCGGTCCTAAGAAAGGCGGCCCTCCTGGCGGTCCGAAGAAGAGCGGCCCTCCCGGCGGTCCGAAGAAGAGCGGTCCTCCTGGCGGTCCGAAGAAGAGCAGTCCTCCTGGCGGTCCGAAGAAGAGCGGTCCTCCCGGCGGCCCGAAGAAGAGCGGTCCTCCCGGTGGACCCAAGCGTGGTCCACCAAGGTGAGGATTTGAGGTGCCAACATGGGCTCCGTTGACTTTGGAGGAATCGGATTTTCCGGTAGATTGCGCCCGTCCCAATTGGCTGCAAAAACGGTCATCAAAAAGCAACTCGAAGGCGGTGCGAACCAACTTTACATCGTCGCTCCGCCGGGTTCAGGAAAAACCATCCTTGGTCTCTATGTTTGGGCTGACATGATTCGGAAACCCGCCCTTGTGCTTTCCCCAAACTCGGCCATACAAGCGCAATGGCTCTCTCGGACCTCGTTATTTGATCTGGATGGACACGAGAACAATTTGAGTTTGGACCCGAAAAAACCCGGTTTGCTCACCTCCCTTACGTACCAATCCCTAACGATGGTTCGAACCCAAGGCGGCGACCTTGAGGAAGCCGGCTTGCGAATGTGGTTGGACAAGTTGGTCGCTGAAGGTGAGGCCGTTGATGAAGCCTCAGGACAAGCTTGGCTTGATGATTTGCGGGATAAAAACCCGGTTTATTTCGAGAAGGAGATGAAGAAATACCGCAAAAAAGTCCGAAAGGAGAAAGTCGAGGATGAAGGGGCACTGTCTTGGCTCAACAAAGGAGCGCAGGCCTCCATCAAGGCGTTAAAGCAAGCGAACATCGGCCTGATCATTCTTGACGAGTGCCACCACCTCACGGAGCATTGGGGGCAAGTTCTCTCCGCCTTACGCCATGAACTTGGTCAGCCCGTGGTTCTGGGCTTGACGGCCACGCCTCCAGATGAAGAGAAAGCGGGGGTGGTCCATTACAAAGAACTGCTTGGCGACATCGATTATGAGGTTCCAACCCCGGCGCTCGTCAGAGATTCAAACCTCGCTCCTTACCAAGACCTCGCTTATTTTGTGCGTCCGACGCCAAAGGAAATGGCCTATATTTCTGAGGCGGACACGGCTTTTCTGAGGGTCGTTGAGGAAATATCTGAACCCCTTGCAGAGGACGGCAGAGCGCTTTGTTTCCCGGACTGGCTTGAAGATACCCTTGAACACCGCCGTATACCCGGCAGGAAGAATTTGTCCTATTCGGAATTTCACAAAGCTCTTCCAAATTTTTCTGATGCGGCTCGGGCTTACTTGGTTGCGAAGCAACGCCCTCTTCCGAAGGGGGTGCCGACATCATCGGTCGGGTTCGGCGATTTTGACGAAAACGCTACGAAAATCGCTTTGCTTCGACCGTTGCTTGATCGGTACGTACGTTTTGGATTACGTCGGTCAACCCATCCAAGAGACCAGGAACTTGCCGAAGAGGTTTCACGGAGATTGCAATTGCTTGGATACCAAATCACTTCAAGCGGAGCAAGACCCTGCGCATCACCCGTTGGCCGTATCCTCGCTTACGCCCAAGGAAAAACGAAGGCCCTTTCCGATATTTTGCGCGTAGAATACAACGAACTTGGAGAACGCCTACGTTGCGTCATCGTGACGGATTTTGAGAAGACCTCATCAACGGCGGTCGTGGATGAGGTGCACGATGACGAAGCCGGCGGCGCCATCGGTGTATTCAAGGCGCTTGTGGAATGTGAACTCGGGGATCAATTGGACCCCGTTTTGATGACTGGGAGCACCTTGTTGGTGGATGACGACCTTTCGGGGCGCTTTCTCGAACAAGCCCGAAAGTGGGTGAGTGAGCGAAACCTTTCCATCGAATTCCGTGATGAACCCATGGGTCGTTTCCATCACCTCCACGGCTCCGGTAAGGACTGGTCTCCACGTTACTACTCGACCATGGTGACTGAATTCTTCCAAGAGGGGATGACGCGTTGCCTGATTGGGACACGGGGCTTGTTGGGCGAGGGATGGGACGCCTCCAGAATCAACGTGCTTGTTGACTTGACAACGGTGACCACGAGCATGAGCATCAACCAGCTTCGAGGACGTTCGATGCGCTTGGACAAGTTGTGGCCGGAAAAGGTCGCTAACAACTGGGACATCGTTTGCTTAGCGGAGGAGTTCATCAAAGGGTTTGACGATTATGAGCGCTTTGAACGAAAGCACAAGAACTTGTACGGCGTCTGTGACGATGGCTCTATAGAGAAAGGGGTTGGACACGTCCACGCTGCGTTCACCGAATTAAAACCCGAAGCGGTCAACGAAGGAATGGGGGTCATCAATCAGGAGATGTTGGCGCGAGCGCGTCGCCGGTCGTCTTCCCGAGACATGTGGGCCATTGGGACGCCGTTTTCTGCGGTCGCAAGAAAGAGCGTTGAGTTCACTCCCACAGTCCCTCTCGGTGGCTTTCAGTACCCGTTTGGGTCGGTGGGTGACCCGTGGACGGAAGATTCCCTCAACAACGCCATCATCAAAGCCGTAGCCAACGGTATGTGGGAGGCTGGTTTACTACCAAAGTTCGCCAAACTGGGCGGTGGTCAACGAGGCGGTGGATGGTTCCGGTATTACATCGAAGAATGCACTGAAGAACAATCCGCCATGTTCGCCCAGGCCATCAGCGAGGTGTTTGGACCCATCAATGATGCACGCTACATCATCAGCAGAAGTGCACGATTTTTTGATGATAATTTCCTTTCTCGTCTCCTGCCTGAAGTGATTGCAAAATACGTCCGGAAAGAACGGAAGGAGGTGGTGATGTTTTATCGCGTTCCCTCATGCTTGGCTGGAAAGAAGAGCCATGCCAAGTGGTTCGAAAAGCAATGGAATAAGCACGTGAGTCCTGGAGAAGCGATTTATGTTCATAGCGATGATGGCAAGAAAGCCATGGCGTTTGCTCGCAGGAGTGGCTTGATTCCACAAACGGTTCAACATGTCAAAGACGTGTATCTTTGATTCAACGAAGACCGGCCGCTTTGAGGGACTGAAGCAACACAGCACCGAGTTCGGAGGGGTCCTTGGCACAGGCGATGCCAGCGGCTTCGAAGGCTGCAAACTTCTCCTCTGCGGTTCCCTTTCCTCCGGAGATGATGGCGCCAGCGTGGCCCATACGCTTTCCTGGAGGCGCCGTGGCGCCGGCAACAAAGCCTACGATTGGCTTGGATACATTTTCGGCAGCCCATGCAGCCGCTTCTTGCTCTGCATTGCCACCTATTTCGCCGATCATGACGATGGCTTCCGTCTGTGGGTCGGCCTCAAAGGCCGCCAGACAGTCAATAAAGCCGGTCCCGTTAACAGGGTCGCCTCCGATACCGACACACGTGGACTGGCCTTCATCAATGCTCATGGTTTGCGCTACGGCTTCGTAGGTCAGGGTGCCAGATTTGGAAACGATGCCAATGCGGCCTTTGGCATGAATATGCCCGGGCATGATGCCAATCTTTGCACCACCGTTCAAACCGGGAGTGATGATTCCTGGGCAATTTGGTCCGATCAATCGCACACCCGGTCGGTTTTCAACAAAGGCCACGGCCTTGACCATGTCAAGTGTTGGAATACCTTCGGTGATGCAGACCACAACTCCCTCGCCCTTGATTGAATCAAAGGCATCAGCCGCTTCCATAATGGCTTCTCCGGCAAAGGGTGGTGGGACGTAGATGACGGTTGCATCGGCGTCGGTGGCCTGGATGGCTTCGAACATGGAGTTCCATACGGGGTAGGCCTTGCCCTGCAAGTCGACGGTTTGACCGCCCTTTCCGGGGGTGCAACCGCCAACGATGTTGGTGCCATACTCTACCATTTTGTCAGCGTGGAACATGCCTTGCTTTCCGGTGATGCCCTGCACGAGGACCTTCGCATCTTCTTCAATCCAAATCGCCATCAAGCAGCACCTCCAATGAGTTCCACAATTTTCTGGGCCCCTTCAGCGAGGTCATCAGCAGGGTGGATGTTGAGGGTGGATGAGGCCAGAATGGCCTTGCCTTCATCGACGTTGGTTCCAGCCAAGCGCACGACGAGAGGGACGTCAAGGGAGAGGGCTTCAGTTGCTGCAATTACGCCACGAGCGATGATATCACACCGCATGATGCCACCGAAGATGTTGACGAGGATGCCTTTCACGTTGGGGTCTTCAAGAATGATGGAAAAGGCCGTCTTGACCTGTTCCTCGTTTGCCCCGCCACCAACATCAAGGAAGTTGGCTGGCTCACCGCCGTAGAGCTTGATGACATCCATGGTGGCCATCGCCAGCCCTGCCCCGTTGACCAAGCAACCGATGTTGCCGTCAAGTTTGACGTAGGAGAGTCCTGTTTCCTTGGCCCGAATCTCCACTTCTTCCTCTTCGGAAAGGTCGCGCAGGTCATCCCAGTTTTTGTGTCGGAACTCTGCGTTCTCATCAAAAGAGACTTTGGCATCAAGGGCGACGATGCCGTCATCGGCGGTTCGCACCAGGGGATTGATTTCCAGCATGCTGCAGTCGTTGGAGATGAACATGTTGTACATGGAGGTCAGAGCCTTGGAGAAGGCTTTGTGTGCTCCTCCGCTTAAACCGAGGGCCAAGCCGAGATCTCGCTTTTGGTAGCCGAGCAGACCGGCGTTCGGGTCGACAGAGATTTTGTGAATTTTTTCTGGTGTCGTTTCAGCGACGTGTTCAATGTCCATGCCGCCTTCGGTCGATGCCATGATGAGGACGGATTTGTTCTCCCTGTCGACAAGAATGGCGAGGTAGTATTCGTGTGCGATATCGCAACCGGCCTCCACGTAGAGATTCCGTACCAATTTTCCATCCGTTCCAGTTTGGATGGTGACCAAAATGTTGCCAAGGATATTGGTGGCGTAGGTTTCAACTTCATCTCTTGAGAAGGCGATCTTCACTCCTCCTTCCATGACCAGGTCGCCCGTGTCAGGGGCGTAGAGGTTGCCTTTGCCTCGCCCGCCAGCGTGAATCTGCGATTTTACGGCGACAACCTTCGAGCCAAGTTGGTCGTAGGCGGCCAGTGCTTGGTCGACGGCGGTGCAGTGAACTCCCTCAAGCACGGGAACGCCGTGTGCTTTGAGCAATGCTTTTCCTTGATACTCATGAATGTTCATGGTGCTCTCCGAGTTGAACGATTGGAAGGCCGTCTTTGAATACTTTGGAGTCGCAAGATGCATTGCCAATTTGGCGAGGTGTTGATAACATAGACACGGGAGGCGCAGACGATGCAGGTGGTGGTGTTGGCAGGTGGCGTTGGTTCAAGGCTTCGGCCTTGGACGAACACGGTCCCCAAACCGCTGCTTCCCGTTTTGGACCAAACGCTCCTCGAGCATGTTGTTCGCTCGCTTCCGGCCGATATGGTGGATGAGGTGGTTGTGGCAGGTGGGTATCGTGTCGACCAAATCAAAGCCCACTTCCAAACCGCCGACGCACCCTTTGATGTCCGCATCGTGCCCGAGGATGAGCCGTTGGGTACGGGTGGGGCTTTAGGCAATTGCAGGGATGTGGTCAGTGGCACGTTTGCGTGTTTCAACGGCGACATCATTTCTTCCCTCGATGCCACCAAGGTGCTCGAGATGCACCGGAACAACCGGTCGGTTGGCACGCTGGGGTTGTGGGAAGTCGAGGACCCCACGCGCTTCGGTATTGTAGGTCTTGACGAGGCCAACAAAATCACTCGTTTCAAAGAAAAACCAAAGCCAGAAGAAGTGTTCTCTCACTTGATCAACGCCGGCTCGTACATTTTCAACGACGATGTGTTTGATTGGATGCCCCACGGTCGCCATTCCATTGAGCGAGATGTCTTTCCGCAACTGGCCGGCGAAGGTTTGTTGAGCGGAGTGCCCTTTGAGGGGTACTTCATCGATGCAGGTACACCCGATGCATGGAACGAAGCGGTCAAGGCTTCCATTCAACATCAACGGTACAGGTCGGGTCTGGCTCACGGCGCCAACCCCTCTTGGTTTGCGACGCAGGCCACTCACGAGGCTGTTTCGCCTCAAGCGATTGTGGACCACAGCATGATTTCAAGCGGCTGCCAAATTGGTCAATCCACCGTGACCATGTCCACGTTGCTCACAGACGCTCATGTGGGTGACCACGCCCGCATCGTCGATTCCCTCATCGGACACAATGCGCGAGTTGGTAATGGCTGTCAGCTTGAGGGCGTGGTGGTTGACCACAACGCCGTCGTCCCCGAGGGCACCGTTCAAAACGGTGGCTCATGGCCTGTGTAAGGTCGTTCAATCCACGGTTCGCTCTCCGAGGAGGGAAACTTGCTAAAAACAAGTGCACTGCACAACGGTTCATGGACCGACCGATGATTGTTGTGAACTTCAAGACCTACGCTTCCGCCTCAGGAACAGAGGCTGAGGCATTGCTCAAAGCCATGGAAGTGCATGCCGACGGACCCGCCACCTTTGTCGCCGTCGCTTCGGCCTTCGATTTGGCCGTCTTAGCGCAGCAGGCCACTGGCGTTCATGTTTGGTCGCAGCACCTCGACCCGGTTGGATTGGGTGGATTTACCGGATGGCTTGAGCCCCAAACCGCCATGCAACGCGGTGCCAGCGGGAGCATCATCAATCACGCAGAACACAAAGTCGAATTGGACCATGTTCGTTCATTGCTGGAGATGCTACCCGATGGTTTCCCCGTCTGTGCATGTGCAGCCGACGTGGATGAAGCAAAAGCGCTCGCAGCGTTGAACCCCACCTATATTGCTGTTGAACCGCCGGAACTCATCGGTGGTGATATCTCGGTGACCACCGCCGATCCCGCCATTGTCAGCGATACCGTGGCGGCCGTAAAAGCGGTGAATCCTGCGGTTCGGGTGCTCTGCGGCGCTGGCGTGAAGAACGGGCAGGATGTGGCAAAGGCTCTGGAATTGGGCGCAGAGGGCGTGTTACTCGCCAGTGGAGTCACGAAAGCGAGCGACGTTCATGCCGTCTTGGCCGATTTGATCGCCTCGTTGTAGTCCTTGACATCGCTTTCCTCTCTTGTGCCTCTCGCGCTGAGGCAAGTCCGTTCCTTGCGGGGCATTCTGGCCGATGTCGACACCGCTGGCATTGCTCGTGATGCACGGCGAGGGGAAGAGAGTCCATCGTAGGGTCTGCGTTGGCCCATCGTTGCAACCAGGTCATTTCCTGTACATCGTGAGCCATCAGGCCCAGCGATTGGCGAAGTAAGCCTTCGCTTACCATGACACTGTGTTCTTTCCAGGCTTGGCCTTGCCACTGAACTACCTTGACCCTAAAGGCCTCCATGTTCTTTGGAAAGCCGGGCTGGTTCATGGCCCAATGAACCATCAGAAGGTGTTCCAGTTGTTGACCGAGCAGTGAGCGTCGTGCTGAACGGAACTGAAGGCGTACCAAGGTCCAGCGATGTTGATGGAAAAGAGCGACATCCGGTGCCGCATAGACCTCCATGCCGCCGATGGTGGCCGATGTCCGTCGGTCAAAGAATCCCCATCTTCTTGGTTGGCCAGTGAACAATGGACGAAGCGTTTGGCATTGCTCAAGGGCCCGGAGTTGTTGGTTCGAGCGCTCCTTTCCAATGGCAAGTTGTCCTTGGGGGACGCGCATGTTCACAAGATCAATGGCGTCATCAACGGCGTTCTCGAACGTCCGCCTGGCATAGGGCTCTGACCATAATTTGCGCTGGTACTGGTCCTCCAACCGTTTCAACCATACCGAGCGCATGGTGCGGGTGAGAAGTTCATCAAACGTATGTGGAGGTGTAGTCGTTGTCCTTTTGGGGCGTCTAAGGGCGTTGCTTGTCGTTGCGTAGGTGATGGCCCAAGCTCTTGGGCAAGCGTTCATGAGGCGTGCACTTGTTTGACTCCAGTGCGGTTTGTATCCTTTCATGCACCGGAGGATTGAGGTTAACCCTCATAACGCTCGTGTTCAAACAACACCCAGTTCAAGCACGTTGAGGGTGGCGTTGATGGCCATCCACAGGGCCATGGGCGTCAGGATCCAACCCACGAATTGAGCGAACACTTCACCGCCGAACTTTCCAAAGAGCCGTGAAAACGGTCCGCCCCAAGAGGAGACGATGCGAAGCAACAGCACGACAAAGCCTGCAGAGAAGGTAAAGAGCAGCAGGAAGAACAGGGCCATGCCAATGCCGCTGCCACCGGCCAAGGCCGAGGAAGCCACGGCTTGCGGGTAGAGGTGGGGGAAGGCCAACCAACCGAACCAGCCCATCCAAATCCCAAGCAGTACATCACGGTCCATGTCAACGGGGTCCCGCCAATCTCGGAAGGCCTTTGGGAAACTTCGGTGCATCAACCGGCCGAGGAGGTCCGCTTCGTAGGGGGCGCCACGGCGAGCGGTGAAGAAACACATCTCCAGCATCCAAACCATCATGACGATGTCCAGCAGGAAGCGGACGGTCATACCGGCCGGAATGAGGGTCAACAGCAGGGCAGGGAGGTTGACCATCAGGGCGCCCGCACCTCCAGCAACGACGATTGAGCCCCACAGCAATCCAGGTGGTAGTGGTTCTTCAGGAGCCGTCCATTCTTCTCTTGGGAGGGCCAACAAAAAGAGGAAGAGGCCGGGGCCAAACAGCAGCCCAAAGTAGGAAGCAAAGGAGTTTGAACCTCCACTTTTGATGGCGTCAACGGCTTCCACGATATCCAACATCGCCGCAGAGGACGTTTGCGAGAACGTGACGTGCATTCCAGGGTCCACGACGACCACGGCGTCAGATGCACCGGTTGGCAAACTCTTGGCGAACAGGCCGTCTTCATCGAGGTAAACGTCCCACGTTGCGTTGGTGGAAGCAGCCAGTGAAACGACATCGCTCATTCGGGCGTCCTCGCCGGTCACAATGTGAACGACAGCGACGCGGTCGCCCAACTGGTCGATGGAACGATTGAATTCTTTGGATTGGGTCAGGATTTGTTCGGACCCCGGAAGCACGAGGCCGATGATGAGGGCTTCGTTGCCCGAGAGTAAATCGCTGACCGATGTGGCGGAGCCGTCGGGACGCGCAAGGTCAGCGTCGAGGATTTTTGTGTTGTCTAAAATGACGGCATCGGCGCCAAGGTTGGGCTGGTCAAACACCGTGGGAAGGGTCAGCAAGGCCAACGCCAACAAAGCGCCAAGGATAGGAACCGGAAGCAGGAGTCCACTGCGAAAGGCATTCACCACATAGCCCAACAAGGCGAGGGCTGTGGTCAGGGTGAGCCAAACGGGCGCACTGGCAAATCCTTCGTCCTCCCCAGTCACTTCGAAGCGCAAGATTCCCTCAGCGTGACAATCGCTGTTCAGGTCGCCAGCAACGGTTCGTAAACAGAATTGCAGGTTCATCTCTCCGATCGGCAGCGGTTTGGCGCCGGACCAGGTGTAGACGCTGTTGTTACCTCCGAGATCTCGCGTCATTCGAATTCGGCCAGCGCTCGTTTCCACGAGATATTCTCCGTCGAGAATGGATTTGTCGGTGGGCAATAACGGCCCCCAGATCTCCCATTTCTCGTCTCGCAGGTCTTCCAGACCCCAGGGCAGTCGGTGCTCAAGTTCAACGTGGGCCAGCCTGGAAGCGTCGACAAGAATGCGTGCTTCGGGTTGGTACAGAACCCCTTCGATGATGATGCCTCCACTGTTTTGTTCAAAACCACCCCACTGAACCCGGGCTTGCGTGCCCAAGCAACGGTGCTCGATGGAAAGGCTGAGCGTGATGCTATCACCGGGTTCCATGGTGAGGGTGACGTTCTGCAGGTCGCCAGAGAAATTCATCGCGTCCGCTTCGGCGGAGGTGTCCAGTGTTTGCGTGACCTCAGCGTTGTACAGTTCAGTCCCGCCAACGCTGACGCTGTAATAGAGGGTGGTGCTGGCATCGGTAAACTGACGGGTGCAAGATTGAGGGCCGCCTCCACCTTGGATGATGGCCGAGAAGTACACGCCCATGAACACTTGGGCCTCAATCGGCTGTTCAACGGGTGGGCTCTGTAGGGCAAACACGGGAACTGGACCGTTGGTTACCCCGACCGTGAGGCCACCGATGGCCGAGTCGGTCTGTCCACGCTGGAGGACGGCCTCTTCCACATCAAGGCCTTCGACATACAATCGTTCGTGGGGGATGATGGACCACTCGACAAATCCGGGTTCATAGGTCATGTCCTGATTGGCCTGAACCATCGTGGATGCGCTCACCATGAGGAGCAGACACAAGGTCCCAATGGCCCATGAGCGACGCCCCATGGAACGACCAAACCGTTTCGGTTCAAGAAGCCAATGCACCGATGAACAGGTGCATCACAGGCTTGTCAGGTAAGCGAACATGATGATGACGCCCCCGGTTATGGCGGAAGCGTTCACGGCTCCCTTCGACATGTAGCCACGGTTCTCGAGCAGAGCGCCCAAATAACTGTCAATTTGGCAACCAAGCCATCCAACGACGGCTAAAACAGCGCCAAGTTGGATGCCATTCGTTGCGTTGGTGTCGGCCGTCGTGAGCATCCAAGCGATGTAGGTCAACACCGCCACCACCGACGAACCCACCGCAGCAGCCAGTTGTCCGTTGGGGGAGAATCCACCGTTTTCGCCTTGTTCACAAGTCTTGAAGGTGGTGATCATGCGTACACGTGGGTCGAGGCATCCGATTTCGCTGGCAAAGGTATCGCTTGCCGCCACGGCTACTGCGGCCCCAAAGACCCACACAACGGTGGTCCAATCACCCGAAAGGTAGGCGTAGATGCAAATCAGGCCGGGAATCGCCCCGTTGGCAACAACGTTTGTCCAGCCTCGGTGGCCATCGCTTGATTCGCTGAGGCCGAGGGCTTTCTTGTCATCAAACCGCCATTTTGTGGCCTTGTGCGAACCCAGTAAGAACCCTAACAGAATAAGCAACCATGTCCAATGGCCCAATCCACCGACGACAAGGCCCAACCCCGCTGCGGCTTTGGACCCCATGGAATCCAGCATTTTGGCGCGGGATGACATGACCAGAAGGAACATGACGAGGGCGCTCGTGACGAGGAGATTCCCCGTGTTGGGACCGCTGGAAAAGATGTCCATGCTCGACCACCTGCGCCGACAGCAGCGAAACTGTCCGACCCGTTCCAGCAGTGCTTGGTTTTTGAAGACATGACCCGATATTGTAGGCTAGTCTTGTGATTCTGTACCCAAAACGATGGTTGGCAACCACCGGAGGATGCAAACCCAAAGCCCGACGACCATCACGACCAACCAGGCTAACTGGAGAAGGACAGCGAAAAGCGTCTCACTCTCGGCCAACAACACACCGACACCCCAAGAAGAACCGTTCCAAAAAGCGTGGCCAAGGATGGCAAGGAACAAGCCACCTGCCATGGTTTGGGGCATCGGCCAAGCGTGGTTGCGATGTTTGTTGAGGAGGGTGGCCAAACGCTGGGATGGGAGTGTTTTCCAACTTGCATTTGGTATGACCCGGCCCTGTTTGTCGTAAAGGACCCAATTGGCATTGGCGTCTCCAGACAGGTAGGACGTTCCAGAGAGTGATGGAAGCCGATTTCCTCTTGCCAACCAACAACCGATGGCGTAACCACTCAGCCCAGTCCACATCGCATGACCCGGTACCGATGAGAAGCCTCGAAGCGTGGCGGTGAAGAAGTAAGCAATGCTGCTGTAATCACTGACAAGGGCCATTGAGATGTAGCTGGCGTTTTCCAATAAAGCAAATCCGAATCCAACCGTTGACCCTACGTAAAAACCGTGTTTTGGAGAAATGATGAGATGGCTGAGGGCGAGAACGGCCAACATTTTCGAGATTTCTTCCCCGATGGGGGCGGACATGAAGAGAATCAATCCTTCGCCCAAGGTTCCCGTCGCCATGGGATCAAGCCCAACCGCTGAGATGAGGATGGGTGACACCACGGAATTGATGACGATGGCGGGTATGGTCGATAACATGCCGGCGGCCAAAATCCACTCTGCGTCCCGTCGTGAGATGTGAATGCCCATGTGTCGGCTGGTGATGGACCACCACGCAAAAACGGGAGTTGAGAATCCGATGAGCCACGCCGGGAGGACGATGGCTACGGCAAGAAGCAGTGTCAGGGCATTTGCACCGAGGATCGTCAGCGGCAGCAGACACAAGGTGGAGAGCCCGACGCCGAAAACAAAGAGTAACCAGAGATGCTTTGGCCTTGGCATTTCCAACGGAGCAGTTGAGCGGAAAAGGTGGTGTTGGACCACGGTGGGCGCCAGTGACTTGACGACCGCTCCGCCGGCCAGAGCATGAAGTTGGCCTCCCTGTTGGGACGGGTAGGCTTGGACCGTGTGGGTCAATCTGGGTCGTCGAAGGAAGAAGAAAAGCATCAGGAAAGGGGCGAGACAGATACCCCCAAGAAACGTGAACAACGGATCGAAGGGGCCGATGGTGCCGTTTAGATCACCGTCGATGTAGCCCGCAACGATGAAAACGGCGATTTGGGAGATGAAAAAACAGACGATCACGAGTCCAAGCATTGAGCGAACGGTGTGCCATGGGGTTGAGGCTTTCCACACCGTGAGTTGCTCGGGAACGGGTGTTAAGGGGACATGCTGAAGTTGCTGGGGTTGAAGCAACGGCTGCATCCTGTTCACCGGTGAGTGGTACCTGCTCAGTTCGCCCATCAATCGTCACTGAATTACAGCATTCGGCAGAGGCCATCATCATTGCAGGTAAGTGGGGCTAGCATGTCCTCCTTCATCAACGGTTTGAGAAAAAACGGTCGTTCAAATACAACTGAACGAAACAAAGTCCATGTCGTGGGTCGCCGCAGCCTTCGCTCCAAGAAAAGACCACAAGGGTATGTCCACCCCAAGTTATGCCGCCCGCTGGTGGCTTCCCCTCTGCACGGGGCTGTGTGCCATTTGGTCATGGCAGGCCACCGACGGGTTTCTCGTCATGGCCGCTGCCCTGACGGTCATGCTGGCGACGCCGCTGTTGACGCTCGGTTGGTACCTCATCGGTTTGGTTTCAGCAAAACTGCCAGCCCAATACATCATTCCGCAAGCGGAAAAAGCCCACAAAGCGAGGCTGGCCAGAAAAGCCAAGGCTGCTCAGCAAGAATCCGTCTGATCAGTCCAAGAAGCCGTACGTCCAATCGTGCGGGGGAGCAAAGGTTTCCTTGATCGAGCGAGGGCTGACCCAACGGAGCAAATTCAGCGGGCTGCCGGCTTTGTCATTGGTCCCGCTGCCGCGTGCGCCACCGAACGGTTGCTGGCCAACAACGGCTCCGGTTGGTTTGTCGTTGATGTAGAAGTTTCCAGCGCTGTACCGTAGGGCGGCCACGGCCGTCTCAATATGACGGCGGTCGGTGGCAAAGATGGAACCGGTCAAGGCGTATTCGGAGGTGGCATCGCAGAGAGCCAGCGTTGCTTCAAAGTCGTCATCTTCGTAGACGTGAACCGAGAGAACGGGGCCGAAGATTTCCTCGGCCATGGTTTCGCTCTTGGGGTCGTTACACACGATGGTGGTGGGCTGGATGAAGTAGCCGGTGCTGTCGTCGTAGGTGCCACCGGTGATGATGTCACAATCGGGGTTGGCCGCAGCTCGGTCGATGTAGCCGGTGATGCTGTCAAACGCCTTTTGATCGATGACGGCGCCGAGGTAGTTGCTGAAATCACTGACGTCCCCCACGGTGATTTTGTTGACTTCTGCGACGTAATCGTCCTTGATCGCGTCCCAGACGGAACGAGGCACGTAGACACGGCTAGCAGCACTGCACTTTTGCCCTTGGAATTCAAAGCCACCACGAAGCATGGCCACCAGCAGGGCGCGACGGTCGCAATCAGGATGGGCCACGATGAAGTCCTTGCCGCCGGTTTCTCCGACAATACGGGGGTAGGACTTGAGGTTCTCCAGGTTGTTGGCAACGTCTCGCCACATTTGGCGGAAGACGCGGGTTGAACCGGTAAAGTGAATACCTGCTAACTCGCGGTGTGACAAGCAAATATCGCCCACAACTGCGGCCCGGCCGGGGATGAAGTTGATGACGCCTCCGGGGAGACCTGCATCCATCATCAAACGCATCAAGCGGTAGTTGGAAACGTAGGAATTTCGAGAGGGTTTCCACACGCCGACATTGCCCATGATGGCGGCACAGGAAGGCAGGTTGGCAGCGATGCTTGAGAAGTTGAACGGCGTCACTGAGAACACGAAGCCTTCCAGCGGTCGAACTTCACTGGAGTTCCACATGGAGGAGGGTGAAATCGGCGGTTGCATGTCCTCGTAGATTTGGCGAGCATAGTCGGAATTGAAGCGCCAGAAGTCAATCAGCTCGCAGGCTGAATCGATCTCGGCTTGGTGGCAGGTCTTGGACTGGTTCAGCATCGTGGAAGCGTTGATTTCGGCACGACGTGGTCCTTTGAGCAATTCACTGGCCTTGAGGAAAATGGCGGCCCTGGCCTGCCATTCCATGGTGGACCACATCTCATGTGCTCCCAGAGCAGCCTCAATGGCCGCCTTGACTTCCTTCTCGCCGGCCATGTGGACTCGTGCGATGACATGACCGTGGTTGTGCGGCATGACCTGTTCAACGACGTCGCCCGTGAAGACTTCCTCACCGTTGATGATGCAGGGGATTTCGAGGACTTCGGCCGACTGGCGCTTGAGTTCCACTTCAAGTTCAGCACGCTCTTTGCTGCCGGGCAAGTAGCCGAGCACGGGTTCGTTGACGGGGGTCGGTGGTTTGGGGATGCTGTTCACCATGAACCATCGTCATGAACGGCGATTCTTGAACCTCACCCATCTCGCCGATGGCAGTTTTGGAGGGTGGGAGTTGGGTTGAACCTTGCAATGGACTTAGCGGTAGAGGTGGGCGTGCTTGGCACGAACCTTGGCGATTTTTGGACCCACGACGGCCGCACAGTAGCCCTGGTAGGGGTTGCGAGCGTAGTAGTCGTGGTGTTTCTTCTCAGCGATGAGGAAATTGACGGGCTCTTCGATGGTGGTCACGATGGGGTCGTCGTAGACGTTGCCCATGTCGGCGATCATCGCCTCAGCCGTGGCCCGCTGGCCATCGGAGAGCGGCATGATGCACGAGCGGTATTGGGTGCCGATGTCGTTGCCCTGACGGTTCAGTTGGGTCGGGTCGTGCACCGTGAAGAACACCTCGAGCAGCGTTTCGAAGGAGATGACGGTCGGGTCAAATTGGACTTCAACCACCTCGGCGTGGCCGGTGGTGCCGCTGCAGACGGCCTGGTAGGTTGGATGGGGGTCTGGGCCACCGGCGTAAGCGGGAAGCGCCGACTCAACGCCGTGGATTTGTTTGTAGGCGCCTTCGACGCACCAAAAGCATCCTCCACCCACAATCATGCGTTCCATACGAATACACCAGCCCACCTTCCATTTGAAGGTTTGATTTGTATCATTGCATCAACATCTCTCGAGCGAGATCCTTTGCAGTGCTGTGTTGAGCCTCATTGAACACTACATCAAAAATCGGGAGGTTAAACAATGCTTCCAATGTTTCCTCCTTCTTGGAGGTGGACTTTAATGACGGTAACCATGTTTTCCTCAAATAAGCAACACGTTGTTTATTGGTCATTTTCCACAAGACCAGGATTAATTCGAATACAGCGTAAACTGCGAACGCTTCTTTGTCAACACCTCGTCGTGGTTTGTACCAGTCAAGGATTCCATCGTTTCGTGCGGCCTCTATCCAAAATTGGTCCTCATTTCCCCAAAGTTCGGTTTGCCTCATGGCACGCTCGTCCAGAATCTTGGCCAAGGCCAAGAAGCGCTCATCCGTAAATGAGTCGTCGCTCTCCCAGTCGATTGAAAGGAGCGATGAGTTGAAGTTGAAATCTTGGGTGGCACCGTACATCAACCTGTTAAACGGTGTAAGTTTCTTGACGCCCTTTCCGTAGGTGTCACCAAGATCACTGATTTGGCCCGCCTTTAGCCAAGGGAGTTCATTGAGATTGAACTCAATATCTTGATTGACCATCGCTTTCACAACATCTTTTGGTTCAAATTCTCCTGTGTTGAAACCTCTAAGGTAGACCTCGATTGCGATTTGCCCGACACTTCTCCCAGTATCCTTGCTGAGGGTGAGATAT
>CALHIR010000011.1 GCA_938030705.1 Candidatus Poseidoniaceae archaeon
TGCAGGGTGGATTCTCCCGGTCGTTTTCTTGGTGGGCTATATCGCCACTCGGCAACGGGAACGTTTCCACCTTGACCTCGATTTCAGCGAACCTGAAACGGAGGTCGTTGAAGGCGAATCCACCTCGGACGGCGAGACGCTCGTTGACAGCTACCGTGCCCGTGTCTTCACGCTGTCAGCCCTGTACGTCGCCCAAGGCGTCCCCTGGGGCTTCATCACCGTCACCATGGTGACGTTCCTTGCTGCTGAAGGGGCCGACGCCGGCGACCTCGCCTACTTGCTGACGCTCGGTACACTGCCGTGGTCGTTCAAGTTCCTCTGGGGCCCCATCATCGACCGTTTCCAAATACCCGAATTGGGGCGACGTCGTCCGTGGATTCTCATCGCTCAAACAGGCATGGTGGCGCTGCTCGTGACCATGCTGATGGTGCCCGATTTGACCAACAACATCTCACTTCTCGGTGCGCTGTTCTTTGTCTACAACGTGTTCACGGCCCTGCAAGATGTTTCAACCGACGCACTCGCTGTTGATGTTCTGCAGTCCCATGAATTCGAGCGGGTCAACAGCTACATGTTCACGGCCAAGTCCTTGGGAGGCATCATTGGTGGTGCTGGTCTCGGTACCATCATTGGCGTTGTGGGCATTCGTGGCGCATTTTTGATTCAGATTCCGATCTTGGTGGCCATCATGATGGTGCCGCTCTTCATGCGTGAGCGACCCGGTGAGAAACGGTTCCCGTGGGACGATACGGTCGCAGCCACAAAGGTTGACAAAGCCGAAGAGTCCGAAGAACAGCGGGATTTCAAGGTCATCTTGAGTAATATCCGCACCGCATTTTCTGTGCGCTCAGCCCAACTGGGCATCGTGGTCAGCCTCGTCATTTCTTTGGCCTTCATCCTCATTCCTATTCTCCCACTCCTCTTCCTTCAGGAGTTGGGTTGGAGTCAAGAAGAATTCAACGCCACCAAGGGCGGTATCATTCTCGTGGTCACCATGCTCGGTGCCATGGCGGGCGGTGAACTCGGTCGTCGGTTTGGCGGAAAATCCATGCTGATGTTTGCTGCCCTCAGCGCCTCCTTGACCACCTTGGTCTGGGGCACGTTCGACAACCTGTGGGGCGAAGGCTGGTTCATGATGCTCGTGTGGATTGTCCATACCTTCCTTTGGGCCATCGTCTCCATCTGCGCCTATTCGCTCATGATGCGGGTCACCTGGGCGGAAGTTGGCGGGACCCAATTCACGGGCTACATGGCGATGATGAACCTCTCTGCGATTATCGGCTACCAGTTGGCGCCGATTTTTGCCGCCCAGTACGACTACCAGACCATCTTCTATATCGCAGGTGTCCTCGAAACGTTCGTGGTGCTGGCTGCCTTGTTCATTGACCCTGAGGAGACAGATCGTGTCCTCAATGTGTATTCTTAAATTGGTCATTGGATGGCTGGAGTGTCCGGCTTTGGGAATTGAACTCAACACTTAGTTTACTTGTTTTTCTTAATCGGTTTGACCAATGAATTAATTGTTTTATTGTTGTTTCTTATCCAATCTCGAGGTCCTCCAGCAATGTTTAGCTTGGACTTACCGAGATTTTTGATTAAATAATTCATGTGAATTCTCTTCGAGGAATCAACCTTACTACTGTTGATCAGCGTAGCGTTGGGTGGTGTGTTGTATCTTATATCCCTGTACTTCTTTTTCTTATTGTGCCTTGTCTTCGCCAAATGGAAAATGATTACACTTTCAACAGCCTCAAGAATCTTTTTTCTTGATGTTGCAGATGCACTGGGAATTGCTCGGGGTTTCTTATACTTCCAATATGAAAGTTTGGCCTTGCGGTCCTTGCCGTTTATTCTTCGAGTCCAGTCCTTCCCTAGTTTCTTTTTTGCCGTGCCTCTAGCCCACTTTTTACCTTTGTAGTCATGGTCGTCTTTCCATCGTTTGAACATCGTAGATTTGCCTTTGAATGCAATACCGACGTAGGTGGAGTACCCACCAAAACTAAGCCAATATATGCCGTAATCGTTTCCTTTTTCCTTGAAATCTTTCCAGTTTTTCGCAGTTTTTAGTGTAATTTTCAGTTTTTCACCTCCATCCAATGTCATTCACTTAGCCAAGAAAAACGCGTCTCAAGGCTCCAAAACGGATCGTCATCCGAGACTGGTTTGATGATAGTTTCTTGTCCCTCTGATAATTTCATAGTCGATGGATGCCCAGTAAGGATGTCATAAGTGATATTACTCCATCTCCTCAGAGTCTTCAACCGTGATTTCAGCGACAGAACTTCCTCGGGTAAATCGAATTTTATTCTTCCTCTGTTGTTGTTTAACCGATTGAAAAAGGGTTCGGAATTTCGGGAGATTTGGTATGCATAGTAGAAAATCCTTGAGGAGTAGTTGTCTCTGTCTTGGAAGTGAATCTCAAGGTGTTTAATCAGATATGATACATGGTTGTTAACTTGTCCGACAAGAGATGGATTATTGATGAGTTCAGAAAGTCTCATGTCCAAACATCCTTGAACATCAATATCGGTGTGATTTAGATGTGATATCACTCTAGCAGAACCATGAATTTCTACACCCTTGGCCGCCTCTTCGAGAATCATGAATTGTTTTTTTTGTGCATGGGTGTTTTCAATTTCTAGAATTTTTGAATGGATTGATGTATAAATCTCAGATGGCAAATGAAGCCTCTTTGCTGCTTGTATTTTCTCCTGTTTTGAGTTTTTGTCGGCTATGTCAAAGATTCTCCGCAAGTTCTCAAGTGTTGGTTCAGAGAAATACACCTCTTCTGCGATTGTACATTTGAAATCCTCATCGAGGTCCTGAGATCCCAAGTATTCAATCCCAAGCTCGACCGTGAATTCTTGTTCACTCGGGACACGCTCATTCGCAAGAGCGGTGATACACTCCTCACAAATTTCGTTGCCATGAGATTCATTGCCACACAAATCGCATGTCATAGATTGCAACTCCTCAACGGAGGTAATTTTTCTTATCGCTTAACCACGATGGTCAGCACGTCGCCGTCCTTGAGTTGATGGTCGAGTCCTACCCGCTGGTCGTCGAACTTGGCACTCGGTCCTCGAACACGGGCAAAGCGGAACTTGCGCACGAAGTCGCGGTGCAACTTCACGCAGATGTTCTCCACCGTGGAATCGTCCTTGACAATCAGCGGTTCCTCCATGTCGGCTTCTTGGCCTTGCGGTTTGAGGAAGACCCGCATAAAACCGAGGTTATCGTAGATGAAATCCTTGAGCTCATCGAGACCGATGTCCTTGAACGCTGAGATGTTCATGATGGGCCATGCTTGGGGCAGGGCCGAACGTGCCCGTGCGATGTCGTCGTCGGTGGCGATGTCGATCTTGTTGATGGCGATGACCGCTTTTTCGTAAACGCGATTGCCGGCCAGGGCGTCAACGATTTGCTCGGCGGTGGAGTTCTCACGGAGCGTTACAAGGGCCGAAGTGTAGCCAAAGGAACGGATAATGTCGGCCATTTCCTCATGGGTCAGGTGGGTTTGCTCCACCGTGCTTCGAACCTCGATACCGCCGCGGTCGGTGCGTTTGATGAACACCGGTGGCTTCACTTCGTTGAGCCGCAAACCGGCGTTGTGTAATTCCCGGTGAAGGACGTTGAAGTGGCCGTCTTGGAACGGGTCAACGATGTAGAGCACCATGTCAGCGCTGCGAATGACGTTGAGGATCTCACGCCCTCGGCCTTTGCCCTCGGCCGCACCCTTGATGAGCCCGGGCAAGTCAAGAATCTGGATTTTCGCACCGCGATGTTCCATGACACCGGGGATACAGGTGAGGGTGGTAAAAGCGTAGCCGCCGGTTTCGGAGTGGGCGTCGGTGACCTTGGAGATGAGGGTTGATTTTCCGACGGATGGGAACCCGACAAGGGCGACGGTAGCATCGCCGGATTTTCGGACCTCGAACCCTTTGCCGCCGCCGCTGGCTTTTGAGTGCGCAGCGGTCTTTTCCTCCTTGAGTTTGAGTTGGGCGATCTTGGCCTTCAACTTCCCGATGTGGGCGTTGGTGGCCTTGTTCTTCTGGGTCTTGTCGATCTCGGCGCGAATCAATTCGATTTGCTCTTTGATCGTCGCCACGTCCAACCCTCCTGTATCGGGGCTTGGTTGGCTGTTCTTGAAGGCTCTTACGCAATCAAACGCAACAGCGTGTTGTTACAGGAGACGGGCGATGCCCTCAAACATGTCGGGCCGTTGGAGGAAACCATGGGGTTGGAAATGGTTGGCCTGTTGGTCCACACCCCCACCCTGAATCACCTGCTTTCTCTTACCTGGAGTGAACTCAAATCCGGCATGGAGCGTGCGAGCCTTCGTAACCACCGACCCGAACAGGACGCCAAATTGACCACGGCTTTTGCCATCGATGCAGAGGCTAACTTGCTGGATTGGATGGACGAGCAAACGGCTGGAGACGATACACCTGTTGCCGAGGCGTTGTCCAAACTTTCTGAGGGTGCAGAGGGACTTCTCCACCTCATGCACTGGGCCAGTCCCGGTCTTTGGGAAGTTTGGGAGGGGCGAGCGTTTCTCTACCTTGAGAACGCCACGGGCGAGGATGCTGATGATATCGAAGACCTCTACACCGAATCCACGTGGTCTGAAGCCAAGGCGCGGCTCCACGGCATTGCCGAGGACGAGTACTCACAGCGCGTGGTCATGGATTGGATGGAACGGCGCAAAGCTTTGGGTGAAACCCTTGATGAAGCCATGGACCCGAAGATCGTCCCCACCTTTGAGGCCCACACGAGGGCTGCCAAGGCGTTGGTTCACGTGATCAACAGAGCGATGAACGAGGAGGCGCTTGAACTCATCATCGGCCGAGAGCATCTCGAAGCGACCAAATGGGGTCATGGGGCGTGGAATCTTTCCACCTTTTTGCAATCCCAGTAAGCGTTGGGTTCAAAATCCACCTTGCACGCCCTCAGCATGATGTCCGACGACACGCCTGATGAAGCACCTGTTGACGACACCGTTTCTGTGGATGAGGTGCCCACCGAGGAAGCCCCAAGTGAAGAGGTGGCCGAGGAGCCTGAAGAAGAGCGAGACCCGCTTGAAGTGGCGCTTGAGCGAGCCGAATTCGCTGAAAAGGAAATCGCCTACAAAGAAGCGGAAATTCAGAATGTTCGAAAACGAATGATGGGGGAAAAAGCCGACCTCATTCAATACGGTGGCATGGGCTTGGCTCGTCGCATGCTGACCATCCTCGGTGATGTTGACCGCGCCATGACCGGTATTGAGGAAGACGACCAATCGCCGGTCGCTCAGGGCCTTCGCCTCTTGCGCAACAAGATGTGGCACGAACTCCAAGCCGACGGCGTCGCCCACATCGAAGCCAAGGGTGCGGTGTTTGACCCGTCAAAAATGGAGGCCATCACCACCATTCCTCCCAGCGAGGCGTTTCCCAACGGAACGGTTGTTGACGTGCTCGAGCAGGGCTACATGTACAAGTCGAAGGTCATTCTTGTCGCTCGTGTGGTCGTAGCATCGGAGTGAGCCTTATCCAGCATGGACGCCCGTTTCAAAGGTTGAACAGCGGAACATGGCGTCGTTTTCTATCAGCCATTCGATGACGGCAGAAGGAACGCTTGCTCGGAGGACTTCCCGGGTGGCGTCGTCATCCATCACGGTGGAGAGCATGCGAATCGTCTGGCGAACACGCCATCCCTCGAGGGTTTCTCGCTCGCTCAAAGCCACGTCATGGACCGCCCAGCCGGCGGCCCGGTAGAGTTCCATCGTGGGCCCGTCGGAGGTCACGAGCGTTCCCGTGCCGTGGGTTTTGCTGGCGTGTTCCACCCAGTTGGGTGGGTCGTTGATGTCTTCAACCTGAACCACGGTCATGTCGATGCCCTGCTCGGTTGCCCAGGCTTCCACCATCGCCTGTCGTTCATCGGCCGTCCACGGATTGTTGGCTTCCCAGCCTGCTTGGGCTGAACCGATGGCGACCACCACTTCTCCCCCGTTGGCGTGTTCAACGGCCGCCTTGACCAGACCGGCATGACCCAAGTGGAAGGGTTGGAACCGTCCCAGAACGATGCAACGGTTCATGGCCTCACCTCAACTGAAGTAGGATTCAACATCGACCTCTTTGAGTTCAACGCCAAATTCACGGAAACAGGCGAGCATCCGCTTGCATCCTTCGATCATCTCCTCAACGGGCGTTTCGCCCATGGAGCCAACTCGGAACATCTTCCCTTTGAGGTGGTCTTGTCCACCAATAACTTGGGTGTCGTAGCGTTCCTTGAGGGCGGTGCGCCAGGCATCGTCCACCCCTTCGGGATAGAGAACAGCGGTGACCGAATTGCTTCGTTGTCCGTCATCAGCGAGCAAACCAAAACCAAGGTCACTGAACAGTGCTCGAACGCCTGCGGCCATCTTTTCGCATCGTGCCCAACGGGCTTCGTTTGTTTCTTCCTTGAGGTGGGCGAGCGCTTCGCCCCAGCCCATGGCCAGATTGATAGCAGGCGTCCAAGGTGTTTGGTCATCGTCGCCTTTTTTGAGGGCTGAAATCATGTCCAGATAGTAGCGAGGGTTGGCGTCGCCCTGCTGATGAATGGCCTTGATGCGCTCCACCCCGTGTTCGTTGATGGCGATAGCGGCGATACCTGAGGGTCCCGCCGTGCACTTTTGGGCGCCCATGACCACGGCTTCTGCTTTCCACTTGGCTGGATGCACGGGCATACCGCCCACGGAGGTGATGCCGTCAAGGATGAAGGATACATTATGGCGTTCGCACATCTCAGCGATGGCCTCGGCGTCCTGTGTGATGCCGCTGCTGGTTTCGTTGTGGCAAATGAGGAGGGCTTCGTAGCAACCACGCTCGAGTTGCTGTTCAAGTTCGTAGAGGTCAAACGAGCGGCCCCACTCGTACTGGAGGTGTTTGACGTTGCAAAATTGGCGGCAGATGTCGGCCACTCGCTCACCGAATTTTCCATTGGTTGGGACGAGGACGAGGTCGTTGTTTCGGAAACGGTTGGCGATGACCATTTCCATCGCAGCCGTGCCGCTTCCGGAGACCACGACGACCTTGTAGCCGTCTTCGCCGGTCCACGACTCTGATTTCATTTCGGGGGATGACGGAGAGAGGTTGAAGGCGTACCGCAAGCCGGAATTGAGTTTCGCCATCACCTGTCGAAATTCTGCGCCACGGGCGGTCATGACGGGCGTGGCCATGGCTTGTAAACAGGCCTCGCTCATGCGAACAGGGCCGGGGACAAGGAAGCAATCGCCGCTGTGGGCCATGAAATATGGTGGTGATGGCGGTTTTTGAAGTGCATGCTTGAACCACCTCTCTCAAGGCCTGCTCCAAGCGTTGGACTGATAGGGAAGGGCATGGACCCCGAACCATGCTCCGTGTGGGTTTGGCCATGCTTCAAGGTGCTCGTCACGAGCATGCTGAAGCCCTGCGCGGGGCGGCCAAAGAACTCAGCCTTGAGGTTGAGATTGTTGAGTGCCGCCGAGCGGACCACGTGAACGAATCGCTGGATGCGCTGGTCTTGCCGGGTGGAGAATCCACGACCATGCGCATCGCCAGTCGCTACGAATCCCTCTTGGGCGCTTTGTTTGAATGGATGGACGCCCACCCCGAACGTCCCGTTTTGGGCACGTGCGCAGGCGCCATCTTGCTGGCTGCTCCCGAAGAAGGACGCACGCCTTAC
>CALHIR010000012.1 GCA_938030705.1 Candidatus Poseidoniaceae archaeon
CCGCCGTCGGTCTCAACAAACTGGCATCGGCGCTCAAAACAAAGCGGGCGTCCAAGACTAGGTCCAGGGCCACCATATCGAGGCTCGAAAGGTTGGGCGTCAGGACCAAGAAAGAGCAGAACATGCTCGAGTCGGCTCGCACCAAGATAGTCGACCTTGAAACAGAGGTGGCGGTTCACCAGGCCGAAGTGAACAAGCAGTTCACCCTGGCAGGCTTTACACAGCCCGAAGCGCAGGTCGATGGCCCAGCGCAGTAGCCAACCTTCATTGTACTCTACTGTTCCAAGGTCTACACCGAAGTGCTACTACAGCAGTCTGATGGGTTAACGGGGGAGCATTTAGGTCATCGGATGCACCGTGTCCAACTCTGGTCATCAGAGAGGGGCCCATCACTTTAAGGTCACCTACGCAACTTTCCATGCGCCCGTCTGTGTTTCCCAGTCAGGAACGGGCTCGCGTCGGCATAGAGGGCATGTTGATATGGACATCCCTTCCATGCGCTCGTCGAAATCGTCGCAAGCCGCTTCCCATCGTTTACCGTCGGCACTCTCGGTGAACCGTTCCCATTCTTCGTCAGAGACGTCACCACCGGCCCATCCGTATTCTTGCGCGGTAGGCCTATGATGAACGCGGTCGGGCCAGAACATGATCATGATGCAGTCGACACAGAACCGATGACACCCTGAGGGATGTACCACACTCTCGTCCTTGTCTTCCATACACACGGCACACTGTAGTCCTTGGCGCGTGACTTCTAGACGCTTTCCAAACATGACGGCGCAGTTTCCACACGTTCCGTGGTGGATGTCGAGGTAGACCTGGGGAATGTGGTACACGCCACAAAAACGGGCGTTGGGACACGGGGGACATCCACAGGCGGTGGGATCGGGATTGTCCTCTGCATGACAGTTCCCCTCTGTGCACGCCATGGACCAATGTCAAATAATGGCCCATGCTCAGGGTACGGGCATGCACCAACGAAATGCCATATTGTCTGATAGTCAAGGTCGTACCTCGTGTCTTTCTCGGTAGTCAAAGTTCGCCTTTAGTCTCTGGTCATCAGGTGTGTATTAGGGACTTGACATGGAATCCTTTGGATGCACCATCATGGACACGAACGCAATCGCCATCGCAGAGGATCGGGTCGCGCTTTATGAAAGGATCGCCAAAACCATCACCCCGCATGATGATCCAAGGACGGCCGAGGTAATTCGGATGTACCTAGACCACTGGGGGCGCAGGCTAGAACTCGCAAGGGGTAAAAATCCAACCCCATGATCCAGATGGGACGTCGGCATCGGTGTACGTGCCTCGTCTGTAGGGAGAACCACTAGAAACGGGGCCAAATGCCAAGGGTATAAATCTTTTGTGGCTACCGTTCAATTGGCCATGGCAACCTCATCGTCCATCTCTGACCCGTCGGATGCGCCCTCGGGTTCGGATACCAGCTCCGCCTCTAGTCGTTTCAACAGTGTCCTGATTGATCTGAGAAGGGCAATCTGTCCAGGAGTTCGACGTCGTGATGCTTTGCCAGCACTTGAACTCGTGGAGGGGGCGAGTCGTCTTGTCACGAGGTATTGATCCTGTCGAATCATGTTCCGTCGAACCGATGCCACGTCCGTGGGGAGTTTGGCAGTTTTCGAACGGCCCGGAATTACACTCGCGAGGTAACTGCGAAGCCGGAGTACGTCTCCTTTCAGATTTTCGTGCGAGATCGTCACTGAAGTCCCATCCACATCAAAATTGGCCGTAGGGCCCTCTTGAACCATGTCAGGAACTTCAGGTGCTGGCATGGGTTCAGGGTTTGTCGGCATGGCGGCGGTTGTCTGTACACTGGCGTCCTCTTGGGGTCCATTTGTGGGATCAACTGGTGGTGTCGACACAGATGCAGAAGCTTGATCCTGATCCTGATCGGACTCGGGTACAATTGTTGGTTCGTTTCCTTCAGAGTCGCCGACTTTGAGTTCACTCTCGATTACCTCAAGCTGGGTCACTTCAGATGGACTCATCACCATTGGAACGGCATTGCTGGAACCTGTAGTAGGACTTGCAACCATCGTCACACGAGGCCTGCTTTCAGATTTATGGCAACATTTGAGATCTCAAAAATACGAGTCACGTTTTGGCGCAAATGTTGTTTGAATCATCACCGGCGGAATTGAGGTTGACCATCTCGGTACGGTACCAAGGTACGTCAGAGTCGTGATTGGTGATCCATGGCCAAGGAAGGTTCTAGAGTGTAAATTACAAGGCTACCAATTCAGAGGCGCAAATGCTTGCCAACTCTGCCATGAGGTCAGACAAGTCTTGGTCGTACTCTGTATCACGAGGCTTTGGGTTACCCATCAATCACAGCGCTGGTGTCAATTGGGTCATCGACACTGACCCTCAACCTTGACCTCGTCGGCAGAGTGAGATCGTCGTCTATGGTGGCGTTTCAACACGATGGGGTCGACTCGCTCTGAGTGTAGTGGCAATCGCATCAATCTGTTTTGTCCATTTGAACCGGGTTCCCGACTGAAGGTGAGGAACAACATCAGTATCGGGTTAGGGCTAGGGTTAGAGTGAAGTCGGGGAACCGGGGAACCGGGGAACCGGTGGAATGTCTTCAAACGCTTACCTTGAGTCGACCAAATCGAAGCATCGAATCGACAGCGTCGGTTGGGTTTGGAACAACCAGTACGTTGGGTACAAAGGTCGAGCACCATGGTGCATCCTCATTCGTGATGATATGAAGGTCAGCCTAAAGGGGATCAAACGTTGAGTTTACCGTGGGACTTGGAACGAATGTGGGTGTAGATGGGGAGTCATGGGTCGTGTACGGAGTACGGGGCTTCAGACCCCAAAGGCAGAATAGGGTACAAGAACGAGTCATCATGGAAGGTGACCTCGGAAGCAGTCTGTCGGAGATGATACACAAGGTCTCGCTCGGTCGAAATGTTCGTCGAACAGGTCGTCACTGGGTCAAAGACGGTAGGATTGCCAGGAAATCGAACAACGCGGATGGCTATTTTGGGGCCGGTGGTCATGATTTGGGAAAGCGATATAAGCGAGAACGTCGGAATCGGTTATACAAGCAACCATGGGACGTCCGATCAAGACGAAGAAGCTCGAAAGTGCCGAAAAGGGGGAAGGCAAGGTGGTGGTCGAACGCAAAAAGCCTAGGTACCATCCGGGAACGGTGAGATCCCTTGAAACGATTCCAGCACCACTGGCACACGGTATCCAGAGCTTGGGGCTAACTGGAAGCATCTTAGGTTCGAACCAGGCAGAAGCTCAGGGCAGCCATCAAGGCAGAGAGTGTGGTGCCGATGGCGTTTTTCAGAAGGGCAATCCTCGAAGCATCAGGGGGGGAAGTGAGGTGGTCAAAGAACGCCATCGCAGCACTCAAGGCAGTAGTCGAAGCAAAGGTTCATCGTACCCTCGCACTCGGTTCTACACTCGCCAGAGTCGCCAAGAAAAAGACGCTCAACAATGGTCACCTGGACGTCGCTTCTGCAATCATTCGAGAACTGGGTACCCACTAGTTAGTAGTCGTC
>CALHIR010000013.1 GCA_938030705.1 Candidatus Poseidoniaceae archaeon
GTGGATATTGTCTCTGCCGGATTCCCATGCCAGCCTTTCTCACGCGCTGGAAAGCGTGAAGGAACCCGGGATGAGCGCCACCTTTGGCCCCACGTTTCAAGGATCATTGGCGAAGTTCGACCATCAATCATCGTCTTGGAAAACGTTCCAGGAGTCATTGATGACGCAGGACTTGGTATCACTTTCGACTTGTCCGAAATGGGGTATGATTTCGCGTGGGGAATTGTTCGCGCTTCAGAAGCCGGCGCACCTCACCGAAGAGCGCGATTCTTTGGGGTTGGCATCCTTTCCGACTCCGACGGCCAAAGCGAATCAGATGGCCCCTTCGAGTCTGAGAAAGGGAGGATCGTTTCGGAATCTGCTTCCGACTCCGGATGCCAATCCTCAGGGGTACAGATTCAAAGGGGACTCTCAGCAATCAAGGGGGCTGGTGGCCTTGGCGTTCCTCGGCAAATTGGAGGGAATGAAGGAGCCTGGACGGCTGAACCCGGAGTTTGTAGAGTGGCTGATGGGGTGGCCCATTGGGTGGACCGGCTTCGAGCATGTGGAAACGGAGTCGTGCCACATCAAGCGGAACTCGCAATCAGAATCCTCTTGAACACCTTGATTGAACGAAGGAATCAGGTCTGAATCCCAACGTCCCAAATCTGAAGGTCACGCTTTGCCCTTGGGATCGTGGCGAAACGAACCCCGATGGGGTGACGTTCAAGGATTCGAGCGAGGGCCAATTCATCGACCAGTTCAACCGCGTGGTCGATGTGTTCACCTTCGAGACCCATCCGTTGAAGTTTCCAGCGAAGAGACAAAGCCGCCCGGGAGCCTAAAGCGACGTGTCGAGGAACGCCACCGTTCAACCTCGCCAACCGTGCGGCGGCGATCCGGTCATATTCCTGTTCTCGGGACGTCCAAGATTTCGACTTCATTCATTCTCCTCCTTCTTTTTCTTCGGGCGGCCTCGTGGCCGTGGTGGTGGGCCTTCGATGACGGCCGAGATTTCTTCTTCGCTCATGTAGGCGAACGGCTTTGAGAGCATGTCCTTCCTTCGTTCGTCCAATTCCTCGAAAAGCCACCGAGGACGAACAAACGGAACAACCCGGAAGGGGTTCTTCCCTGGGCTTGATGATACCGTGACGTAAAACGAGCGCATCCGACGCCCGGGAAGGCCTGCGTGGGCCCTCCTGAGAAGATATTGGGCATGCTCTACATCTTCTCGCCATTCGTCCCTTTCCCCCCTCATCCCTGATTGGTTCATGTACCTCACGACCATGACCGTTTCGGTAAATCGAAAGAAGGAACGATCCACGGCCGCAAGACTTTGGGTCGTGTAAATGATGGCCGCGTTCAAGTGCGAAATCACCGGAGCGGTCTTTGCTAAAATCATGCCCTTCTTGTTCATGCTCGAACGTGAAGAATGGTGTGCGCTCGCGTCGTCGATGACCCAAACCGGCATCTCGGACGCAGGGACTTTGTGGATTTCGTCGGCCGGCTTTGTGAAGACTCGACCCTTCCAATGGTCGGGAATGCCCTCGTCGATGATGACCTGGGGAAGGTTAGCGAAGTAAATCGGGCGTTTTGTGTAAGCGATCACCCAATCAAGCGCGAGATATGCCCACGTCGTCTTACCTGAGCGAGCAACACCAAGAGCTTGAACGATGCCGCACCCGAGACAATCCTCTTCCATTCCATCGAAAACCTGCCCCGGTTCACCGAGCAGGTCCACGATTTCAGGCGGAATGACCCGGAATGGAGGAGGAAAGTCATAGGAAGGCTCCTTCATCCTTCCAGCACCTCGTTCAAATCTGAATTGAGGTGCATGTCCACTTCTGGGGCCTCATCGATGCCGAGGGCATCGGTGAGCTCAGTAGGAACCGTGCCCTCATAGATGAGCCGGAGAGCCCAGTCCACCACTTCACGGGATTTCTTCTCGACTTCAATGCCGACGTGCTGCATGGTGAGACGGTCCTCGCGGAGAGTGGACTCTAATGCCTTCGAGAGTTTGTTGATCGTCGAAAGGTCGCGCACCTGGTCGAACTGTGTGAACTCCGCGAGCTCGGAACCGGAGCCTTCGAGGGTTTCGGGGTCGAACTCCGTCAAAACCAAACGCTGAACGCCGGTCGATGAGTAAAACGGAAGCCCCAACCCCTCTATTTCGACTGGAACCCTCTTTCCGACTCGGTATTCAGTCAACCTCATTGGCCCATCGACCACGACGAAGAGCCGGGCGTCGTCCTTGGCTCTCTCCATCATCCAAGGGACAAAAATGAGCGAGGATGCCGCCGCCGCGACCGTCCACATTGGGACATATCCGAAGAGCCGATAAATCCCGAAGCCAAGAAGTGCGAGAGCTCCAGCACCAAGAGCCCCGAAGAAGGCATAGAGGGCCAAGTCCGCCCAGGTCCGACCAACACCGGAGCGAACCATCGTGGTTTGATTTGGGGAAACCACATCTTCGGTCATTGAACCACCTCTTCGAGGTATCGACGATCTACCCATTCGTTGATGAAACGCCAC
>CALHIR010000014.1 GCA_938030705.1 Candidatus Poseidoniaceae archaeon
TCTGAGGTCGCGAGGAAGTTCAACATCAGCAACGCCAAGGCGAAAGCCTACAGGGAACAGGCCGGAATCCCTCCGGTGTGCAAGCCCTGTCGGTTGGCTGAGCGAAAGGGCAAGGTCAATGAGTGCCCCATCCACTCCGACATCGGGCAGCAGCGACGTGCTGAGGAGTCTGCTCGGGTTGATGCGGCGATCCAATGGGAGAAGGATCACGGCCCGACGTGGGACGAGAAGATGCAGGAGCTCGAACGACTTACCGCCTCCAGCAGAAAGCATGCAGATGCGGTGGATGAACTGCTACGCAGACCCATGGACAACTGACTGTGATACCTGCCCATGCGTGGGCCGCAGGTGCTTCCTGTATCGACGTGAAAGGCATTGCGGCCTCGCCGTCATGGACCCACGCCTTACATGCGTGCACGGACTTGGGGCACGACATCTTCGACCCCATCATCTCGTTCAGGTTCGTGAGGACTCGTTCGACATACCCTCACTATCTCCTGTGTTGGATCATGGGAGGCGAAGAATACGCCGGTCAGTCGCGTGGCGAAAGTACGTTCGTGATTTGGGGATCTTGCGGCACCCTGTGCGTCCGGCTGGTTCGTACACTCAATCACACTTGCTGAGGTGCACATGACAGAAGACGAGAAGAGAGCCATTACATCGCGAGAGCGTGTCGCCTTGAACTTCATCGACAAGTACGGTGAGGAGGCGCTGCGTTCCATGCTTCAACACTTCAGTGACGGAACGAGCCATCAGGTGGTGGCGAACGAGCTCGGGGTGTCCCGAGAGAGGGTACGTCAATGGCGCCGTCTGATGGGCACGACGATCACTGTCTACAATGTCCATCCTGAAGTAAGACGGTATTTGTTCGAGTGAGCAGTTCTGAGTGTTTATGCCTGAAAGGAGAAAATGACCGTGAGTAAGCGACTTCAAAACCGAATGAAGACTGCAGTTGTAGAGAAGGATGTAGAGAACGCGGTTCGGGAGGAAATCTCTCGACATCGCCCGAAGACCACTTGGTCCAGCCCTCACAACACGGACGGCTACGGAGAGTGGGGTGTACCGCTCAAGCCCAATGTGACCGTCCGACTCCTGCTGGAAACGAAGCTCGATAAGGACTACAGCAAGTCCGCTCCTGTCTTCCACACCCTTGCTCAGATGGTGATGTACCTCCGGGCCTTTGAGGAGGCCGGAGACAAGCTGCCGAATGTGATGTTCGTCAGCGACAAGAACGAATGTTTTGCCCTCTCCACGGAGAAGGTAGTTCACTTCCTCCGAATGGACATTGACTGGACCCGTGCTCCCTCCGCAGGCTCTCCTGAGCTGGTCCGAGCAATGACGGATGCTGGCGACATTACGCCCTATGTCTTCAACATTCTGGACGAAAACTTCGACTTCCGGCAGGTTCTGGCTCGTGTGGAGTCGCTTGCTGAGGGTGTTCAGCACACTGTCCGGGCCTCAAAGAACAACCTTCTGGCGATGTTCCTGCACTGGAAGAATGACATCTTCCGGACAGCCAACGCGAAAGTCGAGAAAGGCATCAGCAGCCTTCCGCCCAACGACCAAGTCAATGTCTTCCTGACCTGCCTCTTTGACGAGGATAGCGCATACCTCCACCCCAAGAAGCTCAACCGGTTGGTGGTCAATGGGTACGACGGTGGCGGTGTACCGGTCCGCGCCAAGAAGTACGCTGCTTTCTTCGACCACTTCTCGCGAGGGGTCTACAGCCAGTCCGAGATTGCTGCATTCCGCTCCATGCAAGACCAGCTCGTTGAGGACACTACCCGACGGATGAAGGGCGAGTTCTTCACTCCAGACCTCTGGGTTCTGGAAGGTCAGAAGGAGGTTGCCAAGTCTCTCGGGCCTGACTGGCGGAAAGAGTGTGTGGTGTGGGACTGCGCTGCGGGTACTGGCAACCTTACCCGCTCGCAAACGGACTGGGGCTGTCTGTTGTCTTCCACCATCGAATCTCCCGATGTTCAAGCGATGAAGAACCGAGGCTGGGGCGGGAAGCATGTCTTCCAGTACGACTTCCTCAACGACAACGCCCAGAGTCCGATGTTTCCTGAGGGGCAGATCAGCGTCATCCCCGCCGCTGTCGATGCCGAGCTTCGGGCTCAGGCTGCGGCTGGAAAGCGGCTTGTGTTCTTCATCAACCCGCCGTATGCCGAGCACAGCACGGCCGGTATTTCGGGAGAAGCGAAGACAGGGGTGGCGAAGACGGAGACGAACACTCAAATGCTTGCGCAGAAGCTGGGCCTTGCTTCCCGACAGCTCTATGCTCAGTTCATGTTCCGCTGCCGTCAGGTCGCGGAGAAGTACGGTTTCGAGGACTACACGGTCGCGCTGTTCAGCGTGCCGACGTTCATGAGCAGCGGCTCCTACAGGAAGTTCCGCAACTGGTGGTACGGATCTCACGAGTACCAGAACGGCATCCTCTTCCAAGCCTCGCACTTCGCCGACGTGTCTGGCCGCTGGGGTGTGAGCTTCACGGTATGGAACAGCGGAGGCTCGACGTCGGCCTCTCAGGACCTTCTCCTCCGTCTTTGCGACGAGCGCAACTTCGAGGTCGTGACGACGGGTCTCAAGCAGGTCTACAACAGCGATGGACGGGAGGCATCGAAGTGGGTACGCGAGCAGATCAAGGGCTTGAAGGGAGTAGATGCGCCGCAGCTGAGCAGTGGGCTGAAAGTGAAACCTCAGGGCCGGAAGACCTTCCTCCATGGCGCCCTTTTCAACTTCAACTGCCACAGCAACAATCTGATGAAGTCGGGGACGGACAACTATTGGACCTCAGTTTGCTCTACGGGGAACGCAGGAGTTTCAGTTCTTCCGGCCAACTGGCGGCGGGCCGTGGCCCTCTACGCCGCCCGGAAGCTGGTGAAGGAAAGCTGGGTCAATCAGAAGGACGAGTACCTTGCGCCCGACGAGTCGCTTCCCGGCTACGAGAAATGGGTGAACGATTGTCATGTCTACGCTCTGCTGCACACTTCCAACAACTGCACAGCGATGCGAGATGTGCAGTACAAGGGCAAGGACTGGCGCATCAAGAACAACTGGTTCTGGCTGACTCGGGACGCCGTGAAGACTGCAGCAGACCGCCCGAAGTGTGGCTTGGTCTACGCTGATGTGGCAGCCGAGACAGAGGATGCCTACTTCGCAAAGCTGCTTGCTCAGGGCCTTACTCTCTCCGCTGACGCAGAGGAGTTGTTGGCCGACCTGACGGACCTTTGGGAAGCCAGTCTGCCGTATCGTGAGGCTTTCTATGCGGAGCAGGAGGTCAACGACAAGAACCCCGACCTTCACCTGATGGCACACGATGCCGGTGTGTACCAGCTCAAGAAGCTGTGGGCTGCTCAGTTCCCGGACGCGTGGAAGGCCATCAAGACAAAGCACAAGGCACTTGCAGCCCGACTTCAAGAGGGCGTGTATACCTTTGGGTTCTTGCTCAAGTAGAAGCGATGGGTGAGCGATGCAACAGTACGTATGCGTAGGTCCTACTGACCCCGACTACAATGACGAACAACACATCCATGACACTTGGCACGAGCACTACACTGATCGTGCTGATGCATTCTGGGTTTGGCAGTCCTTCCGTCTCTGCCGTCGAACTCCAAGAAAGGTCATCCTTTCGCGTGCCGTCACCATGGCACTGGCACCCACATGGACACAGGAACCGGTGTTCACACTTGGTCCGGACCTGTGCCAGTTCAGCAAACACACTTCTGCCCGCATAGCCATGAACGGCGTCAGGCTGGTGAGACGATGGCCAATGAACGCGTAGTCACACGAGACTTCAGACTCAAGCATTTCATCGTGGGGATTCGGATTGATTTCCAAAGCGGTGTCTACATGTCCGAGGTCTCAATGCGACCCTACTGGTCTCGAACATTCCGCCTTGTGAGAAAACCATGCCCATTGTCGTGATTGATTCCGATGAGTCGCAGCGTCTGGTTTTTTGTACTGCTGACCACCTGCCCGAAGACTACTACGGGTGGGATGAAATCTACATGGGAACGCAGATACTCTACATGCT
>CALHIR010000015.1 GCA_938030705.1 Candidatus Poseidoniaceae archaeon
TTGTCCTTGACCCTGTCCTTGACCTTGGCCTTGACCTTGGCCTTGACCTTGGCCTTGACCTTGTCCTTGACCCTGTCCTTGACCTTGGCCTTGACCCTGTCCTTGACCTTGGCCTTGACCTTGGCCTTGACCTTGGCCTTGTCCTTCACCTTGTCCACCAGCGTCGGATTCGCCGCCACCTTCGGTGCCGCCGTTACCTGCGCCCGCCCCGGACTCCTGGAAGTCTGGGTCGTAAGCGTCAGGAATACCGTCACCGTCAGAGTCGGAGTACTCGCCGTCGTTGGGGTCGTTGGGGAACTGGTCGGTTGCGTCGGACTTGCCATCGCCGTCAGTGTCGGAGTTGTTTGGGTTGGTACCCTTAGCATACTCTTGGGAGTTGGTCAAGCCATCTCCGTCAGGGTCTGCGTTTCCGTCACCGCCGTTGGTGGGGTTTAGTCCGTTCGAAACCTCCCAGCCATCTGGGAGACCGTCGCCATCGCTGTCTGCATTGTTCATGTTGGTGCCTTGGGATTGCTCCTCAGCGTTGGTCAAACCATCGCCATCCCAGTCGGCGCCGCCGTCTGAGGGGTCGAGGGGGTCGGATCCATCACCTGAGGCTGCCGAAACAGCCGATAGGGCGAGGAATAAAGCCAATAGCACGCTCATCATTTTCGTTTTCATGTTTTTTCACTTCCTTTTGTTTTTTGGTTGTTTACACAGAGAACCCGCTGTTCTCTCTTTCCAAGTGTGCATCTGAACTGGTCAGAAAGCTCACTTTGGGATTTCGATGCGGCTTGCGCTGATTTGAATCAGCGACGTCGTTCAAACAAAACTTCTGACCGGCGGGTTGGGTGCTTTCGCGAGCCAAAGGGTTCGCAGAAAGGCCGTTCAGTGCTTTGTTTTGTGTGTTGACGTAATCCTCCGTTTGCATCGTATTTCACGGGTTGTTCATAGGGAACCCAGCGTTCCCTCTGCTAAACACAAGGGCCTTACCCTATATGAAGAGCGCGATAACTTGATTGTTCTGCCTCAGGGGCCTAAACGCTTGGTACATTGGTCGCTGGCAGCAGTATCGAAGCGGCGTGGTTGAAGACATAACGAGCGATCACGTCCGCAAGTTCCTCATCGCTAAACATGTGAATGCGTTCGGGGCCGTTGCCAACCGCAGGAGCGAAGAGTTGCAGTCCGAAGGGTTTGGCCAACCTTGAGAGCGCAATTTTAGCTGCCCGAACCGTATTGGCGCCACGAACGCCGCTTTCAGCGAGCCCCATGCCCAGGCTGTGAATCAATTTCCCTTGACGGACCCCATAACCGCCTGCGGTGGCCATCATGCCGAGGATGATGAACTGGTCCCGGCGGGAAGCGTCCCAGCGGTGAGGGTCCCCTCTAAATCGATCTTGGAGGGCTTCAATCAAGGCGTTGTGGGCATCATCGAGATGTTCCGGATCCAAAGGTGGTACGTGAAAAGGTCGGTGGTCAGCCGACTCTTTTGGGAGAATATCGTCAAACGGCGTCCACTGATAGTCGGCAAGAAGCCAGTTGTTGAATTTCTTCGACAGCAGAGGGTCGGCTCCCCTCCACGACCAAATGCTTCGCTGAAGCATTTCGGGGGCAATAGAATCGAACACTTCAGGGGCTTCCTCCGAAAGGGTCCGGAAGGCTTCGAGTAATTTCTGGAAGTACAATTCCCTCTCTTTTTCCGATTTGGAATTGTATTTTTTCGCTACGTAATAATCAAAATCAGGTTGTGACTTTGCGTAACTTCTCGTTGAACGAGAATCCTTCATGTTTGTATCCTGTGCGCTGGATGTTTTATTTTCTTTTGTCTTAATGTATGGTGTTGATCTCATCTCTACTCCCTCATTCGGGCGCAAATCCATCTTTTTGTTCCGTCTTATGTGTTTATTTTTACATTCAATGGGCGTTTATGGAAACTGCCGATGAGAACATGAACGCTTGAGGCCATATATACTCTGGATGTTCAAAAATGCTTCATCATGGACCTGTGTGGCCCAATAATTCCAATATCATACGGTTCATCGATGATGGCCCATCCTTGAGATTCGTAGAACGGGATGGCACGATGCCTTGCTTGCAAGAGGCCCGTTTTACAGCCAAAATCCGTCGACATGAGCGTTTCAAGTTCGCTCAGGACGGTTGCAGCGTACCCCTTGCGTTGGTGGTCGGGCAACGTCCCCATCTGCCGAATTTGAAAGGCGGGACGGGGCGCAGAGCCATCGGCAAGCGGCCCGAAGGGCGGGATGGTTGCCGCCCCTGGGCCTTTGTGGTCAACGCCCGAACCGTCTGAACCCGCTGGAAGAAGGTGGGCTCGACCAACGGCAGCGATCGTGCCGTCAACCTCAAGCCATGCGTGGACGGCTGCGTCATCGTCGACGAGACGTTCGCTCCCCTGCGGCATACCCAACGGTTCTCGCAGAATGGCATAGCGTGTTTGGAAATAGGGCGCGGGAGGGTTGCCAAAGGCGTGGTGAAGCGTGCGCAACCCTACACCCCGAACGCGAGCATCAAGAAGAAGACGAACAAGAGGGGCACGACAACGACGCTGGCAAAAAGAGAGGTGATCAATCCAATGCCCAGTGCGCGATTTCCTTTTACAAACGAACCAATGGTCGCCACGAGATACCCAAGGGGCACCAGACAGAACATGGTATCAAAATACGATGTTGCCCGTTCTTCATTATCTTCAACCGCTACATCAACAAATTCAACGAAAATATCAAGAGAATCGGATGAGGCTTCTGTCAAGGTGAACGCTATGGTTTGGTTGGATGGATAATATTGTCCAATGGCCGTACGCCCGTTTGATGTCTCCTGGTAA
This sequence comes from Candidatus Poseidoniaceae archaeon, assembly GCA_938030705.1. GTDB lineage: Archaea > Thermoplasmatota > Poseidoniia > Poseidoniales > Poseidoniaceae > Poseidonia. The sequence goes on from CALHIR010000015.1 coordinate 2,819, forward strand.
ATGGTGAAACCACGGTCGTCCTCAAAGTCGTTCACCCATCCGTTGATGTAAATTGAATCCTCCTCTGACGGAAGTACTGATGAGAAATAGCTCACGTATTCATCGTTTGAATGTTGGACCTGATGTTCAAAATTAACACCGTCTTGGCTTTCCACGTTGATGTCCTCGAACCGATACATGGCGTCCCAATTGGGCTCCAGAAAAGATCCGATAGTACCAACAACAAACAGAACGAGAAAAGGAGCCGTGAGGCCGATGAAGAATTGACCCCAGCGAAACCGTTCTTTTTCATAGGTTTCCGGAAGGGTAAACATTTGCTGTCCGGTTGGTGTCGCCACATCACCTGACAACTGAGCAGTTGGCGAGCCCCAAGCATTGGTGCTGGGCGTAGATGGGGTTGAGGAGGGTACCGTGGAACCGCCGCCCAAGGAACCCATCATTATCGGCTGGGGAGGTAGAGAGGAATCGGATGAGTCAACGGCGTTGGCTTCGGCAACATCGGTGCTATCGATGGCGAAAAACGGCTTTGCTTCCTTCTCGACCGGCGTATTGATTTCGTCTTCTGCCATGAAACGCCCTCGCCGTAAATCCGTTTAAACAATCCTCCGAACTTGCCACTGAAGCCAAAGGCGCGTTGAAATAGGTCATGTCGCTGGGCGTGAATACAGCACGGATGTCAGAGTGGCTATGAGCGGGACTGCAGATCCTGAGACCGGAGTTCGAATCTCCGTCCGTGCTCCAAAACCCTTCTCTCGTTGAAAATATCATACGAGCCTTCAAAGCCCAATCACGCGAGCCAGCACCACTGTTCTGGAGGAAAATGCATGCCGGAATTGAATCCCCGTCTGGCCGAGGTAGGGTCTGGTTTCGCTGCTTTTCTTGCACCTCCAGGCCCTGAAGTCGTTCGCTTTACGGTTGGTCAGCCTGATTTCAACACCCCAGCGCCCATCGTATCCGAAGCGAAAGCCGCACTCGATCGTGGCGAAACCGCTTACACACGGCCACAAGGAAGCGAATCCCTTTGTGCCGCTGTTCAAGGGCATTTGACTCAATTTGACATTCACATTAAACCGGACGACGTGGTAATCACGCCCGGGTGCAAGCAGGCGCTCTTCTACGGGATGATGGCGACCATGGCGCCAGGCGATGAGGTGCTGCTTCTTTCACCAGCATGGCCATCCTACGATGGCATGGTTCGCTTGACCGGCGCAACGCCGATTCATGTTCCCGTTCGCCGGGACAATTATCATCCAGATTTTGACGCTCTTGAAAAGCACGTCTCTCCGAAAACCAAAGCCATCATCATCAACTCACCGAACAACCCGACGGGGGCGGTTTACACCCGGGATGAAACAAAAGCCATCGTCGATTTCGCCGTGAAGCACGACCTCTGGATTCTTGACGACATGATCTATTCCACGCTGGTATGGGTCGATGGAGGTTATACCTCTCCGTGCGCCTTTGAAGGCGGTGCAGAACGTACCATCACCATCGGCGGATGGTCCAAAGGATGGGCCATGACCGGTTGGCGCCTGGGTTGGGTCACCGGTCCAACCGAGGTGATGGACGCCGTAAAGAAAGTCAACGTCAGTGCGGCGACCCACGTGCCGACCTTCTTGATGCCCGCGGCCGAAAAGGCGCTTGAATTGCGAGAGGAAATTGAGGTTATGGAGGCGTCTTTTGCTGAACGGCGTGTAGCGATTCATCGGGCGTTTTCCTCACTGCCAGGTGTTCTCGTACCCGAGCCGGAGGGGGCGTTCTACATCCTTTGCGACATCACTGGAACGGGCATGACCGACATTGAATTCGCCACTGAAGCCCTCGAGAAAGCCAGGGTCCAAGTCATCCCAGGATCACTCATGAAAGGCGGTGAAGGGCTCATCCGAGTGAGTTATGCAACTTCGCTCGAGAACATTCACGAAGGTGTCAAGCGCCTTCAAACATGGCTAGAATCACGCTCATGAGAGCGCTTGGAGCGCCTCTCGAACATAGAGGAAACCGGAAAAAACAAGCCCGATCATGATGCCTTTTTGGATGTCATCACTCTTCCAATGTTCAAGCCAAATTCGTCCAATTTGAGCGCCGAGAAGGGCGGCGATAACGAAGCCGAGAAGCAAAAGCGTGTCGGCGGTCAACACCGAGGCGTCGTTCCAGAGATAGATGGGTATCCTGGTCGCATCCACGACCAAGGCGAGCACAGCTGCGGTGGCGGCATAGGCTGATTTGTCGGGTAAACGCTGTCTGAGAAACATGGCCCGAAGTGCCCCTTGATGGCCGGTCAAACCCCCCAAAAAGCCCGAACCAAAGCCACCCAAGCGATCTTCGGCTTCCGGGAGACGAAGAGAAGTCCACGATTCGCTGACCTTCAACACGGGCAAAACGATGAGGGCGAGGCCCACCAAGAGCAAGAGAGGGTCGGAAGGAATGACGGTTTGAAGGAGCGCGCCCGCCAGAGCACCGACGAGAAGCGCCCAGCCAAATCGTCGGAGCGCCTCTCGGTCGATATGGTGTTTGAGCATGCGCGATTTCATGGCGTTGTGCGCCCCGTGGACAATGGCCACCCCTGCGATGGCGTGATGGGGTTCAAACCAAATCAGAAATAACGGCGTGGTCATGGTAGCAAGGCCAAACCCTGCAGGAACGGTCAACGCCGCTGCAAGAAAGCAACCGAACAATCCAAGGGGAATGAGAAGGTCGATGTTGTCATCCCTCCGGTACGATGCGGTGGTCGTACCGGTTTATTTCACCGACCCAACTTCTGCAGCTCCGGCCGGCGAAAAATTCACTTGAATCATCCCCTCGTGTTCACGAACTTCGTAAATTTTCAAATCCTTCTTTTTCGACATCGCTCCGACCAATTTGCCGTACGGTGGAAACAGCGGGAAGGGAGCCCATTCGACCATGGCCCCATCGTCCAATTGGTGGGTTGTTTGGTGCAACGGACAACGGATGCAACCGTCCTCAACTTTCGCACCCCAAGCCAGCGGCCACCGCATGTGGCGACAAAGGGCTTCGGTGGCAAATAAGGCCCCGTCTTGACGGCCGATTAAGACCATCTTTCTCTTCACCGTTACCATCTTTTTCTTGCCTTCTTTGAGTTTGCTTGCTTTCATTGCGTTTTGCCATACCATATCATGACCTCCCTGGGAGGGGGATGTTGAGGTGCTCGAGGACGCGTTCGGCACTCCGAAGCGTTCCCTGAACAGAGGGATGTGTGCGGTGGTCGCCCGCCAAAAGAACACCGTTAATCTCGAGGTCGGGTGATGCTCGGGCGTGATGGGTGGGATCGATATGAGGAAGGGCGTGTCTCACCGTCGTGGTGGCCAAGTGCGACCATTGGTCGACCATGGGGCCAAACCAATGCTGCAGTTCATGCTTCACCGAATCGACCTCAACATGGCGTGCTTCATCACCCACCAACGTTGCCACCACCCAATGATGGCCCTCTGGGTGAGGGTGAAGGTTGGTCGGAAGGTGCACATGAAGCACATGTTGGCCATCGACGCCCCATTCTTCATTCAAGAGAAGACGTGCTTGTGGGAACGGTGCGATTGGGGCGACAAATACCACCGTCGTCGTCAATCGTTCTTCGGGCTGATGCGCACCAAGCGAATCCGGTAGCATCGTTCCTGCGACATGTTGTGGGACGGCGAGAACAACCCTGTCAAACCGCTCCGGCTGGCCGTTGACCACGATACTGGATTCGGTTACACCGCCCACTGGTGTGTTCAACCGAACATCGGTGGAACGGAGGCGTGCAGCGAGTTGTTTCGGAACGGCTGCAATGCCTTCCCGGGGCATGATCATCTTGCCATGGGACATGGCCCCCCAGGTAAAATCTGCAAAGGCGATGCGTTCTGAGAGGGTAGGGTCAAGGGTGATGCCAGCAAAGAGAGGGCGTAAAACCCGTTGCGTCGATGGGCGAAAATTTCGCTGCATCAGTCCCTCACCGATGGTCACGGTGGGCGCATCCATCCCTCGCTCAAGGTCTCGAGCGGGGGTGGCCATGCGCCATCGCAGGAAACGAAGACCGTCCCGAAGGCCAACCGATTTGAGGGTGGGCAACAGGTAGCGAGGGTTTCGCAGAGCGTCGCCGAGGAGTCGGCGGCGACCGGTGGACGGTGCGATGGTCATCGTGCAAGCATCCATGGCTTTCCATTGAAGGGCATCAAGGTCAATCCACCGCTTCACCGTGGAATAGGCGGTGTGGAGCACGTGGAAGCCGACATCGAGCGGGTGGTTGTCTTCCCATTGCGTTTTCATCCGACCACCAAGCTCTGCTGAGGCCTCAAACAGCGTTACATCGTGACCGTTTTCCTCGCAACCAAGAGCGATGGCCAATCCTGCGAGACCGCCCCCCACCACGGCTACTTTCATGCTTCAACCCCTGATGTTTGACATCCCACCGTCGAGGTGGAGAATTTGGCCAGTCAAATTGTCTGGGGCGGCCGTGAGTAACCAGTGCATGCTTTGAGCGATTTCTAACGGCTCGTTGATGCGTTTGAGAGGAATCATGCCCACCGAGGCTTCTCGAATGGCCTCCGAGCGTAGAACGGCCCCGCCGAGACGCGTCTCGGTCAGCCCGGGAGCCACAGCATTGACCCGAAGGCCACGTTGTGCATAGGTCGAAGCCGCCGAACGCACCATGGCCTCAATTCCCCCTTTCGCTGCGGCGATGGCTTCGTGGTTGGTGAGGCCGTAGCTTCCTGCAACGCTCGACGTGAAGACCATGCGGCCCTCACCGGGTTTCAACATCGCTTTTCCAGCGGTCTTGAGAGCGAGGAAGGCCGAGGTGAGGTTGGTGTGGAGGACGGCGGTAAAATCCTCAAGTTTGGTTGCATGAGGTGGCCGCAAAGCGATGGAACCGACCAGATGGGCCATGCCCGATAAGCCATGAGCCCCTTGCTGGGATGCGTGGGCTACGGCGTTTTGAACGACCGATTCGTCCAGAGCGTCGCCTTGAACGAGTTCTGCCCCTTGCTCAACGAGGGACTTCACACGATCGGCGTCTCGAGCAAGCAATGTCACGCTGTGGCCGTCATTGAGCAAGAGCTCGGCCAAATGACGAGCGATATCGCTGCTGCCACCAATCAAAAGAAATGATTTGCTCATGTATTCATTACACTTCAGGTTCCTTTTATACTGCTGTTTGAAGGGGTTGAACAGCGTTTGAAAAGGGAACGGCACGAAAAGTAACCATGTTGCGTGATGCTCATCCAGCCATTCAAGGGATGGTCTGCAGAGCGTCAACGATACACATTCTTGGTGCGGGCCTCAAGCCCGAAAGGCCTGCGCATCAAGCCATTCATGACCTTCAGGGCAGAGGATGGCGCTTGGTTCCGATTCATCCAAACGACGCTGGGGGGGCCATTCTAGGCAGACCCATTCGGGCTTCCATTGAAGATGGAATTCTTCCCGAGGTGGTGGTTTTTTTCCTTGCTGCCGAACGGGCAAAACAGGCCGTGTTGGAACTCATCATGAAATTTGACAGTCAGACCATGCCATTGCTTTGGTTCCAACCCGGGTCGGAACACGAAGAAGTCCTTGAAATGTTGAACGAAGCGGGCATTCTTCACATCGTTGATGATTGCATCGTCCGGTTTATTCAACGCCACCATTTGGAAAGCCAGCACGGCCTTGAACCGAGCCCATGGTGCTTACAGGTCTCCTCTGACGACGGAAGCGGTTGTTCGATCTGGACCGTGGAGTCTGCGTCAGCATCGAAGCGGGCTCCGACCACGGCCTTGGAATGGTGCGGTGATTTCGTTGACCTTGAGCAATCCAATCATACCGTTGCTCGGTACGTTCGTTCGTTGGCAGAGCCAAATGAAACCATGGATAACTTGGCTCATCGCTTGAGTTGAATCGGCTTCACCCGGACAACGGTGTAGCGTCGATGGTGTAAAGCGACCCCCCGTTGCCAAAAATGGCGTAATAGAGCGTACCGTCTGGATGAAACACGAGAGGGAGGGGCGTTCCGGCATCCCATGCAAAACGGGTGATTTCGGTGGTATAAGTCGCAGCCGTATCACCGGGGCGTACGTCAATTCGAAGAATTTCATGGCCCTGGGGGAGGAGGGTGTTCCACGAACCGTAAACGGTGGCGTAAAGGGTGAACCCTTCGGCCGGAGACAGCCCAGGCAGTGGTGAATGAAGCGGGCGAACATCAAGGCCGTTCATCGAGGTGTGCGGCGTCCAAGCGCCAATCGGGGCTTGTGTTCCCGCAGGAACCGGCGTTGCTGGTTCGTCGTCTGGCCAACCATAATTTTCCCCGGGAATCATGAAGTTCAATTCTTCTGGCGGATGGTCGCCCTCCCAATCTCTCCCGTTATCGGTGAAGAAATAGCCATGGCCATCAACCCACACCCCATCAAAGGAATTCCGAACGCCGTTCACCAAAACGCCGTGCTCGCCTGTGGTGGCGTTTACCCAAAGCAAGGCTGCATTTCGCTCGTCGCTTTCATCGCAAACATTGCAGGTTGAACCGCTGTGCCAGAGGAGCGTACCGTTTGGCAGGATGTCAACGGTGTTTGTTTGGTGATTGCCGACCGGAATACCACCAACCAACGTCCGCTCTTCAATCAAAAGACCGTCGGACGAAAGCGTGTAGGCCGACAGTTTTCCTGCTTCCGAAACGAAGGCTTGACCGTCTGCAAGGGCAAGACCGTGCGGTCGGTCCAAACCGTCGAGCAATGTACGCCGTTGGTCGGTTTCGATGTTGAGTTCAAGGATGGCCCCTCGGTCTCGGTCGCAGATGAACAAATGGGTATCGTTGGCCCAGACCAAACAGGTCGGGCCGCCCAAATCCGACGCAACCAAATGAACTTCGTAACCATCAATGACGGTCGGTTCGTTTCCAGAGACGTAGGGATAGAGTTGTCGCGCCATCAAAAGGGCGACAAGAAACAACGCCACGGCCAGGAGATGACGACGCATCATACCGTTCGTGCCTCAGCCTTGATTTTCAACGATTCGCACTGATTGTCCCTCATAGAGAAGGTTCACCCGAATCTGCTGGCCTTCCTGGACGATGTTGACGTCGTGTTCGACAAGTTGGATGGTCTCCGTGCTGTTCCAGTACACCAGGTCGTCATCACCTGCTACAATCAAGCAAGAGGAGGGGGACACGAGGGACGGATCGCTGAGGGCAGGAAACTGTTCGCTGTTCAGAGAAGCGATTCGCATGGTGGGGTGGCGGCTTTCGTCAGCATCGTTGTAATAACTCACAAACTGAAGTTTGTAGAGCGCATCGTCCATCTCGAAGAGATAAACGCCATCTTTTGGGTTCACTCGATGCACGGCGAGATCATAATCGTACCACTCGAGACGGTCTTCGGTGTTGTTGTTCAGATCAATTTCGCCCTGTTCTTTGATGTCTTCGAAAACACCGCCTTCCACGAAGGCCCACGAGACATTTGGTCCGAGGAACACATCGGTCTTGGAGAATCGCATGGTGTGCGTGGACTCGTTTCCAGTTCGCTGCCGGGGCAGGTCAAGATAGGTGTAGGTTTCTTCATCGGTAGCGTCAACAACGGTTGTGAACGTCAACCCGTCGGCCCCCAGCTTGGGCTGCACCTTGGCGGTGGATGCGGTGTCAATTGACTGTGCACCAAAACCACAAGCGTACGGCGTACCGTTCACCACGACTTCCACGGTCAGGGACGACCACAACAGCGCCTCGGCTCCATCTTCAAAACCAAGGGTGGCGATTGCGTCAGAGGCACCTGAGGAGCCGTTCTCTCTCAGTGATAAAACGGCTGTATTGTCCGTTCCTCGATCCTCTTCGTAGCTGGCCACGAGGGAAGCCCATACGGCAACCACGATGAGAAGAGCAAGGCCCAGGGCAGATGCCAGGCGTTTGAGCATGCGAATGGCCCTTTCCTCAAAGGTCTTCTCGGCTTTGACGGCCCATCAAGGCCAAGGCCCCGATGACAGCGATTACGGTGGAGATGACCATGAAGCCGGGGGTGTCTTCACCCTCGTCGGCTGGTTCTGCTGCGGGCTGTGCCCCTCCATCACCGACCACCACTTCACCGAACATGTCCAAGCCGATGTGGGGCTCGCAAGCATAGTAGAACGTGGTGTTTTCAGTAAACGTGTGCGAGAAGGCCACGGTGGACGAAGCGGCTCCGGAGGTGACGCCGCCGTCAACATAGGTGGTTGACTTGAAGCCGTCCACTTCCTTGACATTGTGCGGCATGCTTGCGTCGGTCCAAGACCAACACACCGTTTCGCCGACCTCGATGTTCACGACCGTTGGCGTAAAGGCGTAGTTGGCGTCAACACCAACGGTAGCAGCGCAATCAACACCGGCGAACGGGTCAACTTCTTCAGGTTCATCTACCGGTGGGAAGAGAACCTGGTCAATGACGTGAATCACGCCGTTCGAGGCGGGGACGTCGGCAATGGTTACATTCGCACCGTTCACGGTGACACCGGACTCGCCAACGATGATCGTCAGGTTGTCGCCATTGGCTGCGGCCACGGTGCTGGTGCCATTCGCAAGGTCGCTGGAAGCAACCGTGCTGGCCACGACATGGTGGAGCAGAATGTCAGCCAGGACGGCAATTTCTTCGGGCGTGTCGAAACTTGCCAAATCAATACCGGCTGCTGCAAACGCATCATCGCTCGGGGCAAAAATCGTGTAGCTGTCGTTTCCGCTCACGGTAGCGACAAGATCAGCGGTTGTCAGGGCAGCGACGAGTGAAGTGTGGATGGTTGTGGCTGCGGCCGTCATGGCGAGGTTTACTGCGGGCGTCCACATGTAGCCTTCACAAATCGCCTGAGTGACGTCGGCAAGGGCGTGGGTGACACTGTTGTAGCAACCCGTAACGTTTTGGCCGTTCATCTCGTAATCTTCCAAATACGTGTAGGCGCCACAGGTGGCTTCATCAGCACCGACGACGATGGTGTGGGTGACAACGTTGTAGCAAATCACTCCCGGTGGGCCCTGGGGAGATGGCTCGTCAGCTGGTGGGGTCAGCACTTTATCGATGACGTGGATAACGCCGTTGCTGGCGTTGACGTCTGCGATGGTGACGGTAGCGTCGTTGATGAGAACCGTCCCGTTCGAGACGGTGAACGTAGCGTCGTCGCCGTTGAGCATGGTGGCTACGAGCCCGTCGGTGACGCTCGCAGCATCAACAGCGCCAGCGAGAACGTGGTACGTCAGGATGTCTACGAGGGTGGCATTGGCTTCGTCGTTGTCAAAGGTGGAGAGGTCGATGCCAGCCTCTGCGAAGGCGGCATCGGTTGGTGCGAAGACCGTGAACGGGCCATCGCCTTGGAGCGTCTCGACCAAACCGGCATGGGCCAGTGCTGCCACGAGCGAGGCGTGGTCGCCGGTCGCTTCCGCGTTGGCGGGTATGTCTTTGGTTTCATCAGCCGCAACACCGAAAGCGACGGTTGAAAGGCTAAGGCAGGCAATCATGAGGAGCGTTAGAGCACGGTTCATGCCCAATTCCCAAAACTGATGGTACTTAAGGCGCGGTATTTTTCCTTCAAACAAATGGCGACCGGTATTCGTGAACATCAGCAGCAATACGCAATAATTGATTGTATTTTGCAACCCGATCCGAACGCGCCGGAGCCCCTGTTTTGATTTGGCCCGCTCGTGTCCCTACGGCGAAGTCCGCAATGGTCACGTCCTCAGATTCACCGCTTCGATGAGACACGACGTTCTTCATGCCATTGCTTGAGGCGAGATCCATTGCTTCAAGGGTCTCGGTGATGGTGCCGACTTGATTTACTTTGACGAGCATGGCGTTGGCTGCTCCCAACTCAATGCCTTGCGAAAGGCGCTCGGATTGGGTCACAAAGAGGTCATCGCCAACAGTTTGAACTCGATGGCCGTATCGTTTTGTGAAGGTGGACCACCCTCGCCAGTCGTCTTCTCCAAACCCGTCTTCGATGGAGAGGATGGGGTAATCGTCCAACCATTGGCCGTACATCTCAACCAAGTCATCAGAAGACAACACATTACCTTCCATGTGATAGCCATCATCCTTGAGAAATTCTGTCGAGGCGACATCAAGGGCAATACCGATTTCTTCAGTTGAATACCCAGCACCTTCAATGGCGCGAACCATGTACTTCAGGCCGTCCTCGTTGGCAGGGAGGTTTGGTGCAAATCCACCCTCGTCGCCAATACCACCCAAAAGGCCGTCTTTCTTGAGTTCAGCTTTGAGGGCGTGATAGGTCTCAACACCTGCTCGCAGCCCTTCTTGAAACGTATCAAAACCGTGAGGCATGACCATGAATTCCTGGACATCAACGTTTGAAGCAGCATGGGCGCCACCGTTGAGAATGTTGAGCATGGGGACGGGCATTAACCCGCCAGCGACGCCACCGACATATTTCCAGAGCGGAAGTTCGTGAAAGGCAGCACCAGCATGGAGGCAAGCCATGGAAGCCCCCAGCATGGCATTCGCACCTACATTGGATTTGTTGGGCGTCCCATCGAGTTCAATCATGACCTCATCGATGATGCGTTGTTCATCAACCGGCAGACCCACAAGCGCTTCCTCAAGGTGATCCTTCACGTTGTTCACAGCCTTTGAAACGCCTTTTCCAAGATATACCTCGCTGTCGCCGTCCCGAAGTTCAAGCGCCTCATAAGCCCCGGTTGAGGCCCCAGAAGGTACAATGGCTCGGCCGAGAAGATTGCCATCGACAAAACAATCCACCTCAACGGTGGGCTGACCCCGACTGTCCAACACCATGCGTGAATCGAGGCCTGAGATGTGTCCTGCCATGAGGTTCCCTCATCGTCGGCGAGGGTCAGCCGCTCTTTGAATGAAGCGGGGTTTTCCCGTCTCTTCGCTCCGAGAAGAAGCAGGGGCTGGGAGCTGTTTTTACACAAAAAAACGCAGGAAAAAGGCATAATTTTCTATTTTATGTTCAGAAAACAGCCCCAATGTGTAAGAAAAGGTTTGAAATAGGATTTTGCTAACGGTGAGTCATGCCCCGCATCGCCGAGATTGACAGAGCCATCCTTGCCCAACTGCGAAAGAACGGACGAATGTCCTACGTTGACTTGGCATCAAAGGTTGAGGCCAGTGAACGAACGGTTCGCACGCACATACGAAACATGGAAGAAAACGGGACCATCCGTGGCTACACCATCCGAGAGGGGGGCGTGGGCCTCACCGCCTTGGTTCGAATCAAAGTATCTCCAGGTTCCGAAATCGGCTCCTTCGCCTCTGAAGTAACGGGCTGGGAAGGGGTGGAAATCGTCTACGAAGTTTCTGGAGAAGCCGACCTTGTCGCTCTTGTTCACGTTGATGACACCATGGCTTTGCGAGCATTGTTGGACAAAATGTGGCTGGCCGCCCCCAATGAAATTGCAAGCACCACCACCGAACTGGTTCTGGAGCAGTATTGAGGTTCACTCTTCCTCAGAAGGTGGTGAATAGTCAATGCCGCAAGAGCGGCACACCATGTTGTCATCCCAATCGCATTGACGACGGCAACCAGACATTCTGCTCACGCCTTCCATTTCACCGAACAACCGATGGATTCGGTGTAGTCAACCGACGGGGCTTCACCGCCGAGCATGGCGTCGATAGCATCGGCCAACTCAGTTGAGGAAACCTCGTTGGGGTTGCGTGGGCTGTCGTCCATTCGCCCCTGATAGACCAAACGGTCTTCTGCATCGAACAAGAAAAACTCCGGGGTTCGCTTGGCATCGTAGGCATGAGCAACGGTTTGGGTCGCATCGTGAAGGTAGGGATAGGGCATGCCACCTTCAGCACGCTTGACCATGTGCTCGAAAGAATCGTTCTCGTACACGACCGGATCGTTGGAATTGATGCCAACGAAACCAATGCCCTTGGCTTGACAAGAGGTTGCCATGGCGTTGATTCGCCCGACGCTTGCCACCACGTACGGACAATGATTGCATTCGAAAAGAACCAGCGTGCCATGTTCCATTTTCGCGTCCTCAAAAGACATCGTGGACGGGCCCGTGTTGGGGTTGGCGTTGGGGAGTTCAAAGGCAGGGGCTGTATCTCCGGTTGAGAGGGGCATGGTGGCCCCTCAACGTTCATCGCTCAAAATGGCTTGCTTCTCTGCCCCTCACAGGAGAAAGAAGGCTGCACCTGTGCCAAGAAGAACGACCACGACGCCGAGCATGAGTTTCAATTTTGAGCCCCCTTCGCCAACGTCTTCGCCAATAGGCGTTGCGTTGGTTGGCAAATCCGGAACGACCTTCGCCTCGTCCCCGGGAAGTTCTTGTTGGTCCCAATACGCTTCTTTCTCTGCAGCGCCAGCCTCCAACTCGGCCTGAATTCGAGCTTCTTCGGCTAAGCGAGCTTCTTCGGCCAGGCGGGCCTCTTCAGCCAAACGGGCTTCTTCCGCAAGCCGTTCCTCTTCTTCACGACGAAGACGATCTGCTTCGGCCAGGCGGGCTTCTTCGGCCAGGCGGGCTTCTTCGGCCAAACGGGCTTCTTCGGCCAAACGGGCTTCTTCGGCCAAACGGGCTTCTTCAGCCAAACGGGCTTCTTCCGCAAGCCGTTCCTCTTCTTCACGACGAAGGCGTTCTGCCTCGGCCAAACGGGCTTCTTCGGCAAGTCGGGCTTCTTCGGCAAGTCGGGCTTCTTCAGCCAAACGGGCTTCTTCAGCCAAACGGGCTTCTTCCGCAAGCCGTTCCTCTTCAGCCAAACGGGCTTCTTCCTCGAGCCTGGCTTCCTCAGCAAGCCGTTCTTCCTCCTCTCGACGAAGGCGTTCTTCTTCTGCAAGGGCACGTTTCCGGGCCTCCTCTTCGGCAAGACGGCGAATACGTTCGTTGATGGCTTCTTCATTCTTGTTTCGGTAACGGTTCAAGATGGCCTCGCCCATTTTGAAAAATTCTTCATCGATAAGGTCCGGCGTCTCTTTTTTGGCTTCCAACAGGAGTCGTTCAATATCCTCGACCAGAAACTCACCTTCGTGTTCGCGTAGGTGCTGGGAAAAAACCCTGTAAAATTCTCGCTGTTCATTGGAAATGGCGCCATCTTGGGTCATGAAATCCTGAAGGGCGGTTAGGATTTCCGTCAAATTCAACTCTTTTACTTCAGCGATTCAAAGCCCCCCCCTCAGATGGAGGTGCTCATGCACTTTTCATCAAGTTTTTCTCGCACTCACTCAGCCGCGTTTTGGCCAATTGATGATCGGGGTCGATGCTCAAGATGGCTTTCCAAGCCGTTTCTGCCTCGCCCATGTTGCCAAGTCCATGGTGGTGCGCAGCAATTTGGAGGCGGGCGTCAAGATGGTGGCCGTCGCAAAGAACCGCTGCTTCGAAGTCCGAAAGCGCATTCTCAATTTTGTTGAAATGCATGTAATACAAACCGCGCTGGTGCCAGGCGGGAGCATGGTCCGGTGATTGACGAAGCGCTTCATTCAGTGGGCCCTCTGCACGCTCGGCACGGTCCATGCTCATGTAGCATGCCGCCAACTGGGTGAGGGCATGAGTGTGATGAGGGGCTGTTTCTAGCACGTGCTTGAATTCCTTCGAGGCGTCTTCCCATTCTGCGAGGTGCATGTGGGCGTCAGCCTTCCGGACGCGAGCCACAGCAAGTTGGGGTGCGAGGTCAAGCAAGGCCTCTGCGTCATCAAGGGCCTTTCTTGGTTCGTTAAGCCCCATGTAAACCGATGAACGGTTGAGTCGCGCCCGGATGTGCCCTAAATCCAACGTCAAGCAATCGCTGTAATGGTACAGGGCTTGCTTGAGTTGTCCTTTGACGGCTGCGATATTCCCTCGAATGTAGGCGGTGGTCGCTTTTTGGCCGTGCACTTCCGCTGCGTCCACGTGAAGGAGAGCAGTTTGAAGATCGCCGTTGTCAAGGGCGAGGAGGGCGGCCTCGCAGGCGATGGAAGGGTTGTTTTCTGAACTCAGTCGCTCTGCACGGTCAAGCGATTCGCCGGCCGTCGTCGCGTCGCCGAGCATGCGTTGGGTTCGGGCCAACCCGAGCCAAGCAACGCCGAGTTCTCGGTTCAAGGACAAGGCCCCGTTGAAGGCTCCGAGAGCTGCTTCGAGCAGGTTTTTGTCGGTCAAACCGGTTCCGTCTCGAAGCCGATCGGCATGGGCGAGATGCAGACGACCCTCGACGGTGTGCAACAGTGCATGGTCAATACCGTCGGGGGTTGCAGAAAGCAATTCTGAAGCGACGTCAATGCGGTGCTGTAAGAGATAATGGCCGGCGATACGTGCTCGTAATTCACCGTTGGAAGGTTGTGCCTCAAGCGCCTTGAGGAGGGTTTCTTCGGCAGCGACCATCGACCCTTCCAGTTCCAGCAGTTCGGATTTGAGGAAAATGGCATCCACGCCGCCAGCTTCCAAAGCGACAGCATGGGTGGCAGCTTTCAGCGCCTCTCGAACATGGCCTTGTTTGTCGGCGAGGAGTCGTGCTTTCAGGGCCCACGCCTCGCCGTTTTGCCGGTCAAGTGTCAGGCAACGTTCGTTGGCCTCAAGTGCCAATTCGCGCTCACCTTCATCCTCCAATAACTGAGCATAGGTGAGCCAATCGGCTGACCGGCTCGGGTCTTCTTCCAAAGCCTGTAAAATGGCTTCAATCGCTTCCGTGCGGGCACCAGCACGTGCCCGTAGTCCGGAGAGAAGTGAACGGTCCGCAGCGGTGTCAACCCCGAGTGCTTCGAGTCGGCGAACAGCACGCTCAGCGCCCTCATCGCCCATGGAGGCGAGGAGATGAGCATGGGAGCGCAGAAGTTCTGGATCGTCGGGTGTGATCTTCATCCGAGCCTCAAGCCAGTGGCGATACAGGGCGTCGTCGCCGCGCAAACGGGCGATGTGTTCCAATCCTTCAAGCACGTTTGCGTGGCCCGGTGAAATCTGGTAAGCCACGCCAAGAGCACCCTCGGCCCAATCGTACCGTTGAAGATGGCAAGCGGCCAACCCCAAGCGATGAGCAGTATCGCCGTCCATGTGAAGTCCCGATACGGTGAGTTGGTGGTGGTCGAAAACGGCCAAGAGACGGCGCAAAAGATTCGTGTGGTTGACGGAGAGGTGAGCGGATGTGCCGCCTTCAATCGGTTGGTGTTGAACCACCGAGCGCAAGACTTCGCAGGCCTGCTCAATGGCCAGGGTTGGCGAAAGGTCACCTTCGTGAGACACCAGGAACTGATGGACGGTCAGGGAAGCGTCGATATCGGGGTGGGTGACTCGGAGGGCGTCAAGGGTGGATTGGAGGGTGTTGAGGTCAGACAGCACCCCTTCAGTAGCGACGTTGAGGTGGTGGAAATGCGTGGATTGAGATTCTCTCAACAGGGTTTGCATGTCCAGCAGGCGAACCATCTTCTGATTGGCCTGAACCATCCAATATCCAAGGCCTCCAACAACACCAACGGAAAGAGCACCTATACCGATTGCGAGCAGACTCATTAACACCGAGCGGTCCTTTGCGCCTTTATGGTCTGCGGAAGATTTGACGGGGGAAAGGCTGCTTTTCGGCCCTTGATTCTACAGCCGTGATGGGAAAAGAGTCTACAAGAGGGGGGTATTTTGCCTTCAGAACCGCTCATATTGAAAGCCCTCCCGGCACCGTCCCACGATTGAGGAGCGATGAGCGGAGAGGATTGGGGAGACGACACCGAAGCGGAGCGAATTCGTTCGCTGGTTCGTTTTGGTTTCGACCGCGCCGAGATGGAGGCGTTTCTCTCTGAGCATGACGGGGCGCTGAGTGAACGTTTGACCTGGCTTGAAGAGCGCAGAGAGACCGCTTCAGCTCTGGAGGACCGCATCGTTGCCATCTCGCAGTATTCCGTTCATGGCTTTGCGCCCCTTGAACGGTATAGATCACGGCTCAACGATCCCTTCACCATCGAAGCGACCTTTTTGGAATTTGAACAGGAACTCCGCTCCCTTGCACCTTGGGAGCCACCGCTGAACAGGGACAAAGGCGCCTGGTTCGAAAAGGGAGAAGGTGAGGTTTGGACGCGGCTTTACGAGCGTCTGGCAAGGTTGGATGTTTCGAGTCATGCTGCAATCGCACCACTCCACCGGCTGTTCGCTTCGCCTGTTCACGCTGATGAGCTCATGCGCCATCTGGAACTTGTTGAATCAGACGAGCAACGACAGCGACAAATGATTCAAAGCAGCGTTGGCCATTTACAGGGGCTCGGCTATGCGCTTGCGGGTCTGGTTGAATTGCCCCTGCTTGAATCGCTTCATCAACTCGAACAATGGCAACGTTTCCACGCCCTGAAAGAGCAGGTTCGGTTGAATGCCGTGCAAATGATTCAACCTTTTGATGAAGCTTTATCGGCTGAATTTGAATTGCGTTGCAGTCAACTCTTGGACAAAGAAAACGAACAGGCCTTGAATGAACTAACGACCGAAGTGACCGAGATTGCACAGGCGCTTGAACAACGTCGACAGGTGTTTTCTGACCGCATTCGGGAATGGAGGCGCCAGGGAATTGTGTTTCCGCACGAAGGAGACCTCCATCCAAGCGACTTGATGGAATGGGAGGCCAACCACGACGCCATCGCGACGTCGGTCCAACGCCATCTCGAATTGATGGAGCAGTGGGAGCGCTTTGCGCGCTACTGGCCCTCCCGCGTTGAAGGGTCGAAGGGCCTCGTTGGCCACCTTGAGAAAACCGAGGCTTTGAAGGATGTCGTTGATGAATTGGACGCTTTGTGGAAGCAGCTTGAATTGGACGGTTTGGAATTTCTTCAAACCTATGAGCAAGCGGGTTTGGCCGTAGGCTCATGGCAACAGCGCGTGGTTGACGACCCCCTCAACGCCCTCGAGCGAATGGCGGCTGAACAACATCGTTGGGACCGGCGCGTAAAGATCATCGAAAGTTTGGACAGCCTCGATACATCCTTCGCCGGTGGAGAAGATGTTGAGATGCGTCGGCATCTCTTGGCTTCAGAAGAACTTGAAGACGACGTGCTCCAAGAGATGGAGGTATACGTTGAGAAGGTCAACCGAAGAAATGAGCGCCACCGCGTCATGCTGGAAGAGGAGTTGGCCAAAATGCGCCGGGCCGGTTCACTGGAACGAGAAACGGTGACGGGTCGAATGAACATTCGAGACCTCGAACAACACGTGGCTGAATTAACCCGAACGGGTGGAGCAGCCCTCCCAACCAGCACCTCCGCTACGGCGGTAAAACGAATTCAAGAGCCACTCCTAAGGGAATTGACGGTCCTCCGCAGGGCTGGATGGTCCGTCGATGCGTGGATGGACCTGGTGAAAAATGACCCTGTCCAAGTCGCTCGGGAACTGAGTCAGGCCCGACCTCACTTGGAGCACCATGATGTCTTGCGAAGACGATTGGCTTCCCTTCCATGGGAACGAAACGTCGGATTGGGATTGGAAGTGGAAATGCAAGTCAAGCAACCTCACCGATTGGACCACCTCAGCAACCGAATCCCCTTCTTCACGGCCCATCTTGCCAACCGCCCGATTGAGGATGAAACCTACCGCCTCCATTTGTGGCAACCCGAGCGAACGCATCCAACCCTCGTTCCTGTTCCAGAACAGGAAGAGCGCCCTGTTCTACGCCCCGTTTCCGCACTGGATGAGGCGCATGAAGCCATGCTTGAGTCAATGGAACTTGAAGCCCGGGTTGACGATGATGAACAGATTCGAGAAAATGAAGAACGTCCTGGAACGGTGGAAATACAAGAGGATGAAAAGGTTCGAGAAGATGGTCTTACGGATCACGAATTTTTAGAAGATGAAAAGGGGTCTTCAGAGCGTTGGGAGCGCGAGCACGAGAAGCGGGCATTGGCAAAGCAAGAGGTACCCCCCTCGGCCTTGGCATCAACAGTACCGACGACGTCCGTTAAGGAGGCTGTTGAGGTCGCCATGCCAAAGGAAGAAGCCAAAGATGGGGCGCAAGAAAAAGTCGTCGTCCAGGACGCCTTCGTCGGACCTGTCACTACCACCGAACCCGTCGACGAAGAGGCTGTTTCTGCGTTGGAACCCCACGCTACCGTAGAGGCGACGCCTTCGGGGGGTGCAACGAAGCAAGCGTTGAACGCGTTGAAGGAATTGGTAGCGCTCATGGGTCTTGACGAGCTCGCCGACGAGGTGGTTCAAAACGGCATGGACGCCCTCCCAGAGGTGCGACGAGGGTTGGCGCAACACGTGAACGTTGCACCACGAGATATTCGTGTGGGCCGCTTGCTTCGCTTAACGCTCAGGCTACTTCCAGAAGGAAACCAGAGCGATGTTGAGCGCGCTCGGATGCTGATGGAATTGACGCACCTTATCGCTCCACTCAAACGTTGGATGCGGCGACGGTTGGAAGCCCGACATTCCGGAGCAAAGGGTGATTTTCTTGTCGATGCGATGGAACTTGGCACGGCATTGGAGCGCATTCCGGGGCTGGGCCGCCACCTGCCGCTCGAGAAGGATGATTGGCCGCTGCCCAGCGAATTGATTGGCCTTTCAGATGAACTTTCGAAATTAGCCCAAAGCGTGAACCTACCTTCCGCTGGTGGCGTCAAGGCCTGATCAGTTCAGGTCGTCCCACAAGGCATCTTCGTCGACGTTGCTTTTCATGGGCAAAGGAGCCAAAGGCGGCGGGAGTGGAGCCGGGGGGAGCAATTCTGGCATAGGAGCCGGTGGTGGCGTCGCATGTTCAATCGGCGCAGGCGGAGGCGGCAGCGGTTGTGCAGGTGGAGGCGGTAAAGGCTGGGGAGGCGGCGGTGTTGGATTGGAGATAGGTGGGCCGTTTGAGGCCACGACGGGAGCTTGAACAGGAGTGCCGGTGCTGGGCGGCGGTAGAAGAACAGGTGGTTCTGGATGAACAGGCGCTTGCAACGCAAGAGGCGTCGGGGGTTCAGGTGCTGATTGAAGTTCAGGTGCCGGTTTTGCTGGAGCACCTATGGCATCGATGACAGCATCGATGTGTTCGGTATCCAACGTGGACGTCCGCAAAAATTCCACAAAGGCCGGACCAAGAAGAGCCGTACTGTTGTGGATGAGGTAGGGCTCTTGTCTCCATCCAGAGAGGTAGAAATCGTGCCGTCCACCGTGGTCCGAAAACGAAAGGCGATGAAGGTCGAGTTTCGTAAACAACAGTCCCGTGACACCGGCCAACACGAAGGCTCCGCTTCCTAAAGTGAAGAAACCTTGTGCGGCGCTAAGTGCAGAGAGGAGGCCGAAACCAATCGACCCCCACCAAACACCTTGCAATTTTTGGAATAAATTGAGGTGAGTGTGAGAATAACCGGAAATGTGCTCCTTGACAAGAGCCATGCGGACATTGAGTCGGCGAACGCCATCAGGGTCGTAGCGGGCTTCAACGATGCGCATCAGTTTGTCATCCATGATGAGCGAGGTGGATTCCAACCCGTTCACGTGCTGGCTCAACGGAAACTCCACCACTTCTTCTCCCTGAAGAGCGAGAATTGGAGCAGCTCGCACGGGGAGGGTCCACGGTTCCACGACGGGCACGACGGGTTCTTCTTCATCGTTGATCGGGCTGTCTTCGGCCTCTGAACCTGCTGGCTCTTCTTCCAGTTGTTCCACTGTTGTTGGGTCGGGCGCATCCGTGGACGCTTCCTCGTTTTCACCTTCGAATTCATCCTCGGGTTCATCGGCTTCAGCGGCAGGCCATGCGGGGAACGCGTCGTCCTCCATGGCCGGGGCTTAAATGCCCATGAACATAAGTGAACCGTTTGAGCCTTATCGGTGAACTTCGGCAAACCAAACGGTTAGGTCATCGGACGCTTCGTAGCCTTTGCCTTCCTTGGTACCAACGAGTGTGTTGGCCGAAGATTGATTCACGTAATTGAGAACCTTCTCGGTCACGGAACCGTTGATGAGAACGGTTTCGGCTTCATTGGCTTCGGTCAGAGCAGCCTCAAGTTTTGAGGGGCCGATTTCATCAGAAAACGTGCCGTCAGCAAAACGGATGACCGCTTTGTTCTTCCCCATCTCATCCACTTTGTCGAAGAGTTCCTGAATATCTGCAGGGGCAGCCTCTGGCTCGTCCTTGGAGAATTCCTCGTCCATGCCCTTGTCCCAATCGTTGTTACCGCCAAATTTCTGGTCGTCTTCAGCGATTTTCTTGTCGAGTTGGTGCTTGAATTTCGCAGCCTCCGTTTTCTTTTGAAGGCACATGGTAACGGTCTTTTGTGGAAGCAATTCCCATTCTTGGCCAACCGGCGCTTGAGCGACATGGTCTACCTTCATCATGTCATAGAGTTGCATGAACAACATTTCACCACCACGGTCGCCGTCAATGGCCACCGTGACGCTCTCCTTGCCGTTGGCAAGGTCGATCAGTTCCTGTTTGATGTTGCCTGAACCATCGGCGCTGATGGCGTTCTTCACGCCACAGTTGAGCAAGTTTCGAACATCATTTCGGCCTTCCACGATGATGAGGGAGGACGAAGATTCAACGTTCGGACCGCAGGTCAAGCCGTGGAAAGACTTGGCCGTTCCGACGGTCAACACCGAGCGAACTTCTTCGATCACTGTCTTTGAAGCCGCTTCACCGGAATTCACCAGGGTGAGCAAGAGTTCCTTGGCTCGGTCAACCACCGCTGTACGCTTGGTTGCTCGGATGTCGCTGATTTGCATGACCTTGATGATGGCGTTGCATGGACCAATTCGGTCGATGGTTTCCAGGGAACTTGCGATGATCGCTGTCTCGACGTTGTCCATGCTGCTTGGAATCACGATGGTGCCGTGCACCTTACCGTTCTTGGTTTCCATTTCAACATCAACGTGCCCGACACGTGCGGTGCGTTGCAACTTGCGCAGTTCAAGGTCGTCGCCGAGCAAGCCCTCGGTTTGGCCCATAATGGCCCCGATGATGTCCTTGCGCTGGACAGTGCCGTTTACTTTGATATCAGCCCGAATTTCATATTTCATGGCCTTGCCTTTTCCTCCGCCTCCGCGGTTTGAGTTATTTCTTCCCATTTGCTTTACGCTCCTAGTTTGCACACAACCACCGTGCGTTGGGCCGACGACGGGTGTCGTCTGGGTCCGTGGCATTCCACTCGCAGAACGAGGGAAGTGAATGTGAACAAACTCCCCGACGAGCCAAGCCCTTTTGAATCCTGTGCAATCAATCCGGGAATTTAGCACGGTTTTTTCAAACAACGGTTTCTTCAAGAAGTGGGAGCGCCTCGGTGGAGCGTGTCGTCGCATGAACTCGGAACCTTGGACGTGTTTCGTTCTACGGTCGAAGTTATGCTAACCGACGGGGTTCTGACTCGGGAAGAGAAACGCCTCATCATCAAGTTGGCCAGTGCACTCAAACTCGCACCTGAAGAACCCGCCTACATCTACGAGGCCATTCAGAGCGGGACAGAATCTGACAGCGGCACCACAATTTCCACTGAAGAAATGCGAGTGATTTACACCAAGGTCTTCGAGGTGGCCATCGTCAACGCCTCCCTATCGAGAGATGAGTTCCGGGTGCTGGCCAACCTGCGAACCCAGTTCAACATCGATGACGCCCTTCACAAGGAAATTGAACAAGAGCTCCGGGAAATGATGAAGGAAAAATACGAAGACAAGGCCATGGTCGACACCCTCATGGACACGTTGAAAGATTCCGTTGGTTTGGTCGGCGACCTGTTTGACACTTTTCGAAAACGGCCCAGCGAGGGTGACGAGCGTTGAATCCCTTGCTGGATGACTGGCTTGAACGCCAACCGTCTCACCGCCTCAAATCAAAACGCCGCGGTTTGCATTTTCTCAAAGAGGCGTACACCGTGTGCGTGGGTGATTTCGCCAACAAGCCCCGAACGGACGTCACGATGACCGATGGTGGTTTCCGATTTCATGTTGGCACGCCGCTCCCAGACCTTCGACAAATCGCCTCTTGGATGCTCACACACGCTCCCCGGAAACGGTTGTTAGCGAAGCTCATTCCCGCGCTGTGGAAACGGCATGGTCGAGAAGATTTGAGCATGGCTGGGTTGCTCCTCGCCAACTTGGAAGCAAAGGATATCGGTCAAGATCCATGGATGGCGTTCATCCACTTGCTGCAGCGAAGGGAGCCGCTCATGGTCGTACTCGAAGTCGCTGAAGAATTGGTCCGAGGCGGGCATGTGGTTCCAGAGGATGCCTGGTTGGAGGCAGCGGCAAAACAAAGTCCACACTGGCACCAATATTGCGTACTCTTCCTTTCGCTTCGTCGCCAAGAAGTGGGGTGCCGCCAACTGATTGAAACGGCGCCGGTTGGCGGTGAAATGTTTGAGCGGATTCGACAGCGTTTATTGGAAGCGGAGCATTGAAGGAGCATCATTGGGGTTGGGGATCATGGTCGAGCGCCTCTTGCCAGCCGAAGACCCGGTTTTAGAAAACGTCCTGAAATGGACGGTAGAACGAGACGCAAAGGATGTCCGACGTCTGCTTGAATGGCTCCCCGAAGCACGCTCGAGTCGCGAACGAAAGGCCCTGTTGCAACGTGTTCGGGGGTTGCTTGCAGAACTTGAAGCAGCCCTTGATGAACTCGACAACATGCACTGAGGGAACACCATGAGCATCGTAGCCGTCATCCTCGCCGGCGGCGCCAGCCAACGGATGGGCCAAGACAAAGCCGAAATGTACGGGGGCGTGGGTCGTATCGAAGGGTGTCTCGCAGAGGCTGGCATCAACCGCTGTGTGATTCTGTGTGGCGCTGAGCAGCGCAAATCGATGTTCGGTGGTGAAGTAATACCCGACCCTCCCGGGTTGAGCGGTTTGCATCGCATCATCCCTTGGATTCGAGAGAAAGTGGATGCCTCCATCCTCTTGGTCCCATGCGATGCGTTCTTGCTAACAACGGAGGCCATTGAAGCCTTTCTGGCTGCTGCTCCAGACGGCGGCGTCCCAAGCGATGATGAGGGGCGACGACAGCCCTTGTTCGCCTTTCTCCCCCGCCATAGGCCATTGAATGAGGAGGCGACCAATGTGACGGCACTGGTTCAGGACCTGCCCGCTGTGGACCTTCACGACCATCGGTCGGCGTTTTCAAACTTTAACCGACCAAGCGATCTTCAACACCCTCAATTGTCAAGCCGTCAGCCGTGAAATGCACACGACCCTCGGCGATCCACGTCAAGACCCGTGGATAGAGACGGTGTTCTTCGTGTTTGACGCGTTGACCGAGCGAAGATTCGTCGTCGTCAGAGAACACGGGAACGGGTGATTGGGCGAGGATGGTTCCGGTATCCATACCTTCGTCCACCAAGTGAACCGTGCACCCAGAAAGTTTCGCGTTGGCAGCCAGCACGTCGCGATGAGCATGAGCGCCCGGGAATTTCGGCAATAATGAGGGGTGAATGTTGACAACTCGGTGTTCCCATTGAGAAAGGAAAACTGGAGATAAAAGACGCATGTATCCAGACAATACGATGAATTCCACGTCGTAGGGGGCGAGTTGTTCCAACACTTCAGCCTCATGCTCTTCTCGCGTGAGGGTGCGGCTCCCGGAGCTTCGTTCGACCACCACGGTCGGAAGACCGAGTTTTTCGGCCCGTTTGAGGCCTTCAACCGAAGCATGATTTGAGACGACCACCGCCGTTTCATGGGGTAAATTGAAGCGTCTTTGAGCCAAGACAAGTGCTTCCATGCCGCTGCCTGACCCGGAGATGAACACAGCGCAGCGCAACGGTGCCGTGCTCGATGCGACACGCCCACCAACACGGCCCGAATCCATGGCTTGGCTAGGATGATTGGTGTTTCAACTCTTTCCTCACCAAACCAAGGGTTTTAGCAAGGCCTACCTTGGGGAAGTTGAGGACAGATGTCTGAAACTGCCGTGTCCTCGGGAACTCAACGTATGGAGGTCGCACGCGCCCTTGCCGCGCGCTATGAATCCCTGTCCGATGACGAAGTGGTTGAAGCGGTCCTCTCAATGCACAAACCCAGTGCCAACCCCTTGGTGCGTACGATTTGGGTGGTGGTCGGAAGCGTCTTTGTCGTGTTTGCGGGGATTGGAGTTTTCCTGCCTGGATGGCCCACCACCTCCTGGTTGGTCGCCGCCGCTTACTGTTATGGTCGGTCATCCCAGCGCTTGTTTCGTTGGCTGTTGACCAACCGCATGTTCGGCTCCTTGCTCATGGGCTATTACCGATCAGGAAGGGCGTTGCCGTTTCACTCAAAAATCGCTATCTGTGGTTTCATCGGCCTTGTTTCTGCTGTATCTATTTGGTACATCACCGTCCTCGGTGACCCCGGTTTCGGGCAAACAACCATTGCCATCGTTGCTGTTATCGGCATATGGTGGGTTGGCTGGCGTGTACCGACAACCGCATGACGGCGGTCATGCAGTTGAACGGATCAATGCCTGAAAAGACGATGGCCGGTAAAGAGCATCGCAATGCCTCTCGCATTTGCTTCGTCGATGACTTCCTGATCTCGAATTGACCCCCCCGGTTGCACGATGGCGGTCGCACCGGCCTCAGCGGCCTGCTCCAACCCGTCTTTGAACGGAAAGAAGGCGTCGGAGGCCAACACGCAGTTTTTGGCACGTTCACCAGCACGCCGCGCTGCGATTTTTACCGCCTCGACGCGACTCGTTTGTCCGGGGCCGATCCCCACCGTAGCGGTTCCTTGAACCATGACGATGGCGTTTGATTTGACCTGTTCACAAACTCGAACGGCGAACTTCATGCTGTCGACTTGTTCCTGTGTTGGTTGTGTGTCGGTTACCGTTGTCGCCTTGTCCCAATCGATGATGGGGGGTTCTTCGGTTTGCACCAAAACTCCGCCTTCAATCGGCTTACGAACAACCTGTCGGCGAAGCGGTTCCAAGCGGTTGTGGGGTGAGTCAATGGTCAGAAGACGTCGATTCTTTTTCCTCATCAAGGTCGCTTTGGCCTCGTCGGTATAACCCGGAGCCATCATGACTTCCACGAATAAATCACCCACCGCCTCGGCCGTGGACGCATCCACGACTTCATTGAAACAAATGATGGAACCGAAGGCGGATTCGGGGTCGCTGGCGAGGGCCATCTCAAAGGCTTCACGCTGGCTTGCGCCCAGCGCTGCCCCGCACGGATTGTTGTGCTTCACAATCACGCAGGCGTGCGGTGTAGCGGGCCATTCATCCGTGGACAAGGAACGGCACAGGCGAAGGGTCGCATCGGCATCGCTGTAATTGTTGTAGGACATGGCTTTCCCCCCCTCAACGTGAGCGGTGACCAGGGTGCTGTGCCCCTTGGGTGCATCATGATTCACATACAGTGCTGCGGCTTGATGGGCGTTTTCCCCATAGCGGAGGGTGTTCATTTGATGGCTGGCAGCCAGCATGCTCGCCGGCAACCGGTCCCTTTGCGCTTCCATGGTGGCGCCGAGGGCAGGATCACCAACGGTGCGTCGGTGCAATTCCTGGGCGATGGCTACATCGTAAGCGGCCGTGTGTTCAAAGGCTTCGAGGGCCAACGACCGGCGAAGGTCAATTGGCACCGTTGAGACCTCTTCCGCGTCCTGAATGGCCTGCAATATTCGTCCATATGTCGACGGGTTGGTGGCGATCAAGACGTGCTGGTGGTTCTTTGCTGAGGCACGAACCATGGTTGGTCCACCAATGTCAATCATTTCGAGTAAATCAGCGTCGGAGAGTGGGGGTTCCTTCGCCGCTGCATCACCGAAGGGGTACAAATTACAAGCGACCACGCGAATCGGAGCATAGCCAAGACGGTTCAATTCTGTCGCATCGGCTTCCTGATGCAATCGAGCAAGGAGGGGGCCGTGAATGGCGGGGTGGAGCGATTTAACGCGACCGTCAAAGATTTCCGGATGTTGTGTGAGGTCCGATACCAAGCGGACTTCAAGACCGGCTTGTTTCAAGGTGCGGGCGGTTCCTCCCGTCGAAACGAGTTCAAAACCGAGGGAGGCAAGGCCCTTGGCAAAATCAACGATTCCGGTTTTGTCCCACACACTAAGGAGGGCACGAGGCGGCGAAGAAACGGTATTCATGAAGAGAACCCGTTATCGCAGTTGCCCCGTCCGATGCACTTGAACATAACGACACGTGCTTTTCTGCAAAGGTTCAGTCCCCACGAGCAGAAATCACTTGGTCAACCCGCAACAAACCACAAGCGGTTTCGGTCGCCGATTCAAGGGCGTGGTGCAGCGTTTCTGTAGGCAACCATGTCTCTGTAATCTCAGCCACCTTTCCTTCTGCATCGATACCGGCGAATCGTGAGCCTTGACGGTGTTCTGCCCGCAGGGCAAGCAAGGTGTCCAACCGGTCAACGCCAGCGTTCTGAGCAAGGGTAGAAGGAATGTTTTCCAGGGCCCGAGCGAAGGCTTCCATGGCCAATCGTTCTCGCCCAGCATGGCGCTCAGCAGCCTCTTTGACCATCAAAGAAGCCCCCATGTGAAAACTCCCCCCGCCACGAACAATGGTGTTGGATTTCATCGCAAGCGAGGTGGAACGAAGCGCGTCGTACAACCCGCGAATGGTCTCCTCTACGGCGGCACCGTCGCCACCCCCGACATCGATGGTGACCAACCCGGCCTTGTCCCCAAACCGAAGGCAAAGGCGTTCCCGTCGACCGTCAAGTCCCTCGCCGGTTTCAATCTCAAGAGACGTAAAGGCGCCGAGCATGGAGGCATCGGCGTCATCAAGATGATCGCACATGGTGGCGCCTGAGCCCTGAGCGATGTCCTCAAGGCCGGCTCGTTCGAGTCCACCAAGGACAAAACACCCAGCATCGGTGAGGGCGTGAATGATGCTGGGTTCGATGGACGCTGCACTGAAAATGGCTTGTGCTCCCGTGGCGAGAACGGCGTCGATTTTGCTCTTGAACAACGCATCACGCGCCTCCACAAAGGCCATCCATTGTTCGGCATCCTCCACTTCAATTTCCATTTCCCGAACGGTCTCTTCCCGATCGAGCGGGCACGTCAACGCCAGTACGGTTCCGTTTTCCAGCCGCCGGGGAAGGCGGTCCAGAGTAAGGGCGGTATCCAGAACGAGGCCGTCAACAAAACGGGTGTCGAAGAGGTTCCCTTGAGTTCGCTTCGCCATACGGACGTCTTCAAAATCCACGCCGTCGCTGGAGTCCACGGTTTGGAGAGCTTGGACAAGAAGTGTGGACAGCGTGTCGTCCCCCGTGTCGGCTGAGGTGCCGGTCATGGCCGTCCGGGCGATGGCCGTGAGCCTCGCATCGCCTTCAACCAGAGGCTCAGATACATCCCCGAGGTGGTCGAGAGCAACCGACAGCGCTGATTGAAAGCCCTGAATGCAAACAAGGGGATGAAGGCCACGTTCAAGCAAACGCCCGGCTTCTCGCATCAACTCGCTGGCAAAGAGAAGGCAACCCGTAACGCCATCACCGCAGGCTTGTTCTTGGGAACCAGCCAACTGAACGAAGGCTTTGGCAGCAGGGTGCTTCACCAGCAGTTCAGCGACGATTTTTGCGCCATCGTTGGTAACGGCCGTCTGTCCGTTGGTCTTGTAGAGCATTTTGTCAAGGCCTTTTGGTCCAAAGGTGCCCTGCATGAGGTCGCCAAACGCAACGGCAGCGGTCACAAGTTTCTGCGTCACGCCCACTCCACTTGTTACGGTGGTGGTCGGTCGAACAATCGCAACAGGGGCTCGCCCACTGCCGTCATTACCGTTCGCCATGATGCAAGAGGCGGGGCCTCTTGTTCTTCAATCCTTATTCAGGATGAACTCACTTCTTCTTGGCCGCTGGCTTCTTGGCTGCTGGCTTCTTCGCGTGCTTTCCAAGCTTGTGCTCTTTTTGCGCCTCGTTGTGAGACCAGTGATAAGCCATCTTGAGCAAGTTGAGGTAGTGTTCGTTGCCGTCTTTCTTCATCTTGTCGTGAAGCACTTCGTTGGTCATGAACACATCGCCCCAGAGTTGAGCAGCGGTGCCTTTGTCGCCCTTGGGCATGTCAAAGACTTCCGAGATGGTCGGCTCGAGGTAGGAGCGCCAAACGCGGCTTGGGTTGACGGCCATGGTCACTTCGACCACGATCTCGTTCTCGTTGATGCCCGTCCCGGATTGCCACGTATCCTCGCCGAGGTCGGCCAAGAACGGCAGACAAAGGTCCTGAATGGAGAGGCTGGTCATGGGGTCGGCGGCGGTCAAGGAAGCATATGCCTCTCGCATGCGGCCACGGTCTGCGCCGCGAGCGGCGGTTTGGAAGCGCAACTTGTCAATCGATGTTGGAACCAAGAATCGCACGTCGGTGTAGTAGACCAGAGGTTGGTCGTCGGGGGAGTTAAAGATGTGCTCAAATGGAGCCGGCCCTGCAGATTCTCCGAGCATGTCAACGGGGTACACCGTCTTCAGGGCGTTGGTCGCCACGGTCTGGATGATGCGGCGCATCAAACGCTCAGGGGCCGCTGACACATCGTTGAAAGTGTTCAGATATTCCTGCATGTTCAGAATATCATAGCCACGAACGGAGAGGATGGAGTGCACGTTGGGTCCAATCATCTTCTCGCCATCGACTTCAGCTTGGCTGATCCAGCGTGCGCCGCGAGCGACGTCCGAAGCAGCCACCAGGTCGGCGTAGGCCTTGAACCGACGAGTGACACGGTTCATGAAGTCGGCTTGGTCGAGCTTGGTGAAGACCGTTGAATCGTAGTTTGACTTGAGAGCGTGGTCAGCAACTTGGCTGGCGTTGGCGCAGGTCAACAAGTTGCCTTGGTCGGCCGGGTACATGATGAGGCGACGACGCTTCGCCGCGCCACCAAGGGTGCCAATTTGAGGGTCGGTCAAAACATATCCAAGCGTGGCACAGACCTCAAACAGACGGCTGTACTTGTCCTCGTCGCTGGAGTTGCTGATCCATTCATCAAGACCGGGTTCAATGCAGTGGAATTCCAACGGAACCATTTCCGAACCAGCGCCGAAGGCTTGGCGCACGGTTGAGGATTGCATCATGCCCATCATGGTGTAGAGGGAGGTCTTTCCGGTGGTCATGAAGACATCGGAAATGCCCTCTTCACCAAACGAAGAGCTTCGGTCGGGGAGGTTCACCAGGATGTTGAAGGCAGTGGCGGTTTCACGGTTACCGTTCACAGCAGGCCAAATCCAGGTGTTGGGACGGGTCATCAGGTAGCCGGAGGCGTCCTTTCCGAAACCGGCAGGAGAATAGCGAGTCCAACCCAATCGGTTGTTGAACGAAACGTTTCGGTGCATCAGGGAGGGGTAGTAAACTCGGTCGAGCGGGTCGGAATCGGGAACAACGCCACGGTGGCCCAAGCCCCAAAGAATGACTTCCCACTCAGGGAACTCTTTGCCTTCCGTTCCGAGGAACAGGTGGTCGTCGTTGCGAGTGTCGCCTTCGAGAATGGCTCCACCCATGCGCTCTTCATCACCGGTTGAACAGAAGAAAAACGTCTGCGTGGTGAACAATTGCTTTGGCGTCCACATGTTGGCGTTAATGATGGTTTTCTGCTTCAAGTAATCCGAAATATTCGTGATGCGTCGCTCGAATTTAAATCGGTCTGAGTCAATCCAAGACGACCCAAGCACAAGGTTGGTGTTGAGCAGTTTAGCCGTAGCCGGTCCAATGTATCGGGTGCGTGCATCGGCCCGAGAGTGGTCCGATGCTGGAATTTCTTCCCAAGGCCCTCTTCGGGGGATGTAGGTCATGAAAGTCTCGGCATCGAACTTGTCGTCCTGTGCCCGTGTGACCACGGCTTCAACTTCGTCCATCAGTTTGACGTAGGTCTCACTGGGCAAAATTCGGCCTGTTTCTTGGAATGATTTGTCTGATACGCTGCGATGTTCCCACATTTTTCTTCACCTCAAAATTTCTTTTTCTCTTCTGGAGGAGTTTCTTCCTCTTCTTCCTCAACTTCAGCCTCGTCAGCCTCGTCAGCCTCGTCTTCGGTGGAGTCTTCTTCAGCCTCGTCTTCGGTGGAATCTTCTTCCGCCTCCTCAGCCTCGTCTTCGGTGGAATCTTCTTCCGCCTCTTCAGCTTCAGTGGCATCCTCCTCGCCTGCATCGGGGTCGAGCATTTCGATGACCGTGTCTTCGGCGGTTTCTTTGGCCACCTCAGCGGCGGCAGCGGTAGCGGCATCTTCAGCCTTGGCGATGATGTCTTTTTCGGAGACGCGGTCGGCAGAGGCCTGATCGAGAATCATGGCAGCGGCGGCGGCCATGGATGCGTCTACCATGGGAGCGCCACGGTAGACGTATTGAGCAAACAGTCCAAACAGGCCGAGAACGGCGCCGGAAGCGATAACAGGGCCGCTGTTATTGCGCTGAAGGTCGTCGGGGTCGATGTTGGTTTCCGTTCCGGTCTCGAACAGCGTGAGGGCTTGAAGGTCGTGGAACCATGTGTTGGAAAGAACTTCAACAACGGCCCAAACGGCGTAAACAATCATCAAAAGAGAGCCCGGTTGCATCCAAGAGCGATTTTCAAGGACAAAGCCGGCCAAGCCAGTTGAAGATGGGGCTGGGGAGGGCTGTTCATCAGACATAGGGATACCTCACTGGTCCAACCTTCGGCAGTTCACATTTAAATGATATCCCAATAATTGTGCCCAAGCACGGAGTCTTTGGGCTGTTAACGCTCAATACTTTCGTTGATTCCTGCGCTGGGATTTACCTTTTTTTCGCCGGTTCTCCCGTTCAGTTCCATTTCTTTGACCCTCTTTCCAAAATCGGTTGGGCTGTTCCATGCCCTCGGGCATGTCATCAAACGATTCAATGGAAAGGCGAAGACCCCCCAATTCGTTTTGCAATTGTTTGACATTCTCGCCACCACGGCCAACCAGCGTCGAAATCATGTTGGACGGAGCATAAACGACGGCTGCTGCATCACTGGAAAATCGAACTTGACATTCTACTCCCACCCATTGACGAACCGTTTCAATAATGCGTTCTTTCGCCATGGCTTTCACGGGAGAAAGATCACTGGACGTGCGCCCTTCCAGGGGAACGACGGCGATTTCTGACCCAAACGCAAACATTTCGTGGGTAAGTTTCCCGCTCGGAAATTCAACCACTTCAATGACCGGGCGAGCCAACTCTTCCTGCATCCCCGTGGGAGGTTTCACCGTCATCCGCAACTCCAACACTTGCTGGATTTTCCCAGATTCAACGTGAAGAATGGTATCGAGCACTTGGCTGACCAACCCCAATTCCACCTTACCTATCAAGCGCTGAATGGCTTCCAATGCCGAATTGGCGTGCGTCACGCCCAAAAGGCCGACCCCTGCGAGACGAACATCGGCGAATATCTCGAAGTCTCGTGCTCGCCGCACTTCGTCAAAGATGACGAAATCCGGTCGAACGAGGAAGATGATCTCAGCCGTCTTCTCCAAATCGCCCTCGAGGGGAGCGTATTGTGTGATGCGGTCGACCAGCTGCAAATCCCGAGGGGCTTCCATCGTTTTGACCATGGCGCCGACCTCGGTGTCAAGGTACTCGGCAATCGCTTGCGCCAGTGTGGTTTTTCCAGAACCAGGTCGGCCGCAGATGAAGACACCACGATGATGGTTGCGAAGGCGTTGAATCAGTCGTTCATCAAGGTCGTAATCCCCGATATTCAGTTTGGCAACGGGTCGAACGACCGTGATTTCTCTGGCGTCTGAAAAAGGCGGCCAGGCCGAAGTGATGCGAAGGTCGCCCAATTGAATGACCCGGCAGCCTTTGCGGTCGATTTCCAAGAAGCAATCGCTTCGATGACGATGTTCTTCCACCAAGCGCACCAGGTCTTCCTCAAGTTGCTCCAATTGCAGCGTGTCCCACGTCGTGGAAGATTCAACCTCCAGAAGCTTGAGTGAACCAATCGCGCCTTGCTTGACCCGCGGCGGGCAATCGGCCTTCAGAAAGACCGTGTGGACGTCAACCATCAACAACGACTCAAGGTGTTCGGGAAGGGCAGGGTGGTCGCCATGGGTTGCCATCAAACCACGGGTCGAGGCCGTCGGCCCTTGACCCTTCGCCCCCGAGGCGGCGCAGTGAACGGGTTCAAGCGCCGCTTGGCTGCATCATGTAGCCCGTCAGCCAAAAAGAGCCGATGAACGACAAGGAAAGCAGGTAGGCACCCACGGTTGGAAAGGCCCAAATGGAGATGGATACTTGGGCGAAAACCACGATGCTCAGCACCACAGCGAGCATGTTCCATGGACCACTGCCTGAAAGGCGGAGGTAATCAAACGTTGATTCTCGTTCCGACAGTCCCCAAATCAATCCAGTAAGGCCGCACAAAACGATGAGGGTGAGAACGCCGTCCATCACCGTGCCTTGCAGGAACCAAACACCGAGGCTTGCGATGAGACTCGCTCCAAGCATGCGTTGGACGGTGGTCATGGAAAGGCCCATGGGTTCGGCCAAGGGCAGGGCATTCTTCAATTCTCGCAAAGAAGTGGTTGGGTCAAACCGAATCCTCAACGCCGTAGGTCCGAAGCCACGCGCTCTGGTCCACGAGCCGTTCAATCGGAGGATAGACGTGTTGCTCCGGGGTGTTGAGGTGATTCAAGAAGTGGTTCCATTCCTCCAAAAGCGGTTCACTCCCCGTCGATTGAATCGTTTTTTCTTCCCCCGCATTGCTCATCGTGATGGTGCCGCTGCCAAAGTCAAGTGTGGCTCGCCCTGAGGTCCCTTCAACATGAAGGAGGCGTCGTTCTGTGGATGCAGACCAAGCCACCTCAAAGGCACCTTGCTTGCCATTGGGGAACGTCAAGCCGACGCTTGCCGTGTCTGACGTAATCGTTCTGTTCAACACCTTCCCTGACATCAACGGACGGTTCAACAACCAGGCGATGAGGTCGAGGGCGTGGACGCCGAGAGTCGAAATTGGTTGAGCGCCCCTGGGGCGTGGTCGCAGCGTCTGTCGTTCGTAGCGAACGGACATGACCTCACCCAGCATGGCTTTTCCCTCGGGTGAGCGAAGATGCTTCAAACCGTGATGGTGGCGAAGAATGTAACCCACCACCAGGACATTGTTGGTGAGATTTGTCAGAAAATCAACCGCCGTTTCGTGATCCAAGGCGAGAGGCTTTTCCACCAAAAGCGGGAGCGTGCTGGCAAGGGCTTCTCGGGCCAAGGCGACGTGCGTGTCGGGCGGCGTGACGATCGCAAGGCCGTCCAGTTCTTCGTTTTCGAGCATTTGGCTAAGCGAGGCGTAGGTGGCATCGGCTTCGATAGCCTCCAGTTTTTTGGCATCGATGTCGCACACCACCACCCGGTGGAGGCGTGCTTCTGATTTCAGCGCCTGAAGTACGCGAAGATGATTGGACCCCCACCGGCCACAACCCACCAACCCGATGGTGAGCTTCATGGCCATCCCTCACCGGTGAGACAAACCAAGACATCGGCCCTCTGTTTCTTGGCTCGTTCGTGCCGAGCGTAAAGGCATGGCCCAAAGCAAGAATGCAGGCGCTTGACATGGCCTGACCGGCCAACGACAAAGCAGGTCCTCGCCGTGCGCATGGTCTTGCTCAGACTGGCCCCCCTCATGAGGGTGATGATACGCAATATGAGGTCAAGCATCCCTTGGTTCAGATGCTGCGCCATCCGACGTTGATTCGTCCGGCCTGTCTTCACCCGAATCGCCGCTTGCTCCCTCTGATTCCACAACATCATCGCCGTAATAGCGGTCGTACACGGACGAATGAGGAATGGAAAGGCGGTCTGATTCTTCCATGGTGGTCAAATTGGTCGCTGTGATGCCTGCGGAAGAGATGGCGTAGACAAAGTCGCCCATGAAGATGGAGCGTCGAATGTTCTTTTCACTCCACCAGAAGCGTTCTTCATCGGCTTCGTAAAGCGAGGAATGGTTCACTTCACCGTACACGGAGAGGTTCCCGTCCGACTCGTTGACTTCGACGAGCATGAGTTTTGAAATGTACTCGTACGACCATGTGTATTTTCCGTTTTCATAACTCTCTGCGTACCGGTAGGTGGAGAGCGGGACGGCGAGCATGGATTTTGGCGCCCAATACTGGAAGGCTTTGGATTCGTACGTGGCTTCAGAGGATGACCACGACCATCTGTTGGCTTGGTCCTGAGCAACCGGCGAAAGACGCAGGGCGTCAGCCTGTTGCGGGTTGGTAGGGTCGGCGATATCAAACAGCGAAATCTGTGTGCCCGACCAGTCAAGACCGGTGCCGTCTTCGTTGGCAGGGGCGAGGCCAATGGTCAACAAATGATCCCTCGAGAGCGGGTGAATATAGGTTGAAACACCGGGAACCTTCAGTTCGCCCAGAATGGTTGGGTTGGTCTCGTCTGAGACATCGATGACCCACAGCGGATCAATTTGTTCAAACGTCACGAGATAGGCGCGGTCGCCGTCGAAGCGGGCACTCCAGATACGTTCGCCTGGCGCAATGCCGTCCACGCGACCGGCCTCAACGAGCACTTGCTTTTCCGTGTCAAGATCAACCGACCGAACCAAGGTGACAAGTTGTGAGGACATCGGGTCTGGGTCTTCCATCCACCACCTGGCCCACTGGCCAACGGTCGTCGCAACACGAAGAACACCTTCGTGCTCAGAAATTGAAAACTGATTGAGAACCGTTCCCGCGATGCGCCCAGAACCGGTGTAGAGCGTAGCATCTGGAGCGCTGATGTCAAAGGTGTGAAGGTTGGTCATCTCATCCATGTCGTCATTGCCCCAGAACCACCACCCAGAAAAGGCCGATTCAGCCAACACCAAAAGGTCGCTGGAAGCGTAAACTTGAGGGTAGGTGCCCACCACATGGTCCACCTCATAATCAAAGTCGGCAGAGGTCAAGTCGAGTGAGAAAATGCTGGAAATACCGCGCTCCATGCCGTCTTCTGGTGCGACGAAATCACGGCAAGCATTGTCGCTCATGGCATGGATTGAAACCTCGCCATTGCTGTATTCATAGACTTGAGGGATCAAATCCGCGAGCGTGAGGCGGTCAAGAGTTTCACTGTTGCTGAGCATCGTTTGATAGGCTACCTTTTCTCTTATTTCCTGACGAAGCGGGTCATCATAATCCAGATTCCAATATCCAGTAGGGAGATCCAACCATGACTGTACACCAGGAACGTCCATCCAAGCGTGCGTGATGGTTCGGACCGTCCCGTTGATCTCACGGGCGGTAATGTAGGAGCCTTCAATGAAGAGTTCTCGCTCAACGTCAGGGGCGCTCCGGTTTGTAATATCAAAAACCGTGAACTTGGTTAGACTGCTCGTGCGCCAAGAAGACCCGTAATCGTCGCCCCAGCCCATGGCATCAACGACGGGGTGGTTGCGCGAAATTGACCAGGGGTTCATGGTTGAGATGACCACCAGTTGGTCACCATCGAGCATCATGGCCACTGGGTTTCCAGAAAGCGTGGTGTTGTAGGTGGCTTCAAGTTCTCCGAATTCAGGAACACCAAAGATGTGGAGGTGTTGGCCTTGGAGGTAGTAAATGTGATAGCCGTCGGTCTTCACAAAATCGGCTTCGTCAACGCCTGATTCTTGGTTATTGGTGCCCGAGAAGTCTTCCCCTTCAACGCGTGTTGGTGCGGTCGTTCGTGGTTGGGCGGACGAACTGGTCTCGGCCACGGCTCCGTCGTCCATGGCCATTTCCGCATCCTCAGCCCACATCATATCCCCGTAGTAGTATTGTTCTGCCACCGCCTGCATGAGTTCAACCCGGTATTGTTCTTCAATGGATTGTTTGAGGGATTGTTCAAGTTCTTCACAATCGTCGTAAGCAAACAGTTGGGGGCTTGCCATCGTTCGTGCCGTGATGGTCGACCAGTCATCGGGGAGGACCACGTCGGGGACCTCAACATTTTCTGTGACGTTGAGGCATCCTGCCAACAACATGGTCAAACATAGGCCAAGCGCAACGAATGGTGTTCGTTCCATGGTTTAGCCTGTGGGCCCGAACAGGTATTAACGAATTGGTAAATTGGTTTTCCAAGCCGCAGCCTTATTGCCGCTCAAGATTTTGTCGGAGTTGTTCCTGACCATAATTCGATGTCTTCCACGCCTTTTTCGAGCGTTTTGCAGGCTCGATCAGGGCAGTTGCGTGAAGTTCCTTGATGTGGTGGCTTAACAGTTGACGAGAAATTTGCAGGCGTTCTCGGAGTTCTTTGCTTTCAAGCCCCAACTGTCCGGATTCCTCAAGAACTTCGAGAATGGCAAGCCGGGTTCCCGAGAGCGGATTACGAAGAGAGGCGATCTGATCCTTGTCGAGGATTGAGGAAGCGTACCTTCGGTGCTTTCCGCTCTTCCAGGAGAAAATTTTCCCCTCCAGCTCAAGGGCATGGGTATGGTAGGCCGTCACGCCATTCGCGAGCCCCAGGCCGTCTCGAAGAGCTGAGAAATGGATACCGGCATTCGCTTCAATGTAGCCAAGAATTCGGCCTCTGTTCAATTGGTCACCCTTGTGTTTTTTGCGGCGAGAAACCATCGGAACGACCAACGCCACCAACATGACAACCCCGATGTATTCAACAAAAATTGCAGAGATAAACAACAGGAGCAGACCCCCCAAGCCACCTGCAAGGTAGAGCGAGGGGTTGGCGGCCTCCGATGGTGTGCCATCATCTGCTTCGTGTGAAGGTTCGCGAGCCAACGGTGCATCCTCGGCGTTATCGGCTTCAGCACCGCCCAGTTTTTCATTCGGGGACGTTTCGGTCTCCGTTGAGTTTGAAACCGGTTCTAACCCCTCAAAGGCCGTGGCACCGTAAAGTGAAATTGAGAGAAGCGTAAGGAAAAGAACGCGAGCGAACCAAACGCCTCTCATGCAAGGGGGATGGAGGCGTCAACTATCACTGCCGTGGTAAAATGATTTGACGCTTAGACAGGTAACATGCCTTGCTGGTAGGCATAGCCTGCACCACCGATAGCCAGACCAAAAATCATCAACAGCATGAAGCGTTTCTTCCCTTTCTTTGGCTTGTCACCTGACGCTTCAACCGGCACCACAACCGGAAGGTCGGGTAACAAGGACGCATCGGGGAGAGGGAGAGGGAAGGTGCCGGGAAGGGGGAGGGGGAGGAGAGGGCCTTCGTCCGCTTCAACCTGAATCCGGTCCGGATAGAGTTCGTCAAGGTCTTCCAACCCCGGAGCATCCGGAATGGTCCCGAGAATGGTCTTCCACACGTTTTCCAAGCTCTCACCGGAAACGGGCTTCTGCAACCACGCTACCGCGCCCGCCGAGAACGTTGCATTCCGTGCGACATCGGCCATTCGGGCTGGAGCAACGAAGACGATGCGGCTTTCGCCGCCGTGTTCCCTCATCTCCAGCGCAGCAAGATGACCGTCCAGCGAGGGAATGTCAAGGGAGAGAACAACAAGTTCAGGATCCAAGCGAATGTATTCGTCCACCGCTTGGTCCCCGTCTTCGCAAAGTTCCACGTTGAAATTTCGTATTTTGAAAAGGTTGGTCAGCCGCAACGACGACATGGGGTTGTTGTCAACAATGAGCACTGTGGGCGCCGATTCATCGTCGACTTCGGTTACCAATCCCATGCCACTCAATCCAACGCAACGAGCGATAACTCATCAATCAACCGCTATTCTTCCTCGTGTTGAACGGCGGTTGATAGGTCCTCTACCGGCCCGTCTTGGGGTTGCGTAAAGGTCTCCCGAATCACATCGCTTTGGGCTTCTTCCTCCTCGCGTTGCCGTCGGCGTTGCGGGGCTTGGGTAAATTGCATTTGCAATTCACTGATCACAGCACGGAGCGTTTGGGTCTCCTGATCGCTCAAATTGCCGTTGGTTTTTCGCTGGAACATTCGAAGGACTTCAATGCCTTCTCGCGCTTCGCCCATGTTGTAGTGAAAGGTCCCCGATTGGTCGGGTAGGAAACCCATTTGCAGCAACGTCGAACGTTGCAACATTTGCACCATTTGAAAGAATCTCGCGGCGTCTTCGTCTGCGAACATATCCGCCATGAATAGCGGTACGCGTGGAGGTTTTTGTTCCCTGCGCTTCATTCAAAGAGTTGGTTGAGGAGCC
This sequence comes from Candidatus Poseidoniaceae archaeon, assembly GCA_938030705.1. GTDB lineage: Archaea > Thermoplasmatota > Poseidoniia > Poseidoniales > Poseidoniaceae > Poseidonia. The sequence continues at coordinate 40,629 of CALHIR010000015.1, forward strand.
ATTCGGGGTTAAATTGCATCAGGTCGTCGTAGCCCTGCCCAATCCCGGCGAAGACGATGGGGCGGCCGGTCGCAAAGGCGATGGAAAGTCCCGCGCCGCCTTTGGCATCGGTATCCATCTTGGTCAGTACAGCCCCGTCAAATCGCATGATATCTTGGAACATCTGTGCTTGCTCAACGGCATCATTCCCTGCTAAAGAGTCGCCCACAAAGAGCGTGAGGTGAGGGTTCGTGACCTTTCTGACCTTGTTCAATTCGTTCATCAGGTTGGTCTTGTTTTGCATGCGACCGGCGGTGTCTACCAGCACGACGTCAATCCCTTTGGCTTTGGCCGAATCAATCGCGTCTCGAGCGATGGCCGCCGAGTCGCCCCCTCGTTGGCTGGAGATGCACCGAATGCCAAGTCGCTCACAATGCGATTCAAGTTGTTGAATGGCACCTGCCCTGAACGTATCACCGGCTGCTGCGATCACCGTGCGGCCATTGTTGAGAAGGCGTTGAGCGATTTTTGCCGCCGTTGTGGTTTTCCCGGTCCCGTTCACGCCGACCAGCATGATGACGACGGGAACATCGCCTGCTTCGATAAACCCGTTAACGGAGGCATCAAAGTCCCAATACCCGGCTTCGAGCAAAGCCCGTAGGGCCCGCTTTAACGCCGCTTCCAGAACTTTGGAAAGGTCGGCTCCTCGGCGGAGTCGGGCCCCGACGAGGGCGTGTCGAAGGCTGTCGATGATGGCGCTGGAGGCTTGTTGGGAAATGTCCGATTCCAACAGCACCCACTCAAGTTCCTCGAGCAGATTTTCCAGCGCTTCGCCCGGTTTGATGATGCGCCCGCCTTCAGAAACGACACCGCCTCCAAGGTCAACCGCTATCGATTGGTCCCCGCCGAGTTGAATGGAGGCTGATTTGCTCGAGCCTTTTGGTGCCTGTTGAACATTGACCAGTTGGCGCCCCGTGGTGGTTCGCATCATGGACAAGTCGACTTTCGACCCCTTTGGACGAGCCACGTCAACGGCACCGCGTTTTTTCATCGCCTTCTTGGCTTTCTCTTCACGGCGACGGCGTTCTTTTTCTTGACGCTCGAGGAGTTTTCGTTCTTTCTTGCTCAGCGGAACAGGCGCCATGGGTTCATCGTCGTCCCATGTTTCCCACTCTTCATCCTCGCTCTCCGCAACGAGAGAAGGTTGAGGGGGTTCTTCATCCACGTCATCCCAGTCTTCCTCGTTCTCCTCGATCTGTGGGACGTCGGGTTGCTCGATCAACGCCTTGGCTTCCTCTGACGAGGCGTCGACTGAAAGGTCATCACCATCGGTCTCCTCTGCGACTTCATGAACGCGTTTTCGGAAACGGTCAAACAGCCCCATCAAATCCCTCAGTCGTCCAATGTGAGATCTCCGCCAAACATCCCACGTTTCCGAGGTCGTCGTGGAGCGGATTCGGATGAAGGGTGCTCGGAAACTTCGACCTCGGTGGAAGATTCGGGGGGCAAAGGTTCTGCTTCAGCTTGCTGTTTCAGCGTTTCAGCAAGCCGGTTGAAGGCCTGAGCGGCCTGTCCGAGCGAAGTCTCGGTTTGGTCGGATTGCTGTTTCAATTCATCTCGGAGCCTTTGGATGTCATCCCTACGTTGGTTGGTGATGGTGCGGGCATCGCCCCAGGGGCGTTCGCCAAAGACGCCCGAACCGAGGTCTACCAACGCAACGCCTTCGTCAACTCCGGCGTGACGGTAAGGAAGACTGATGCCCGACCCGATGGGGAGGTGTGTAGAGATGCTTGTCCCTTGGCCGTGGCCAAGAAGGGCTTCCAGAACCGCGTCGGTGATGGAATGCTCTGCGAGCACGGTGTCCACCTGTTCGATACGGAGGTTAATTTCATCCAGGCGTTTGCGGAGCACCTCGACTTCTTGCGCGAGGCGTTGAAGTTGGGCCCTGTCAACCATGTCCGTCGTCCATCGCAGTTGCTTGGGGTTGAAGAAGCCCCCGCTAAGGTCTTTTCAAACGGAAAGAGAAAGAAATGATGGATGGAGGGGATGAGGTTTTATTTTTAGAAACAGTTCGTCGCTTCATGCACACGGAAACCGAGGAAGTATGCGACCCAACCTATGCCAAGGTGGATGGTGTCTTGGGCCTCATCACGAAATCAAAGTCGCTTCATATCTTGATGGTCATTGAAAGGGCGGGGCGGCCACTTCGATTTTCTGAAATCAAGAACCGCGTCAGCGCCTCTTCCACCACCGCCTCAAGGCGTATCAACGAATTGGAAAGCAGTGGCCTTTTGACACGTTTGCTCAACCCATCATCGCTTCATACCAATCTCTACACGTTGAGCGAGGATGGTCGTGGTCTCAGTCCCATCATGCAATCTCTTTTTGACTGGGCCAAAGACTGGCAAAATGATGGTTGATTTGCTCAACGAGTGAGCATCAAAGGGTGGAGAGGTTTACTCTTCCTCTGCAACGGGTCCGATCGGGCCGCCTTTGGCAGCAATTTCTTCGCGGAAGACATGCATGATGGTCGGTTCGGTGGATGTGCGCGGATCAATTTCCCCAACACTTTCGATGTTGATCTTCCGGCGCATAATGCGGTGGCGAGACCCGAGGGTCGAATACACCTTTTCGGTCGCTACATCAGCATTTTCTGCTGGGACATCGTAGGAAAAGTGCTGTCGCTGGCTGCCGAAGGGCGCGGTTCCAGATACTCGGTAGGCCTTCATCGGGCCATCCGACCTGCCTTCCATCCTTAAACGCGCTGGCGCGCCATCGGCCTCTCAACCAACCGATAGATTGAGACAAAAAGGACGCTTGGTCTGTTCATGCGAGCAGGTGCATGGCTGGTGATGCTGCTGCTTGCCCCCCTTGCCTCCGGATGGTCATTTGAACAAAGTGAACCGAGGGACGGTGAGAACTTCCACGCCGGGGAACACCTCTTGGTTCTCCAAGACGGTGTATGGACGACTGAGGCGTGGAAGGCGTTGTTATCACAGGGCGTTCAGCCGCTGAGAAGTGTTCGCTCCGATGCGCTGCTCGTTTGGTCGGACGAGCGAACATCATGGCCCGAGGGCGTTGATGTGGAGCCGATGGAAACCGCATCGTGGCGTTCCTCGCTCACGCAAGAAGCGGCCGTTCCGTCGGCCTTTAGGGTGCTTTTTGAGCCAAGATTGCCATCCGATGTCGTAGAGAGCATCTTGGAGCTGATGGCGTTTTCTGGTACGCAGGTGCTCTCATCGTCTCTTGATGTGCGGGGTAACCTCCCTGCCTCGACGACCGTTTACATCCACGATACCAGCGCTCTTGACCTCCTGTTAACCTTGGACGGTGTGTTGTGGATTGAGCCCGTTCTTTCAACCCAGGCCCGAAACGGTCAAGCCGCTTCGTTAATGGAAAACGGGGCATTGAATCATCACCCCTTTTGGGAACTTGGTTTGAACGGGTCGGGCGTGGTGGTCGGCGTGGCCGATAGCGGGATTGACGCCGACCATGCTTGCTTCAGAAACGCTACCGATACGATGGCAGTGCATGCTGAATCAGGTGCGGACTATCCTGCCGTGGGTGTCTTTGGTGAGGACCATCGAAAAATCAAGGTCCTCAACACCAGTATTGACGGCAACGATACCCCCGGGCACAGCGATTATCGCCACGGCACTCATGTCATCGGTTCGTTGGCATGCCATGATGTGTTCAGCGACCGTGAAGGGCGTGAACCCACCAACGGCTCCACGTTGGCCTACGCCTCAACCTTGGTGATTCAGGACATCGTCTCAGACGATGGTTGGTCGCCCCCTGAGGTTGATCGTTTGTTGTGGGAGGCCAGCCAAAACGGCGCCATGCTTCATACCAACTCGTGGGGGGACGACACAACCGAATACACCGAGCGGACGGGTCGGTTTGATGCCTATGCAAGAGCCATGCCGTGGTCGTTGGCGTTCATCGCCCCAGGAAACAGCGGTGAAGGGGTGTTGGAGCCTGCGAACGGCCGAAACGTGGTCGCCGTGAGTGCCACCACCAAATCCATCGAGGGAGAACGTTGGGGCTCGACCGCATACGGACCCACCGAGGCAGAGACGGACGGCATTTTTTTGCTCGCGCCCGGTGCCAACATCCAATCCGCTGCCGCCGATGGGTTTTGGAACAGCAACAACGGAAATCTTCGCCCCTCATCGGGCACGAGCATGGCCACGCCCCACGCTACCGGAGCCGCTGCTATCGTACAGCAGCTTTTCGAGCAAGGTTGGATTGTTCCTGCCTACGCCCCACTCCAATCAACGCCTCTTGAGATGCTTCAACCAACTTGGGCAGAGGATACTGAGGTGGATTCTTTGTTGCTTGGCACCGGCTTTTCGCCGTCAAATTCCCTGATGCGGGCCTCGCTAGCAATGGCCACTTCACCACTTCCCGATACCGTTAGGAACGGAGGTGATGGCGGCAACGACCTGCACAACCCCTACGATGGTTGGGGTGTTCTCAATTTGAGCCGTTTGTTCAGTCCTTCGGCTTTGACCGAAGGAGGCTCACCCTCGAACGATACTTGGATTCACGACAGTTATCGACTCAGCGACGGGACGGTTGCGGAATGGTTTACTGAACACGGCGGGAACACGGGTAATCTCTCCGGAATGGACGAACATGAATGGGGCGGAGCGGGGAGTATGGGCCCGTTCCTACGGACAGGTGAGGTGTTTACACAACGCCTCACTCCGCTGTACGGCCAAGATGTTCGTGTTCGGATGGCCTTCCCCGCTCAACCTGAACCGGCCATGGTGGATGATTTACAGTTGAAAGTTCGCCTTGAAGACGGAACGGTGCTCTTGCCCGACCGACTCCAAGGTGATGGGGCGCCTACCAAATTCTACCCTGAGGCAGTTGACACCAACGATACCTCGGCATTCCCCCCGTCCAACGAAACCGTGTTTGGCATTGACCTCCCCTGGTCCGTTCTCAACGGTTCATCCCACATCGATATCGACGTCGTGGCCCGTTTCGTTCAACCCGGCGGGGTAAGCGGCGGTGTGGGTTTGGACGGAGATGCCGTGGGTTTTGCCCTGGTCGTGAAAGGCGTTGACCGGGATTCTGCCGACCATCTTGACGATGATGGGGATGGAGTCTCGAACATTGAAGACGCTTGTCCATCCGAAAACGCCAGTCTGGATGACCAAAACGGGGATGGATGTTTGGACGATGACGATGGTGATGGAGTGGTCAACATTGCGGATGCTTGTCCTCAAGTAGCGGCTCTCGGGTTTGATGAAGATGAGGACGGTTGCCTCGACGACTCGGACGATGATGGCGTGACGGATGACATGGATCTCTGCTCAACACCCGACGTATCATGGCCGGTGATGGAGAACGGTTGCTACCCGACCGACCAATCGCCGACGTTGGTGATGATTGATGCCCCTGAATCGGGCTCTCGGCTCGATGGGGAAATTTTCGTGCAGTGGAACATCAGTGACGCCGATGGGGACGGGTATGAACTTGAGGTGGTGTTCCAGTCGCAGCAAGCCCCCGACATCACGTTGTTGGGTTGCTCAAACAGCTCCAATCAACCGGGCCTGGGTCAGTGCAACTGGACCCTGCCTGATGACTTCCCTCCGTTCTACCAGCGAGGAGAATATTACAGCCTCTACCTCGAATTGAAAACAACCAACGCCTCACCGGCAGCCAACCTATCCCCCCTTCGATTGAACGTGAGCGAAGACCTCGAAATTCCGATGTTGGATGAGCCCCCCGCCAATAACGAGACGGGGGAATTTTCTCGCACCATCGTGTACGGGTTGGTCGCCTTGGGTTGGTTTGGGGTGTTGGCAGGAGCTTTGATGGCGAGGTGGCGACGAACACCCCGTCCCGAGGAGGAGGGGGCCGGGGGTCATCCGCCGCCGTCCTGGCGAGACCGTTAAAATGAAGAGATGGAAAGTCATCTACTCCAAAAACGAAAGGCTGCGCTCCATTTTCTTGAGCCCCCCCAGAATTGTCTTCCAAAAACACAAGGTGAACCTTGAAGTTCAGTGCCATGCTCGGTAAACCATCCCAAGTGGGAAGGTGAAGAAAAATGAGCGACCGCCTATATGTTGGAATTGACCTTGGAACCTACCAATCAACCATCGCCTCAAGCGCTGGTAAATTGCATACGATTGAAACGGTCGTTGGCCGCCCGAAGGACCCAGTCGCCCGAAACTTCCTCGGTCGAGATGTGCTCTTCGGTGAAGATGCCCTGAAAAACAAGCTTGCTTGTAACCTCTACCGACCCATGGCGGCTGGTGTCACCCAAGACGACGAAGCCAACTTGGCCGCTGCCAAAGCGTTTGTCTCCCACCTGCTCGAAACCGTCGATCCAGAAGAGTTCGACGAAGTGCTCGGCGTCATCTGTTCCCCAAGCCACGTTTCATTCACGGACAAATCCAACCTCGTAGCTACCCTCCGAGGTCAAGTCAACGCCATCATGGTCGTGACCGAGCCCTTCGCCACCGCCTACGGCATTGACGAGATTGCTGGTTCTATTGTCGTGGACATTGGCGCAGGCACCACCGATATTGCACGCGTTTACGGAACCTTCCCGACCGATGAAGACCAAGTGACCATCACTGAAGCAGGCGATTGGTTGGACCTTCAATTGATGGAACTCATCAGGAAGAAGTACACCGGCGCCCAGGTGACCAAGGACATGGTCCGAAAGTGGAAGGAAGCGTCTTCCTATGTCGGCGGAGATGCACACGAAGTGACCGTTGAGTTATCCGTTGACGGAAAGCGACAAGTGGTCGACATTGGAGATTTGATTTTGGAAGCCTGTGAACTCATCATCCCAAAAATTGGCAACGCCATCAAGCGTAACGTCGCTGGAGCCGACCCAGAGTACCAACAGATTCTCCGCAACAACATCATCCTTTCAGGCGGAGGTTCGCTGATTGAAGGCATCGCTGACCGCCTGGCCAGTGAGATCTCCGACATTGGCGATGTTCGTGTTTGGTGCGTCGAGGACCCCATCAACTCGGTCGCTACTGGCGCACTCAAACTCGCCAGTGAAATGCCCGACGACATGTACACCTCTATCAACTGAGACGGCTGGAAGAGAAGGGTAGCAAATACCCGCTTTCTCGCCTCTTGACCTTGGGAAGGTTCAAGTGTGGTAAATCTGCGATGCGTTGCCGTATGGCTGTAGAGAGTTCGTCACCCGGTGGCATCCGACGTGTTGGTTCATCCTCAAACGATGAACAAGCCGCCCTTGAAGGGATGCTCAAGGGCTACCCCGTTGAACAACTCGTTGAGGAAGTCCTGGTCGCTTGGGACGAGTTGGGCAAACGAAACGATGAGTTGGTCGCTGTCAAGCAACGCCTACGGGTGGTCGAACTCGATTTAGCTGAACGTCAAGACAACATTGCTCCTGAAGTCGCCCGTCTTGCTGAAGCCGAGCAGACCCTAAAGGAAAACGAAGCCCAAATCATCCACCTTGAACGATTACTCGCTGATGCTCGGGATGAGTTGGCGTCGCAGCAATCTTCCCTTTCCCAGCAAGAACGTACCTCTATGGAACTTGAACTTGACCAATTGCGCACACTGACCACCGAACAAGACGAGGTCATCGGCGAAATGGAAGGACGTATTTCTCAAATGGTCGAGGCTTTGGAAAAGGCCGCCGATGCTGGACTGACTTCGGTGACGGCCGAAGAAGTTCGATTGCTCAAACAGCAGGTGGACGAACGGCAACGCCAACTCGATGTCGAAAAGGCGGCTTCGGAAGCCCTTGAAGAAGAGCGCCAGCGCCTGCGTGATATCGCCGACCGATTGCGAGGTCTGCTCGATGCACGCGACCGGCGGCTGGCCGAACTTGAAGAGCAATTGGAACGCGTGATGCAAGGGCCGCGTTCGGTCTCGGCTGAACACGATTATCTGGTTGAGCAGATTGAGGAATTGAAGCGCCGTCTCTTGGAGCGAAACCGAGAATATGAATCCCTGCGACGACGTGAACGCCGCCTGCACAACGACGTGTTTGAACGCGATGAGCGCATCCAACAAATGACCCTCACGATGACGGATCTCGAAGCCGCACTGCAAGACCGAACCGCTGAACTACGAGAGTTAGAAAGCCAGCGAACCTCCATGGAACACGAACTTCACTCCGCCCGTCGGAGTGAACGTACTCGAGAGGTCGTGGGTCGTGTCTTTGCCGATTCCCTCTCCCTCGTCCGCAGCCACGAAAGTCGGGAACTCAAGCGTGAACTGTATGCCAACGCCCCCGATGTAGAGCGTACCATCAAAGCACCAACTTCCGAAGACATGGCAAAGCTTGCAGAAGGTGAAGAGATGGTGCTCGAAACCGAGGAGACCGAATTGGACCCGGGCATGGAAGTTGAGGGCGTTCGACCGCCTTCCCCCGGTGGCACCGGAGACCCGGTTGTTTTCGAAGACGAAGACGAAGTCTGATTCAAACCGTACAGGCTTGGACAAGTCCAAGCAAGCGTTCACGAAGTTCATCCATGGACGATGCATCTTCGGTGATGGTTCCGGTGACAATCCAATCGGCCCCTGCCTGAACGGCGCGCTGAACGTCTTCTGGAGTGCGCAACCCGCCCCCCACTAGAAGCGTCAGGCCTTCCACCGAAGCGGCCTGCTTGACGAGGTCTGGATGCACCGGAGTCTCTGCACCGCTTCCTGCTTCGAGATAGAGCAAGGAAAATCCGTACATCTTGGCACAAAGCGCGTAGGCGTGCACAAGTTCACCGTCTTCGGGGCGAATCAAATCTGCGGCACCAACCTCACCAACGCGCCCCCCTGGGGCACAAACGACGTAACCGGTTGGCAGCGCCTCAACACCAAAACGGTGGAGGTAGGGTGCACCACGAACTTGTTCACCGACCAGAAATTCGCGCTTTGTTGAATTCATCAGCATCATGAACGTGATTGCATCGGCCGCCGGAGAGAGAGCATGCGCCCCCCCGGGGAACAAAACGACCGGGATGTCCCAACGGTGTTCATCGCCCGTAGGGTCTTGACTCGCAGCGAACATACGAAGTTCAAATGCTTCTTGGATAGCCGTGCAGGTGGCGTGGACAACATCGTCAGGGGTGTCGGTTGAACCGCCAACAAAAACCATCGCGGAGCCGCACTCCACAGCGAGCATAGCGCGTTGTGCTGCGACATCGGCCGTTTGTTTGGCCGGGTCGATGAGGGTGATGTGGCGGGCGCCAATGGTTTGCTGCTGAACTTTTTCCAGCACGGTGGAATCTCCGACGTTCATAAGCCTCACATCAAGGTCAGTGAGGAAAGGGCATAGGGCTTGCGCCCGAGCGAAAGGAGAGCGAGCCTTCTCAAGGGTTCACCCACTGGGCTGGCCATGGTCGAAGGAGGTCCGTTCCGCCGCTTGTTGAATTACATGCGGCCTCATCGCAAGACGGTCCGGCTCGCAGCGTTTTGTTCCGTGTTCAACAAATTTTGGGACTTGGCACCGCCACTCTTGATCGGGTTGGCTGTCGACGTCGTGGTGCTGCGAGAAGATTCCATCCTTGCCGGCCTTGGCATGGTCGACCCGTGGCATCAATTGGTCTTGCTTTCCGTCTTGACCTTCCTCATTTGGGGGTTGGAATCTTTGTTCGAATATTTTTACGGTGTTCTGTGGCGCAATCTAGCTCAAACCGTGCAACACGAATTGCGTTTGGACACCTTTGACCATGTTCAAAAACAAGGCATGGTTTGGTTTGATGAGCGACAAAAGGGCGATATTTTGGCCATTCTTAACGACGACATCAACCAATTGGAACGATTTCTGGACAAAGGGGCCAACGATTTGCTCCAAGTCAGCACCACCGTGGTCGTGGTCGGTGCTGTGTTTTTGTTGATTTCCTGGGAAGTCGCTTTATTTGCTGTCCTTCCCATTCCTCTGATCGTTTGGGGCTCATTCCGCTACCAGCGAAGTTTGGAGCCACGCTACGCCAAGGTTCGAAACGCCGCGGGACAAATGAATGCCCTGTTGGAAAACGACCTGTCGGGGATGTCAACCGTTCAATCTTTTACCGCTGAAGCTAATGAATTGCGAAGGGTTGAGGCGCTCAGTAACGCCTACAGGGATGCTAATCGAGAGGCTATTCGATTGTCGGCCGCCTTCACACCGCTGATTCGGATGGCCATTCTCGTGGGCTTTACCGCCACACTGTTGCTGGGAGGGTGGTTCACCCTTGAGGGCACCATGGCCGTGGGAGCCTATTCCGTTCTGGTGTTCATGACGCAACGGCTGCTGTGGCCGTTAACCCGTCTTGGTGAAACCTTTGACTTGTACCAGCGAGCCATGGCTTCCTCGACTCGCGTTCTTGACGTGCTGGCCTCGCCCGTTGAATTGCAACAGGGTGATTTCGTTCCCGAAGGTGAAGAAAAGTCATCGTCCCTCATCTTTGAGAAGGTCTCGTTTGGATACGCTGGACGTGACCCGCTGTTCAACGAACTCTCGTTAGCGTTTGAACACGGGAAAACCACGGGCGTTGTTGGCTCCACAGGAGCCGGAAAAACGACGCTCATTCGGCTTCTGTTAAGGTTCGCAGAACCGCAGAGCGGTCGTGTTCTGTGGTGCGAACACCCGCTGGACACGTGGCAGTTACATGCCTTACGCTCATCCATTGCTCTGGTCGACCAACACATCACGCTGTTTCCAACGACCATCATGGAAAACATTCGCTACGGCAAACCGACGGCCAGTGACGAAGAAGTCGTGAAGGCAGCGGAAGTCGCTGAGGCTTCTTCCTTTGTCACCGATTTACCCGACGGTTGGGGGACCATGGTTGGCGAGGGGGGCCATCGCTTGTCTGGCGGTCAGCGCCAACGGGTCGCCATCGCCCGAGCCGTGCTCAAGAATGCACCCTTGTTGATTCTCGATGAAGCAACATCTGCCGTTGATAACGAGACGGAGGCGGCCCTTCAACGGTCCATACAGCGCATATCTCAGGGGCGAACCGCCATCGTCATCGCCCACCGCCTCTCAACCGTACGCCACGCAGATCGGATCTTGGTCCTCGAAAACGGAACCGTGGTTGAAGACGGTACGCACAACGAGTTGGTGGAAAATAACGGCGTGTATGCCCGCCTGTGGTCTGTGCAGACCGGAGACGCTGAGAACCGTTAGAAAGCCCGCGCGAAACTTAGCAATTATACACCCTTTTAAATACTCAACCGGAAGGTCGAAGGCTTGAGAACCATGAAATCTGATAAATTCTCGAAAACAACAAGCCTGCTTTTGATCGCCACATTTGCCCTTGCAATGGCCGGTACGGTCAGTGCAGTGGACACCAAACCCATTGGTTCAGACGGATTGCCAGAATTCGTTACCGCTGATGGCGCCACCTTGGAACTGATTACCTTCTTCCTGTTCTTCGTCGGCTACATCGCCATGGGTGCTGCCTTTGTCTTCTTCATGGCAGAGCGCAACTCCGTGGCTCCACAATACCGAACAACGATGACCATTTCTGCGCTCATCGTCGGTATTGCCGCCTTCCACTACTATTACATGCGAGGCGTCTATGCCGACTACGGCGAGGTCTCCATCGAGTACCGATACATGGACTGGATCATCACCGTTCCGTTGATGGCCCTCAAGTTCCCTTCCCTCGTGGGCAAAGAAGCCATCACCGATGAGAAGTTCCTCGGTCTTGGCTTCACCGGGATTTGTTTCTCCGGCGCCCTCATCATGATTGGATTCGGCTACCTTGGTGAGTCCGGTGCTATCGACGGACTCCTCGGCCTCATCCTCGGCGGTGTCGGCTGGGCCATGATCATCGTGGCCACCGGTACACCATGGACCTCCGGTAAAGGTGTTGACAACAGCAAGATCGCCCCTGAACTCATGTGGAGCACCAACGCTCTGCGCTGGTTCATTTGCGTCGGCTGGGTCATCTACCCCATCGGCTACCTGTTCAACCCAACTGCAGGCGTCTCTGACGCTGTTTCGGCTGAAGTCATGGCTGTCCTCTACAACATCGCCGACATCATCAACAAGATCGGTTTCGGTGTTGTTGCTTGGATGGGTGCCAAGAAAGCTACCGAAGCCTTGGCTGCTGCTGAGTGAAACCTCCCTGGTTCTCCAACCCCCGGAGCGGGGCGGCTTCGGTCGCCTCGCTCCTCAAGGGGCCGGTCTTCAACTCGAACGTTCGCGCTCTCGCTCGCCTTCGTAAATTGATTCGGCCTCCTTCTGAGACCGTACAGGTCCAACTCACAAGCGTTGTTAACGAATCCAGGCATCCCCGAATCAACTAATCGAGAATGATGTTTTCGTTGTTCAGTGCGTGATGCCACATGCCGTTCAAGCGAACAATGTTGTATGCAGATCGGTCAACCCGGTTGACGATGTTGACCACCTCCAGTCGCGATGCCTTGCCGCCCATGGTGTCTGACTGAAGCGTC
>CALHIR010000016.1 GCA_938030705.1 Candidatus Poseidoniaceae archaeon
CTCTTCGCTGGAAGCTCCAACGGATGGGCCTTGAGGGTGAACACATCGACCACGCGGTTGAATTGGTCGATGAATTGGCCCTCGCTCGAATCCTTGAAAGTCACCCGATCGGTGTCCGGTTCGCCACGATTCCCAGGGCAAAGCGTGAGCTCGAAGTTTGGGACGTTGGGATTCAAGCCTGAATCCTTCGTTCAATCAAGGTGTTCAAGAGGATTCTGATGGCGAGCTCGGCTTGATGTGGCACGACTCCGTTTCCACAGGCCCGCAAGCGGTCCACCCAATCGGCCACCCCATCAACCACTCTACCCACTCCGGGTTCAACTTTCCATTGGTCAGATTTTCGAAAGATGGATCTTGACTCGTTGGAATCGGAAACATTCTCACCGCCACTCCAAGACTCATCCCCGGTTTTCCCTTTATTTTCCGTTGATGATAATCCTCCACTCGTTGAAGGTAGTTCTTTACGGGTTCGTTGTGATTGCCCCTTTCCGCGTGAATGGTGGTTGGAGTCGGGAACATTTGCACAAAATCGCGAAGGCCGACCCCTCTCCAATTGCCCTCCTCCAATGATTGTTGAACGACCTTTCGCGGCTGGCCGCTTCTGGTGTCCATACATGTCGGAGTCGGAACGGATCGCGACGGCAAAGAATCGCGCACGTCGATGATGTGCGCCGGCGTCTGAAGCTCGAATAATTCCCCACGCAAAATCATACCCCATTTGGGACAGGTCTCCAGCGATACCCAACCCGGCGGCATCAATGACGCCTGGCACGTTCTCCAAGACAATGATTGAGGGTCGAACCTCGCCAATGATCCTTGAAACCGAGGGCCAAAGGTGGCGGTCATCCCCGGTTCCTTCACGCTTTCCAGCTTTTGAGAAAGGTTGGCATGGGAATCCGGCAGAGATGAGATCCACTTTTCCGCGCCACGGGATGCCGTCGAAGGTTCGCAAGTCAGACCAGATAGCCGCTTGAGCCAAGGAACCGTCTTCCATCTTTTTGACCAGGTTTGAAGCCGCGAAGGCTTCCCCCTCCACGAAAGCCACGGTTTGATATTCATCAAAGACTCGTTCAATTCCGAGCTCGAGCCCTCCAACCCCGGCACATAGAGCCAAACCATTCAATTCGCCTCCCCCTTACAGATCGGGCAATTCTCAGGCCACGGGCATGAATCAATGCCTCTCCACCTTCTTGATAGGTGCATGAAGCACATTTCGCAAGTGTGTTGTTCTGAAATCACAATGTGCGAACAATAACAATCCGCCCGGTATGAATGGTCGGTTTGACCACAAACCACACACATGCACTCGCACATCTCAACCCCTCCGGTACGGGTCGGCTTGAAGCCAATTCTCATAGCAATAAATCGAACACCAAGGGCCTTCGTCGTCGTCGGCCATGTGACGAACAGGGATGCCGGTTTCCTTTCCGCACCATGAGCAAAGAGCGATCATTGAGTCCACCTCTCAAGCGATTCATCAACCCTTTTCCAAATGGAAGCGATGACGTCGTTTCTGTTGCCGCCAAAGGCAACACACCAACCCTTGACCAATTGAAGACCTTGGTGCGGCGCGTTGCTGTTGAAGCCCAATTTCACGCACACGCCACCAGGGGCGAGCAAGTCTCTGATATGAGAACCGATGCCGCCCATGTAACCAGGCAAAGCATACAGGTTAGGATGACCCTTGAATGCCTCTTTGTCCCTCATGTAACGTTGAGCTTGACGGTCGGAGAATGGGGGGTCAAGCAAGATGATCCGGCATGAACGTGGTCCTAATTCTCCTTTCACCCACTCCATAAACTCAAGCGCGTCCATACATTTCGTCGTTTTGCCTTCCATAAGGAATTGAGGGTCCGCATCGTTGCGGTGGTCGGCCCACGGGCATTCCCTGGCAAATGGGTCAACAATTGGAAGGCCCACTAACGGCTCAGTCAATTTCAGCGCGTCCGCCCATGCCTTTCGGTAATACTTCGTTTTGTGTGTGTCCAACGATGCGGACGGTTCGCAACTGCGTTCAAACATCACGGACCCACACCTCAACCAATAGGGGCATCTTCATCACGTCCTCAAGGGCGATCATTGAACAACCTCCTTCAAGCCCCACATCGTTGAACGGATTCTTTGCCCTTTCTCGCTTCGGTCCACGTTGCCCAGGCATTCGATGGCCGGGTTCTTCGCCAAGACGTTGCACAACATACGGGGATTTGTGCCCCAGGAATAGGTTTGGTTAAATCGGTCGCAGAGTTCCCGCGTCGATGCTGGGCCTTCTTCGAGGGCTTTTAGCACAAAGGTTCGAGCAAGTCTATTCCGGTCGCGTGTTTTCATCAATTCCCCTCCTTTCCATTTCGACCATGTAGGGATCTAAGACGCGCTCGGCGTATCGGTGAACCTTCCCCCATGCCCTGTGGGCCTCTTCATGGTCGGCTTTCTTTGCCCTCGCCCTCATTCCCATCCAAATCCCAAAGGACTTCCAATGAAGCCTAATGAGTTCAGAATCGGTCAAATCTTGAAATCTGTTGGATGTTGAGCTCATCTTTCATTCCTCCTTCATAGCAAACGGGACAAACCCCAGCCTTCGCGTTTGGGTTGCACCGTGGCTTTCCATCTTCTCCGGCGTACTTGAGCGCAGGGATTCCCAGGTGTTCGGCCTCAGAAACCCCAATGTCGATAGCGACCCGGCGAATGCACCGTTCCACGGCGAGGGAACGGTTCCCGTTGGCGATTTCCTTGGCCAAGTCGTCGAGCATGGCGATCACGTCGGCCGGGAGCGTGTACGTTCGAGCCGTCCTCATTCTTCAGCCTCCTGCTCACGGTTTTCTTCCGCTTTCAACCACTTGGCAAGAAGCCAAGGGTCGTTCTCGTTCACATACTCGAACAGAGATTGGTATCGCTCCTTCCAAAATTGAACCATCTTCATTCCTCCTCGGCCAACCCTGCGGCGTTCTTGATACAGTCAAAGCCCGCCCAGCCCGTGGAGACGAGCTCCCGGGGGTTTCCGTGGCGGTAGGCGGCGATTCGGAAGTTCTGACGGGAAACCCTGACGATCTCCCAATAGTGACCAGGGCGGTTTCTGTACGCCCTGCGCCAAATCTTCTTTCCTCGGTCCTTTTGGGGGAACCATTTTGTCTCTTTAATCTCAACCGGAGTTATGCTCATGTCGTCTCCTCAGAAGGCCCCAAGGGGTAAGTCTATTTCAATATGTATGCGAGGATTTGATATAGGGGGGACTCCGAGAGAGGAGGGCGGGTGGGACGCAGATTTTGAGGAAGATGAGAGGTGTTGTTCTTGAGCCGGGTCCGAGGTGATGGGGTGCGCCGACGACGTTCCCAAATGCTTGGGGAGATCAGCGTG
>CALHIR010000017.1 GCA_938030705.1 Candidatus Poseidoniaceae archaeon
CGGCACGAGATGAACGTGACCGTGAAGGCCGTCCAAGCGGTGGACCGTGCCGCCAAAGGAGGCGAGGAAACCGTCGTCGAGGTCCGCCCGCCAATGCGTTGGCACGACGACGTCCGTAGCGCTCTTTGAGGCGAGCCGGTGAGCGAGATGGTTGACTTCGGTGTCGGTGATGTACCAGCGTTCCCGAATGGAGGACCGACGCCACCAACGGGGTTTGGCTGCCATCATCTCCAAGGCCGCCCCCACGCCCACGAGGCGCTCCACCGGGCCCTGGCCGTCCTTGCCGGCGGCCTTGAGAAAACGTTGAACACTTCGGAGTCGGAAGACCGCTTTTCGTTTCCTTCCTCCGCCCACGGGACGAGGGACCCAGAGCGTTTGTCGGCGGGGTAAGCGCCCGTCGCCCTGCTCGACCATCGCCCGAACTTCTGGGCGCTCGCACGCCACGATGAGGTCGGCCGTCGTACCGTTTCGCAGGTATTCGGCCAGCAACCGCACATGGGCCGGATGGTCCAGAACCCAACAGGTGCGCATGGTCGGGGGAGCAGGTGGCCACCCTCAAGGCATCGCCTCCGTGCGCGCACATCAGAGGTAGCAGAAAACGGATGACAGATGGGGAAGCCCCAAGTACCCCTCAGCAAAGTTACGGGTGTGCTGAGAACCTTGGTGGCATGGCTTCTTTCGGCGGGATGTATCGTCTTGGCCGTGAATCTGTTTTTCCGGTCGGCCAACGCAGCCACCAACGTTGAGGAACTTCTGTCGATGGTCGGCATGTTTGTATCGTGCGGTTGTGGCTTGGTCCTTTTCTTGCTCGGATTGATCATGCGTCCATCGGCCGACGGGTATATCGACGTCAAACCGCGAAAGCATGGATTCTCCAACCGCTCGTCCAGCGACGACGGGGTTGCCATGGTGGCTGACTTCACCTCCGGGGCGAAAGGCGGCACCAACTCCAACGCCCTCTCAGCGGCCCTTGGAGAGCACTACGGGAACTTTGGTGTTGGATACGATGTTCGCGTGGTAGGTGAACAGCGGGACTCGAGAACTCGGGAGCGAACCATTGTCGGCATGGGCACCTTCCACGCCAGTCCGAAGACCAGCATCCATGTTGAATCGCCGGTGGACAACGGTATCGCACCCTCCGAGGAAGCTGAGAAATTTTGGCCGACGGAAGCGACCGGTGGGTCCGAAGAACAGCCCATTGAGGACGGCGACATTGACGGCGAAGTGGTGGATGAAGATGCCGGAGAAGCGACCGACACGGATGACGATGACGACGCATTCCGCATCAATTTCTGACCGCCGACTCATCTTCCATACCGGCGCCTCGGGCCATGGAGCTCCCCATCGAACGCATGCGCGAAGTTGATGGACGAGGTTGCACAACGGAAAGCCATGAGCAAAATCGGCATCAGTCCGCCTGGAACCAAAACCTACGCCCCCTACACACCCGCTGTGGTCGTCGGCAACCATGTTTGGCTCTCGGGTCAAATCAACATCGATGCGGGCGACGACATCGTCTCGCAAACCCGAGGCACGCTCGACAAAATCGACGCCTTGCTGGCCGAGGCTGGCGTCTCCAAACACGACCTCGTCTTCGTTCAAGTCCTGCTCAAGACCATGGAGTTCTACGCTCCGATGAACGAGGTCTACGGGGCGTGGCTCGAAGGCGTTGAAATCAAGCCCACCCGCGCCGCTTTTGCCGTGGATGCATTGCCCGCCGATGCCCTGGTGGAAATTGTGGTCCAAGCCGTAAAGCAGGATTGAGATGCCAGGATCCCCCTACCTCGATGAGCCCCCCAAAGGCCTGTGGACGTGGCCTCGGTTGTTGCGCCTCGTCGGTCTTCCTGCGACGGCTTTTCTTGCGGCGTGCGCCTATTACGGGGTGCTCTTGGAGGCGTTGCTCATCATCACGGCGACGATGCTGGCGGTCAACTGGATGGTGCGATAAACGGCGAGGGTTGAAAGCCACCACCCCTTCCCGCGAACATGGAAACCTGGCCCGAAGCCTGTTTCAAAGCCTACGATATTCGCGGATTGGCCAACGGTGACGGCACGGGAGAATTGACCCCGGACTTTGCCTACCGACTGGGTCGCGCCCTCGCCACCTACCTTGCATGCGAATCGTTTGCCGTTGGGCGGGATATCCGAGATTCATCGCCTGCTTTGGCCAACGAATTGATGCGCGGCTTGGAGGAAGGTGGCGTCCGAGTATTGGATTTGGGCATCGTCTCGACCGGGTGCGTTTACCACGCCTGTTGGACGCTGCCCGTGAACGGTGGCGTGATGGTCACCGCCAGTCATTTGCCCATGCCCACGCACAACGGCTTCAAGATGTGCCGAGGCACCTTACCGCTGGCCGGTGAAGAGATTCAGGAACTCAAAGGCGTCTTCCTCAAGGGCGAGTTTTGCGAGGGCGAAGGCGAGATTGTGGACCATCCGCACATGGACACATACCTCGACGCCATCATCGAATCCACCGGGCCCTTGGCCCGCAACGTGAAGGTCGCCGTGGATTGCGGCAACGCTGTTCCGGGTCCGTTCATGACGCAACTCTTGGACAAGATGGGCGTGGACCATGTGGACCTCTACTGCGACTGGGATGCCACGGAACCCAATCACGGCGCCGACCCGACACGACCGAAAAACATGGTCGATTTGGGCAAGGCCGTCGTTGACCACGGTTGTGAATTCGGCATGGGAGCAGACGGCGACGGCGACCGTATCGGCGCCGTGGACGAAGAAGGGCGCTTCATCTATCCTGACCGGCTCATCGCCCTGCTCGCTGATGACCTTCTGGCGGACGAAGATACGCTGCCCGAAGATGCAGGAGACGACGAACACCTTCGCATCGTCTACGACGTCAAGTGCTCCATGAACGTGGAACAAGCCATCCTCGAAGCCGGTGGACGCCCCGTGATGGCTCGTACCGGGCACTCGTTCATGAAGCGAGTCTTGGCCAGCATGCCCAACTGCAAGATGGCGGCGGAAATGAGCGGCCACATTTTCCTCGCCGACCGTGGATGGTACGGCTTTGACTGCTCGCTCTATAACGCTGCACGCCTCATTGAGTTGTGGTCTCGCCATGCCCCTTCAAGCGAAGGTGGTCCAACCTTCTCAAGCGAACTCGACCGGCTTGCGCCACCGTTGCCCACCACGGGCGAGGTGAAGGTGCCGTGCCCTGAGGAGGACAAGTTGGAGGTCGTGGCGGCCATCACCGAGGCTTTTGAGGACCACGAATGCTCTACCGTGGACGGTGTGCGAGTACGCTTCAACAACGAGGACGACGAATACGTTGGGTGGTACTTGGCTCGCAAGTCCAACACCGAAGCGGTGCTCGTGATGCGCATGGAAGCGACCACCGAAGCGCAGCTCGCAATGATGAAAGCACTGGCCGACGAGCGGGTCAGCGGGATCATCAACATCGAGAAGTTGCTCAATGCTTGATTGGGCTCAGCAAGCCTGCTCAAAGGTCGCTGGTGTCCAAGTACGGCGCAATCGTGTAGTCGAGCACCATCAATTCAACCGTGTAGTCCACCGTTTCGCCGCCGTCTGAACGCTGACATAGAACTGGCGGGAATTGTCCCCCTGTTTCAGCATTCACGGTGATGCTCACGCTGTGGTCCCCAAGGCCAGCACCCATGGAATCGATTTGAGCCTTGATTTCGTCCATGGAAAGCCCTGAGACCACTGAACCGACCATCGATTCATTGTACCAAGTGGCCATGGCTTCGTGCGAACCTGAGCCGCCGTTGTTTTGCCCGTCAGCGGAACCCGTGAACTCGAGGTGACTCGCTGTTCCCGTGATGGTGTCTGCTCCATCGCCTCCGGTGCATGCAGCAGAAGAGGTTTCGTCTTCATCGTAGGACATGCTGATGCGAACACCCACGATGTTGAGGTCCTCAGCGTTGTTGACTGCGTCGGTGTTGTAGGTCATCGGCCAGGTCTCGCCGTCTGCAATGGATTCGGTACCAGAGTCGAGGAGAACGTAGGTGATCTCACCGTTCACCTGGTAG
>CALHIR010000018.1 GCA_938030705.1 Candidatus Poseidoniaceae archaeon
ATGGCGGGCGATGGAGGATTCGAACCCCCGTCTCCGGCTCCGAAGGCCGGAAGGATATCCAGACTACCCTAATCGCCCGACAAACCCCCGAGAGGCCCCCCCTTCTTGAAGAAGGCGGGTGTCTTGGGATGGTCATGGCGCGCTCGCTCCCGTGCATTCCGAGCGGTTGTTCGACGTGTTGCAGGGAGACCACGATGCCCATCACCAAGGCCGAAGCGGCTCGGTTGGCGCGGCGCACGGGCATGGCGCAGAACGATTTTTGCGTTCAAAACGACGGGGTCTTAACCTTGCTCAACAACGCTGAAACTCGCGCCTGTGTGTTCCTCTTGACCGACTCATCTGACACCAACGCTGAGGGGTTGTGCTCGGTTTACGAAATACGGCCAAAGGGCTGCCAGACGTACCCCTATGTCCTCAACCCGAAGGACGAAGCCGTTCTCGACGAAAACTGTCCTCATCGAACCCAATTCCCCCCTCCTCCCGAGGGTATCGATACGGTGTTGCTCAATCTTGAGGAGCGCATCGTGCGTGAAGGATCAGCCGACTGAGGCTCCGATGCACCCGCTCAACATGGGCGGATTGGGGCTGCCAACCGCACCGTTCAATCACGGTGAGCACGTCCGACCATTCGCCGTTCAGTAAGGCGATGTTCTGGTTGAATGACAGGGGCAGAGTCGTGTGCTCTTGAAGGGGGTAAATGGGAAGAATGAGCACAAAACCCCCTTGTGGATGAGCGACTTCTCGTGCACTTTGCAGGCAGGATTCGAGCAGGTGGTCGGCGGCCATGCTGCCGTGTGAATTCCGTCCATACGGAGGGTCAAGAACAAACCCGGCCACGTTGCCAAGCCAGTCTTCGGGAAGCGATTCAGCGAGTCGAGTAGCGTCGCCCCGGACCACTTGGGCATGGGCAGGAGCCTCCCCTTCATGGGCCCAAACCAGGTTGGCCTGCGCGCCCTGCACCATTTCGGAGTGAATGTCAATCCCCCTCGAGGGACGTCCACTGAGCGAGGCTTCGATAACAAAACCGCCGGTACCGGTCATGGGGTCGACCACGGGGCCGCGGCCAAGCGGTCCTGCAGCGAGATTGACTGCAAGGCGAGCCAGCATGGGGTCAAGACTGACCGGCTTGAAAAACGGCCGCTCACCGGCTCGTCGCTCACCGTTGGAAAATGCCGCTTTGCCGTCGCCTTCCATCCATCCGCAGGCGATGGCGGAAGACGGACCGTCCGATATTAGGGCCAGCACGTGGTCAGGGGATTCGAGGTTGATGGAACACCCACTGTCGTGAAGCAAGCCTCCAAGACGACCCGAGAGCGTGGACAGGCTCCACCCCGGTAACTTGCTCCCCTGTTTCCAAGCGCGAACCGCCACCGAGCCGTTGACAGGGTGGTGTTTGAGGTAAGATTCCATCTCGTTTAGAAAACGCTCGGGAGTGCAGTCTTTGGTGGACACGACGAGGCCACTACGGAGGAAACATTGGAGCCCACTCGCAAGGCTTAACGCTTCACGACGTTGTTTTTCTTCCGAACCCGAAACCCGAATCCATCGTTCAGAAGTTTCCTGCTGCAGCGCAGCACCCGGGAGAAGCGCCGCCAGTTCAGCGAAGGCCAGCCCTGGATGCCAACCGCGCAAGCACGCCAACATCTCCTCCATACCGCTCCCTCGGGCGCCGTTTGTTCATAACCGGTTCGGGCATGAAGGTCCTTTGGGGTTGGCGGTCGCCCAAGAAACCTCATCGCTCAGAGATTCAGTTCTTCCTTCGCACGGGGGGGGCCCAATCTCGGTGCTCAAGATAGGCTGCATCGGGAACTCGCTGGGATTCATTGAACTTGTTTATTTGCTCCGCAAGCCAGGTAAACCACTCAAATCGGGTGTTGTCGAAGCGGGCCCGCTCCCCTTCAATAAGGGGTAAACAGACTTCGTGCGTCGAGACGATCAATCCCGAATACATGCCGTAAACGAGGTGGAAATCAAGGTCGCCCCGATGAACGAGGGCGCCCATGCTCTCCCACGTGGTCATGACCGCCATGAGGTCCGGCCAACGATCGCCGTGGTACTCCTTGAACTTCTCAAGCGAATCAATTTCCTTGGGCTGATAGACCATCTCCACCACACCAGCAACCCAGTCTGGACGGTGAAAATGTTCTGATAGCATCAAGGCTGCTGCACTGTCTCGACTGGCCTTCATTTCGCGAATTTGATACCACGAGTAAACGGCAGCACCGAGGATGGTAACCAATCCAAAAATTTCAGCATAAGCCGCTGCCGTGTCAACATCCATGGCCTCCTGAGGCTCGGTTGGGGATTTTGTATTTCGGGTCCGATGGCTTTGACCATCCAGAAGGAGCCACAGGCGAACCGCTACATACGGTGACCTGCAGTTGTGGCCATGGGCTGCAACCTCAAGGACATCGCACCCGCACAGGAGACCAATCTGAAGGCATTGGCAGGCAAGCGGGTCGGTATTGATGCCTTCCTGACGGCGTTTCAATTTTTGACCACCATGCGAGACCGTTCACCCCAAGGTGACGGCATGCCACTGCGCGACGCCAATGGCAACCCAGTGTCTCACCTCATGGGCTTTCTTCACCGAACAGCGACCTTGCTGAGCATGGGCATCAAACCGGTCTACGTCTTCGACGGCACGTCGCCCGAACTCAAGGCCGAGGAAATGGCTGCTCGACGGGCGCGGCGAGAAGAAGCCGAAGCCGTTCACGCCGAAGCCCTTGCAGCCGGCGATTTCGCACTGGCTCAGAAGATGGCTGCTCGCATCATGCACTATTCCCCGCAGATGGTTGAAGAGACCCAGCGCTTGCTCGACCTGATGGGCGTCCCTTGGGTAACCGCTGCTGCTGAAGGAGAAGCCCAAGCCGCCGTCATGGCCGCCAAAGGCCAACTGGACGTGGTGGCGACCCAAGATTGGGACGCCCTTCTCTACGGTTCACCCGTCCTCGTTCGCAACCTCATGGACGACGGTACCAAGCGCTACGGGCGCGTGGTCCACGCCCAATCCATCGACCTCGGGGAGATGCTGGCCAGCAACGAACTCACTCGGGAACAACTGGTGGACCTGGCCATCATGATCGGTACCGACTACCATCCGGGCATCAAGGGCATCGGGCCAAAAACCGGCTTGAAACTCATCAAGAAACACGGCACGCTCGAAGCGGTCTGCGAAGCCAAAGAGCGCGAGGTCCCAGAGCGACTGGCGGAAATCCGGGAAATCTTCCTCAACCACCCTGCAGTGGACGTGGGGGAAGCCGACCTGAAGCAGGGTCAAGTGGACCGAGCCGGCCTCGTTCAATTTCTCCAGGAGGAACGTCAATTCAGTCAACGTCGCATGGACCAGGCCTTTGAGAAACTCAAGGAAGGCGGCTACCTTCGTGAGGGCGGTCAGACGTCACTCTTCTCGTTTGACGGCTGAAGAAATCGCAGTGGGCTGGCGAGCGTCATCACGCCTTTGTGCTCCACCAAACCGCCACGAGCTCCCGTTTGCTCATCGGCCAACGCCTCGTTCACGGTGTTGACTGGGGCGCAGGGAATGCCCGTGAGCAACGTTTCCAAATCCCTTCGGTCGTGATGGGCAACCGCTTCTTGTACGACCGCTTCAACCGCTGCTCGTTCCTCGATACGGGCGCTGTTGTCCTTCCAATGTTCGGGCACGTCCAATGCCAACGCAGCCACAAGCTTGTGCCATTGGTTCTCGGTGCCCACGCCGATAGCAAACCATCCGTCTTTGGCCTCGAAGGCCTTGTAGGGCACGAGATTGGGATGGGCGCTGCCCATGCGGCCGGGCGTGATGCCGGCCAGAGCGTTATGGCCTTGATTGACCAAGGACGCCAGTGCAGTGTCCCACAACGAGATGTCGATACGCGCACCCTTTCCGGTTTTTTCTCGTTGGTAGAGGGCCGCCAAAATCGTACTGACCGCATTCATGCCGGTCATGACGTCAATCCACGCAACACCAACCTTGGCCGGTGCGCCTTCGGCATCCCCGGTGATGGACATGATGCCGCTTCGCGCTTGCATGGTCAAATCAAAGGCGACTTCATCACGACGCGGACCGGTTTGTCCGTAGCCGGAAATGCTGCAGACGATGACATTGTCCGGCACATCTCCGACGATGGCGTCAAACGTCCCGGGTTTGAAGTTCTCAAGAACGATGTCCGATTCAGCCACCAGGGATTTGATTCGGGCCTGTTCTTTCTTGATGTTCACCGTCTGAATCTGTTTGCCTCGATTGCAGGAAAGGAAGTAGGAGGCGACACTTTCGCCGTCAAAACTTGGTTGAAATGGCGGGCCCCACGTACGCGTATCGTCGCCCCAAGGAGCTTCAAGCTTCAGCACTTCAGCACCAAGATCACCGAGTGATTGGGCCGCATGGGGGCCAGCGAGAATTCTGGAAAGGTCGAGCACACGAACGCCGGACAGCGGTTGCATAGCCGGTGCTTTCCTGCAAGTCAATTCAACCTATGCGTTCATACGAACGCTTTCGGTTCTGTTGGACAGGGCTTGAAATCAAGCGTTCTTGTCTGCTTGGACCTGCTTGCGCACGTCTTGTGCAGCGGCCTTGGCATCCTGCATGGCCTTTCGGACACGGGTGCCAGCGGCGCTGTTGCCCTTGTCGTGCTTTGCAGCATCAACAAGAGCGGCGGTCAAATCATCAATCATCTTCTGTACCATAGCCTCAACGGACATGTTCACCGGCTCGGAAAGTCGGTTCTTATGGGTTGCTCAACAAACCGATGAATGGAACGCCACACGGGACGGTATGCTTCTGCCGAAGCACGTTCACCCCGTTGAATCATGCCCGACCTTGGCGAGGGATTGAAAACCCTCACCACAGACCCCTCACCAACGGGGGCACATCATGGGTTTCGCTCGACGGTCAACTCAGCCCGACCCCGACCCCGTTACCACGCAGGAATGGCGGGACTCCATTCGTGCCGTGGCAGAACAGTGGGGTGAAGGCGAAGCACGACGCCTCCTCCACGCGACCGTTGAGTCGGCCCGTGATGCTGGCGTGGACATCGAAGTCGTTGAAACGCCCTACCTCAACACCATTCATCCTGACGACCAAGGCGCTTATCCCGGTGATTTGGCCATGGAAAAGCGCCTTCACGGCATCATCCGTTGGAATGCGATGATGATGGTCACTCGGGCCAACAAATACTTCGAAGGCATTGGCGGCCACATCTCGACCTACGCTTCGGCATCGCATGCCTGGGAGATGGGCTTCAACCACTTTTTCCGAGGCAAGGACGGCGAAGGTTCTGGCGATCATCTCTACTGGCAGGGCCACGCCTCGCCGGGCATTTATGCCCGTGCCTGGCTCGAGGGGCGTTTGACCCACGAACATATCGAGAATTTCCGCCAAGAAGTGGCGGGCCAAGGCCTCTCGAGTTACCCTCACCCACGTCTGATGCCCGAGTTCTGGGAATTTCCGACCGTCAGCATGGGGCTTGGCGCCATGACCGCCATCCATCAAGCCCGCTTCAACCGGTATTTGGAAGACCGCGGATTAACCAACACCGGGGGCTCAAGAGTGTGGTACACCATGGGCGACGGGGAATCGGACGAGCCCGAGTCGCTGTCTCAACTCTCACTCGCAGGCCGTGAAGGCTTGGACAACATCATCATGACGATGAACTGCAATCTTCAACGCCTTGACGGCCCGGTCCGTGGCAATTCCAAAATCGTTCAAGAATTGGAAGGTCGGTACCGTGGTGCAGGTTGGAACGTCATCAAAGTCCTGTGGGGAAGTTCGTGGGACGACTTGTTCGAACGGGACGGAGCGGGGCTTTTGGCTGAACGCCTTAACAACCTCGTTGACGGCGACGAACAACGCCTGATGACCGCCGACGGGGCCACCATCCGCAAGGAGTTGTTCAATTCCGATGGCCTCACCTCCCTTGTGGCCCATCTCTCCGATGCAGAATTAGAGGCGCTCTGTGCGGACGTTGGCGGCCACGACTTTGCCAAACTCCACGCTGCCTATGCGCAGGCGACAGCTCACAAAGGCCAGCCTACGGTTGTGTTAATTCGCACCATCAAGGGTTTCGGTCTGGGCCCAGCCTTTGCAGGCCGAAACACGACGCACCAGAAGAAGAAAGCTGACATGGAAACGATGCAGTACATGCGAACCGATCTGGGCCTCGAGTTCACCGACAAGGACCTTGAGTCCTACCCCTACGTCAAGCCTGAAGATGTTCCAGAAGTGGTCGCCTATGCCAGCGCACGCCGCCAGGCTTTGGGCGGTTTCTTGCCCAAGCGCGTGGTGCCCAGCGAGGCGATTGTTCTCCCCGAGGCCAAGGCCTATGCTGAGTTTGATGAAGGCACCAAAGGCAAGATGGAAGTTTCAACCACCATGGCCTTTGTCCGTGTTCTACGTTCGCTGATGAAGGACAAGGCCTTCGGTCAGCGCGTGGTTCCCATCATTCCCGACGAAGCCCGTACCTTTGGCATGGACCCGCTCTTTGCTGAATTCGGCATTTACCATCCCGAAGGACAGTTGTACAAACCCGTCGACCACAACGTGCTGATGAAGTACAAAGAATCCAAAAAAGGTCAATTGTTCGAGGAAGGCATCAACGAGGCCGGCGCAACCTCCACCTTCATTGCCGCTGCAACGTCCTATGCGACCCACCTCTATCCAACGGTGCCCTTCTACACGTTCTATTCCATGTTCGGTTTCCAGCGCGTGGCCGACCTTATCTGGTCGGCGGCCGACCAACGTGCACGCGGTTTCCTCATGGGCGCCACCTCGGGGCGCACCACCCTCAACGGCGAGGGGCTTCAACACCAAGACGGCCATTCCTTGCTCATGGCCCACACCAATCCGGCCGTGCGCGCTTGGGACCCGGCATTCGCTTACGAATTGGCCACCATTATTCGCCACGGCATTGAGGAAATGTACGTTGACAACAACGACGTGCTCCACTACATCGCCGTCTACAACGAAAACTACCCCATGCCTCCCAAGCCAAAAGGCGTTGACGAGGGCATCATCAAGGGCATGTACCTGCTTCGTGGTGCACCGAAAGGAGACGGCCCCACGGTCCGTTTGATCGGCTCTGGACCGATCATGGTTCAGGTGCTCGATGCTGTCGAGAAACTCGAAACGTACGGGGTTCGAGCCGAGATTTATTCCGCCACCTCCTATGGTGAATTGCGCCGAGAGGGTCTTTCCTGCGACCGACACAACCGACTTCACCCCACCGAGGAAGCGCACAAGCCCTACATCGAAACGCTGTTGGCCGAACCGCTTCCCACCGTCGCTGTCTCCGACAACATGGCAGCCGTGCCCGATATGATCCGTCAGTGGGTCAGTGGGCCTTACACGGTCTTGGGTACCGATGGGTTTGGCCGGTCCGACACCCGTGAAGCCCTGCGCCGCTTTTTCGAAATCGATGGTGCTGCCATCGCCCTTGCTGCACTCTCCTCGCTCGTGCGTGAAGGCAAGATTGACGCCAAGGTTTACTCCAAGGCTGAGAAAAATTTCGCCGTGTCAACCGACCGGCCCGATATCGCAGACCTGTGAATCAGGCCCGAACGGCGCTCATTCACCGCCACCCTCACCCGATGAACGCGATGAATGCCTTACGCCGAAAGCATCCTTTCAGAAACGAATCTCCAAAACGGTGGACCGTACATTTGAGGGCATGTGGGAGCGATTTCTCATCGGGGCGCTCGCCGTTTTTGTGGTGTTCAAGATTTCCCTCATCACCTATCGGCGACGAAAATATCCAGAACCCCATGAGGATTGGAGCCTGGTTGACCTCGAGGCCCTGGCTTTCCCTCCCGACTTTCGATGGGGTACCGCCACCGCAGCGCATCAGGTGGAAGGCCACCTCGTCAACAATTGGTCCGAGCACGAAGAACGGAAGGGCCTCGAACGAAGTGGCGCAGCGTGCGATCACTGGAATCGGTGGAAGGAGGATTTCCAACTCATCAGTGACCTTGGCCTCAATTCCTACCGATTTTCCGTTGAGTGGAGCAGAATTGAGCCCACCGAAGGGACGTGGGACGATGAGGCGCTCGCCGTGTATTCGGCCATGGTGGACGACTTGGTCGGGCGAGGTATTCGCCCCGTCGTGACCCTTCACCACTTCGCTCATCCTCAGTGGTGGGAAGCCAAAGGGGGCTTTGCCCAACGAGCGAACCTCCCGGATTTTGTTCGCTTTTGCGAGCATGTGTTTGAATCGCTTTCCGACCGCGTTGACACATGGGTCACCATCAACGAACCCACCGTGTTTTCCACCATGGGCTACACGCTGGGGATGTTCCCCCCCGGTCGTCGCTCGGTGAGAACCACGCTCCGAGTCATGCGAAATGTATTGCATGGCCACGCCGCCGTTTACCGTCGGTTGAAGGCCATCAAACCGACTTGCAGCATCGGCATCGCAAAGAACGTCACGCTGTTTGACCCAAAGAACCGATGGAGTCCGTTCGATTGGCCACTGGCCCGCCTGTTGGAATGGTTCTGGAACGGCGCTTGGCGAAGCGGGTTGATGCGAGGTCGGATGTTTTTCGCCGATGTCGCTCAAGCCAAGGGCACCTTGGACTTCATTGGGCTCAACTATTACACGCACGTGTTGGTGGGCCCTTCAACCGTTTCGCTGTTGCGCATGAAGTTCCCAAAACGGAAACACGAGGTGGCCACGGAATTTGGTTATCCCATGTATGCAGAGGGCCTTCGTCGAGCCGTTGAATTTCTCGCCCCGCTGGGGGTGCCCATTGAAATCACTGAAAACGGTGTCGCAGATGCTGACGACACCTTGCGAACAGAGCATTTGAAACGGCATCTCTGGGTCCTTTCCCAAGCGATTCAAGACGGTCATGACATTCGTTCGTACCATCACTGGTCGCTCATGGATAACTTCGAGTGGGCTGAAGGCTACTCCATGCGATTTGGCCTGCACCACGTTGATTTTGAAACCCAAGAGCGCACGCTTCGCCCGAGCGGTGAAACGTACAAACGCATCGTTTTGGAACACTGAACGGTATCAAATCCAAACATCGTTTTCTGCGGTCAAATCACTGTCGGATTCACCCGTGTTGACCACGTTGCGTGGCTCAACGAGCATGACCATGCACTCTTCTTTTGCAAAGGGTTTGTGTCGAGTCCCTTGTGGAACAACGTACATTTCACCGGTGTTGAGGGTGATGGTTTTGTCTTCAAATTCAATGCCCATGCTGCCTTCAAGAACGATGAATACCTCGTCGGTGTGGCCGTGGTCATGCCAAACAAATTCACCCTGTATCTTGACAAGTTTGAACTGATAGTCGTTCATTTCAGCGATGACTTTTGGTGACCAGTGGTCCGAAAACAGACTGAATTTTTCGGCGAAGTTGATGGTGGTCATGCCGCATGGACCTTGCCTTCCTTACTTTGCTCTATGCCCTGCAAGCGGTGGGGTCCACGTGCCGTTGTTACGTGCAAAATCAAGGACATGGCAGTAGAGCGTGCACAGTTCAACGTCATGACGTTCCACCCATCGCTCTTCCTCTGGTTTGAGAAGTCGAGGGGCCTTTCTCCATGCTTTTCGGGCGAGGCCAGAGAGGGGGAAGCGGAACAAAGCCGGTCCGTTGACCGGTAAACGCCAACGTGTCATCCACGGGC
The DNA here is from genome assembly GCA_938030705.1 of Candidatus Poseidoniaceae archaeon. GTDB lineage: Archaea > Thermoplasmatota > Poseidoniia > Poseidoniales > Poseidoniaceae > Poseidonia. The sequence continues at coordinate 9,623 of CALHIR010000018.1, forward strand.
GCTCAACAACACCGGCCGCTTCCATCGCTGCGCAAACAGCGGCCCATGAAGTGCCTCCGGTCTTGTGTTTGACCAGCCATGATGGGTTGACCGAGGTGTCAACGATGTAACCTTTGCTGGCGAGTGAGGCCGCCATCCAGGGTGCAATGTAGCCGCTTGGCGCCCTGAAATAGGGTCGAAAAGCGCGACCTGCATGCGACTTGAGGCGTTCGGTTGAGCGCGTTAACATCGATTCAAAACCCGCTTTATCCTCGCCCCAAGCCGACCAAGACCGGTGGGTATGGCCATGACAGGCGACGGTCAGTCGTTTGGGGAACCGCTCAAGGGCGCTGGCCAACAGTTCACCGAAGCCTTTGGTTTCGAAAAGGTCGGTAATGACAAAGAGGGTGAGGGCGCCTTCGTGGAGGTCCATCCAATCAAGCAGCCCCTTCCAACCGACGAGGAAGGCTTCAGAAAGCGTGTCGGAGGGGCCAGCATAGACTTCCTTGCTTCTCGTGGGGTGGCCTTGGTGCTTTGGAAGGTGCCTGAAATCATCGGTGTCAACCGTGAACCAAGTGGGCATGTCAGGCCTCCGGCCCAAGGTCAACAAAATGGAGGTGGTGAGGCACGGTTCGTTCGTTGAACTCAATGCCGATGAACTCGGGTAGACGTTCCCCATTCCACGCGGTGCAAATGGCATCTGCAGTGGCCAAACCGGCCTCATTGTGCGGGTGAACGGCGATTTCCACCGTCGTCGTGTTGCTTCGCTCGGCCAGCCACGTGAAGATGCAGTTTACGCATCGGGTGGCGATGCCTTTCTTTCGGTGAGCAAGGCGTACCCAGTAGCCCAAATTGAAGGCTGCATGATGCGATTGCAATTCGTCGCCCAAGCCAATCAGGCCAACGAATTCATCCGTTCCGGTGGTGTGAATGGACCAAAAGTGAAGTCGGTCGTTCCCGTTCTGCGCCTCGATATCGTAGAGCATGTCGCGAAGTTGACGGCGTACATCCTCGTTGGGATCGAGCCATGGAAGCGCTGCTTGGGCCGCCTCAGGGTCTTCTTGATAGGCATCGAACATGGCGACGAGCACGTTATTCGCTGCCGGACGAAGAAGGAGGTCTTCGCCCACGTGAAGCTCCGGGGTTACCACCATCATGCTCACCTTAGGCCAAGAGCCGAGAACGTGCCTGCAGGACATGTGCATCGTTGGGGTGCACATAGGCCGCCATGTCCAAGGTCCACTTCATGTGGTCGTTTCGGCCAAGATGTTGCAACAACACCGAGATATGGAGGAGCATGTCGAGGTTATCGTCCAAATGCGGTCCCAAGGTGTCAAGGGTTGTCGCTGCGGCTTCCATTCGTCCGTGCTTCACGTGTTCCATTGCCGCCACCACTTCCTGGTAAACCTGTGTGGCCGACCATGGCTCAGCCTTGGGCCACGGCCAGATTCGGTCGTCAACCTCCTCGGCGGTTTGGGGTGCCGCTTCGGCCTGTGTTGCGGGGTCGGCGACCGGTTCATCCTCCGGAAGGTCGGGAAGGCTTGGCGTGGCGGGTTCAACCGCTTGTTCCTCTGGCAGGCCGGGAAGGGCGGCTGTTTCGGTTGCCATGGCTTGAGCGAGGTTGGCTCCCGTTGGAGCAGCGTCATCGGGCAGGTCGGGCAGGTCGGGTGTGGCGCTTGGGGCAGGGCCGACCTCGCCCAGCAAATCGTCGTCCTTCGGGACCTCCACCGTTGGGGAATACAGGCCGCCTTTTCCGGTGTGAACGGGTTCGGCCACTTCGGCCAACGGGTCAACACTTCCAAGGTCAAATTCAACGTATTCTTTGGGAGCGTCGGCCGCGGTTAACTCCACTTCTTCGGGTTCAGAAGTTTCGACCGTTGCGGACAAGGTTGGGCCCTCGCTTCCGATGAAATCAAAGGTTTCAGGAACGGGTTCACCGTTCTCGGTTTGTTCGGAGGGTGCGGCGTACTGGTCAACTTCAACGGTCACATCGTCGATCTCCAGGACGGCTTCAACGACAGGACCCGTGTCCTCTTCTTCCTCGTTCTCAGCCAACAAGAGACTCATGATTTCCTCACCGGATGTCGTGGGTTCGGCCATCGGCTGTTCTCGGGCTGACTTGTTGAGCGAGTAGTAGCACTGCTCGCAGGTTTCGGCGCCCAACGGATTGTTGTATTCGCAATACGGACACGCCACTCCTGTGGCATTGGCGTCCTTTTTTTTGCGACCGAACATCAACGCACCCAGTCTCCGGCTGTTGAAACTCGGTTTAAGAATGCGGGTTTGTCGCTCCTTGAATGCTTCAATCTTCATCCATAGGATGATGAGGGGCGCATCCGTGGTGCAAGCATGGCGCGTAAGGGTTCCGTCAAGCGCATGAAAAGCGCCAGTGAGCCCGAACCGCCCATGGCCAAAGGGGAACCCGCCCCCGACCGATGGCGACGAAGCCAAGATCATTTCACCACGATGACCGACCTCATCGGGCAAGAACTGGACGATGAAACACAGTTGGTCGAGGAACGATGGAAGACATGGTCCAAACAACGCCTCGTCATGGCCGGGGTCTCCTTGTTTGACCTGAAGGCCCGAACACAGGGGCGGTTTTTCGGCGAGGACATCGTGGTGTTTGAGGCACAAGATAGCGGACGTCTTCCCGAACACCGATTTTCTCACGGTGATATCGTTCTCATTTCTCGCTCCCGCCCTTGGGGTGAAAAAGTGGTTGAAGGCGTGGTCCTCGACCGCGGCCCCACGCGCCTCAGGGTGGTGGTCAGTGAACGCCCGCGGGACGTCCGAAAAGGGGGGTGGCGTCTTGACCGGGGCGCCAATCGGGTAGCGCACGACCGTATGCACGCGGCGCTCGTCGCGTTTCATTCAACAGAGGGCGACGGCGGCACGGTCCTTCGGGAACTGTTGCTGGGCAATGTGCTGGACATCAATCAAAGTGCAGAACTCTCCCCCGACATACGAGGGCGCCTTCAGCAACGCGGACCCGTGCCGAGTTATGGACACCTCAATGCTTCGCAGCAAGCCGCCATCGACGGGGCGATTTCGCGTCGTATGACGTTGATTCAGGGGCCTCCCGGCACGGGGAAAACCACAACGGCCACCCACCTCCTTCATCGCTTGGCCATGCAGGGGAGCGGCCCTTTGCTGGCGACGGCAGAATCGAACGTGGCGGTCGACAACCTGCTGGAAGGTCTGTTGGAGTTGGGTGTCAAAGCGTTGCGTATCGGTCGCCCGGTCAAGGTCCGAGAATCCTTGCGTTCTGCCACGCTTGACGCTGTTTTGGAAAACCATCCCATGCAGGAGGAATTGGCCTTTTTGCAAGATGAGCAGCGGGAACTACGCAAGGCCCTTCCCTCACTCAAAGGACGAGAAAAAGGCCTGATGCACAGGGACATCAGCAACAATCAGAAGGAAATTCGCCGGATGGAAGATGCGATGACCGCCAGCGTCCTCGACGAAGCCGAGGTCATCTGTGCAACCACCATCGGTTGCGGCCACCGCCTGCTCGAATCGCGAAAGTTCCCCATCGTGTTGATGGACGAGGCCACCCAAGCCACCGAACCGAGCGCCTTGGTCCCCATCGTCAAAGGATGCCGGCAACTCGTCTTGGTCGGCGACCACCAGCAACTTCCGCCCACCGTCCTTAGCCGTCGCGCCGAGCAAGGGGGCTTGAATCGGTCGTTATTTGACCGGCTTATCGCTTGCGGGCTTGAGTCCATGATGCTGACCACACAGTACAGGATGCACCCGATTCTGCGAGAATTTCCAAGCGCCCGTTTCTATGAGAATCGCCTCGAAGACGGGTGCGAGCCGGACCAACGGCCTCCTCCAGCTGGCTTTCTTTGGCCTGATTGGGACCGGCCGATGGCCTTTGTACCCGTTGAAGGGGTGGAAGAGACCGATGAGGAAGGCAAGAGCCGCTCCAACCGGGACGAGGCTGCCAAGGTGTTGAGCGTCGTGAACGACCTGCTTGCTGCGGGGGACCTCCAACCTGCTGATATCGGCGTGATTTCCCCCTACAACGGACAAGTGCGGGAATTGGTCCGCCTGTTTGAGATGGCGGGCGGGCGCGAACCGGGACAGCCATACGCCGGCCTTGAAATCAAGAGCGTTGACGGTTATCAAGGCCGTGAAAAGGAAGTCATCGTGTTTTCCACCGTCCGAGCCAATGACCGAGGAGAAGTTGGGTTCTTGGCCGACTACAGGCGCCTCAACGTGGCCATCACCCGAGCCAAGCGAGGCCTGATCTTGCTGGGCCATCCCACCACGCTCCGTCATGACGGAACATGGAAATCCTATCTTGACTGGGTGGAAGAACACCAATTGTTTGCCTGGCACGTCACCCACAGCTCTTGATGGGGCCAACGCGTCATTTGACAAAGGAGAAGCCGTACCCACGGCATGGCCGACGACCCGGTTACCATCGTTAAGGGCGGCACGCTTGCCCAAAACATCCTCGGTTCAGCACCCGATGGCATGCTCATCGCCCCGGCTTGGAAGCGTGTTCTTGCCTTCATGCTCGACGTGATGTTGATCTCCATCGTGTTGAGTTTCTTCACCCGTGGCGAAATCATGCCCAACCTCCTCAACATCGAGATGCTGACGGAAGGTGGGCGATACACGGCGGCGTTTTTGATGAACTGGTTTGTCTTCGGGGCTGCATTTTATCTCTATTTCAAGTACACCGGGCAAACCATGGGGCGGTCATTGGCCCAGCGAGGCTTCCGCATCGCCATCGTCCACGACAACGGTACCGTACTCGAGGGGCATCATTGGGGCCCCCGTGCGCTGGCGAAGATGGTCTACATCATTCCCTTCATTGGCTGGCTTTGGTTTGGCCTTCGGGACACGTTTAATGCGGGTTCGACCAGCAACGAATACCGGACCGGCATCGACCGAAAGCATCACACGGTGGCGGCCGTGGATTGGTCGCTGCCCTCAGAAACCCGCCTCCGATTGCGCTGAGAGCATCTTTTTTGAGCAAGCCCTTGAAGTAGAGCCGCCCATCAGTCCGAACAGGTGAGCCGACGTGAGTGATGAGCACAGTGCCCGAGCAGGCTCTTTGAACGCGCACCTGACAACGGTCAAAATGGAAATTGATGATGACGATGAAGACATCATCATGGTCGTGGTGGACGTCGTCAATGAATCGTCGATTCCCCTCGGCGGTTTGGACGCCGCTTTGGTCGACGCCAAAGGCACACGCTATGCACCCGTTGAAGGCATCAGTTCCATCGGGCCTGGGCTCACGCGCCAGTTCAAGTTTGAAGCCGCCATCATCACAGGTACGTGGACGTTTGAATTCAACGGCGGGGGCCAAGCGATGAAACTCGGTCCTTACGAGGCCGATTTTGAATTCCAAGCCGAAAAAGGGCGTTCACTCGGCAACGCCATCGGCTCAAGCCTCTTTAGCGGGGCCTTTGACACCCATTTGGACGCCTTTGGGAACACCGAAGAGCGAGGCATCATCAATCCCGATTCCATCGTCATGACCACGTACGTTGGTGAGAACATGGAAGGCGGAGGTACCAAAGTGCTTCGAGGCGACACCGCCGAGGCTGAAAGCAGTGATGATAGCCCTCGAACACCACCGTGGGAAACCGGGGCCGCTGAACCCACTCCCTTGACGCCGCTGACCCCTGTCTCCTCGGCGCCAACGCCAGAGCCTGCGCCACCTTTGTCAGACCCTCTGCTCACGCCGTTGACCCCCGTTTCTTCGCCCGCCACTCCCGAACCCGCTGAAGAAGCACCGGCGTCCACGCCAGAGGTGGAAACGCCTGTGGTGACAGGTGCAAGTCCACCACCTCTTCCCTCATCATCGCCCCCAAAGCCTCCGAGCGGCCCTCCTTCTGGTCCACCCTCCGGTCCTCCGAGCGGTCCACCATCGGGTCCGCCTTCCGGTCCTCCGAGCGGTCCGCCTTCCGGTCCTCCGAGCGGTCCACCATCGGGTCCGCCTTCCGGTCCTCCGAGCGGCCCTCCTACGGGTCCGCCTTCCGGTCCTCCGAGCGGCCCTCCTACGGGTCCACCTTCCGGTCCTCCGAGCGGTCCGCCTAAGCGACCCTCTGATTTGTGAGTGAATCCCATGTCCGACGGCTTTGCAATGGAGTTGTGCGGGACCAAAGGCTCCTACCAGATCGTGCCCGATGGGGTTGAAACGATTGAGCTTGATGCCGTGGGTACGGCCATAGAAGCCGCCGGATTTGAAGTCGGGGTGCGCTCCCGTTTGTGTTGGACGTTTTCCGGCCGCTGCGAGATGACCTTGTATCCAAGTGGCAAACTCATGGTCCGCACCGAAGACAAAGCCCTGGCCAAAGAGGTTGCTCATCTCCACGTTCATGAGTGGGTCCAATCTTGAGGAGTGAGCCCATGCTCTCGAAGCAAACGGTTGCCTACGTGAACGAAGGTGGCGTTGTCGCCTACCCGACCAGCACCCTGCCCGGCCTTGCATGCCTTCCCAACGCGAAGGCCCTCGACCGCTTGTTCAACCTCAAGCAACGGTCGGCTGACAAACCCGTCAGTTTGGGCGTTCTCTCCATGGACCAAGCCGAAACCTTGGTGCATGTGCCACAGAAAGTACGTCTTCTGGAAGCGGCCTTTCCCAAGGGCGGCTTCACCTTCATCCTCAACGCCTTGGAACCGCTTGACCCTCGTTTAGGGGGCGAGCGTGTTGCCGTTCGCTGCCTTGCCCACCCGACCGCCCGTCAGCTGGTCGAAACGTTTGGCCCCATCACGGCCACGAGCGCCAACGAAGCGGGAGAAACCCCTGCCAACACCGCAGAAGAAGCCGGGGCGGTTCTGGGTCTTCCACCGCATGCTGTTCTGCCTGGAAGTTGCCCCGGTGGTTCGGGGAGTACCATCCTCAACGTCACGGAAAATGAACAAGGGGTGGAGGTAACTGTTATGAGAGAGGGCATCATACCTACGCGTAGCGTGGTTCAATGGTGGAAGAATCCAACTTGAAGTATTGGCGAGATGCAGGGCATGTCGCGCGACGCACGCTTGAAGCCATGAAGGATGAACTTCAGCCCGGTAAGACCTTCCACGAGATCATCGAATCCGCTGAACGGTTCATTCACCGGCACGGTGGAAAACCCGCATTCCCCGGTACCATCGCCGTGAACGATATGGCGGCCCATTTCACCACCAACCATCTGGTCGAAGGCGTGGAAGGATGGGACGGCGACATGGTGCTTCAGAATGGCGACTGTGTCAAGATTGACTTCGGCGTTCACATCAAAGGGCACATCGGCGACAATGCACTGACCTTGGAAATTGGGAACAGCAACGTCCACACCGAACAGATCAAAGCGGCCAAAGAGGCACGCGATGCCGCCGTTGAGATGCTCCATCCAGGCACGCCCTGGTACAAGGTGGGACAAGCGGCGGCCCAGCCTTCGCTTGACGCTGGCTTCCAACCCATTCGCAACCTCTGCGGTCACCAACTCAAACCTTGGGAATTGCATGCGGGAGTTTCGGTTCCCTCGTATGCGTGCGGAAAAGACAATCGCGGCTTTTCCGGGGTCGTTGAAGAAGGCGGCGTGTACGCCGTTGAACCGTTCAACACCACGGGTGAATCGGGGCTGATCGAGAACATTGGGCGCTCTAACTCCTCCAACATCTACCGAGTGACCGGCTTGACCACGTCCCGGAAAGCCCGAGCCAAAAACCAACTCAAGCCGTTGGGGGCACAGATGGCCCGGAATCTCGAGGAGCGGTATTCCACGCTTCCATTTGCCGAACGATGGGCGTTTCCCATGTTGAAAAAACCCTTCCCGGACGCTAACGAAGCCAGCCTCCAAAGTAAATGGAATGCCCTGGTCAACAAGCTGATCAAAATCCGTTTCCTTGAGACGTACCACGTTCTCCGGTGCAAAGACGGTGGCAATATTGCGCAGTTTGAGCACACCGTCCACGTCACCTCGGGCGGCCCAGAAATCCTCACGGTCGAATAAAACCCGTTTTTTCCCTCAAAAACGCATATAAACTGACTACGCCTACGGATTAACGAACAGGGCTGTTGAAGTTCTCGTTGAGTGCATCCCATCCCCTCTCGTTTTCTCTCACCCTGTTCACCTCAATTCCAATCATCAGCGTAAGCCTTGCCGAGATATTTTTAGTCCAATTTTGGTATTTACAAACGATATGTACCACTCATCGGCGCGTTCTGAGGGGAAATATAACATCCGTATTTTTGCCAAAAAACGGCGATTTCACGCGCGTAGTTGAGGATAATAGGCAGATGGGTTTAATATGAGGACGGGCATAGCAGGGCCTACCCCGAATGGGGAAAGGAGGACAAAAATATGAAAAACGAAAACCGAAATGAAGAGGCTGTCAGCCCAGTTATCGCTACCATCTTGATGGTCGCAATCACTGTTGTGTTGGCCGGTGTGCTGTACGTGTGGGCAAGCTCCCTTGCCGACCAAGGCAGCGACGCTAGCTTTGAGCCACGTGTGATGAGCGGCAGCGATGCCGGTTCATCAGGCGACCTGTCGACCGATGCAGATGATGCTCTCATCCGCATCGACTTCGACAGCGGCTCTGAGGTCAACTGGGGATATGTCAACGTGCAGATTACTGTCGAAGGCAT
>CALHIR010000019.1 GCA_938030705.1 Candidatus Poseidoniaceae archaeon
CGGAACGCCTTTGGTCGTCCGTGACCAGAGGCCTTACTAGGGGGAGTACAGATTTCATGTCGCAGTTGTCTGTTCGTGACATCACGGTGAAGTTCGGGGGTATTACCGCTCTCGACTCTGCATCGTTCGATGTCGAGAAAGGCCAGATCTGTGGTTTGATCGGTCCCAATGGGGCCGGTAAGACGACGTTGTTCAACGTCGTGAGCCGCATTTATGACCCGACCGAAGGTTCGGTTGAATTTGAGGGTCAAGATCTTTTGGCTCTGCAAGCGCACGAGATTTGTGAGGTAGGTGCATATCGAACCTTCCAGAACTTGGCATTGTGGAAAGGCCTCACCGTCCTCGAAAACGTGATGGTTGGTGCACACACCACAACGTCCGCCGGCTACTGGCGGTCGATGTTCAAGATCAACACGAAGAAGGAAGAGTCCGACCTTCGTGAAAAGGCCTATGGCGTGCTTGCCGAACTCAACCTTGAAGATGTCGCATTCCACCCAGCTGATGGTCTTCCATTCGGTACCTTGAAGCGCATTGAAATCGCTCGTGCATTGATCGGCTCGCCGAAACTGTTGATGCTTGACGAGCCAGCATCAGGTCTCACCCATGCTGAAGTGCAAGAGCTCGGAAAAGTGATTCGCGAGATTCGTGACCGCTATCAGCTCACCGTTCTTCTCGTTGAGCACCACATGAAGATGGTCATGGCGCTGACAGAGAAGATCGTCGTACTTAACCTTGGTCGGAAGATCGCCGAAGGCACACCAGCAGAGGTTCGCGAGAACCCTGCAGTTGTCGAGGCCTACTTGGGGAGCAGCAAATAATGAGTAACCAAGTTCTTTCCTGTGACAACGTGACAGCGTCCTACGGAGCAATCCAGGCGTTGCATGGTGTCAACCTCGAAGTAAACGAGGGAGAGATTGTGGTGGTGCTCGGTGCCAACGGTGCTGGCAAGACCACAACCCTTCGGGCAATCTGCAACATGGTTGCGACTGATGGCAAGGTCATGCTCAACGGCAATGACATTTCAAAGTCTGACACCGCTGACATCGTGAACGCTGGCGTTGCCCATGTCCCGCAGGGGCGTGGAACCTTCGCTGCACTCACGGTTCTGGAGAATCTTGAGGTCGGCGCCTACACCCGCACCGACAATGAGGTTCGGTCAGACATCGAAATGTGGTTCGAGAAGTATCCCGTGCTTGGCGAGCGTCAAACGCAAGCCGCCGGTTCACTCTCTGGTGGTGAACAGCAGATGCTCGCCGTTGCCCGCGCAGCAATGAGCCGACCAACAATGATGTTGCTCGACGAGCCATCGCTCGGTCTCGCCCCGTTGATTATTGAAGATCTCTTCCAGACCTTCGCTCAACTCAACAAAGAACAAGGTGTTTCGATGTTACTTGTCGAGCAAAATGCAAACCTGGCGCTCGAGATTGCCCACCGTGGCTATCTACTTGAGACCGGAGAAATTACAGGCTCGGGTTCCGCTGAGGAACTTCGTAATGACCCAGCGGTTCAGGCCGCGTATCTCGGAGCATAAGGGGGACCGTAGATGCAACTATTTCTTCAACGTATCTTTGACGGGGTGAGTGACGGGGCAGTGTACGCCTCGATTGCGGTCGCTCTCGTCCTTATTTTCAAAGCCACGACCCTGATCAACTTTGCTCAAGGTGAGATGGCCATGTTCGGTGCATTCTTTGCCTACATCTTCGCAGTGCAGAGCGGCATCTTGGATTTCTTAGGAAACCAGTACCTCATCATTTGGGTAGCTGCCATCATCTCGATGGTGCTGTCTTCGGTTGTCGGCATCACGATTGAGCGAACGCTCACTAGGCCGTTTGACCCGGAAGACCACCTACCTGTTGTGTTGATCACACTCGGTTTGTTCCTTGGTATCAACGCAATTGCGGGAATTATCTGGAACTACCAGGCACGAGTGATGCCAGCCATGTTCCCGAATGGTTCAGATGACAAGGTCGTCATCTTCGGTGCCCGATTGTTCTACGACACCATCGGTACAGTCGTGACGCTTGGAATAGTCCTCTACATCTTGTTCATCATTTTGAACAAGACCAAGATGGGTCTTGCATTCCGTGCGGTGTCGGCAAACGTTGAGTCAGCCCGACTCGTCGGAGTTCGTACCGGTCGAGTGCTGAGCTTCGGTTGGGCCCTTGCTTCAGCATTTGGTGCCCTCGGTGCCGTCATCGTTGCGCCTCGCATCACCTTGCAGCCGAGCATGATGGCCGCAATCGTCATCTACGCCTTCGCGGCAGCGGCCGTCGGTGGTCTTGACTCCGTTGGCGGGGCCGCCTTGGGCGGCTTGATCGTGGGCCTTACCAAGTCACTCGGTAATGGGTATCTCGGCTCGTGGCATTTCGGCCTTGAGCATCCACCACTTGAGTTCCTGCCAGCAACTCCGTTGTTGATCCCAGTGCTCATTCTGTTGGGTGTGCTCTGGTTCAAACCCAGCGGTCTATTCGGTACAAAGCGGATTGAAAGGGTCTGATCATGTTTCCAATTGTTGTAGAACGCGGTAGCTCGAAGCACCGCACACACATGATGATTCTGATGGCGATTATTCTCGTCATTTTGATAGCGGTGGCATTCATCCTGCCCGAATATCAGGTAGGGCGTGTCAACCGAATGTGGGCAATGGCGATTGCGATCATG
>CALHIR010000020.1 GCA_938030705.1 Candidatus Poseidoniaceae archaeon
AGCGTCTCGCCGTCCGAGGTGGATTCGCCTTCAACGACCTCCGTTTCAGGTTCGCTGAAATCGAGGTCAAGGTGGAAACGTTCCCGTTGCCGAGTGGCGATATAGCCCACCAAGAAAACGACCGGGAGAATCCACCCTGCAAACAAGACCAATGGAAGGGAACCGTCGCCAACCGCCATGGTCGTCAACGCCTCTCCGTCCTCGTCGAGAACGGTGAAGTCCAAAACGAGCAAACTGACCACGGTGGCCACTTCTTCACCGTCGTCGTTGTGTGAACACAGCGCGCCGTCGAAGGCATCGGCATCTACGGTCACGGCAAGATTGTAGGCACCCAGGGCCTCCTCACCAAAGGCCAATTGGGCCTCGATTTCACTCTTCGTCATCCCTTCGATCACGCCAGAAAGAAGGGAGGCGTTGTGCCATGTCAGGTTCACCTCGTGAGACCCCGGGTTTTCGCCCGACCCCGAAAGGGTCCATTCGCCCTTGGTGGCTCCTCCGGTGATCGTGTCAGGTGCATTGGCTTCTCCGCCGGTGCAGAGCGGGCCTCCAGAGGTCTCATCTTCGCCGTAGGTGAGTGAGAAGAGAACTCCGACGACGTTGCCGCCGGCCGCATCGATGGCTTCGGAGAACGCCGAGGAATCAACGCTCCACTCAACGGTTGCTTCGTCTTGGTAGTCTGCAGATTTCGCTTCCAATTCAATGGAGGTCATCGACGATTCAACGGTGTAGGAACCCGTTGATTCGGCATCACCTTCACCGCCCCCGAGGCAACCCGAGAGCGATGCGAGGACGACCAGCATCAGAAGGAAATGAACCGGTCGCATGGACGAAGGGTTGCCCTGTTCGCCTTCAAGATTGTTCACGCCTGTTTGAGGCGTTTTGACTCAATCCCAGATGCCCATTTCCATGCGAGCGTCCTCGCTGGCGTGGACCTTCGGGTCCCAGCGGGGCGTCCAGACGAGGTTGATGTGGACGGAAGACAGACCGTCGGTCTGCAATGCTGCACGGTGAGCGGCCGCCATGATTTCGGGGGCTGCAGGACAGCCAGGTGAGGTCAGCGTGAGGTCAACTTCAGCGTGAAGTCCCTCGTCTTTGTTCTCAAAGCGAACATCGTACACAAGGCCCAATTCCACGATGGAGAGTTCCAACTCGGGGTCTTCCACGTCGTCCAACTTGTCCATCACGGCTTCTTTGGTGGTCATGTGGCTCACTCCACGCTTGCACGAATCTCGTTCATGACCTTGTCGTACATGTTTCGAAACCCGTTGGAACGGCTGGGCGTCAAGGTGTTGGTCAAACCCATGTCTTGAGCAAAATCAACGGGAATCAGCACGGCTTGAGCCGGCGTTAATCCTTCAATGGCGATGCTCAACACGCCCATCAAGCCCTGCACCAACTTGGCGTCTGCGGCGCCGAAAAAATGAACCAGGCCTTCGTTGATTGAGACTCGCACGTGAGCCTCGGACTGACAGCCTCGGACACGGGTCTCTTCCGACCATTCGTTGGCGGGCAATTCAACGATTTCTTCAGCCAGTTCAAACAGCATTTCCAAGCGTTCCCGCTTGTCTTTCACTTCTTGGAACTCCTCAACAAGTTCCTGAAGCGCCTCGGGATAGAACGTCATGCGAACTTCTCCGTGATTTCTTTGAGTTCTCGTACCAACCCTTCTGCTTCCTCACGGGTGTTGTACACGTAAAACGATGCACGGACGGTGCCGGTGATGCCCAGACGGTTGAGAAGCGGCTGGGCGCAGTGGTGGCCTGTGCGCACGGCGAAGCCACGGGAATCCAAGAGGTGCGCCATGTCTTCGCTGTTGATGGTCGGGTGGAGGAAAGAGACAACGGCAGCATCGTGCTCTTCATGGCGCCCGTAAACGGTCATGCCCATGGAACGCAGTTCCTCGGCGACCCAGGAGGCAATCCCCACCAAGCGAGCATGCTCGGCGTCCAAATCAAAGGAATTCATCCAATCGAGGGCGGCTGACCACCCAATGGCCTCGGCGATGCGGGGCGTACCCGCCTCGAACTTGTGTTCGTTGGTTTGGTAGGTTGAGCCTTCGGTCGTGACGGTTTCAATCATGTCGCCGCCGCCCATGAACGGCTGCATCTCTTCGAACGTTGCCGGCTGAACGAGCAGCGCCCCGATGCCGGTTGGTCCGCACATTTTGTGGGCTGAAAAAGCCATGAAATCGGCGCCAAAGGTGGCAAAGTCAACGGTGGAATGGGGGACCCCTTGCGCCGCATCAATGAGCACCTTTGCTCCAGCCGTGTGTGAGGCCGCAATGATCTCCTCAAGGGGGTTGCGGACGCCCAAGACGTTGGAAGTATGAACGACACAGACGAGTTTTGCTCCTTCAAGGGCGTGGTGGAACGCGTCCATGTCGAGGGTAAAATGCTGAGTTACCGGCACATACCGCAATTCAACGCCCCGTTCCTCGGCCAGCATTTGCCAGGGGACAATATCGGAATGGTGCTCCATTTCAGTCAAGACAATGGCGTCGCCTTTGACCAAATTTGCTCTTCCCCAAGCATGAGCGACGAGGTTGATGCCTTCGGTTGTGCCGCTGGTGATGATGACCTTGTCGGCGTTGAAGCGCTGCTTGAGTTTGTGGCGACATGATTCGTAGCCTTCGGTTGCCTCTCCGGCCAGCGTGTGGACTGCTCGGTGAACGTTCGCATTGGATTTGGAATAGTAGTCGTTCATGGCGTCCAGAACAACTTGGGGTTTTTGCGTGGTTGCGGCGTTGTCCAAATAGACCAGCGGGTAGCCGTTCACCTCACGCCGTAAAATCGGAAATTGATCACGAAGGGACACATCATCACCTCTTCAATTCGCATTCCAAGTGAACCGTCAACCGGGTTCTCATCTCGTCGACAAGGGCTTGGTGCTGCAGCGTTGAGAAACCGGCCTGCATGAACCCCTCGATGAGAAGGGCCACGGCCGCTTCGGTATCCAGACCTCGGCTCATCAGGTAGTGAAGTTGATCTCGATCAACCGGGGCACTGGCAGCACCGTGTGCAGCAGCGACTTCGTCGGCGAGCACTTCCAATTCCGGGATGGCTTCTGCACGTGCTTTTTCTGAAAGCAGGAGATTCTTGAACACCTGACCTGCATCGCAGTGGTTGGCTTGCTCGGCGATGGTCAAGAGACCGGTGGCGATGGAATGGCTCTGGTCATCGCATGCGGCGTGAATGTTGAGCGAAGAATCCGTGTGGGGGACGTCATGGTGAATTTCGATGTGATGGTCAACATGGCGCTGGCCGGCACCGTGGACTGAAATGGCTTGGGTCAGAGCAGCTCCACTTCCAGTGAAGCGACTTCGGATGTCGCTCTTGCAGCGGAAGCCTCCGATCGATAAACCGGCAAGTTCCAGGTTGGCATCCCGAGCGATGGACCAGTCCTCGCAGTGGAGCAATTTACCGTTTGATGCGAGTTCGTTGACAAGGCCGAAACCTGCTCGAACGTTTGCTCCAACCTCGCCCGTGATGTGGAGGCCGGTCCAGTCGGCCTCACCCGAAAGGTGGAGCATCACGGCGACGTCGTGCTTGAGCGCAAGGTGAAGATGACCCACGGCGACGTGTCCGGAAGCTACGGCTTGGAGGTGGACCACCTCGCTGTCTCCGTTGCTTTCGAAGGTCATGGCCGTGCCGCCCAATTCACTTAGGAAGACGCGCCCGATGTCCTCGGCGATCACGATGCGAGGAGCACCCTCAACAAGTTCACCGCCTTCAACGACCTTGAAACGAACACCGGTTGCGTTGGGGACCTCATCAATTTTCGAGGGGTGAATGCGTGCCCATGGAGTGTATCGCCACAGATGAAGAGCACGGGAGGGAACGGCCATGTCGGCATACTTCATCCGATGGAACCCTCCATTTCCAACTCGAGTAACTTGTTCAGTTCCACGGCATATTCCATCGGGAGTTCACGGGTAAACGGTTCAAAGAATCCGTTCACGATGAGACCCATGGCCTCTTCTTCCGAGAATCCTCGGCTCATAAGGTAAAACAGTTGGTCGCCGGAGACTTTCGAAACACTGGCTTCGTGCTCGAGGTCGGCCGTGGAGTTGCCAACTTCCATGGTTGGGTAGGTATCGGACCTGGAATCGCTGTCGAGCATAAGCGCATCGCAGACGATCTTGGACCGGCATCCGTGGGACTTGGGCGAGACTTGCAGCATGCCTCTGTAGGATGAGCGCCCGCCGTTCTTCGATATGGACTTGGACAAGATGTTGGACGTGGTGTTGGGGGCGAGGTGATGCACTTTCGCCCCGGCGTCTTGGTGTTGACCTGCGCCGGCATAGGCTACGGAAATGACCTCAGCGTGCGCACCTTCGCCCTTGAGGAGAACGGCGGGGTACTTCATGGTCAACTTGGAACCGATGTTGCCGTCGACCCATTCCACGGTGGCGTTTTCGTGAGCGACACCTCGCTTGGTGACGAGGTTGTAGACGTTAGCCGACCAGTTCTGTATGGTGGAGTAGCGAATCTTCGAACCCTTCATGGCGATGAGTTCAACCACGGCTGAGTGCAATGAATCCGTGGAGTATGTGGGTGCCGTGCAGCCTTCGACGTAGTGGATGCTGCTGCCTTCGTCGGCGATGATGAGCGTGCGCTCAAACTGGCCCATGTTTTGGGCGTTGATGCGGAAGTAGGCCTGCACCGGCATCTCAACATGCACTCCTTTGGGGACATAGATGAAGGAACCACCCGACCAGACGGCGGTGTTGAGGGCTGAGAACTTGTTATCGCTGTAGGGAATCACGCTGCCAAAGTATTGCTTCACGATTTCTGGATGTTCCTTGAGGCCGCTGTCCATGTCCAGGAAGAGGACACCTTGAGCCTCGAGGTCTTCGCGGATGGAGTGGTAGACCGCTTCGGATTCATATTGCGCCGTCACGCCGCCAAGCCATTTTTGTTCGGCCTCCGGAATACCAAGACGGTCGAAGGTGTTCTTGATGTCGTCGGGAACATCGTCCCAATTTTTTTCCGTAGCATCGGAGGAGCGGAGGAAGTAGGTGACGTTGTCAAAGTCAATGTTGTTGAGTTCGCCGCAGTTGCCCCAATTCGGCATTTCACGCGCCATGAAGTGGTGGTAGGCTTTGACGCGAATATCGGTCATCCACTCGGGCTCGTTTTTGAGAGCGGAGATGTCTCTGACCACTTGTTCTGAGAGACCTTTGTCAAATCGGATGGTGGCGTTTTCGGGGTCGTGAAAACCAAACTGATAATCTCCGACTGCTTCGCGTGCTTCGTCGCTCATGTTCAGGCCTCCTTGGGGGTTTCAAGCCATTCATACCCTTGCTCTTCCAATTTGTGGGCGAGCTCGGGGCCACCGGATTGAACGATGGCTCCATCGATCATGACGTGGACGAAATGCGGTTGAACATGGTCAAGGAGGCGCTGGTAGTGGGTGATGATCAGGCATCCAGCTTCTGGAGCGACGCTATTGATGCCCTTGGCCACGATGCGAAGTGCATCGATGTCAAGACCTGAGTCTGTTTCGTCGAGGAGCGCAAGGGTTGGCTTGAGGAGAAGCATCTGAAGGATTTCCAATCGCTTCTTTTCGCCCCCGCTAAAGCCGTCGTTCACGTAGCGAGAAAGGACGGACTTTTCCATTTCAAGGGCTTTCATAGCCCCGTTCAGTTCCTTACGGAATTCCCGGCCTTTCAACGGCTCGTCCCGAACCGATTGGACGGATTTCTTGAGGAAGGTGCCGACCTGAACGCCGGGAATGACGGCAGGGTATTGAAAGGAAAGGAACATGCCTGCACGGGCTCGCTCAAAGACACTCATCTCGTTAATATTGGTGCCCATGTAGTGGATGGTTCCCTTGGTGATTTCGTAAGCGGGGTGACCCATGATGACGCTGGCGAGGGTGGATTTCCCAGCGCCGTTGCGACCCATGATAACGTGGATTTCGCCGCGGTGGATGGTCAGATTCATCCCGTTGAGGATGGGCGTTTCATCAACGCTCACGTGAAGGTCCTCAACCCGTAGGATTTCTTCGGTCATTCTCATCCCTAACCTCCCGTCTCGTCTCTCCTTTATGAAGGGATGTAGTTCCCAGTGGTTGACCGGATTCATGCCGGAAACCACACCCTTGAATTCCCCCAGGTATGCGAGGGTTGAAGTTCATCAGCCCGAGGCAAGTGCATGGACGACGATTTGGTAGCGAAATACGCTGCCGAAGCCAGAGCCGCCATGGAGGCGGAAGCGGCCCGCCGCGTCGCCGAAGCCACCAATCCTGAGGAAGAGGAGCGGTTGCGGAATCTTTCGCTCTTTGATGTTCTCGAATCGGACCATTTTGTGCCGGCCTTGCTGTCCCGTCTCGGTGCGGTCAGGGCTGCTTTGGACGGGCACGGTGGAGGCATCGCCATTTCCCAAATCGAGCAAGAGCAAAACCAACTCGATCTTGTCCTTGACCTGACGGGAGCCTGTTTGTCCTGCGGTGCAGCCCCTGGAACGCTCGAGGGTGTCAAAAACGACCTCGAAGCTGATGGCGAGATTCAACGCATTCGCTTTTCGTCTGCCCTTCTCGACACCTTCGACGACCTTGGGCGTGAATTCATTCTCGCCCATGGTGCCGTTGAATTCGTGGACCCACCATCCGATGCAGACAGCGAATAAACGGCCGAGCCTTTGAAAAAAGACACGCATGAGGCCGTGCTATGACCGCTTGGAATAACGGCAGGCGGGACGACCCAACACCTTGTCGGGAGCAAGACCACGGGCGCTTCGAAATCACACAGCGGGACGGACGGGCTCGTTTGGGTCGCTTGCACACGCATCACGGTGTGCTGGAAACACCTGCTCTTCTACCGGTTGTCAACCCCAACATCCGAACGATTGAACCCCGAGTCATGTGGGACAAGTACGGGATTCAAGCGCTCATTACGAATTCGTACATCATGTGGAAGCACGAAGACCTCCGCACGGTGGCACAAACCGATGGTGTCCACCAACTTCTCGACTTCCCTGGCGTCATCATGACCGATTCGGGAACATTCCAGTCTTATGTCTACGGCGACGTCGAGGTCGGTGTGGAAGAAATCGTCGCTTTCCAACGTTCGATTGGCGTTGACATCGCCACCATGCTGGACGTGTTTTCACGACCGGACATGACCGCTGCGGAGGTTGAACACGCCGTGCGTGAGACCGAAGCCAGAGCCGCCCAAAGCATCAAGGCCGCCGAAGCCACCATGCTGAACGGGCCGATTCAAGGTGGCGTGTTCAGGGAATTGCGACACATCTCTGCTCAGTTGATGGGGCAACATCCCTTCGCCGTCCACCCCATCGGCGGGATTGTACCGGTAATGGAACAACAGCGGTACAAGGACTACACCAAGATCATGATGGCCACGCTTCCGTTGCTTCCCCCCAACCGGCCCGTCCACATGTTTGGTTGCGGCCACCCCATGCTCTTCCCAATGTCCATCGCCTTGGGTGCTGACCTGTTTGATTCGGCGGCCTACGCCTTGTTTGCGAGGGACGGACGCTTACTGACACCGTGGGGTACCGAGCGAATCGACGGGCTCGTGGATTGGCCGCTCTTGATGCCTTGCGTCGCTCATATTACCCCTGAAGAAGTTAGAACGATGAAGCCCAAGGAGCGTGAAACGCTCTTGGCTCATTTCAACCTCGAGGTCACGCTCGCTGAACTTGCCCGCTGCAAACAAGCGGTTCGGGAGGGGAAAATTTGGCAACTTGCCGAGCAGAGAAGCCATCAGCATCCAGCCTTGCGCGAGGCCTTCCTTTGGCTCACGACGCCCCCAATAACCCAGCGAACCAGCCGACCGGACCGATTCTACACCGACCGGGATGCTGCCCGGGACCGAGACCGCGACCTGGGCATGTGGGAAGATGCGTGGGATTGGGTGGTCTGGAGCCAGTTGACGCCACGCACCGGTGGGGTCTTGTGGGGTGGAGACGATACCTTCGGCCGACCCCATGTCGCCAAGGCACGACGGACCCTCCAGATGCGATGGCAACCCCGTGAAGGGACCGAGGGCGTCGTCATTTTCCACGGCATTCGCGGACCGTTTCGCGAACGCATCAACGAGGTGTTGGTGTGGCTGAAAGTGCACCATCCGAACCTGCAACCGCTTGTGTTGACACCGCTTGGTTTGGTGCCGGCTTCACTTGAGGACCTGAATCCATTTGCCCATCTTGACGCCCCCGCATGGGTGCTTCGCCATCAACCAGAACACGACTGGATCCAGAAGGAACTCGATCGATTGGGACTCCACGGCCAAGCCTTCGCCACGGTCGATGTTCACGGGGATGGCGTAAAGCAACGCCTGGCCACAGGGCTTGAGGCACTGGGATTGACCAACGAAGTCCACCAACCGGTCTCAGATGTCCAACGTGAGCAAGCCCGAGCATCGCTACACCACGACCAAGGAGTGGACAAGCAAGTGGTTCTTCTGAACCTTGACAGCGCATCCGCAGAGCGGGTGATGAAGGGAACAACCTTCGTGGTGAACCGAGAAGGGCGAATGAAGAACATCAACGATGCGAACGGTACGCATTTATTCAGCCCCCGGTTGCGAGACGGTGGCTTTTCATTGGCGACGGCTGGTGCTCAAGCCCTGTTGGAAGCCCGTACCGAGCCACCCCCAACATCACTTCCCCGAACCGAGTGGTGGGGGCACGCCGCCAAGGGGCCCGCCCTCGTAGTGGTCAATCAGGACGCTGAACCCTTTGTTCGCAAAGGACGCAACGTGTTCCACGGGTTCGTTGTGGCGTGTGACCCTTGGTTGGCCCCCGGAGAAGCTTGCATTATCACGAACGAGGAAGGAAACTTCCTCGGCCACGGCCTTTCCCAGTGCACATCCACGGAGATGGCCGCCTTTACCAAGGGCATCGCGGTAAAAACACGAGGCGGCTACGAAGGTTGACCATCCGCATGCAAGGAACAAAAGCCTTCATGGGTCGTCGTCTATCACCAAGGTTTGGAGAGGACCATGAGGGATGAACCAATCATCCAAACCACCTCGCTCACCAAAGCGTACGGTCCCCATGTAGCTCTTGAAGACCTCAACATCAACATCCCGAGAGGAGCCACGGGACTGTTGGGTCAAAACGGCGCAGGAAAGTCCACCTTCCTGAAGACCATTTTGGGATTGATTCAAGCGACTTCCGGCGAAGGAACGGTCCTTGGATACGATATTCGCACCCAGGGCGTTGAGATCCGTCAGCGTATCGGATACATGCCAGAATACGATGCACTGAACCCCGACATGGACGCCATTCATCAGGTCCGGTACTCTGGGGAATTGCTCGGAATGAATCCCGTTGTCGCCATGAATCGCGCCCATGAAGCCCTCCAGTTTGTCGGGATAGGTGAACAGCGCTACCGGGACATAGGCAGTTTTTCAACCGGAATGAAGCAAGCGACAAAGTTGGCTTGCGCCATCATCCACGACCCGGATTTACTCATCGCAGACGAACCCTCAAACGGCCTTGATATGAAAGCAAGGGAGTTCATGATCTCCACCCTCAACACCATGGTTCACGATGCGAACCGCTCAATTTTGATGGCGAGCCATTTGATGGACGATGTTGAGCGTGTTTGTGAGAACATTATCTTGCTCCACAAAGGCACCCTCGCAGCCCAAGGCAAGATAGAGGACTTGAAGGCCATCGACCGGGAAATCGAAATCCATGTTTGGGGAGGAGCAACACCCCTTGAGCAACGCTTGCTCGACGAAGGATTCAGGGTTCGCAGAGAAGGTCGCGTCATGCGAATCGCCCACACCGGGGAAGACACGGCGACCAGCATTCTCCAAGCGGCCGCCGCAGTCGGTGCTCAAATCAGAAGAATGCACGAATACGAGGCGTCGCTTGAAGACCTCTTTTTGGCCATCATGGACAACCTTGGCTACAGCGTCAAATCCAGCGATGATCTGCTGCGGACACCCGTTGAAGCCAAGCGAGTTGATGCTCCAGAATCCCTTGGAGGTGGCGCTGCTTGACAGAAGAAGGAACGGTTCCCGAAGCGCCCGTGACGGGTCAGGGCCGAATGGATGTGGCATGGGGGGCCAACACTGGCGACGAACTCCCGGAGGAAGTTCAACAAGCCTCCACCCCAAAAAGCGGTGAAATTTTTGAACAACTTTACACACCTTGGACGGGGCAGTTGAATCCACGATGGATGCGAAACTGGTCCATCCTTCGCCATCACCTCTTGGGCATCTTCAAGAAAGGACATCGGCCTTGGACCATGCCAACACGGATTTTCATCCTCATCGCTTTCCTCGCCTCTCTCTCCGATGCTGGGATGACCCTACTTTCGGGGCTTGTTGGAAGTTCTGAATTTCATTCCCTGTTCGGTGTAAGCCGAGATAATTTGTACGGCCATGTATTGGGTTTCTTCCCTCGAAATGTGCTGTATTATCCCATCGTGGCTGCCCTGTTGGTCGGAGGCGTCATCTCGGAAGACCGTCAACACGGAACGTCCGCCCTCTATTTTTCACGTCCCATCTCAAGGTTTGACTATGTGGGCATGAAGTTCCTGTCAGTGGCCATGATTCAGGCCTTCGTTGTCCTCATCACCTATGTGCTGTATTTCCTCGCTGAAGTCGTGGCGTTCGGACGAGGATGGGCGTGGATGGTCGATATCTTCCCCATGTTCCTCGCGGGAATGATCGCCGGAATGCTGCTTATCTTCACTTACACCAGCATTGGCCTCAGCCTCTCCAGCGTCTCCGCAGGACGTTTCTTCCCCGGCATCGGGCTGCTCGCCATCGTGTTTGGAACCAAAACGCTGGCAAGCATTGTCAAGAACCTGTTCCAGAATGAAATTCTCTACCTGATTTCGCCCTACGATTGCGTTGCCCATGTCGGTCAAGCCTTGATTGGCACACAGACGATTTACGACCAGTATTCGTGGACGTACTCGCTGGTCGCCTTGGTGGCGATGAACGCCCTAGCCCTCTACGTCTTGGCCTCACGAGTAGCCTCCATGGAGGTGACGCGAGAGTGATGCCAGACATGACGCAACAGGGGCAACCCGCACCGGCACCCGCACCCCTTGCCCAGAACGTGCCGGTTGTTCTCTTCAACGGCGTCTCGAAGTCATACGGGCGCATTCACGCCTTGAGCAACATCACGCTGGGCTTGAGCGGGGGTGTTACGGGCATCCTCGGCATGAACGGTGCAGGGAAGTCAACGCTGTTCAAACTCCTCATGGGAAAACTCCGCCCCAGTGCCGGTGAAGTCAAACTCTTCGGGATGAACCCGTGGAAAAATCCAGCCCCCTACGCCAAAGTGGGTTTCGTACCCGAGCATGAAAAGATGCACGACTGGATGACGGCATTGGAGTTCGTGAGCACCTTTGCCCGCTTGCACGGCATGACGCGAAAAGAAGCCGAAAAAGAAGCCGTTCGAGTGCTTGATTTCGTGGGCTTGAGCGATGTTGCCAACAAAGAGATTGGACGGTTCTCAAAGGGTATGCGTCAACGAACCAAGATCGCGCATGCCCTCGTGAACGACCCCGAACTCATCATCCTTGACGAGCCGCTCCAGGGGTGTGATCCACTCGCACGAACCACCATCATGAACGTGATTCGTGAACTTGGTAAACTGGGACGGACCGTGCTTGTGAGCAGCCATATTCTCAACGAACTTGAACGTATCACCGAACAAATCGTCATCCTCCACCAGGGCAAACTCGTAGCTCTTGGCAACCTCCACGCCATCAGGGAACGTCTTGACCAAATCCCCCACACCATTCGAATCGTTGGCGATGATTCACGAAGCCTTGCGCGAGATGTTTTGGGCCATCCTGCTGTGTCTGGCATCAGTTTTCCAACCGACAAGGAATTGTTGATTCAAACCTACCATTTTGGCCAACTCCATGCTGTGTTGCCCCGACTCATTGTCGAAAACAATCACCGTGTTAGCATCATTGACAATCCGGATGACGACCTTGAATCCCTTCTCAAGTATTTGGTTGGAGGGAGCGTATGAACCAACCCCGCGAACTCCCCAGCCTTTGGAGTGGCATGGACCGGAAGGCCCTTGCCGTGGCAGAATTCACCTTAAGGCAGCAGCGCAAACGCCTCTCAACATGGGTGGTGCTCATCGTCGGTGTGGCGGCGATGGGGGTGCTAACGTTGTTCTATATCGACGCCATGTTCGGGGACTATGAGGCCATCGACAACGACGGTGATTCCTATGATTGGGACGGGGACGGCTATCCAAACGGCCAAGAAAACTTGTACGGCACGGATATTTTAGACGCAAATTCACACCCCGGTATTCTTGACGCCACCGTGGTCCCCGATGACCCAAGCGTGTGGATTAACGAGGACGACTTTGATTGGGATGCCCTGGCCGAAGGCAGCGTCGGGAAGGACGACAACGGAGACTGCGATGTGGAATCCAGAACGGCATCGCAAAAGGACGCCAATAACAACGGCATTCCCTGCGATATCATGTTGGTCCCTGAGCGGTGGAATGCAGACGGCTTTGTCATTCGTTCCGATGGAAACGTCGACGAGGACCCAGACGATGAGGCCTATGCGCTGGAAGCCCTCCACCGAAGTTTCGTACTGGCCATTGGAAAACTTGGGGTCGTCTTTCTCATCGGAATCTTCGTACCCCTGTTCATGGCGACCGGCTTGATTCGCAACGAGATGACATCGGGAACCATGCACTTCATGCTCGCCAAACCGATTGCGAGAGGGGAGGTGTTTCTCTATCGTTTGCTTGGTTTCTATGCCCTCGCCTGGGTTTACATGACCGTCCTTATCGCCCTCTTGGCCATCATCACCGGTCTCGCTGGACCAAGCGAGGGATTCTTCCGTTTCAATGACCTTGGAGTCTGGATGGCCATTTGGCTGGCGGCGTCCCTGGCCGTGATGGTGTACGGAATGTTGTTTTGCACCTTGGGCGTCATGTGGAAGCACGGCATGGTGCTGGCCCTTCCGTTTGCTGCTTGGGAATTGGGCATGATTTTGACCACCCTCGGTGCCCCTGACGCCTCTATCCTGCGTTTTTCGGTCATCGGCTGGGCAATGAATATCGTTGACGCCGGAGCAGCCTTGGCGTGGTCCGATACCCCGCTGTTGATTCAAATGGGCCTCTGGGGCGGTGGAAACGGCGCGCTTGAAGGGTCTGAAGAGTTGAATGTGTTTTGGTCCACGCCCGGGCTCGGTTTGGGTGCACTTGGAACCATTATCCTCTCCGTGTTGGTTTTGGTGTTCCAAACCGCCGCTTGTTGGCTCTTGGGGAGTGCGTTGTTCAAGTCAAAAGAGATTGAGTGAGGTGCTACCATGGACAAATCCACCGCGCTCAACACCTTCCAAGGAGACTTTTCCACGATGTGGAAGCTTGGTCTTCGAGAACCCTTGTGGCACATGACATGGGACTGGTGGTGGTGGTTGGTCATGATCGACGACCCCAAAGGCGAACGTTGGGGGAAGCAACTGATGGTCCTCTGGTCCACCAAAGACAACGACCGTGTTGAAGTCAACGGCACGCCGTGGAAACCCAAAGGTCGGCCCGGGGTTGACGAACATGGCGGAATGGTCCTTGACGGCATGGTCTGTGCTTGGTGGTTTGACGGCAAGCAGATGCATGAACCCTACATCAAACGGACCTGCAACATGGTCGCCATGACCGATGACCACCCTTCGTGGCCCGCCTCGGGCGAAGGAAGCGGTGGCGGTGCAGTGGTACCGCTTCTTCCAGACGATCTATCCATGGGACTTCACAGCGACAAAGGTGCCTTCTGGATGAACCTGAAAGGCGACAAGGAAGCGGTTGAAAATGGCGCTCCCGCCTCCATGCAATTATCACTGACACCGTGGAACCCGGCCATGTCAGTGGCGCGTCCATCCACGGCGACCTACGCAGCCTCCATGGGCTACGACATCCTTCGCGTCCACGGCACCAAAGTCAAAGGAGAAATCGATGGGGAAAGCGTGACGGGAACGGCCTATTTCCAGAAAGTCTGTGTTCAAGCCCCCTCGCCGCCGTGGTATTGGGGTGTACTCCACTTTGAAGACGGCTCCTACCTGGATTGGTTTCTTCCGCACCTCTCCCCGACGATGACGGCCCGAACCCCTCGACCGTGGAAGAAACGCGACATTCAACACATCGCTCTGTCCCAAGGCGGCCTTTTCCATGACGCCAAACATCAGCGGACGGAGCGCTTTGCCCGGGTCTCCGTGGAAAAACGCATTTCAAAACGCGTGGAGGGCGAACATGGACAAAATCCTGGTGCTCCACTTCCCGTGTTCAACGTCCACATGTGGAACGGACGAACCAGCATCAAAGTGACCGTGGAAGCCGTTGAACGGGCGCATTGGCACTTTGACCAACCCACTCGGGGAGGGTTGTGGTCCCATTTGACCTACAATGAATATCCCTTGGACGTGACGAGATTGGAAATCATCGATGAATTCGGTCGCCGAACACGCCAAGACTACGGTTGGGCGAGAGGCAACGCAGAACACGCATGGGGCATCTTACACTGACATTTACCAACCTCTCCGGGGGAAGTTATTTGATTCACTTGGTAACATCATCAACTGAGGACCGAGCATGAGCGAGGAGCAAGTCACCGAGGAAACCACCGAAAAAACGGCTGAAGTGCCAATCGAAGCGTCCAAGGAGGAAGCACCCTCTGAAGACACATCGAGGAACAAGTACCGATTGATTCCCGGTGAAGAAATCCTTGAGGACGGGGTGGCCCGTCCCAGTACCTTAGCCTTCATGGGCATGTATGTCCTTGGTGGACTTGTCTTTGGTGTCCACATGTTGTTTGCCAACGGCCTCGATCCGGCCGATGATGCTTCGTTCATGTTGAAGTTAACCGCCAAAATCATCGAGATAACCAGCTGGGAAAGTCTGCCCATCGGCTTCGTGCTGACCATGGGCCTTCTCACGTGGGCCAACCGCATGCTCAACGTCTCAACCTCAGGCCGTTGGGTCACCACCGCCCTGCTCGGTGCAACGTTCCTTCCGCTCATCATTACGGCGGATAACCTGATTGGCGCTCTTGCTTCCTTGTTTGGGGCAGAGCAAGATGCGTTCAACTTCATTCCGATTGACTCCTACAATTACATCTTGTCTGGCGCTGTCTTCACGCTGTTGTTTTGGGCGTTGACCTACAAGTACCAACGAAGTTTCTCCTACGTTGTGACCACGAACGCCATCATCTACCACCACGCGTTCTTACTCTCCCGGTCTCACCGCCGCATCCTGTTCGATCGCATCTCTGAAGTGATGGTTGAGCGAACGCCGATGGGAACCCTCCTCGGCTACGCTACCGTGACCATCATGACCGATTCGGGCATTGGTCTTGTCGAAGAGACCGTGGGCGTGAATGCAGGGGCTGGCAGCATGCCCGGGGCTCATGCCAAGACCGATGATTCAACCGCTGACAAGGTACGAAAGGGGTTTTTCCGTTCATTCTTTGCCTTCTTGACCTACCAGCGAACAACCCGTCGAGTCGACCATGACCCACGCCATTGTTTCTACAAGATCCGAAAGTGGGAAGACATCAAGATGATGCTCAATGAGATGCACCGAAAGCACTCCCAATCCAACATGCTCGAGGACATCAAAGCCGCCCTCAGCAACGAAGCAGAAACCGAATCCTGAGAGCAACGGTCGTTGAGCGAGCCTTGAAAAGGCCAATCGGCTCCGCAAGGTTGGAGAAGAGAACATGGTTGAAGAATTGTTGGAGAAGCCCATCGCATTGTTCCGAGACGGTGACATTGATGGAGCCCTCGCTGACCTTGATGCAAAAATTGCAAACCACGCTGATATCCCTCAACTTCACCACATGTGGGCTGAATTTGCGAACCTGAAAAACATGGACGCTCAGGACGATGTCATCCCTGGGCGAAAGATCATGAACGCTTACAAGAAAGCCATGGAACTCGATGAAGAAAACATGGAGTACATCGCTGATTTTGCGTCTTTCGCCCTCGAGTGCCGACGCATTCCCGTGGCCGTGAAGGAGTTTCAACGCTACGCACGACGACTGGAGTTGGAAGACATCCCCGTCGATGAAGTGCTGTTCACCGCCAGCCGGAACTTGGTTGACGCCATTGAAGTGATGGACCCAAGTCGCCAAGCACCCATGATTCAACCTTGGTTGAAACAAGCCCTGGAATGGGCTGTTGGTGCACTCGGCTTTTCAACCGAAGACGCCGTCGCCGCCCTTACTTCTGATGAATGAGGAGAGGGTATCCTGACCGAGAAGGTTCGGTTATTCTTTCGAATCGGCTACTTGGGTGATGCCTTCCACGGCAGTCAAATCCAACCCGATGTCCGCACCGTTCAAGGTGAACTAATTCGTGTGTTTCGGTCATTAAAATGGCTCACTGGTCCGAAGGAAGACCAACTGCTCGTGCTCTCAAGCCGTACCGATGCCGGCGTCCATGTCCGAATCAACGGCGGCATTGTGGATTTGGACCGCACGTTGTGGGAAGCCCTTTCACCTCGGAAGATGATCCGAGCCATTGACGACCGATTGGACGCAAACATCGCTTTTCTTACGGTGGAGGAAGTCGACGACTCGTTCAATCCCCGAATGGCCCTTTATCGAACATACCGGTACCGATTGGAGTGCATGGAATTTTGGGTTGAGCCAGAGCATGAGGACTTCGGCCGCTGGTTGGATCTCTTTGTGGGCACCTACGATGCCAGGAACTTCGCTCGTCTAGAAGAAGGAAAAAATCCCGTACGAACCATTCTTGAAACCAAACCTTGGATGGATGGTGAACGCCTGATTGGCTTCGAGGTCACCGGCGAGGCTTTCCTTTGGAATCAAGTTCGCCGCATGGCCAATGCGCTGTTTCGTCTCGCCGTGGGTGAACTCAACGAAAGCGACATTCAGATGGCGATTGAACAACCAATGGTCGCTGTTGATTTTGGCGTGGCCCCCCCGCAATGGTTGGTGTTGTGGGGCGTTGCGTGGGAACGAGCGCTGCCCCCAGAGGAAAGCCATCAGACCGCCTTTTCCGCTCCTCCAACGGGAAGGACAGCAGAGCGCACAAGAAACGGGCGCTGGCGACAGGCTGCTCAACACGAAATGAAGACCATGCTCTACAACGAGTGGGCCGAAATCGGGATGCTTCCGGTCGTCTATCACCGTTCACAGTGAAATGGTGATGCGGTCGCCGTCGTTGAGTTGAAGACGTTCCCGAAGAAAAGCGGCAGAGATGACCTCAACCACGTCGACATGACGGGTCAGGTCAGGAATCAAGACGGCGCAATCGACGGATTGCTCGCCGTGGTGAATGACCCCCTTAAACGCCGAGGCACCGCCAAACGAAACGCCATCTCGCAGAAAACCTCGTATCCGAATGCGTTCGTATGCCCCGACATCAAGGGCTTTTGCACGTTCTCTGTCCTCTTCCGGAGCATCGAGTGTGTCAATGCCAGCTTTTTGGCGCAGAGCGATGTAATGACTGAACATGGCATCGTCGATTTCGATGTTCAAGGTACCCGGCCATGCCGTGTTACCCAGGACCGTCCTGAACTGGTCTTGGTAGTGCGGCTGAGCCATGAAGACATGGGCCCGACCCAGCCCGCTGCTTACCGTTCCAGAGAGTTCCATGGCCCTCCGTCAGTGGACTTACCTTATGAGCATGCGTTCAAGGCTGTCTGAACTCTTCATAAGGACTGACGGATTTTCTCTTCTATGACTGAAGACAACGTCAAAGACAAAACTGATTCGAGTGATGAAGAGGCCCACGAAGAGGAGGAATTGATGGAGAACATGGAGGAATTCGTGGTCGCCTTGAATCGCTTCGTTGACCTGGTGGACGGCATGAGGTGGCCTGAACATTTCCCGCTCAAGGGAGACCAAAAGCACTGCTTCCATGTGTTTCGTGCCTTTTGGCGTCAACGCGCTCGTCAGCGCCGGGAAAACGACGGGCGGCGAGGCCATGTTCACATGCGGTTTGAAGGCATGAGCAAAGAAGACATTCAGCGGTTCTTCCGGAATCGGTTCAGCCGTGGCGTCTTTGACGATGAAGAACAACCGACCCTGGACATTGACCCCAACCAGCATCAGCCCGATGAGGAACACACCGATGAGGCTGCAAAAGAGCGGCAACAACGGTTCAGAGATGAATGGGAATAATGTTCATGGCCGAATCCCGGTCGCAAACGCCAAGAATTCAACAGATGATGTCCTGCTGTCCTTGCTGTTTTTTGCGAAGGAAACGGTTGATGTTTCTATTCGAATGTTTACCATGGAAGAACATCCAAAGTCGTTCGCTTGTTTCCGAAGACGAAGCAAAACTTCGCGACGACCGTAATCCAAAACCACGTCGTAGGAATGAAGCCGGCCACCAAAAAGGCTCTTGAACCACATAAAGAAAATTTGACCAAAGGACGGACCGACGCAAATACTGACGTGGAGCAAGGTTGAGGATTGAGCGGGCATGGTGATCATGGACGATGAAGTCGAAAGGAACTTATCGTTTTGCAGCATGGCCCCCTGTTGTTTTTCGTTGAGTAACAACGCATCCATCAATCGGCCTTGATACCACCTTCCGGCGAGATAGGACAAGAAAGGGAACAAAAAGGGAACCAATACACTCAATGCGACGTAAACAACGTAGAGTGAAGTGGTGGCCAAACCCTCACCTCATTGGACGACGACGGCCGTTCCATAGCAGAACAACTCTGATGCACCAGCCGCTACGTTTGAGGTGGCGAAACGGATGTTCACGATGGCGTTCGCCCCCATGCTGCTCGCCTGCATCATCATGCGTTGGAGCGCCTCATTACGGGATTCATTCAGCAACTCTGTGTATTGTTTAAGTTCTCCACCAACCAAGTTCTTGAAACCTGCAAAGATGTCTTTTCCGAGGTGCTTGGCACGGACGGTTGAACCGGAAACCAAACCCAAGGAGTTGGCGATGGTCATCCCAGGGATGGTTTCGACATTGGACATGTAAAGGGAGATGGGCGCAGGTTCCATGAACGAAAAATTCAATCCGTCCCCGATAAAACTTATGCCTTTGGTCCATTGAATTTCACAAAACAGGCTGATTTCGCAGCCACTCAAGGTCAGAAATGTAGAGTTGGCGGATGTCATCCAAACCGAGGACAAGCATGGCCAATCGCTCCAAACCCATCCCCCATGCAAGCACAGGCGAGGTTATGCCCAGCGGTTCGGTCACCTCTGGCCGGAAAATACCGGCACCGCCAAGTTCCAGCCACTTGCCTCGCCATTTCACTTCGATTTCCAAACTGGGTTCGGTGTATGGAAAGTATGCAGGGCGGACACGAACTTCGGGGTAACCCATTTTGGTGTAGAACGTCTTGAGGGTGGTGACCAGCATCTGGAGGTTAGCGTCCTCTTCCATGATGATCCCCTCAATCTGATGAAACTCCGGAAGATGGGTTCGGTCAATGGCTTCTTTCCGGAAAACACGGTCAACCGAGAAGACCCTGCACGCTTCGTTTGGATGCTCTGCCAAATATTGGATGGTGTTCACGGTGGTGTGTGTGCGTAGCAATGGACGCTGAGAAACTTCGGTAGAATAGGTTCCGCCCCAGCCGGTTGAACCGGTTTCGCCCCCGTGTTCGTGGATGGATTTCCAGGCCTGCAGGACATCATCGTCAAGTTTGATGGACGATGGTTGGTCAAGGTAAAACGTGTCTTGCATCTCACGGGCAGGGTGGTCTTGAGGAATGAACAATGCGTCCATGTTCCAGCCGGCAGATTGCACGTAATCATCGACGAGTTCAGAAAAGCCCATCTCAAGGAAAATGGAACGAACTCGCTCGATGAGGGCTTGCATTGGATGGCTTCGTCCTGTCCGAGGCGTGGCTGCCTCGAGCGTGACGTCAAAGGCCCGAAATTCAGCGGATTTCCACGCTTCGCCTTGCAGTAATTCAGGCGTGAGTTCGGAGATTACGACCGTTTCTTGGAGGTCATCGGACGAAACATGCTGTCCTTCTGTGGTGAGGGACCAATGCCGCACGGTGCGTTCGACGACTTTGATCAGGTTTTTCCTCGCCGAAAAATGGTTCAGCAGGCTCTGGTCGAGCGTATCGTCCAAGGCGGGAAGAGAAGTCAAAAAGTCGGTGCGTTCGTCAATGGTCCGGGTGATTTCATCAGGGTTTGAGGCCACCAACAAACCACCTTCAATGGAGACGCCAAGTTGCTTGAGGAGCCCAACGCCAGGGCCGGCTTCGTGCCGCTCAAAGGCTTCTTGGAGTCCTTTCATCGTCGGAGGGTGCTCGTCCTCGTGGTCGTTCATCCACGACCAAATCCGATGCTCGAGCAGACCGTTCTTGTGGGCGTCATCACCACCAAGGTCCAAACTGATTTCTCGGAGCACCCGTTCATCGACGGCCACAAATCCATGATTTTGCAGACCATGTCCTGCCCCCACAGCGACCGCTTGGTCAGTCCATTCACAGGCAGCGAGCAGGCTCTCAAGGTCCCACGAACGGTCGGGCTCGCTCAACTGCATGGCCCTGAGCATTCGTCGCTCGGGGTTCAGCAAGTCGGGTGCACCCATGGCCTCGCTAAACACACTCGTCCTTTGAAATCACCGTTGGGCGAGGGAGGAAAGGCGCTATTCATTCCTCTTCGTGCCACAACGCAACGCTGCAATTTGGGCATGTGAAGGAGGACGGTTTGGAACCGTCCTGAACATGGACATGGCCACAAGCTCCACACAGAATGGACGAACGAATGGGATCGTCGAGCGTCACGTCAACTCTGAACATGAAGCGACCAGCATCGCGAAGCATTTCACCCTCGGGCTGCCATGCTGCAACAGCTTCTGGAGAGAGACCCAATTGACGTCGCATGGACATCCCCACGATGAAAAACACGATGCCGAACAACCCGACGGTCAACGCCATGGGCCCAAGGTTGGCGACGCTCAAGAAGGCCCCAAAGAAAATACAAACAAATCCGGTGATGAGAAAGTTTTCTCGGCTCAAGCGGGTCATCCGATAGCCTCCGTAGCCCGTGCTAAGGCTTCAGCGACCCGTTCCACCTCCGAGGTAGGAATGGCGCACAAGCCGATGCGCACGCCACCCGTGAGCGGCACGAGGTAGACATGTTGGCTTGCACAAGCCTCGGCTACGGCGACAGGATCGTCACACTCGTACCAAGCAAAGAAGCCATCATGACTTGGATTGATATTCACGCTATGTTTCGCGCAGGCTTGAAGAAACCTTTCACGTCGGGATGAAAGGAGTTCAGCAAGGCGATCGCGCTCCCCGGACCATGCTTGTCCGCCTTCCTGTGTAGCGTGCAATTCGCTCAACACGTGTTGGGCCACGCGAGGGGCCGCAGACCATGTTTGCCGACCTGTTATTCCCATCACGTCGTTCAATCGGTGAACGCTTGCTTCTTCGGGATGAAGGTAGACCAAAGCCCCGGTTCGCAGACCGTAAATCGTGTGCGACTTGGAAAGTGACAGGGCGAAGCAGACGAGCATGTTCTCGGGCCAGGGAAGACCTGCATCAAGAGCCTCCGCTATGGTTTCAGCCCATCCGTGTGGCTCGTCAGCGTAGAGGTGGTAGGCCGAGTCAAGCAAAAGCGTATGGCCCACATGCTCGTTTCGTGTTGCGCTTTCCATGAAAGCATTGAGCAACGCATACCGACTCTCACCGGTCAGTGAGAGGCCGGTGGGGTTGTGAGCCGGGTCGTTGAGCCATGTCATCACGCTCTGCTGCGTCGCCGCCAGTTCATCCAACGAAGACGAAAACGCCTCGAGGTCAAGATGGGGCGTTGAAGTCTCGTTCATGGATGGCAACAACGGGTATGTAGCAGCCTTGAGGCCACAGCCCTCCAAAAAGCCGGCGTAAGGGCCCCAGAACCGATCCCTCAGCAGGACAGCATCCCCTCGCTCGGCAAAGTTTGAGGCAGCGAGATAGAGGGCTCCCGAACCCCCGGGTGTTGCGGTCGCACCGGTGTGGAGGCCGAGTCCAACCAAGGCCTGACGATGTTCACCGAGCGCCAACGATACCGACAAATCAAGGAATGCTGGAAGACCCTTGAGCGGAGCGTAGGCCGCAAATTCGGCGGCAGGAGCCGTACGGAGAGCGGCGTCTACAACGGCATTGATGGCAAGGATTCCATCGTCCTCAAGCAAGGCTCCAATCGTCCCGTTGACGGCTGCTGCCCCCGCTGCTGCTGCGTTTTGATAGCGAGCTAACCAACTGAAGATGACATCGTTGCCCGTCTTATCCTGCCCGTGACTGGCGAGGTATTGCATAGCACTCGCCTCGTCCATACTCGCCCCAGTGACTTCCTGCTTTTTGCTTTGACCATGCGGTTGGTTTGCCGGAATGTTCCGCTTCCTTCATCAAGGGGTGGTGTCACCCGAAACACGAAGCCAACGTAGCACAGCTGGTAGTGCGTCTGATTTGTAATCAGACGGTCGGGGGTTCGAGTCCCTCCGTTGGCTCCATGCTCTTGAGTCAAACAGCGATTGATATACTGTTTATCGTAGTGGCTTGTCATGCCCGAATGCAATATTGACGCCAAAGGTAAGGTTGCCCGTTTCACCGGAGGCTTGGCATCCATCCTCGGCGCCCTCGTTTTGGCGGGACTCCTCATGACTGAAACGCTCTCGTTTGGCCTCGGCTGGTACGCCGTCGCTGGTGCCCTCTTTGGTGGAGCCTTTGCCATCTACGAAGCCCGTGCCGGCTGGTGCATTGTACGAGCCATGGGCATCAAGACCCCCTTGTGATGCTCAACCACCGAGGCGAACGCTCAAAGCGGTCGTCGCTTTGGAACTCATGTGTCTGCACAACGATTGGACGGGAGAGCCTGTGCCACCGAGGTTGAGGCGGAATTGCTTGACCGAGTCTCGGCCCTGAAAGCCAAGGGTGTTGAGCCCCATCTAGCCGTGGTCATTGTGGGCGACGACCCTGCCTCCCATGTCTACGTCAATTCAAAAGTCAAGACATGCGGCCGCCTTAAGATCCGTTCAACGCACATTGCCCTCCCATCGTCAACGGATGAAGCGACGTTAGAACAACATATTCGAGAACTGAACCAACGAAAAGACGTGCATGGGATCTTGGTCCAATCACCACTGCCCCCTCACATGGACGAGGAAGCCTTGACGGATTTAATTGCGCCAGAGAAGGATGTTGATGGCTTTCATCCAGAAAACCTCGGGCGCTTGGTCCAAGGGAGAACCGATGGCATGCTCCCGTGTACGCCGAACGGCGTCATGCGGATGCTTCGTTGGGCGAATATTGACCTCGTAGGAAAACGCGCCGTTGTCCTTGGCCGTTCTAGAATCGTCGGGATGCCAGCTGCTCTCCTCCTCGCTGCACGGGGAGCGGACGCCACGGTGACCGTTGCCCATTCAAGGACACAAGGCCTTGAAGCCGTCTGTAAGGAAGCAGATGTTCTGGTGGCAGCAGTCGGCCGACCCGACATGGTGAAGCCCTCATGGGTCAAACCAGGAGCCGTCGTCGTCGATGTTGGTATCAATCGCGTAGAGGATACGACCCGCGAACGCGGGTGGCGTCTTGCAGGCGATGTTGACCCGGACGTTGCCGAAGTGGCGAGTTGGCTCTCACCCGTCCCGGGTGGGGTCGGTCCCATGACCATCGCTATGCTCATGGAAAACACCGTTCGAGCCGCTGAATCGGTTCATCCCGAATGAAGACAATGCCTAAGACATGCACGGTTGAAGACCCTGCGTGGTCCACGACCCTCGAGCACCCCGACTTGCGGCTATGGCCACGCTAGCGGCCGCCGTTTTGGTTTTGCTGACGGCCTTGAACCTGGTGTTGAATTTGATCGGTTCAAGCGGGCCAAGCATTGAGGAAGGAGCTGCCATCGTGGCCGTGGGCATGTTCCTGCTCATCGCCAACTTTGCCAACAAAGAACGTGATATTCCCGAGTTGACCTCCAATATTGGACAAACTGATGTGGAGGCATTTGATACCTTCACGACCATGAGAACCGATGAACCTCAAACCCAAGTCAATCCCACCACCGCATCCATTCTCACGAGTATTCTTGGCGAGCAAACCGTGGCCGACCAAGAACAGGTAAATTCGGCCATTGACACCCTTTCATCTGGTGAATTTGGGGCCTCAGTTCGCCAAACCTTGGAAGCGGTTGAGGCGGCCAATCAGACCACCAACGCTCAACGTGAGGCCTTGCCGGCTGACGAAGAAACGGGTCAAACCCTCGAGCGTGTTCTTGTCAAACCGGTCCCCCTTCCCGGCCAGGATGCAACAACATTGGTTGACCCCTCAACCATCCCCGGCCTCGAACCCAACCGCAAGTTTGTCACCTCTGGTGTGAGCAGTGTCCCTCTCCCGAAGATAGCAAGTGAGCCTGCACCAGCACAACTGATCCCTGCACCGGAACCAGCACCAGCACAACCGACCCCTGCACCGGAACCAGCACCAGCACAAATTCCTCATGAAACGACACCGAATGTCCCTGAATTACCCGATTTGCCGGATTTGTCGGAACC
Organism: Candidatus Poseidoniaceae archaeon; assembly: GCA_938030705.1. Classification (GTDB taxonomy): domain Archaea; phylum Thermoplasmatota; class Poseidoniia; order Poseidoniales; family Poseidoniaceae; genus Poseidonia. The sequence continues at coordinate 24,452 of CALHIR010000020.1, forward strand.
CCCGACCATGTTAGAACTACCGCAGATGAGTGCCCAGGTCGCCAATGAAGCTGCAGAAGCGGCCGACCCTCCTCCCGCTTTTGACTTGCCGGATTTGGAGGGTTTATTCGAGGAGGAAGCGGTCAAAGCCCCCGCATCAAAGGTCATCGGGCTGCCCGATTTACCGGATTTGGATGACTTGTTTTAGAGACGAGGGTTCAAAGCGAAGGTTCAGGAGCGGCAAATATGTGGACGCAAAGATATGATTTGCACTCGCATTCACTGCACAGCGATGGTGAACATGAAGTCGCCATGGTAGCCCAATTGATGAAACAACAAGGCGTAGAGGTGTGGTCGCTGACCGACCACGACATCACATCTGGCTGGAAAGAGGCGCAAAAAGCAGCCGACGAGGAGGCGTTGTTCTTTGTCCCCGGCGTGGAGATCACCTGTGAACCCGCCCTCGAGCCGGAACCTCAACAACTGGAAGCCACTGGGCGAGTGCGCGCTTCAGCCTCGTGGCACCTGCTCGCTTATTTCCCGAAGCATCGACCAGGCGACCATCAACCCGAGATTGATTCCTTCAAAGCATGGCTTCTTCCCCGTCAAGACGGCCGTCAACCCCGCATGCAAGCCATGTGCAAGAAGCTCGGTGAACTCGGCCTTCCGGTGGACGCCGAAGACGTCATCCAGCGAGCCAACGGTTCGGTCGGTCGACCTCACCTTGCCCAGGCCATGGTTGACCTCGGTTATGTCGCCTCAAAGCAGGAAGCCTTTGAGACGTGGATTGGTGATGGCCTTCCTGCCTTCGTCCCTCACCAAAAACCCACCATTGCCGAAGCTGTTGAAGCAGTCAAGGCCGCCGGCGGCATCACGTCCCTTGCTCATCCACTGTATTACGGGGTATCAACGCCGTCGTTGCTCCGAGCCCTACATGCTCTTGGCGTGGATGGGGTGGAAGCCGTCCATCGGAGCCACACCGATGCCTACCGGCACGAGTTAACTGAAGCTGCAAAACAACTTGGGATGTCGGTATCCGTGGGTTCAGATTTTCACGGACTCTCCTACCAGTCACGACCAGGAAACATGCCGCAACAAATTGAGAGGCTGCACAGCCTCCTCAAGGTGTTCTGAATCGGTCAATCAACAAAGCAGCCTCAAACAGAACGATGATGGGAATCGCCACCAAAAACAACGAGAGCGGATCTGGAGGGGACATAAACGCCCCAACCACAAAAGCACTGAACCAGATGATTCGGCGTGAGCCAGCCATTTGTTGGCGAGAGACAGCTCCGGAACGCAAAATCAGGGTCGTGATGAGAGGGGCTTGGAATCCTAGCGCCGATGCCGAAAGCAAGTTGACAATAAACCCAGCGTAATTCGACAATCGCCATTCAGTGGTCAAGCCGGCTTGTTGAGCATCGGTGGTCAAATAATCCAGCAGAAGAGGGATAAGACCGTACCATGCGTAGAGCGCCCCTATCACGAGCAAGAGAACACTGGTAAGCGCGGCAAGCATCAACCGGGGACCCGGTTGGGGCAAATTTACCTCCAATTCACTCAATCTCGATTTGACGGCTTCGTGTCGCAAACCGTATTTTGCAACCTGAATCACCACCAGCAGAACAACCAACACGAGGCCAACAGAGCCGGCAATCCGGAGTTGAAGGAAGAGAAATTCCACGGGTGAAATCACGATGATTTCAACACCTTCAGGCAAGCGTGCATCGTCCACCAGCCAGGCAATAAACGCACTTGTCATCGGAAAGGCGACCACAAAACCAAGCAGAAAAAGACCGACATAGTACTTCAGAGAGGCTTGGATTGTCGTCCGCATCGAGGCAAGAATTTGGCCACCCGATGACTGAGCCAACTGCTCCACTGTGGCCTGAATTGATTGCTGGACCATGCCCTCACGCCTCTTCGTCTTGTGCCGATGAAGTGGCCCACACATAAGAGGGTGTAGAGTCGATCCAACTTCGTCCTTCTTTCTTGAGGCGGTACAGACGATAGACTACAAAGCCCGTCATCCACAATGAGGGGAGACTGAGGAACATGGCTTGCCCCATCACGTCTTCGCCGTAGTGGTTGAGGATGCGAACCTGCATCATCGGTTCATTGTCTGTGGCCTCCTCGTAATGCATGACGATGAAATGGTAAGTCTTTGGCGAGGTGATGTTCAAACTCAAGGTGGTTTGTGGGGCCACCGTATGGTGTTCGCCGAGGGTTTTCATCACCTCCCAATCAAGTCCACCGCTTTCCATCGCCGGTACACTTGTTTCAACCATGACCAACACGATTTCGAGTTCTCCAACTGAATTGAGGTTCGTGATGTTTGATTGCACCATCTGGCCGGGATCAAAATCCTGAACGATTTCAAAGGTGCTATCGCCCTCGCCAAGTTGGAAGGAAACGCGTTCGTCAATGTATGCTTCTTGGTAGTTGACGGCCATCAGCATCATGGTCAGAAGAATGAGCATCACCACCCCTTCGACCAGTATGTGCCGTCGGACTTTTTCTCGCGTGATACCCTTGAACACAGGACCGTAGTCGTTGCGAAGTCGTGGTTGGAGGTGGTGGATAAACAAAGCCCCGATGCTACCGATAAGCATACCGAGAGGGATATCAACGAACCAATGAATGCCGAGGTAGAGGATGGTGAAGGTGAATAAGATTGTGTTGAGAAGAACGAAAAGATGGTAGGGCCAGTGGCGCCATTCCCTCAAGGTTCCACCTCGCTCTTTGACATGCAGATAGTTCAGCATCAATATACCGAATGGAATGGCGACGTGCAGGCTTGGTACTGCATTGTCCAATGGATCATGAAGGGCGTAAAACACCGTGTACCAGCCGTCTTGGTAGAGCAAAGCGTCCATGCCAGGAATCCAAGAGGATGTGACTTCAACATTGAAAAACAGGTAGTAAGGGACCGCAAGGGCATAGATGAGAAGGTAGTTGAGGGTGACCTTGTCGGTCATGTTTCTATCCCCTGAAAAGGCAAAATAAACCGTGGTGACGTAGATCAAAAAGAGGTAAATGAAGAGGTAATGGAAGTTCAGAAACTCGGTCAAAGCATCGTTTCTGAACACGTCCTGAACCCACTTGGTGAAATCACCTTCGAGGGCGTAAACCCAATCGGTCCAATGGCCGGTTCGAATTTTCATCGGTTCGTTGAGTCGGTCGGTGATGGCTTTCCAGCGTATGATAACGACATAACCCAAGGCATGCAGATAGTAGCGCTTTTCGTGAATTTCTTTGGCCCAGGAGCGCCATGGGATTCGATATTCCCTTTGGGAACGGGTGAAGAACCAACAGATGATGGGCGTAAGGAACAGAATCATGCCCATCATGATGCCATAGGGTTCCATGATTCGGGGGCAGCGAGTATGGTTTTATGACTTCGGACGAATCCTTGCCAACACTCTGCAATTCAACACGGTGCAGCGGGAACCTTTGAGGAGGGCTGCGTTGAGGAGAGTCCATGACGGCGGGGCATGCATGGTCTCCAGCACCAGAAAATACGCTGGAAAGTCTTCGCCATGCATTGGAGATGTTCGACGGAATCGAATTTGATATTCGCATCACCGCCGACAATCAACTCATCGTTCATCACGACCGAACAGTGTCTGTTCCACCTTCTCACCTGAATGGAAAGCCAACCTGGCTTGAAGAGTGGACCCATGATGACCTTGTGGACTTGGGCTTTCTCAGTTTTGAAGACCTCCTGGACGACCCCACCGTCCAGCGCTTATGGAGAAACGAAGGACGAATGGGGTGCATTGAGATCAAGCGACCGCATCCAAAAGCCAAAACCGGTGGTGGTTTTTTTGGACGCAAACAGCACAATAAGCACATCGCTCGAGCCATGCAACTCGCTGAAGAGGCTCTGGACGAACGGGAAATCCCCAACGAAAACACCGTGTTCTATGCCTTTCACCGGGGCATGCCGGCCTCCGCCAAAATCTCGGCGACAAAGCGCCCTTGGGCGGCCTTGATACCTTACATTCCACCCTATGGCACACGCACGACACAACGGCTCCAAGTCTTGCCGCAATACCTCACCACGCCCTTCAAGCGGCTGGTCAAACAACACCGTTCCCAAGGCAGTTCCATGCTGCCATGTGCGGTCGAGTATTTTCAATCCAAAACCCGACACCTCCCTCTCGGACGACATGTCGGGTTAACAGGCGCCGCTTTGAACCGACTCACCCGTGCGAGAGGAGGCATGCCGACCTATGTGTGGCCGACGAAAACTTGGATGGAACATGACCTGTTGCGTGCGGGCTTATCGGGCCTGACCGACCATGCCGACCCTCATTTCCACTGGCTACCTTCCGGCCATGCACGTTGGCGGCAGCCAGGGTTGCGGCCACTTCTGGAGGATGAATGGGCCCAACTCAAGACGGCCACGCAAGACAACCATCTCGACCTTCTTCGTCGCCTCGAAAGCGAGGTCCCCACATGGGCGGAAGCGGATACGCCTCGCCGACGAACACTCGTTTCGGAAATGCGCAAACGATGGCATTGGGAAGCCAACGTGGAAGATCTTCTCGCGCTCTATGACGGAGCAACACCGCCGTCGAGTTCGCCTCGATTAATTGGCCACCGAGGTTCTGGAAAAACACCGAGACCGGTACTCAATCCTCAATCGATATGACGAAGTTCCTGCTCTTCTGCGAGGTACTTAGGACGGTAGATAGGTGTTCCTTTTCCACCCCGCATCACGGTGCGTTCGTCGATGATCTGAGCGCCGATTCCAGCAACACGAGCCCACCCGAAGAAGGTGGTGTAGTATGTTGGGTCTTTGAAGCCCACATGGTGAAGCAGGGCTCCACTGGCGATGTCGACGTTGGCGTTGGGATTGGAAATTTTCTTGTTCTCGGACAGCACACGGGGAGCGACTTCTCGGAGCGTTCGTATGATTTTGAAATTCTCATCGTCCGGGCAGAGCTCTTCGCCGAGGGCAAACTGAACGGTAGCCCGTGGATCTTCAGCTCTCAGCACTGCGTGGCCAAAGCCGAAAACTGGGCGCTTCGCTGCGAGTTCACCTCGAACAAAGGCTTCAACTTCGTCCGGGTCACTGGTACCAATTCGTAGGACAAACTCGAGGCAGGATTGGTTTGCCCGCCCGTGGAGAGGTCCAGACAAAGCGTTCATGGCACCCGCAATTGATGAATAAACGGTAGCGTGACCGGAGGCGATGGCCTTCCCGGTAAAGGTGGAAAGGTTTCCTCCTCCATGGTCCATGTGGAGAACGAGGTACGTTGCAAGAATTTTTTCCATCAACTGTTGGTCAACACCGTCCAAATCAAGGGTGTGAACAAAACGCTGGACCATGCTCGCTGAAGGGTTGTCTTCAGGGATGTGTTCGCCTCGGCCCTCACGAATCCGGAACAACAGCCCCATCATACGGGGCATCCGTGCAATAAGGTTGAGCGCATCTTCCTTCCAATCGCCCGTGGTATCCAACATCCCGAGGGTGTGAATGCCCACGCTCAACCAATCCATGGGGTGCCCGTCCTTGGGCAGGGTGGAGAAAACAGCGGCGACGCTTTCTGGAACATGGCCACGGGAGGCGAGGTCGGCTTTGAAGCGGACCGATTGTTCGGGCGTGGGGAGTTCTTTGTTGAACAAGAGGTAAACGATGTCTTCGGGTGTGTGACGAGCGAGTTCAGCGATTGGATAGCCGCAATAGTGAACCCCTTCTGTTGGCGTGACGAACGAAGTCCGACAGGTACCAACCGGCACCCCTCGAAGTCCAGTATTGAGGTGAGAGGTATGAACAGTGAACATGGGTTCATCTTGGCTCATGGTTCCTCCCCCGTATGCATCCGACATCCATGTTCTGTATAAATGCGGCTCCTGCTTGAAGCCGATACCGAAAACGGTGTAGTCAGCAACACCGCCACAACCTCACGATTTTAACGCCGCTTTTGGGGTGGCCATGTCCGGAAGCCTTTGGTCGAGGTACGGTCGGCAAAGATGTTGACGCGAATGGTTTGACCGTCAATAAGAATCGCATCCTCGGCGTCGATGCCAGGACACGAACGCTTGACACTCTCCCAGGCACCGGGCGTTGCAAGGTTTTCTGCCCACCATGGAAAGGCTCGGCATTGTTGGGGGCGAACCTCGTAAATGTTGCATTGCTTTTGGTCGTTCAAGTGAATACAAATCCCGTCTTCTTCACGGCTTTTCAGGACATAGCGGCCATCAAACGTGGTCCGAGTGTCTCGATCAAGCCATGTCGGCACGTCCAATCCAGCATGGGCTGCCAACCTTGTGGCGTCATCGCTCGAGAGATAGACAATGCCACCCGGTTCATCGCAACATTTGCCACAATCTGTTTGACAGGAAAAACGGACCCCTTTCATCCACCACGGGGCTCTCATTCTTCCTCACCCATCAACACCGTTTTTGGATGAAGACGAGCGAGATGGACCACGTTCTTTTCGGGCGCCTCTTCCAGTAAATCTTCAGCCGAAATTCCGGTGCCGTCAATGTTCCATTCCCCCTCGGGCTCATAGGAATCCAAGGCTTCTATGGACGTTGTTGGTGCAGGGGCTTTTCGTCGGCGTACTGCTTTTCGTCGCCGTTTGGGCGATCCTTCGTCTTCGAAAGGAGGCAGGGGTGCCCTGTCGGGGTCAAGTTCCACCAACCGTTCTTCCAGCGACCGTAATTCGTCAGCAATCGTGATGAGTTCTTCGATGTCAGCATCCACGGCCCGTTGTGCGAGCACCACCATCTGCTCCTCAAGGTGTTGAAGTTCAAGCGACGCTGCCACGCTTTGGGTCGTTGAAGCGTTCATACGTTGGTCAATGGTCTCGTCAATATCCACCAGTACCTCAACAGCACGGCCCACATCCGAGCCCCTGAGCGGGTCGTTGGCTCTGATGATGTACTTCTCTTGTTCGTGAACATCCAGAACCGAAGGACGGCCCGGCTCGATGGGGTCAACACTTTCTCGCAAACGCTCTTCGAGGTTTCGTGCGTCCTCACCGAGAGATTCGGCGTCCCAGCCCGGCGGCTCATAATCGTCTTCAGGCCAGTGTTCAAGAGGACTGTGCAAATCAATACCGCCCGCTTCAAGAGAAGAATAGACGGAGTCCAACGCGTTCCCAACAAGCCGGGACGCCAGGTCCTCAACGCGCTGTTGTTCTGCAACCGGCGTGGCGGGACGACCATCCAACAACACCGAATCCACATCATCGTGGTCGAGCAACACAGCCCCGCCCTCAAAGGCCAAAACCAGCTGTTCCAAACGAGTTTCAATCATCCGCCAACCGCGAGGCTCCATGCGGCTGAGTTGCGCAAGGTGCCGGTCGGCGACGAGCAAATTTCGTTGTGCACATCGCCAACGAGCGAAGGCCATGAGCGTTGGGGGTTGCGGTGATGCGAGACGGACTTCCAGGGAAGATCGAAACACTTCTTTCAGACGACTAGCGGGAAAGTCCTCGGCAGGCAAACGGCCACCCGCCACCACTTGGAGGCCGTGGTTCAAGGCGTGGTCAACCAACACGCCAAGTTGGTGGCACCACGTAGTGTGGTGAGCAAATTCGTGCACGTCGTCAATGACCAGTGCCGTGGCTCCAGGCAGCGCGTTCTGCCATGATGCTTCAAGACCATCGTCGCCCGAAACATCCGCTGCAGTGATGAACAAAACATGACCCTCCTGACGACGAAGCATCGCTTGACCGGTAGCATGCAGCAGGTGGGAACATCCGGATTGGGGTTCAGCGACCAAGAGGACAGGATTGAGGTGGTGCGCTGGTCGGTCAACAACTTGCTCGCAATACTGCGTGGCTTGGAAATTCTCTTCGGCAACAAACCATTGTTTGAAGGTCAGATTGGCCGACCAACCGAGCCGTTGCGGCCATGTCGACGTCAAGTCAAGAACACGGGAGGCATGAAGCGCATCGTCCTCCTGAGGCGGCGCGAGTTCGTCCCCGAGCGCACTCCGCACTTCGCCGCGTTGTTGGCTCAAAACTTGACTCCAAACAGGTGTACCGTCTCCTTCCACGCCCACATAGAGGTCGCTTGCTTCCGAGGCAGTGGTCGGATGTTGAGCGGTTTCGAGGCGCTGTTGCAGGTGCATCAAGCGCTCGGCCACGTGATGTGCATAGCCGGTTTGATTGTCGAGAAAGGACGGCGGCGTACCAACATCGGCCCCGAGGATACGGTCAGCGATCAAATCGTACGTTGGCCGTTGGGCGACACCAACGGTTTGGAAGAGGGAAAGAGGTCGTTGCGGAACGCTGGTCTTTCCCAACAGCGTATTGAGTTTGGAACGTGCGGGGCGTTGTTGGGCTTGTGCTGGCGGTTCTTCGACTGGGCCTGCATTGGTTTGCTGAAGATGAATTGAGTCACGCAATTGGCGTTTCGCTTCTTCAAGTTGCGTTCGCAATTTGGTCGGCGTTGACGTCATGGTTCTTCACCACTGTATCGCTTCAACGCCTCGCCGCGTTCGTTGTACAGGGCCGTTGCGTCCATGCCGTCGGGCTCGTCAAACGTGGACCATTCGACATAGGCTTTCTCAACATCGACCTTGGCTTGAGATTTTGTTGCTGTTTCTCTGGAAGGTTTTGTGCCTTCTTCAACGGGCCGAAGGCTGTTGCCGAGCAGTGCTTCATCCGCATCGGACGGGAGTTTGACCGTTTTGTTGATTCCAGGTGTTGGCAGGGTCGCCTCGGAAAGGTCTGGAGAGCTTGCAACATTGTCCTTCAATGCCTTGGCGTGGGCAGGATACGGCACGCTCTCCTGTCGTTCAAGGGCCATGCTTTGCTTGAGGGAGAACACATCCATGTTCTCTTTCCGAAACGCTCGTTTGGTTGCCGGCTTGACCGGCCAGTCCGGCAGGGGTGAGGCGCTGTTCACCACCGCTGAACTTCGATTGGTGGTAAGGCCATGGCCGATGTCGGGCAGTTTCGGGGTCTGTTTTCTTGCAGGGAGGCGTTGGGGTGTGCGAAGTTGAGGTGGGGTCTCGGCCACGACAGGTTTGGACCGACCCTGTCGCTTGATTTGGGCAGGAGCAACCTCGTCTTCGATCGTCTCATGACCAGCCCTGGGAGATTCGCTCACATAGCGCCCGTGTAACACGCTGCTTTCGAGTTCGGGGCGCCAAGGTGTCGAACCGATGGCCACGCCGTTGGGTGGGGGCGTCGAAACATGATCATGAGGCGCAGCGGAAGGCTCAGGCCAAGCGTCAACCACTTCGCTCAATGCTTGGGTGGCATCGATACGATCTTCTTCATCGGGAGCGAAACTTCCACCCTCAAGCGAAGTATGGTTGGTGGCGAGCGGGCCCCCAACCTTCTCCCCCTGATGCTGAATCTGGGCTGCAAGCCACTGTTCTTCTTCCTCATCGGGCGCCAACAACACCGGGTGGTCCCAAAGAACATCAGGGTCCTCCGTCCATTGAAGAACGGTGTGGCGACGAAGGTCGATCGTTTCGGAAGCCACGGAACGTTGAACGGCGGTTTCAAACAATTCCAAGTCCGTGGTGATCAACGCAATGTGGTCGTTAAATCGCACGCCGTCGCAAATGGACCGGAACACGTCCACCATGCCGTTCTCCCCGAAGGCGTTGGCCAAACGGTCCAAACCGTCGATGAGAAGGACGGAGCGTTCGTTGCCCCATTGAAATGCGTTGACCACCGCCTGGATAGCGGCTTGGTCGTGGAGCAATTCATACCCCCCGTGCGGGGACAACAAAGCGTAGGATTGAGGCGCAGGAAGACGATGAGTTGCGTCCGTCTGTGCGTGGGGAAGCCCGAACAGTCCAAGCAGGGGCATGCCGCGTTCGGCCAGTTCAACACCCAGCGAAATCATTGGGTGCGGATCGGGAGAATCGAGAAGGTACACATGACCGGGTTCAAGTTGCGGCGCCGGCATGGTCACGCTTTCCCGCCGGCGGTGTTCGGTCTCCAGTGCTAATGCTTCAATCTCCTCAAGGCGGGCTGCTCGGCGCCACGAACTTGAGGGCAAACGAACACTTGACCACCAGGATGCGGAATGGTCTTTCTGTTCTTGGTGTTCAAGATGGAGCACACTGTCCGGATATCCCGACATCGTTGAACGAAGGGCGTTCATCGTCAACTCGTAAAGAAACAACTCGTTACGAACATCCAACGCATCTTCTTCGATTGACAGAAGGGCTTCCAAACCTTGTTTCAGCGTCTCATTTTGATGAAAGGCCATCACGGGCTGACCGAGGCGAAACAATAGCCAGCCCACGCGTCCATCGTCCTCAGATGAGCCACGTATGCAAACCGCACCTGACTGTTCATGGACGGCAAGATTTCGAACCAGAACGCGCAGAACATCGACGCCACCGCGCCGTTGTTCGACCATGTCCCCGTGTTCGATTATGACCATGCGGACCCACCCTATGGAAGCACCTTCCCCAAACCCCCTCTTGAAGAGTGCGGAAGTTCTGTGAAAAGGCGAAGCGTTTCAAGCCATGATTCGTGGGCCGGACATGGGCCCGTTGACCGCTGGACCGCTGGATGAGGACGAAACGCAATTCCTCCACGAAGGTCTCCACCGATTTGACACCGGTCAGTTTTGGCACGCTCATGAATCTTGGGAAGATTTGTGGAACGCGCTCAAACGAAGAGAAGCCCCTGACGGGGAGATCCTACTCGTTCAGGGGTTGATACAAACAGCCGCCATGCTGCTTCACCACCAGCGGAAAAACGCCATTGGGGTTCGAAAGCAATGGGCGAAGTTGCAGCCGAAGTTGAACGGTTGGTCAACCGCTTGGGGGCTTGATATCTCCGCCCATCTTGAGGTCATTGAAACCTACGCGGCTGACGCTGATGCTTGGCAGCAAATCGCAAGCGAGCACCAAATGCCCCGGGCGTGAGGTTCAAAGTCAGCGGCGTTTGGTTCCTTGCATGGTGGAGGAGGATTCGGGGCTCCCAACCGACATGCTCCGGTTCATCGACACCCCCGTAGCACAGCCTCTTGTCAAAGGGCGAAACACCGCCTTGCTCGGAAGCGTTGTGTTTGCTGCCGTGTTGTTTGTTCTCCTTCGCTTGGTTGCAATTTCAACCGCCATCGCAGGACTGTTCGCCGCCATCACCTTGATGTTGAATTTCATCGTCGTATGGCTTCGTTTCCAGAGCCATGCTTCGACGCCTTTGGCGGTCAATCTCAACCACCCCTTTATGGACACGGCGCCGATGGGAAAGGCCCGAATTTTGGTTCAAATGGCTGATGGCCGGTGGATATCTCCTGGAAAGCATCGCGTTCGTACCGTACCCGATGACCTGCTGGGCGGGTTCACCCTTGTGCAAGACACCGAGGACTATCCTGCACTGGGCCGCTTCTCAAACGCCAAAGAAATGGCAGGTGCTCTTAGCCGACACCTTGCCATCATCAACCAAGCCATTGCGCTGCGCGATGCTGTCAACGACGTCCCCGACCCCATCGAAGAGGCCAGAAGCAGGGAAAGCATGGATTACGGTTTGCTTGAACGCTCGTGGCTTGAAGAAGAGGAGGCCGTGGAAGTTGAAAGCCCACTGGTATCGTTTTTCCGTGGCAAAGAATGAATCTTTTTGCCGAAAAACAACCCCTATGTTCAAAACCGTTTCCGTCCACCGGAAGACGTGCCAACCAATGAGACGTGGAGTTCCAAGGTCGAAGCCTTGGCCCCCCATGAGCAAGAGACGTTGCTCGGCACGTCCCTTTCTCGCCGCTTCTCCCGGCTCCCCTTGTGGTTGAGCCACCCCGCCAACATCGGCGGGTTCTACGGATTCCTGGTCGCTTTGGCCTTGATATTACCTTACGCCTACGGGGATGACAGCGAAGTTTGGGGCGTTCAATGGCTTTACCACACCTCGCTCCTGATCATCGCCTGTGCGGCCAGCGGTTTCGTATCGGTCATGTTGATCTCCTTCTCCAAGCGATACCCGGTCGCTCCACCTCGCCAAATCCTCTACCCGATGCCCTTCCTTGGACTTGGGCTGTTAACCATTGACCGCGTTGACATGGTGTCGATTCCATCGGTACTGATTTGGGCGTTGCTGTTGTTGCCGGGGCCAATGTATGTTCACCTCTCTTGGGCGCCTCGCTGGCGACTTCTGTGTATGATTGAAGACGGAAAAGACCCGTTCATTGGGTTGGAGACCAAACCCGAAGAAGCGGTTGAGGCCGAGGAAATGGTTGACGGCGACACCGAAATGCTGGAAGTTGTCGATGCCTTTGAATCGGAGTGAACTCAAATCACGCCGACTTGGGGCCCAACCTTCTCAAAACACGCCAGCACATCGTCTAAATCTTGGCGGCTGAGCCCTGCAGACATTTGGGTTCGGATTCGAGCTTTGTCCCTGGCCACCATCGGGAAGACGATGGCACCGGCCATGACACCCAATTCGCCCAAGGCTTGTGTCATGGCTTTAGCGGTGGACGATTCACCGCACATGACGGGAATGATGGGCGTCACGGAATCGCCTGTGTTGAAACCCATGGATTGAAGTTCCTTCCGGAAATAATTCGTATTGGCCCAGAGTTTAGCGTGATGCTCCGGTTCGGTCATCAATACCTCAATCGCCGCTTTTTGTGCGGCGGCGACACCGGGTGGTTGGGAACCTGAAAGCAACCACGACCTCGAATGGTTCAGGGCGTGGGTTCGCGTCAGTTCCGTTCCCGCTAAAATACCCCCTTGGACACCCAAGGCTTTGGAAAACGAACCGGTCTCAAAATCAACCTTCCCTTGCAGCTTGAAGTGGTCAACAATACCTGCTCCACCTTCACCAAGAACACCTTCTCCGTGGCAGTCATCCACGTAGACCATGGCCCCGTATTCTTCTGCCAGTGCCGTGACTTCGTCGAGAGGTGCGATATCGCCGTCCATCGAGAACACACCGTCGGTGATGATGAGTTTTCGTTCCGAGCTTTCGTGGGCTTTCAAAACGGCTTCCAACTCACCCATATCGTTGTGGGCGTACACCGCACGGGAAGCCTTCGTCAGTCGCACACCATCGATAATGGAGCCATGATTGAGTTCATCGGAGATGATGACATCCTGCTGGCCGGACACCAAGGTCGGAATGAGGCCGACGTTCACCGTGTAGCCTGCGGAATAGATCAACGATGCCTCAACGCCTTTGAATTCAGCGACTTTTTTCTCGGCCTCAAGATGGATGTCCATGGTGCCTGCAATCGCACGAACGGATCCGCTTCCCGCACCGTATTTCGTCGTGGCTTCCTGCATGGCCGAAACGACCTTTGGGTGCGTGGTCAAGTTGAGGTAGTTGTTGGCCGAGAGCATGATGGTCGGCTTTCCGTCCATCTGACAGCGAGGTTGGTTCGGCCCCTCCAAGGTCGGTGGCTCCCACAACAAGGAGTTCTCGTTGAGTTCGTCATAGCGAGCTTTCATCCAAGACATATCACCAGGCATCGTGCTTCCTCACCCCACCTAACGCGCAGTGCTTCAAGGTCTTTTGTCTCAGGATTCATTGAAGATGGATTGGCAAAGAAGCCGCTCGTCCATTTCCAACGAAGCCCCTTCGGCAAGGTCAAGCAACTCGAGATTCAATTCCCCAATGGAGCGCCGATGCAAGCCAACCACCTCAAATCCAAGGGTCGCAAACATCCGACGCACCTGCCGTTTTTTCCCCTCAGAGAGGGTCAATACAACGGTCCCGTCTTCCTCAACTTCAACACTGGCGGGTTTCGTTTGGTACGTCCGAATTTCACCGTTCTCCTCGAGTTCAATGGACACGCCCTGGCGCAAGGACGAAAGGACAGATGCCGATACCGGCTGGTCGGTCGTTACGGCATAGGTTTTGTTCACTTTGCTTTTAGGAGAGGCGATCCGGTGAACGAGATGCCCATCGGTGGTCAGAATCAGGAGACCGGTGGTCTGCTCATCCAATCGGCCAACGGTGAGCAGCCGGTCATAGGTGGAATCGTCCACGTGGTCCCGAAGTAACGCAAATACGGAGCGTTTGCCAAGTGCGCGCTCTTGACTGTTCAACCTCGAACAGATTACGTTGCGAGGTTTATTGAGCACATAGGTCTGATGAAGGCCGGGAAGATGCAATAATTGACCCATCCAATGCACTTGTTTGGTGTTGGCATTGAACTGGAAGGCGATGTCCTTGATGACCGAGCCTGCCACCGTGATGTCACCGGACCAAACAGCCTCTTTTGCCTCACGTTTGGAGGAGAATTGACCTGTACGGGAAAGGAATTGATGGAGTCGAACTTTCACAGGCCTCGTGGGCCGTTTCCGGAGGGACCTCTTATCGTTTCGCACCATTCCATTCGAAAGTCGAGCGCATCGAGACGGAGCGTCATCGTCGGGCGAGGTCAATCAAGCGCGTTTGTTGGCTTAAATGGAAGCGTACACCACCATCACCGATTGGAGACGTTGTTCTCGACCTTGAGCCCGAACCTCGGCGACCGCCCGTTCCGTTTTGGCACGAAAAGCGGCAACCTCCCGTTCCGCTTTGACTTGGATGGCGGCAACCTCGCTTACGGTTTGTGCATGAACAAATGCTAATTCGCGCCCTTCTCGTGCATCCCTCATCCGGCGTTCATGCTCCGTTTCCTCGGCATCGGCCTCGTTTTTTCGCCACCAACCCCACGAAGCACGAAGGCCCTTGAAGGCAGAAATCTATCCAGATGTTGTCATTTGCACGTGAATTCCTGTTGGAAAACTTGGTCTTGGTCCTCTCTATCGCTCCGGTCCGGGGAACCATCAGCATTATAACACGGGGGCGGTGGAAAATCACCATGGCAACCACCCGCCGTGCGATGATTCTGTGCGCCCTCGTTCTGCAATTGCTCATGGTCGGTGCAACCGCCTCACCGCTCGCTGATTCAACCAATCCCATGGGGGATGCGAACAAAATGAACAGCGATTTGGTTGACCGTCTCGAAGAGGTGGATGATTTCACCACCCTGCCGGTTATCTTTCAATTGACCTCCCCGGTTACCAACCACGATGAAGCCTTCATGCAACATCTGGGGCTGAACATCCTCGGCGACGCCCCGCTGGTCGACGGCGGTTTGGTTGAAGGTGCAGCCATCGATGTCCGACGCCTTTCAACCTGGGACCGAGTGGAATACTTGGAACTCGACAAACCACTGGATTTCTTCTACCTGCCCTCTGAATGGGGAGGCCAACCTGACCCCGGCATCATGATGCACGAAACGACCCATGTGGTTCGAGCGACCGATACGTGGGACAGGGTCATCATCACGCCCAGCGGTGAAATCCAGCGTGAGACGGACCTCTCGTTTTCCGAATGGGACGGCGATGGGACCGCCATTGTGGACCTTGACACCGGCGTGGACGCAGGGCATCCCGACTACGACTACCTCGAACCTTGGTCGGGAGAAAAGACCCTTTACTCTGCGAAGTACGGACCAAGCGGCTGGGTTGAGACTCGGAATTCCGACACCTCCTCCGGTCACGGCACCCACGTCGGCGGAACGATTGCCGGCAACGGAGACGCTTCGGCTGGACGCCGGGCCGGCGTGGCCAAAGGCGGCCAACTCGTCGCCCTCGGCACGGGAGACGGCGCCTCTATCTTCGCTGCCGAACAAGGCCTGGAGTGGACCTATGCTCACTCCATACCCGGCCAGAACCCCTACCACGTTCGTGTCGTCTCCAATTCTTGGGGTACGGACGGCGATTACGATCCCAACGGCGTCATTGCCCAACTGACCGACCGTCTGACCTACGAAAACGACGTGGCCGTCATCTTTGCTGCCTCAAACTCGGGAGGCTCTGGCGCAGAATGTTCCGGAGGCCTTCGCACCAACGTCTACGCCAACACACCATCTGCAATCTCCGTCGCTGCCTTGACCCACGACGGTACAGCGGTCACCTCATTCTCATCCCGAGGCTGCATGAACCAACAGCACACGTGGCCCGATGTAGGTGCGCCCGGCCGCGACATTTGGGCTACCGCCCCGCGAGGAACCGCCATCGATGCCTCCACGCGCACTCAAGGCGACCTCTACTACATGTCCATCTCTGGCACGTCCATGGCCACCCCGCATGTTGGCGGCATGGCCGGCATCTTGCTCGATGTCGCACCGTCCCTCGGAGCCGCTGATTACCACCGAGACGATCATGACTTTGGTGACAGCCTCGTCGCCGGTGAAGGCACCGCAGCCTACGGACAGTTTGAAGACTGGGAGACGCGAAACGCCAGCCGAGTCCACGAAGTGGAATTGATTCTTGAATTGACGGCCCGCTATGAGGGGATGGACAATTCGTGCGAGGATGGGAACGACGAGGACTCTTGCAACGATATTCCCGAGGAATGCTACCGAAGTGCGACCGGACAATGCCATGATTGGCGTGTGGGTCATGGCCTGACCGACCTGGATGCAGCCGTCGCCCTTGCACGAACCCTTCAACTGATGCGAGACCAAGACAACGACGGCATCGTTGACCACCCTGAATACAATGTTTGGGACGCTTACGAAATTTACGACAGCATGATGACAACAACGACCATCCCCGCCAACACCGACCGAGTTCGCCACGCTTGGAAGGGTGATTGGAACCACTTCAACAATGGCCAGACCGGTGCCGTGTATTATACGGATGATTCCCACTATGTTTGGATTCCCAACGGCACCACGCGCCTGGAAGCAACGTTCACCGCCACAGAAGTGGACCTCGACACCGGCCAAGCTGGCTCCCTCCAACTCGCTATTGATTTGGGTGACGACGGAAGCAACGACGCCCAAGGTGAGGGGAACCGACTTGCGGATTCCTGGTATTACGACATCGCTGTGGACGAATCTTCCTGGGGCCAATGGGCTCATTTCGATGTATCGGGCACGGCCGTCACGCTTTGGCCCTTCCTCGGGGACATAGAATTCTTTGAATCCAAAGTCCCCTACACTGTTGACGTCATGTTGACAATGGACTTGACGCAGCCGGTGAACATCGGATTTGAACAACGCCCCGACTTCTATTCGGATTTGAACCCAACCACGCCATCCGAGGAATACGAGGATTCGATGGACGGTATGCTCACCTTCACCCGTGGCGCCTACGACCAAGCGACCGTTGTTTCCCTGATTCAACCAAAAGAAACGGGTGAAGAGAAGACAAGCACAGGTTTCTTTTCATCGATGGGCGGATTGGTTGCCGACCATCCCTTTGCCGTCATTATCTCGTTGCTGATGCTGATTGGTGCGGCAGGAACGGCCGGCTATTCCGTTCGCCTTCAAACCGAAGAAGACGTCGAGGAAGCGATTCTTTTGAACGAAGATGAAGACAAGGCCGTTCCCGACATCGAGAACGAAGCGTGATCAGGGGAGCCAATCCTTCTGGTTGATGTGTGGTTTGAATTCATTTGGCTTATCGTGTTGCTCGAGCCGATCGAGCAGCCAAATCACCCAGTGAAACGTCCCCATACCATCCTCTTCAGTTACGCTGCTTTTTTCGTGCATGATGTAGCCTTGCTCGGTCAAGAACATGATGCGTCGCATGCTCGGTCCAATCAACGAAAGGTAGGGTTTGTAGAACGAGGAAACGATGTCAAACGAAAGATTGCGATGGTAGGTCATCACGGCGTGGTTGGCCATGAGGACGATGACGGCGTTGGTAGCGTCCTTTTGTTCCCGAGAGAGGGCCATCAACTCCTCAAGGCCGCATGGAAGCCTGAATCATTCAATACACGACTCAATCCAAGCACCGCAAACATGGCCCCGAAACCCTTGGCCACGAAAAACCAAGGCACACCTTGAGCAAAGTACTGGGCACAAACCGTACCAAAACGTGTTACTTTACTTTCTTGCATATTCACGGCCATGATGGTCTGTTTTCGCATGTGAATCTAATACAGATCCGAGCAAAGACTTTGTTTTTGGGTGAAAAAGGGTGTTTCTACCCCAGCCGAGGAAATGGAAAGATTGAGAGCATACACCTCCACCTCCTGGATGATGCTGACTCGAGAAACGCTTCAAGCGTGGTACGGGTCAAATGAAACCGACCTTGAATGGTTGGACAAACCGTCCCGACATCAATTTCGATGGCGACTTCCAAATGAACGATGGGCCACGGCAAATCGGCAATTTTCCTCGGCGAAGGCCCTCGGGAAGGAACTTCAGAAGCAAGGCCCCCGGGACGTATACATCGGCACATCGGCGTGGCTGACACCGGTTGACCTTCCCAAACGAAGCGATGTTGACGCACCGCATCCGGTGCTCATCGACCACTTGGTGGTGTTTGACATTGATTTCACACCGTTTTGCTACCGTCGGCTTGAACAAGCGAGAAAAGCCACCCATCGGCTTTTGCTCTGGATTGAAGCGAACGAAGAAATGACGTTACTTTCGATAAGCTACAGTGGAGGGAAGGGGTTCCATCTGATCTTCAGAGACAACGACCGTACCTTGTTCTCCATCCCCGACCCCAAGGAGCGTGAAGATGCGGTCAGAACGGCGCGACAAGACCTCCTACGTCGCGTTCTTGACCGAGGGTTTCCAGTTGACCCTACGGTAACAGGCGATACACGTCGCATTATTCGACTCCCGGGAAGTCTTCATGGAACGACAGGATGGGTGTGCACTCGCATCACAAAAGCGCAACTCAAGGCACCGCTGAAAACTTGGGTGAACGCGTTGCCAAGACATCCAAGTGCCCTCGCTCTACGGTACTGGCCGCTTGGACCAACGGACCTGCTGCGTTGGGGTAAACTACGGGCTTCAAAAAAGACGAAACAACTCGACCCTAACCGCAGAACCACTGAACAAGAACCCATCACCGTGGTTCAATGCAGCACCCAAGTGGTCGGAACCAAGGGAAGAAGCGCCTTTATGGCATGGATTCCGAAACGATGGACGGAAGGACATTTATCATCCGTCGCATCTCGAATCAATGAACTTGGATGGGGACCAGTTCACACGTTTGAACACTTGGAGCAAACGTTGCTCGTCGCACCACGGGCGATTCCAAAAGAGCAGTTGGCCAAGGAAGTGGCGACCATGGGTTGGAAATCGATGGGCACCGAAATCAAACAGTTGGGCCATGCTTGGCTTGACATTCACCTCATGCTCGACGAGCTGGCTGATGGCTTGAGTACGCTGGCACACAAAGGGACATGGGAGGAGGCCGGCCCCGGCAGTGGAAAAGTACCCTGGTCTGCGACCCATGTTGAGTTACTTCGTCGACTTAACGCGTCCGTTGAACTTGGTGATGATGAAGTAGCGGGACGGGCTGAACCCGCATTTCGAGTGGTTAGCAAAACATGAACCATTATAAGCCGACAAAAGTGACCAACAATCGCCCAAGAGAGCTGCAAAGCGATGACCTGCTACCGCATGCGGTAGGGACACCAACCGACTGCGGGGCCCGGGCAGCCCCGCAGTCAATGAGATGATCACATGGGATTCTTGCAAAACCTGCTCGCTCGTTTTTTGGGCCAAGGCTCTCAAAACCCACAATCTTACAGTTTCGGGCAGCCCAATGCTGGCTATAGCGGCAGCAGCTATTCCGGTGGGGGAAGCTACAACCGGGTCATCAACATGGTTGGCGCCACGGGAAAAAGTGAATCAGAAGTACGTTCGGCCCTTGCTGCACGATACTTTTCCGAAGAGGATGTCAACAAACTCTGCGCAACCCCCGCCTTCCGTCAATTGATGGGTTGGGGTTGAAGAGACTCGATTGTTCGTTGGTGTCTATTTCAGTGACATGCCTTTGTTGCCTCTACCCTCAGGGTTATGCAACAGCCAAAACAAACCCGCCCAAATCGATTCAGAGTCATCACCTGTCTTGTTGACGTTGACCTTCATGAAAATCTGATTCACGCGGCGCCATCGACTGGCGAACATACGGACATAAACACCACAGAAATCCTCAACCAAGTCAATCGAGAAATGCCCGTTCTTGGCGAGCACACCGATGTTGTTCATGTCGATCATCAAGGCGTTCATAGCGATGATTTTCGTTCCAGTGCTTCATTTGCCGAAGGCTGAACAGGAGCGTGAACAAAATGGCTACACCGCTGACGGCTTCGCCAATATTTGCCGCGGTCTCAATGTCCGTTGATACTTGAGAGAAACCCCGTCTTCATGAGGATTATGGCAACCCTCACGCGAAGAGAACGCCGACCCATCAACAGGCCAAATCAGTCGCAGCATGACGTTGCAAGGGCGTCTTGTGCACAGAAACAAGTCTTGGCAGGAACGATATCAGCACGAGCACTGCGCTCGTTGAACAGGTCCGTGACAGCGGCGAGTTCCTCGGGTGCATCACCGCGAGCCTCAAGGCAGAGTTTCAAGCCGAGCAAGCCCCACATGTTGCCCTTCCAAAGGTCAATATCGGCGCGGTAGACTTCCTCAGCTTCTTCGATGTGGCCTTGCTCAAAGAGCAGCGCACCCAAGATGTGTCGAACGGGTTGCATCTGGCCCCAAGGCTCGTTGTAGGCGAGGTTGAGCGAAAGGTCAACACCACGTCGCAACTCATCAAAAGCGGCGGTGAAGTCGTGGTCTTCGCCGTCTGCCTTAGCAAGGAATTGGCGGCGGTATTCGATTTCAGCCTCCAGAATGGCGGCGTTCACGTTCAAGATGGACGGCCCTTCAGCAGGATCTTGGTACATCAGATTGTTGTGCATCACTCGGCCGGCCAAGGCAGGGTTGGCAAGGGCTTCCTTGAACAACACCTGCTCGGCTTCCGCCTCAGGCACCATGCCCTTGGAGGCGTAGGCAACACCACGGGCGTAATGTTGGGTGGCGATGGTGGCAGGGAAGACGTCCTTGTCGGAATACATCGGTTCAGCGAGAATTTCGTCCCACTTTCCGAAGCGAATCATGACGTGCCAGGGCATCGTGACATACGATTCAAGGAAAATCGCGCCCATTGGGATGACGCCGGCGAGCATGAACTGAACACCGTGGTCGGCATCGCCTGCAGGCAGGGTATCGACGGCCTTTCGAGCGTATTTGAGGGCCGTCTCGTATTGACCGTCAAACATGGCACACCACACAATGAAATGATGGTTGTGCATGCGGTAAAACTTGTAAAATTGAGATTCGTTTCCAGTCAGTTCCACGTAGCGGTCGTCGGCTTCAACCGCAGCAATGTTGCACTCGATGGCTTCCTTCCACTGTCCGACCCAAGCGTCAATGTGGGAGGGCATGTGAACGAGGTGGCCAAGACCGGGCATGCGGGTTCGCAAGACGTCGGCGGCAGGAAGGGCCTTTTCGGGGAAGGGGGAGAGCTCGAGGGCGTGGCAGTAAAGGTGGCAAAGGGCAGGGTGGACTTTGGCCTCATCGCTGCTGTCAAAGGCATCCTCCATGATCTTCACGAGCAAGAGGGTATTGTCGTCCGCAGGCGTGATTTCGCCCGTGGCCGTGTTCTTGTCCCAGAGTTGCCAAGCCTTGAGGTTCATCAACGCCTCAACATAGATGGCAGCGACATCCAAGTTGCCGGCGTACTTCTCGTAAAGAGGTGCCATGGCTTCGGCGAACGCCACGTTCAAGGCTGGGTCGTTGCCCATGTTGAGCACGGTGGGGTCGGCGGCGTCCCTGGCTTCGGCAGAGTGACGAGTCGAAAGCGCACGAATGAGGTCTTGCTCTAGTTCGGTGCAGTGGTCCATTACTTTCAGCGCTTGTTGAATGGGGTCGTGGCCGGAGCCAAGTCCAGGCGACCAGTTGTAGCTCGAGGAAAGACAGTAGGCGATACCCCACCAAGCCATGGCGCAGTTCGGGTCGAGTTCGGTGGTGGCGCTAAAACATGCAATGGCCTGTTCATGGTTGTAATTCAGCATGTGGCCGTAGGCTTCGATGAACATTTTTCGGGCCTCATCATTGGTACAGGTTACATTTTCAGCAAACTCGTAATTTGAGGTATCTCCAAAGTCATAATCTGTTGGTGCTAGTGACATATTCCAATCCAAAAAATGATTTTACTTAAACCTCAGTCCTGCTATGATTGATATTGCTCAATTTCGTGGTGTTTGTTTGGCTCAATTTTGCACTAATCTCTTCGAGATTGTCGGGTCAATACTTATACATTCGTCAGTGAATGTTTCCGCATGGCCACCGTAGGATTGTTCAGTCTCCTCCTCATACCGCTGTTCACGCTCTTTGGCCTCGATGCCACCGACCCGGGCGATATTCTTCAGATGATTTTCAATGCATTGGAAACAGCCATCGGGTTTCTCATCCTCGGAATTTTGGCGCTGATCTATTTGCTAGGATTGATTCCAAACCCTTTCCCTTGGATGCTTTGAAGCGTTCGAAAACGTATGGATTTGGCCTCTAAAGACCAGCGGTAGGGAATTCCGGAAGGTTGTTGACGTCAGGACTGATCGTCCCACAACATCCAATCCGTGGACTGGCCCGCTATCCGGTAGTAATTTTGACCCGTACCAGCCGGGAACTCCAACCATTCGTATCCGTTTTCATCTATGGAACCAACGAGGTGTTCATCGGGCCCCTCAGATGATTCAATTGCTTCCCCCTCGTCATCCTCCTCGTCCATTGCTTCTTCCACTGCAGTGGTTGGCTCTGCCACCACCGATGGTTCCTCAAAGGGCGCCGTGAACGCAAGGTCTGTTTCTTCTGGGACCTCTTCGGGTGAAGGATGTATTTCGTCTGTGGAAGTTGGCACATCCGTGATGGTTTTTGTATCGAATTCATCTTTGATCTTGTCAAATTCATCGGACTCCATCTCCTGATAACCACCCTCTTGGTGAGACGAAAACGGCCGTTGCTTTGACCGTGGGACCATCAAGATTTGAACGATGAAAATCGCAAGGAGTAAACCGACAACCGACAACTCGATGAAACTCATCGCCGAACCCTCTTCCTCTGATTTTAGATTCTCCTCATCAGGTGCTTGATCGTCGTTTTGTTCTTCAATGGACGCATTGTTTTCAAGCAGGTTTGTCGTGTTCTGGAAGGTCTCGTTTTCGTAGGTGGTGTTCTCGTAGGTGGTGTTCTTGAACTGATACGAGTTGTTTTCAAACTGGTTTGTCTCGTTAAGATAGGACGAATTGAAGTAGGAATCATTCTGATACGTGTTGTTGACGTACGTGGTGTTTTGGTAGTTGTTGGTGATGCTTGAACCGCCCTCGGAGGGAGGAGATTCACCGGTGGCACAACCGCCCGAATCAACGGTCAATCCACGAGCGGTCCTCGGACACAGATCGTTAAGGTCGTCCACGCCATCACCGTCGTCGTCCCAATCCTCGTTCCAATCATGACACCCGTCCCCGTCCAAATCGACGGTCGGGTTGGTACGCCAACCTGGAATGCTCATCGGGCAATTATCATCAACATCAAGGACACCGTCGGCATCATCGTCAGTATCTTCACCCGCATCAAAACATCCATCCCCATCATAATCCGTAAAGCGGCCTGACGACCACCCCACCGTCCCGTTCGGACAGGCGTCATCGATGTCGACGAAGTCATCGTTGTCATCGTTGAAATCTTCCGTTGCGTCCAAACACCCATCACCGTCGTTATCGGTGGATGCATTTGACGTCCATCCGAGTGCTCCGTTCGGGCATAGATCGGCATCATCCAAAACCGAATCACCGTCATCATCCTGGTCTTCGAAGTCATCGAGGCACCCATCGCCATCAGCGTCGGTGGATGGCGAAGATACCCATCCCAACGAACCCGTTGGACATGCGTCATGGGTGTCATTCACCTGGTCATTATCATCGTCAACATCCTCAGTTGAATCACGGCACCCATCGCTATCATAATCTGTTCTGGCACTTGGCGGGGTGGGGATACTTGTCCAATTCAAGTCTCCCACGGGACACAAATCAGCAGAATCGGTCATGCCATCGTTATCGTCGTCGTTGTCTTCATCGACATCTTGGCAGCCGTCTGTATCGTGATCACTGGCGGCGTTACTGGTCCACGCCAATGCGCCCGACGGGCATGCATCATCAACGTCCAAAATACCGTCACCGTCATCATCGCTGTCGCAGACATCGCCCGAAGAATCAACGTCGTAATCGTCTTGGGTTGGGTTGTAGATGTTGGGGCAATTGTCCCTTGAATTGGTGATGCTGTCGGCATCGGCATCAGGACTCATTCTCGCCACAAATAAATCAGAACCATCCGAAGTGGTTTTGCTGTCAAGTCCGAAAACATGGTCCGTGCTTTGGTAGTGCAAATCCCCTCCAACTACGATGGATTGACTGGACACCTGAGCGATGGCGTTGATGGATGCTGATCCCTCGGGTTGCTGTGCCCATTCCCAGGAGCCAGCTGTTGAAGCGACTGCGACAAAGCCTGTCCCTGCTGCCGACAGCGTTGTGAGACCAACGCTGATGACCCCTGTTTTCTCACCTACAACGGCAATGCTCTGATTGCCCACAAAGCGTACGGCGTGGATTTGATCGTTTGATGAGCCACCAAGGGATATTGACCAATCCCAACTCATGGAGGTGTTGTTCCAAAATGTGATCATTCCATCTCTCGAACCGCCCGTGTTGACAGAACAACAATTCGGGTAGGAAATGGAACCCTGGAACCAACCTGCAAGGACCACATCACCGCTTGAACTGACGTCCAAAGAACGTATTCTGTTATCGTTTTGATACGTCGAGGGTTTGCCGAGGAGCGTGGCCGAACCGTTTCCGTGGTAGAGTCGGACCAATCCACCCTTGTATTGGTCGGTGTTCGTGTTGGACCCTGTGGTAAAATCATTCCAATATCCTCCTCGATCGTAGAGAACCGCCCCGCCGTTGGGATCGCCTTGAATGCTGTCTGCGATGGGACCTTGATAGCGCCCGTTTGACTTGAATTCATGGTCCCAAGTTGAACTTGTTGCATTCCAATAGGCCACACATGTTCGATAGCCCGAGTAGGTGCTGATTTGGGTCGAATCAACGTATAAGTTTGAGTAGCAAGCACCCAAAACGTAGACGTTGCCAAGGCCGTCAACCGTAATGTCGTTGGCGACATAGTAATCCTGTCTGAAATTGATTTGGTTGTACGTCTCCCACCCGTTTGCAGACGTCCAGGTGACCACTCCAAATCCAAAACCGCTCGTTCTTTGCGCGATGTTTGGGACCTCCATATGGTCTGCCCAAAAGAAACTCACCCAAACGGTCCCGTTTGGGCTAACGTCCATGTTCATGCCCATCTTGTTGTGGTTGTAAAGAGAATTTGATCCCCAATTTTGATGGTCAATTCGGTCCCGCCCAAACGTGATCTGATCGGCTGAAATCCACTGACCGTTGTTATCAATAATCGCAAGGATCAATTTGTTGTCCACACTTCCACCGACTGCGTGTTGACCGAACCTCAAGCCCTGACTTTTTGAGTAAATCAACACGGCGTTTTGGGTGGAGGAGATGGGCTCAATATCGATGACCTCTTCTGTTCCAGATATACCAGCATACGCATAGGTCGGCGTGTTGGACTTCGGGCCCACGGTGGATGACGACGTTTCCCATGTCCCCCTGACAAGGGTTCCTCCTGGGGCATCTGAAAGCTCGGTGTAAGTCGAGGTGGTCCTTGGGAAATTATTCCATCCCGAAGTCACAAAATCATTGCTTGAGGTGGTGTTCTCAACGGCGTCAAAATCAAACACTGTTGTCCATTGGTACGCCAGATAATTTGAGGTTGACATCGTCCCGATGTTGGAAATACCAACAATCATTGAACCCCAATTCCCACTCGAACTGTAGCAACCGTAGGATGTAGAGCCGGACTTGAAGTAGATGCAACCGTAGCCCTTTGATTGAAAACTCAGGCCGAGATGGGCGCCGACAAGGTCCAATGACGGTTCAATCGCAAGCCGATTAGACCCGTAGCTATTGGTGTGCATGTAGGAACGTAAGGCCCAACCAACGGCCCCAACGTTCGATATTTTTACGACATAAATCATCGAGTAATCACCACCCGTGTTGATCTGGATGGAACCCCACGTGATGGAATTGGAATTCGATCCGTTGTAGAAGTGTTCACCTGCCACGAAGACATTGCCGACCGAATCAACCACAACGGAGGTGGCTCGGTCGTTCGCTGTTGCAATGGGCTTCCGCACCCATTCAACACCGCTTGATTTTGAAACCCGCATGACCAGACTGTCGCTTCCCATGCCGCCACCGTGATTGATGGTCGTCTGGTTGAGCGTGAGCGTGGAGGATGAGAACTCACCTACAGCTACCGTTTTCCCATTTTGATCGGTTTTGCAGTCGTGAATCAACTCGCTACCGGTGTTGCCAAACATCATGCCATCCATGATGGCACCGGCTGACGACATCCAAAACACAAACATGTCCTCGTTTCCGGCATTTGCGTAAGTTGTGCTGTTGAAAGTGAGGGTGCTGCTTGTCGACCAACCGCAAACACTGATGATTCCGTTGGGAGATTGAGAAACGGAGGTGGTGTTGTCAAGGCCTGCGCTTCCCATGGTCTCAATCCATCCGATGGCACCTGTCGTAGCATTGATGTGGGAAACAAACCCATCATTGGAGCCCTGCGTTGTGTGCGTGACCGTACCGGAGGGGGTTGTTACGCTCAACGTGGACGAATCTGTGGTTCCAGCGATCAACAAGTCGTTGCCGTTGTCAAACACCATATCGTTGATGAATTCATCTCCCGTGCCACCGATGGAAGAAAGCCAAATCCATTTGTTATCGTAATTCCTTTTCCCGACGAATACATCGTGTTCACCCATGTTGAGGACGTGATGGGCGCCAAGATGCACGCTCCCACCGCGAAAGATCCCTGCAACAAAGGAGGTACCATCTGCATAGGCTTCAATTTCCCGTATCCACAGGTATCCAGCGAGTTCGTCTTTTTCCACCCATTCCCAGCCGAGAGGGTTTCCAGAACCAATGACAGCTTGAGGTTCTTTTGCCTCATCAAGCGTCTCCGGAACATGATTGTTATCAATAAATCCGGTGAACAAGGGGAGTAAAAACAGAATCGTCATGAACACTGTCCGCATGGCTTCCCTATGCTTTGTGCAACCTTTAAACATCACTCAATAGGACTCTCCAGCCCCTTTTTCCAAGGGAATCACCGATGTTGCCCGTCGACGCACAGGTCCCCCTCTTCGGGAGTTCCTTCCCCTTCTTGCACCGATTGACATACAAGGACAACCGTTGTAATGTTGTGAATGCGTTCATTCGTCTGGCTGGCCGTTGGACAACGCCCACTCAAACATACCCTCAACCCGTGGCATGAGCGAGAGGCCTGCATCCGTCAATCGGTAAACGACCGTCATGGGGATCGTTGGAAGTTCCGTTCGAGATACGAGGCCAAATTCCTCCAATTCACCAAGACGGCGAGAGAGGGTGGTGGCCGATGTGTCAACATTCGTCTTCAGTTCGGTAAATCGAATGCCTTCTCCGTGCGAGTTGTTCCTCCCAAAACACCTCAACAGTGGTCCGATCAAACCGGTTCTCGACGGGGTTTGGGATTTTCATTCAGAGGATGAAGAGGATGGATGGAAGGGAGCCTTCAATCGCTCCTTCTCAGGTCGTGCGATGGGCAAATGCGTTGTGAAAATTGTTTGATGGTCCGGGCCATAGCCCTTGTGAGTTTAAACCAGGGGAGTCGCACAGGGCTGCAACTGCCGCTCAATTCTGGATGTGATCACTACACACATTGAGGCTGAGCGGCCCGATCTAGCCGTGGTCTTGATTGACCACGAACTCAATTCTCAAACTTGACCCAGTCAACAATGATCGTTCCAAACAGATACAGCATCGAAGAAATTCATAAAACATCATGAATCGAATCAGCTTGTAGCAAAGCATGCAAGCCGCACTCATACGCCCGTTGACATGGCATCTCATCCTTCGCCACAACGACAACCACCTCAACCATCGCCTCGCAGGTGTGGTTTTTTTCGCCGTACTGACCGCCTTGCTCGCACAAGTCTCTTTCCTCTCTCCGTGGAGTCCTGTACCGTTCACATTTCAGACGATGGGGGTGCTGGCAACTGGAGTCTACCTCCGCCGCAACGACGCGTTCGCCTCGGGTTTACTCTATGTTGGTATGGGGGCGCTTGGCGCCCCTTTCTATGCCGGTGGCACATCTGGCATCGTGAATGCAGGTCAGCTCATACCGTCGGCGGGATACCTGTTGGCATTTCCGCTTGCTTCAGCGGTTGTAGCTGAAGGATTGGACCGTTCATATCGGTCCACGAAGCCGAATGTTCGCGCTCTCCTAGCGTGCTGGTCGATGGCGATGGTTCCAGTATATGTCCTTGGCACTTGGTGGCTCGCTGCATTTTACGATGTGAGCCTAAAGCAAGCGTACGAGTGGGGTACTGAACCGTTCTTGGTCTGGGATTTTGCGAAGATTTTGGTTCTTATCGCCCTTACGACAAAGGTGTTTTCCTACACGAAACATGACCCTTAACCGGACAACGTCTGAGCCCAAGGCGCCCCCTTGATGTCGGACTCGTGGCTTATACATTGGTGAGGGCTCAGAAAATCGTTGAATCGCAACATTGCAAGCGATTTTACATGGACGCTGGGGAGTCGCACAGGGCTGCAATTGCCACTCAATTCTGGATGCCATCGCTTCGCTTCTCGCAGCACAGCGGCCTGATTTGGCCATGGTTCTCGTTGAGAAGGAACTCAATTCTCAAACTTGAACCAAGCAGAATTACTTCCTGCTGTACGGTAAAAATTTGTTCCATCTGGCGTTGTGAACCATTCGTATCCATTCCCATCAACAGATTGAGCTGGAGTCTCTGGCGATGGCTCTTGGCTAGATACAAATTGAGGAGGGGTTGCGGGTGCAACGGGCTGTGTTTGTTGTTGGGCTGACAGAGCTGATTCGATTCCATCCTCAATAGCGAGTTGAATTTGCTGCGCAGCTGACTTTTTTCTCCTTCGCCTAACGACCAGAAGAAGAATTGGCAAACCACAGCAGACTGCTAATAGTCCACCTGCTCCTCCACCAGAGTCGTCTTCAGCTTGTGTGTTTCCGATGTTGCGTTGTCCATCTTGGTCATCAATCGTAGTAGTCCCTTCAGGAACTTGGGTATGATGGGTAGCCGTGAGCCAATAATTCTGATCCATTGCTTGTTCTAGTGAGACGCTGCCTAACGATTTCACGGTGAAATCCATCATCCATGCCCCATCATCATTTGAACCGCCTGCGATTTTGTCTCCTATCTCAATAACGAGGATATATTCGCCATCTGCCTCAACTTCATACGATGATAAGGATGCAAACCAAGTATCAATTTTTGAACCAGCTTCGATGATAACAGGAGTCTCGCCAGCAACCATTTTTTGGTACTCCGCATTTGTCATGAGAGCGACATCAAAACCAGGCATGAATCCCGAGCCAAAATGCTTCCCCGAAACCGAATAATACAGTTCGTCACCTGTGTATAGTTCACCCAAATCAAATGTCAAGTACGAGTCATCTTCGATGTAATGGCGACTCTTTGTCCAACCAAACCAACTTGATGACAGCGTCGCTTCATCAACGAGTATTTCGGCATGAATTGGACGAGTTTCTGCACCCCCTCCGACTGGGGAGTCCGTGTTATCGAGAATGATGGAATACGTGTTCTGTTCGGGGAATGTGTAGGACCATGCGTCCCAAGAATCAGTGTTAATCAAGCTAGCATGGCCTAGCACTGATACATTTTCTCCATCAAGGTACCTCAATGCTTCAGTGGTGTTGAGGATTAAAACATCAATTTCAGAAGTAAAACCTTCCAAATCTAACAAGAAGTCGAGTACTGTACCCGCGCCTCGGAGGCCGAGTTCGCCATGCCAAGCCTCACCTGACTCAACCATACGACTTGTTTTGATAATATCATAATCGTCCATGGCATCCACATCGAAGTTTACGTCCACGACTGCGGCTTCTGCCATCTGGTTGGATTCGCCTCGTGGCCCATTTTCGATGAATATGCTCCATGAAGCAAGATAATCAGGCTCAAAGTACCAATTGTTGTAAGAAACGTCTAAGAATGTGGCATTTCGATTCCATGTATCTTCACCATTGACGAAGGAATCAATGTTTTTCCCTTCAACAATGAACGCATCAAGGCCCCCAGAGAACCAATCCTCAAGATCTACATTCATCGTCAAGTGAGAACCTGGGCCAACTTGTCCGAAATCATACCTAAACATCTCACCGGGTTGAACGTAAAGCCTGTTTTCATAGTCGTAAAGAACAGAATCCGTCACCCTAGCGTATGCTCCATCATCGCCATATCCCTTATCGAGTGTTGCAGCTACCAATCCGTCAGCCCCTCCGCTGAATCTCTCAGAATTATCATAAATGACAACATACTCATCACTTTCCTCGACTTGCCAAGTAAAAATACTGAATGTGGTTGAGAGCTCCGTTCCATTCGTCAGTGCAGTAGAAGGCGTGTAGGTTTCCCAATTTGATTTTTTCATCACAGTTATATCAATTGGATTTTCATCACTATCGTGACTTACCACAACCCACCATCCTGCAGGTATGGTTCCAAGTTCTACAACCAACTCACCTCCTGCGGCTATTTCAGTCCCGTTAGGGACGCCATAAGTTGTGGACTCCGCACTTGAAACTGAGATGAGTGGTGCCATCAAGGAAACAAAAAGAAGCAATACCAGTAAATTGGTTATTCTGGGCATATATCAGTTATGACATGAACAGCATATATTCATTGTGCATAGGAATTATCTTCGGAACGAAGGGGAATTTGTGGCAACTTGTGATTCAGAACCATGAGGGGTTTGGACTCCAAACCAAGCAACCGTGAGACTGCAAGCGGTTTTACATGGACGCTGGGGAGTCGTACAGGGCTGCAACTGTCGCTCCATTCTGGATGCCATCGCTTCGCTTCTCGCAGCACAGCGGCCTGATTTGGCCATGGTTCTCGTTGAGAAGGAACTCAATTCTCAAACTTGAGCCACTCATCCCTGATTCCATGGGTACCTTCAGGCACGTTTATGTTCAAGGGTGACAATTGTTGAACGCCCAGCAAATTTAACGGAGAAGAATTTATTTTCACATTTAATTTGACCAGTTGCGTGGAGACCTTTTGGGAAGATGAGAGCTTCGAATCGAAGTTGAAAGAAGGGGTCCTTTTTCAAAAAAGATTCAAGATTCTCTACAGAATCCTGCTCGTTGTTTCTGGAATTCTACTCTTCTTCGTCGGGTGGATCATGTGGAATATACCACTTGAATCTGAAGATGGAACATCAAGTAGTTTATTCGTTAATATGAATGAGGCTGCAGGGTTTGATTTGGGATGGCCATTATTCTTTGGTGGTTTGTTTATTCAACTTTTTATTGCGCCGTGGTTTGCAATCTCCGGCCTTTCTGAGACAGGACGGCTTTCTATGTTGGTGCCAAAAGAGATACGAGAATATCGTGAATTGAAACGTGTAATTGAGTTCAGGAACAGTCACGGGGCGAGAAATCCTGGCAAAGAAGTTGAAGACCTTTACTGGGAGGCGTTGATGGATGAAAATCATCGCTATCACAATGATATTATCAGATACAAGTGGATGGACAAAGTCAAATGGAAACACCGTCCTGATGATTTCTTTGGACATGTTCGATACACAAAAGAAACAGGAGAATTTTCCTTGGAGAGTGTTGTACCAAAAACCTCCGTTGCTTATCGAAACTCCAATGTTACTTTCGATGAAAATCATAACGTAAATGGAGTCGCTAACCCTGCCATACATCCCCTTCGACGAGTCATTTCATTTCCTTTGATCCTGTTTTTTATGACTGCTTTGTCATCAATCTTGGAAGTCTCCGTTTTGGCCCAATCTGGAGCATCAAACCTACTCAAAGCCGAAAATCTCACATTTTTTGTTCTACCCTGTTTTTTCGCATGGTTTTTCCTTAAACGAAATACAGACTTGCTACCGAGCCGCAAACGTAAACGCGAACAAAACACCAATGATTTGAGTGATGATGCTTTGCGTGAGAGACTTGAGCTATTACGCAGCAAATATGTATCGGTTCATGAACATGAAGAAAGGCAGGAGGCTATTAAATCCAGAAACATAAGACGGAATGGGGATACTAAATTATCCACTACGACTGCGATTATTCTGATGGTTTCTATTGCTACAATCTCGGTAGGAAGTGATGCAAATCCTCTGGATTTCACATTGACATTTGGGTTTTCGTTATTGGCCATTAGTTTGCTAGCAGCCAAACATTTCAGGTTGGCCCCATTCGCTCTGAGTTTCAAAGGCTATCGCGTCACGCAGGAACATCTGTATCTTCTGGATGGCATTTACAGTAAAAAATTGAAACGGAATGAAATTCCTGAGCACTCTTGCGTTCGAATGATTGACTTATACCCTACGAATACGGTGAGGTACTTTAGCGGTCCAAACGTTTGTCTTCACCTCATTCGCCTCGTTCGAGATGAACCCGATCCTTTTGCTCGAATCGGCCAAGAAATCATCAAACCTGGATACAAACTAAACGGCTACGATGAGACTTTTTTTGAGGGAGTAGGCCCTCGAAATGAGGGTGTCGAATGCTGGGTTGAAGACATCAAAATACGGTTTGAATTCAAAACCAAAGCCGAGCAACGTGAATTTGCTGAAAAACTTGCATCGGATTTGTCTTTACCTCTTCGAGAGCATTGGCGGTGGAGCGATGACAAAAAATCCTATCTCTTTTGGCTTGGTTCAGATTGGGATTCAATTCCAAAGAATCTGAAATAAA
Source organism: Candidatus Poseidoniaceae archaeon (assembly GCA_938030705.1). Lineage (GTDB taxonomy): Archaea > Thermoplasmatota > Poseidoniia > Poseidoniales > Poseidoniaceae > Poseidonia. Next base: position 57,050 of record CALHIR010000020.1, read on the forward strand.
ATGAAGACTAGATTTTCTTTGTCAAGTCCTTTCGCAGTTTTGAAAGAGATGTTAGAAGAATATCTCTAAGCGTATACAAGGGGGTGCCTCGTGTATGTATGCGTCGCTATCGGCACCCATGCGATTGCTCATTGGTCGAATATGAACGAATAACAAGATTGACCCTTGTGAGTCTGAACCCATGTCGTCCGGAAACTGGGGAGTCGGAAAGGGGTGCAACTGCCAGCACATGCTCAGCGCAATAGCCTCACTCATTCGAGCCCAGCGGTACGAGAT
>CALHIR010000021.1 GCA_938030705.1 Candidatus Poseidoniaceae archaeon
CGGTGCTGGAAACATCACCTCTTGGGAGATTAACGGAACTCTACCAGCCGGTCTATTCTTCGGCACAGAAAATGGAACTATTTGGGGAATACCAACCGAGTTGTACCACGAATGGCAGTACCTGACAATCTATGCAAATAATAGCGGTGGAACTGTAATTTCTAACATTTCCATAATGGTGAATGACCAGATTCCAACCATCGCTTACAACCTAAGTCAAATCGTACTCAAGAACGATACAGAGATGCTATCAATCGAAGCAATCCACGGAGGTGGACCGTTTGTCACAGTAGCAATCCATCCACAACTACCTGCTGGAATGTACTTCGGATATGATAATGCTACAATTTGGGGACACCCAACCGAATTGACAAGCAAGATCGAATACACGATTTGGGCGAACAACTCCGGTGGATCGTCCTCGTTCACCATTACACTCACCATCAACGATGAGGCGCCCGGTCCGTTCGAATACAACCCGGAGAACAACACCTGGATGAACAACACCGAGGTTCACCTTGCACCGCAATTCATCAACGGGACAACCGGAAACGGTTCAACCTGGCAAGTTGATGACATCGCTACGTCTGCATCATCGCCGAACAGCAATCCTGGTTGGCTCATGAGTGTCCTCGTTGGTGACACCATCTATTTCGACGCTGGTAATAGTCCTTCAAGCACTGGAACGGAATTATGGGCATACAACACCATCAACGGAACGACATGGCAAGTGGCTGACATCAACAGCGGCTCAGCCAGCAGTCAGCCTGGTTACTATTCGAACATCCTCGTTGGCGATACGTTATACTTCTCAGCGAGTGATGGGAGCACAGGCCACGAATTGTGGGCTCACAATACTACGAATGGTACGACATGGCAGGTCGCTGACATCGCAGGTTCATGCTGTAGTGGAAGCAACCCAGGAGAGAAAATGATGCATGTCATCAACGGTGTGTTGTACTTCGACGCAGGTGATGGCGGCAACATGGGCGGTCTTTTCAAGGAATTGTGGGCATACAACACCTCCAACGGAACAACGTGGCAGGTCGCTGACATCCGCAGCGGTTCTGGAAGTGGTCCAGGATGGTATCTGGACATGGTTGTTGGTGATGTGCTCTACTTCAGCGCGGTTGGAGATGACAACGCTGGCACTGAACTCTGGGCATACAACACGTCCAATGGGAGCGATCCATGGCGGGTTACCGACATCAACACTGGTTCTGGAAGCAGCAACCCTGGAGAGTACATGCAACTGCTTGTTGGGGATACCCTCTATTTCTCAGCCAATGACGGTAGCACAGGGCACGAGGTGTGGGCGCACGACACATCCAATCACTCAACTTGGCGAATCACAGACATCCGCAGTGGTTCTGGTTCCATCTATCCAGGTTCATACATGGCGTTGGTTCTTGAGGAAACCATCTATTTCTCCGCCCATGACGGTACAGGGTACAATTTGTGGGCGCACAACACCATGAACACATCAACGTGGAGGGTCGAGAACATCAACACTGGTAACAGCGGCAGCAATGCAGGTGAGCACCTGAGCATTGTTGTCGGCGACACGTTGTATTTCTCAGCCCAAGCCTCCCTCAACAACGAACTGTGGGCGCACGACACGTCCAACCGTTCAACATGGCGTGTGGCTGACATCTACAGTGGTGGAGGAGGCAGTTTCCCCGGCCTCTACATGGACGTCCTCGTTGGCGATACGTTGTACTTCTCAGCGAATGATGGGAGCACAGGCCACGAATTGTGGGCGCATGATACATCCAACCATTCGACCTGGAAAGTGGCCGAAATCCAGAGCGGTGCAGGGAGTAGTTCGCCAGGTTATCGGATGGCACTGCTCGCTGGAGATACGATCTATTTCGACGCCAACGATGGAAGTACGGGCAATGAACTGTGGGCACATCGTCCATTCAGCATTGATTACAACACGAACACGGGTGGTAACGTCACTACTTGGGCCATCAACGCCAGTCTGCCTAGCGGTCTAACCTTCAGCACGACCAACGGCAGCATCTACGGTACACCGACCGAACTGTGGACACAAACGTCCTACATGGTTTGGGCGAACAACAGCGGTGGCTCAAGCGTGGCTTACCTCAACATCACCGTCAACGATGTAGCACCCGGTCCGTTCGAATACAACCCAGAGAACAACACGTGGACGAACAATACCGAGGTCCACCTCGCACCGAACTTCGTCAACATCACCACGGGGAACGGCACCACATGGACGGTGTCGAGCACCATCTTCACACCGTATTCAAGTGGTTGGGACGGGATCTGCCTCGCAGAGGAGGTCGACGGCGTGCTGTATCTGTCTGGCTCCAACGGCTTGTATGGATACGGGCTCCAGAACCATACCATCTGGCATGTCAGCACCATTAGTGGGGCGGGCTGTTGGCGAGATTCGGGTATGTTTGCTTCGACGGAACTTGCTCTCAGCCATCGCGTTGGAGACACGCTGTACTTCTCAGGAATACAGTCCAACGGTTGGGAGTTGTATGCCTACAACACGGTCAACACCACGACATGGCTCGTTGCGGACATCAATCAAGGAACGGGGAGCAGCAATCCCGGTGCGTCCTTCTTCCAAGAGGCTGGTGACGTCTTCTTGTTCTCTGCTGATGACGGTAGCTCAGGCAATGAACTCTGGGCCCACGACACGTCCAATGGCACGACATGGCGTGTTGCGGACATCAACTCAGGCGCGGGTAGTTCCTCTCCAGTCAGTACGAGGCCGAAATCAGCGATGATCGGTGATATCGTCCTGTTCAGGGCAACGGATGGAAGCAGCCAGGAATTGTGGGCATACAACTTGACCAACACCACCGTTTGGCAAGCGGCGAACCTCTCGTCTGGTGTTGCGAGTCCTTGGGGGATCAACGCAGCGGCGTGGCAACTCATCACGGTGGGTGACGTGGCGTACTTCTGGGCGATTGTTCCCAATTCAGCCGCTTCAGAGGATCGTGAACTGCATGCGTACAACGTCACCAACCAAACGGCGTGGACTGTCACCGATGTGAACACCAACACGACGACAGGCGCGAAGTCGTACAACCTGTTCTTGCTGAACGACGTGCTGTACTTCAAAGCACGTGTGGGCCTTGACGACGGCCATTCCTGCGTGGCACATGCTCCCGCGAACGCCACGACATGGATCAAGAATGACGGGTTCAAATGCCCAGCGGATTTCGGGACCAGCACGAAGAAGGCGTGGATTGGAGGCATCCTGTATTCCGGGGCTACTGCCTACAACCCAGACAACCAGACCTCATGGTATGTGATCAATTCCACGCGCACGGGGGGAGCAGGATCCTACACCTATGTCGCCGTTGGTGATGTGCTGTACTTCTCTGGAAGCAAGGACGGCGCCGGGAACAGTCGACGAAGCCTTTGGGCCTACGATACGACCAACGGCACCACGTGGTTCGTTGAAGGGAGCAACACGACGACGACAAACTACGCAACGCCACAGTTCATCCATTCATTCGGAAACACTGCACTCTTCCAGCATGCTGTGATGACGACCACCTCATTGATGGCGGTTCAAGCCGCTGAAATCAATTCACTCGAGAACACGGGAGGCTCAGTGACGTCGTACGCCATCAATGGCAGTCTACCGAGCGGGCTCTCCTTCGGAACCAACAACGGAACCATCTACGGAACGCCGACCGAATTGTGGACACAAACGTCCTACATGGTCTGGGCCAACAACAGCGGGGGCTCAACCGTGGCCTACCTCAACATCACCGTGGTTGACGAAGTTCCAACCCTCTCCTATTCACCGAGCACGCTGGTGCTGACCATCAACAATCAGAGCAGTGACTTGCCACTCAATGCGACCTTGA
>CALHIR010000022.1 GCA_938030705.1 Candidatus Poseidoniaceae archaeon
GGATTTTCCCATGGCCGCAAAGATGATGGCAGTATCGCCTCCTTCGTAGGGGTCGTTGACGTTGGCGGTACCGGCATCGATTATCTCGAGTGCAGGCAGGACTTCTTCGTCCATGATGAACTCACAAAGGGCCTTGGCAGAGCTGGGCGATGCAGTGGTCATGGTGTTCGCAGCGAAGGTTCAAAGTTATGGCGATATTTTGGCTCGATTTTATCGAAATAACCCCGGATTGCTAAAAATAGCCCAAACCCAGACGACGACACCGTATTGAGTCCGTAGTAAGGATCGGACAACGACACCGAATGGGTGGACTCATGACCTTTTGGGAATGGCCCTGGTAAAGTCATGTACGTGATCGAACGTACCTGGCAGCTGCAAACTTGGGACTAATGTTGGGTCGACCCTCAATCACTGCTGCAAGTTCGTCCTCACCCGCCCTCACAATGAGGTGATACAACAACGCCACACTGGGGTACGCTCCGGTTGGTACGTACAATGTAGGTCCCGATGCTGACAAAATTGCAGATCCTACCGGTGGTCCTTCTTCTGCAAATGTATCCGTAAAGACCACAAGAGCCTCATCCGCAGCCGTCGATGCGTTGGTGTTTACCAAAACGGGTGGAGCTCGACCCTAGAGTGCGGCCAGTCATTGCTGGGGTTAAAAGAAGAGCTCTTTAGGGTTAACCCTAAGGGGCCACATGTTGAAGGGGTTGGCGGTGGGGCGTAAACCATGATTTTACCTTCCATAGTTCAGCAAAGATGGTCCAAAGCACTAGCACAAAGGTCGACTCTACAGACACAGTAGGATCGAACCGGTCCAAGGTATCGACGAGAGCAGGCTCAGTAATCTGAGGCACAATTGGGTCAATGGGCCTTCCCTTGGGAATGGGCAAATGGGCAAAACCCTAGCCTCTTTGATGGTTGCCTCGGCCGAGTCAAGCTTGGCGTTGGCCGCGTACGGCGGCTGGTTGGCCGGAATGGCGGCTAGGGCGTCCACTGGCAGTTGGCACTCGATAAAGGCGTGAATCAATCGATCCCCCGTGGCCTTGGAACCTTCAGTCAGTAGACGCTAGGATCTTGGGTCACCGTCGACGGGCTCACCTTGTACGTGTTGCCGTCGATGGCAAAGTTGCGGGCAATCGTGAGCATCCTGGTTGAGATGGCATCGTCCACGGGTGGAAGCTCGGCCAGCTCAAAAGATTGTATATATCTTCTTTGCAACAGTGACCTCACTTCTCCGGGCGTGCTGTCGGGGTCACAACTCGAGCCGTCGTGATGCTTGAACACTGTGACGAGGTCATTCAGTAGACCCAGTTCGGCAAAGGGGTGAAGGCACAACGCTTTCCGAGCCACCTCGGCGAGCATCGGTTCTGGGTCAATCCGAGACGCCCACGCCACCCATCGTACCGGCATTGCCTCTTCGAGCGGCTGCATCGTCATGATGAAACCTCACCGGTGTAGCCGGACCACGTGCCAGATGAAGGAACGTCGCGATGGAACCTGGATCTGCACCGATACAGGACTGGTTCACCAATGTGGTCCACGATGCTCACACGCAGTTGTGGGAACCGAAGGCACCACTTGTTCGCTCACTGGAGTTGTCATAGCTGGACCAGCAATGGTGCTTATGCGATCAATACCCGTTTGGTCCATCCTTGATCACCATTGGTCCATCGTTCCACGACCCTTGTCGTCATCACACCACCATTGGTTCATCGTTCCACGACCCTTGTCGTGGTCATCATCATCATGGAACGATAGTGTCGTCATCACACCACCATTGGTCCATCGTTCCACGACCCTTGTCGTCGTCATCACACCACCATTGGTTCATCGTTCCACGACCCTTGTCGTCGTCATCATCATCATGGAACGATAGTGTCGTCATCACACCACCATTGGTTCATCGTTCCACGACCCTTGTCGTATCTCTCCTGCATCATCATCAGCCCCCAGCCCCCCTAGTCCTACCCTGCTTCTTTTGACTCACACCAATTTCAGGTTCATTATCATCACTCGACCATCCAAAATCCTCGAGGCTTTGATGTAAGGTCCAGAGGATCCAAAACGACACGGCTCGGTGACAATGAAGATTCACAAAAACGGGTCATCTTCACCACGGTCTGTTTCCGTGTCCTTGATACACTCACCCCCACCCCCGCCCACCCAGTCCCGGGTTCTCATCCCTGACCTTAACTTTAGATTCAGGAAATCATGGCTGGAAAAGCCAGGACGAGGCAACTTCTACCAGTCCCATGGCGGTTACCACCCTTGTTCTAAACTCCCACCCCAAAGGCTATACAAAAAGAATCGAGACAAACTAGAAGAAGTTCTCACTGCGGCTGCCCGAAAACATCCCAAAACGATGGACCGAAGCACTCGAATGGCGGTACTCGCACCGATCGTGGCCAAACATGCCCCTTCACTCAATCCCCCGGCTCATCCCGAATCGGACTGGTTTCATCCGTTGGCTTCCCGAATTCATGCTCTTTGGATCCGGGTCCGGGACAAGGTAACTCCTGTTCGGAGTACTCCATCGCTGCGATACTTTACTGCAACAGTGGTGCACGAGCTTGGTCGACCTA
>CALHIR010000023.1 GCA_938030705.1 Candidatus Poseidoniaceae archaeon
ACCGAGAACCAACACATGAAGGCCGAAACCGACCGAGGCGAGCGAGCCGCTATCATGAAGATCCAAGACATGCAAGAAATTCTGGACGATATTGAATACAACGTTCGGATCCAAAGCAACGATGTTGAGGAAGAACTGATCACGCGCCAGGTATCCAACCTCAAGCAAAAAGACATTCTCCAAAATGCCAACGTGGTCATGACCGATTCCATCTCAAACAAGGAGTCCTTCCATGAGAAGATTCTCGACCAATTTGACGAACTGGAAAACATGCTTGGAACCTTTGGCGAAGTAAGTGATGTCACCCACATGATGGGTCAAATGCGAAAGGCCTTTGCGAATCTCCGGGTCTCAAATGAACAATTGATTGAGTCCACTCAAATTCTCTCTTCGGCCATTCAAGCAAACCACATGATGGCCAACGATATTGTGAAGGCGGTGAGCGAGTGAAGCCAACCAAGCGTTCCGTCCTGATTCCTCTTGATCAGCAACCTAAGGAAAACCCTCAGAATCACATGGCCATCGAGACGCCAGATTCAAATCTCAAGTCTGAAGATTTGTTTGCCACAAACGATTTCATTCCCACTGAGGAAGAAAAGGAAGCGATGTCCATGACTGAAGAAAAGTTCCCAGCAATTGATACCAACCTGTTTGGTTTGGCATCGACCGATTCCTCTGAAAAGGACGACTGGACATTGGAAACACCGAAGAACCAAAGTCAAGTGGCAGATGACTTCAAGCAAAGGTTTGCCTCCTACATTGACAAGTACAAGCAACCTGTTCAACAAACCGAATCTTCCACCCGGCCGGCCATGGATCAAAAGTTGACCCCAAAGGCCCGTTTGAAGTTCAACGACGTCTACAAGTTCCACAACAACGGAACGCTTGTTCGTGGACCAATGGCTGCTGGCCAACACTTGGTGGGTGAGGACGGTCGGATCTATTCTGTGAGCGGCAGCGAGCCTAACGGGTATGTCCACCACAACAACATGCACTTGCACGGTGCAAGCCTTCAGATGGGTTCATCTGCGAGCAACGCTCAACAAAAGGAAGGGTTTGACCCGAACGTTGGTGTTCACGGATTCATCCCTCAGGCTGTCGAGTTCCTTCAGAAGGCTGCTTCTTCGGCGACTGAGATTGCGAAGGTTGACCGAGACGGCCGGCCTCACCAATTTGCTGTGATCACTGTCCTTGGTGGAAGCGACCACGACAAGCTGACCAATTCGCTTGAAACCGGTATTACCCAAGGTTTGATCGAAGCTCTTGCCCACCTGGGCCTCGCCAAGATCAAGAAAGGTTACGAATCGACTCAAAATTTGCGATTTGTTGACTTCTATGTCCAAATCTCCCCTGTGTTGTTCAACAACCTCGGCTACATCACGGCCCTTGAAGTTCGATTCTCGAACACGGACGTCTATGGTGAAGGTAAGCACTACATCTACCTGCACCGTGCTAACGACATCGGTGGCGGCAAGTCCGACCACTCGCTTGCAGAGGGCCGAACGCAACAACAAGCCAAGGCGCTTTCCGAAGAATTCGCTTGGTGGCGTGCCGGAATCGAACTGGCTGGCGGGAAGATCGGTAGCGTGGAAAGCACACTCGGCGGTACCGCCCGAGTTGGACGATACGCTCTGCTCCACGCTAAGATTCCACGAACGGTCTTCAGCAAGGATGCTGTTGAAACCATCCTCCTGGATGACGCTGATTACGTCAAGAACAACATTGGCAACATGGCTCAGGAGTACCGAGCCAACTTCGCCACAACGACGTTGCGTGCAGCTTATGGTTCGCTCTCGAAGCGACTTAACGGTGTTCGTATTGACCTGGCGAACCGCTTTGACCTCGATCAGCGTCGCCTTCGACAACTCACCTGCATTGAGTCGGTTCTTCGGACCCTGTTCCACGGCGTTCCAGCGCTTGACCCCATGTTCATGGATTTGTCCGATGAGCGTACGGCCATCGCCTCCCAAGAGAACATCACCGATGCGAAGCAATTTGTCATTCACGACCCCGTGCAAAACAACCCTAAGGGTCCCTGGAATCTGAACCGACGTACCCGAGTGACCACAACGACCTCGTATTCCTTTGGTGAAATCAGCGCCATCGCCCTCGGTCAGCGAAGTGAAGAGACCATCGAGCAAGCACGAGAGCTCTTTGGTCGAGCACGAGGCTTGGCCACTTCTGTCGAAGACATGCTTGAAGCCGGTGGATTCTGTATCGTCGACATCTACACGCCTCGTGGAAGCCTTGGCACTGGTAAGCCGCTGACCAAGAACATGATTGAAATGGTCGGTCAGGTCCTTGCCACTGCTTTCAAGCAGGCAGGATCCGACAAGGTCCTCGTCCACTGCCACCAAATCCGTGATGAACTCATGCCAAACGCTGACCGAGTCTATGTGCGTCTGACCGAAGATCAACCAGCTCACAACATGCTGTTGGTGTCGACTCACGACGCAGGCGTGCGAGAGAAGCGAACCATCCTTACGGATCCAAACCTGGACATCATCGAGGACCGACACTTCGCTCATGTCTACGCCTTTGCTCGTTTGTTCAACCAACTCATCGAGGGACACGAGAAGAGCAACTACCGATTTGCTGAGGAAGATGCATCGCTTTTGCGAGCGTTCTACCGTCACTTCTACTCCAACTCGTTCGGTAGTCAACCAAATCTTCTCCTTGGCGGTTCAGATCGTCCACTGAAGAAGTGATACACAAAAGAAGGTGATTAGAAATGGAAATGGTACAGGTAGGATTTTTGGTCATTGGGGCTTTGTTCCTTTGGTCTTCAATGAGCTTGACGGCCCCAGCGCCAATCACGCCCAATGACGTGACTGGGGAATTGAACAGCCTCCTTGAATTCATCCAGAAGATTCGAAACAAGGGTACGCCCTTGGCTCATTCCGACCGTCGCAAGCAAGAAGCGCTTGACAAGGTCTTCGACGAAGCTGAAGAAACCATTCAGGATCTCCTCGCCTCCATTGAACAAAAGGGCGAGGTCATCAAGCATCGAACCGGTACGGATGACGTTGAATACAAGCAGGGATGGGACGCTCTAAACGAGAGCATCATCGAACTCAAGAACACGTTCTCCAACAACATCGCACTCATCAACCAAGAGTTTACGGGAATGCAAGCCATCTACAAGACGCTCGGCATGAGCCAAGAAAACACCAAGTCAATTATCGAGTCCTCGATTGAAAAGAGCCGAGATGCCCAGGCAAAGCTTGAGATGATCTATGAAATGTACCAGTAAGGTGAACAGAATGCGTCCATTTGATTTGAACATGGAAGAAGTACTCGAAGATTGGGAAATTTACCATGCTGTTCGTGAAATTATTTCCAACGCACTCGATGAGCAGTTGATGACGAAGACTGCCGATATTGAAATCGTGGCGTCGGAAAACTCAGATGGCTGGCATGTCCGAGATTTTGGCCGTGGAATTCAAATTGAACATTTCACCCAAAATGAAAATCAGGAAAAGCACGCCGGTCCTGAAGGAATCATCGGGAAGTTTGGCGTAGGATTGAAGGATGCATTGGCGACATTGTATCGGAAAGGCATGAAGCCTGTTATCCGATCTGCCTTCGGAACCTACACGATTGCCATGCACCAAAAGGAAGGATTTGCGGACATCGAGACACTCCACGTCATGTACGATGACGGCCCAAACAACATGGTTGGTACGGATTTCTTCATTGAAGGAATTGATCAGTCCGATGTCGAGCATGCCAAAGACCTGTTTCTCAAATTCAACGATGCAGTAGTATTGGAATCAACCAAATACGGTGAAGTTCTTCAAAGCACGGGCGACGAATTGGCTTCGCGAGTTTACATCAACGGAGTCCTGGCGAGTGAGGAGGAAAACTTCCTCTTCTCTTATAACATCACCAACCTCACAAAATCCATGCGTAAGGCGCTGAATCGTGAACGAACGAACGTTGGCCGGTCCACATACACCGAACGGGTGAAATCGATTCTCAAATCAAGCACCTCGGATGAGGTTCTCGAGGGTCTAGCCGAACAAATCCGAGACCGGGAGAAAGGGGTGCAATGCGATGAGATCCGATGGGCAGACATCGCTCAGATTGGCATTGCTGCTTTGGCTGAATGCGATGGTAAGGTCATCTATGCAACCGCAGAGGAAATCATGAACAATCCAGATTATCTTGGAGACATGAAGCGAGATGGGTACACTATCATTCCTGTGAGTGAGAAAGACCATCAGGGCATCTCTGGAGAAGACATACGTACTTTTGCTGACTATGTTGCGGATTTTAATCACGGATTTGCGTTTGATTTTGTTGAGGAAGATTCATTGAGCGATAATGAACGAGAAATTTTTGGGAAAACGTCCCAAATCCTCGACCTCGTTGACTGGGGGGAGGAACGACCTCTTGTACGCATCTCAGAAACCATGCGTCCTGAACCTGACACTTCGGCTGGAAATTTGGTGCTTCACGATGCGCGAGGATGTTATTCCATGCTCTTGGGTATTGTCATCAAACGCAGTGAATTGGCTTCATTGACAGAATACGCATCTGTTCTCTTGCATGAGGCAGCCCACGCCTCCTCGGGGGCTACCGATGCCACTCGAGAATTTGAAGGCGAATTGACCGGGTACCTCGGCCGAACGGCATGCAAAGGAATAAAATGCTGAACTGGATGTGTAGGACTATGACAATCGGAGAACCACGAAAAGATGCCACAGACCACACGGTGGAACTCTCGATTCCTCACGAAGTGTGGATTCAAATCCCCGAGCGTTTCCGCCGGTCAGAGGAAGACACCAACGATTACCTCCTCAATGCTGTGAACATTGGTATCCTCGCCATGAAGAACGCTGGTCTGACCATCGACACATCCGAACTTCAATCCATGGTGGAAAAGACTGCTGAGCAAACCCTTTCGCAGCAGAATGAAATCAACGAGCAACTGGAGCAATTTGTCAACTCGACCCTCACAGGTGATGATTCCCTCCTCGCACGTCGGTTGAAAGAAACCTTGGGAACCGATGGCATGTTGGAACAACTCATCAACGGCCTGTTAGAAAACCTCACCGATCCCGACCGTGCTACGTCCATTCCTGCTAAGACCAGTCAAGTGCTCTTGGATCAAGCCAGCGCCGTGATGGATACGCTCAACGCTGCTACCGATATCACGGACGAAACCACCAATCTTGGCAAATTTGTTCGGGATCAGCGCACTCGCGTGGGGGACATCCAAGCGATGATGGCCGAGGCTATGACAAAAATGGGCGAGCAAATCGATGCGCGGATGAAGCGCATTGAAGATGCTCTCAACGTGGATGAAGCCCTCCAAGCTCGTGCCGAAGAGATTGAAGAACTTCAAGAGAAGAGCGCCGGTAAAGGCATCCACTTCGAAAACGACAGCGCCGATGCCTTGCAGGACATCGCAGGTCTGTTCGGTGACCGTGTTGAACACACCGGTGGCGAAGGCGAGGGCTCTTCTCGCAAGAAAGTCGGTGATATCGTTCTCGTGATTCATCATATCGGTCTCCCGCCGATCCGCGTAGCCATAGAGGCGAAAGCCGGATCCATTGCTCGAAAGAAACTCCTCAGAGAGGTTCGTGAAGGTGTGAAGAATCGTAGTGCAGTGTGCGGGATTGGCCTCATGGAGCGGAAACACATGGGCGTGCGCAGTTTTGTTGTGGAACAAGAAGGAGAGAATTACCTTGTCGGCGTGGATTGGAAAGTAGATGACTTCCTCGCACTCGAGGTCGTTTATCGCTCGCTTCGAATCCAACTCATCAACGATGCCTTGCGAGCGCAGGGCAAGGACGAAATCGATGTGGATGCCCTCAACCGTTCATTGATGCAGATTAAAACAGACTTGGGTCTCTTTCAGTCCATGAAGGGCAATACCCAGAACGCGATTACTGTGATGAAGGAGTTACGAGCCCAACTCGACCAGGTTGAAGACAAATTGCGCGAGGCGTTGGATGCCGCAGAGCGCTTGTTGAAGTGATTCCCATATTCAGTAATGAATTTACAGAATCACTCTTCTTCGGAGGAAACGCCCGGCCACAGGTCCTCTCCTTCCCCAATGTTCCAACCGGAGGTTACCGTGGACGTTGACGATGCTTCAGATACGGTGGTCTCAGCGGAGTCTCGGTCCGCAACAGCGTCCAAATCGGGGGCTTCAGGCACATCGGGAAGGACGATCTCGTCCTTCTCGGCAATCGCTTCAAGTTTCTCAATGAGTTCCCAGTCCGGCGCTTCAACATCGGGTTGAACGCCTTTGTCTTGGCGAACCTGGACGAGTTCTTGCGCATTCAGCACGTCGTCATCATTGGCGATGTCGTCACCAAGGTCCGTTTGGTCAAGCGGTCGAAGTTCGGCGTTGGCGTCTTCGCCCTTGGCCTCGAAGGTGGCGGGTTCCGGCGCCGACACGCCGAGGGATTGCCAAGCATCCTTCACTTGCGTGGAGGCTGGGATAATCGAACGGGCTTTCTCTTCGGCTTTCCTGCGCTCGTAGGCGGCCTTGAGTTCAGCTTCTTCCTGTTCAGCCCGGAGGCGAGCCTCAACCTCCCGCCACGTTCGGCGCTCTTCTTTGAGGCGCGCCCGTTCTTCCTGTCGTTCAATCATCAAGGGCGTCGGTTTGTCGTAGCGCCTCCAAAACAGGTAACTCACGCCGATGAAAAGCAGCGAAAGGATGAGCCCGGTCGTGAGCGTCTCCCACAACTCGCTCATTGGCCCTCACCCTCAATCGGCCAATTCAGCGTCGACGGTGGCGGTGAGATGCTCAAATCCTGCAATCACATCGCCAACCTGACCAACGAGTTCGTCGGCACCGCCGGGTAATCCGGAAATGTCCGCATCGGCCCCTTCCGGAACGTTTCGGAAAAGCGGGCGTTCGATGAGTTTCTTGTTCAAGCCGATGAACAAGGCGGCCACAACTCCCCAGAACAGGAGAATGATGGTCAAGCCCTTCGGGTTCGACGGGTCCCAAACGTTGGGCGTGTTGGCGATCATGTCCGAGAAGTACGAACCCATCAGCACGATGAAGAGAATTGGGAAGAAGATGTAGATCAGAATATCCCACCAGCGGCCGACTTCCAAATCGTTGTCGCCGGTGTTGATGAAATCGTCTCGGAAGGCCGACACTCCGAGACCGAGGTAGCCAGCGAAGCCCGGCGCAGCCGTCCCTTCCTCAACGGCAGCACGCCACTTGAGGAAACCGTACTTCCAGATGGAAAAGGCGATGAAAAGACCCGAAAACATGAGACCGTAGCCCCATATGTGGTCCTGCACCTCAAGGAATTCGGGGAAGGCCACACCCGCACTGTCGAGTTTGATCCACATGATGGCGGAAGGCAAGCCGAAGATAAAGATGGCCAAACCGGTGATGAGCACGGAGCGCTCTCGGTCATAGCCGTGGTCAACGAAGTTTCGAACGCAGAGTTCAACGGTGGAAATCATCGACGTCAGGGCTGCAAACGACAGCGCCAGGAAGAACATCGCCGTCATGATGAGCGGACCGATGGCGCCACCGGGGGCTTGGGCGAACACTTCGGGAAGGGCGAGGAAGGTGATGGCGGATGAACCACCGGTCACAGTGGCCAAGGGGTCGGGGTTGACCGCAAAGATGGCCGAAAGCACTGCGAGACCGGCGATGATGGAGATGCTGTTGTTGGCAAGCCCCATCGTGAAGGCGTTGAGCACCGTGTCCTCGTCCTTTCTCATGTAAACCGCATAGGTGATGCACATGCCCATACCGGCTGAACAAGACCACGCGGATTGCGAGAGACCGTTGATCCACACTTCGGGTTCAAACAGCATGTCAACGTCCACGGTAAACATGAACAGTGCACCGTCCAAACTCCCGTCGCTCATGTCCATCCACAACGAGAGGAAGAGCGTCAAGAAGAGAAGGGCGAAGAGGGAAATCATCAGGTAGAAATTGACCTTTTCAATGGCTTTCGCGCCCTTCCAGATGGTGCCGAGTACCAAGAGGATGACAATGAACTGGAAGAAAATCACCTGACCCGGAGATTGCAAGAAACTGTTCCAAACTTCGGTCGTGTCCACCTTTTCACCGTTGAGGGCGCCGGTAATGCCGAGTTGGAAATACTTCAACGTCCATCCGGAAACAACGGCGTAATAGAAGCCGATGGCGGTGGAAATCCATGCGGTCCACAACCCCATCCAAGCAAAGCGACGTCCAGCAAAAATACGGAAGGTACCGATGGTTCCCGTTCGACTTCGCTTGCCCATGGCGTACTCCGCAATGACGAGCGGAATGGACCAGGCAAACAGGAAAATCAACCACGGAATCAGAAAGGTTCCGCCGCCGTTCGCACCGACCATTCGGGGGAATCGCCAGATGTTGCCTGTTCCGATGGCTGCCCCGATGGAGGCGAAAATAAGGCCGAGACGGCCGTTGAACTGGTCGCTTTCAGCCATGGGATCACCTCAGTCCTCCCAGAACTTGCCGACTTCAATTTGGTTGCCACGGAGGTCTTCTGCAAACACCTTTTCTTCATCATCGCCCAACATAATGCGCAGTGCGACGGCGAGACCGCCCCAGACAAAGGTCGCTACGAGAGAGAAGGTGAAGAAGGCACCAAAGACGCTGCCGAAGGCCGCACGATAACTCACATCGAGCACGAAATAATCTCCGTCAGCTGGATATTGGTAGAGGTCCGCGCCCCCGAGGGTCGACACGGTCGCTTTGTAGTGGACTTCGCCCACCGCCGTCTCGGACACGGGCAGCATGGCGCGCAACAACGTTCCGTTGCCCGCGGCCAGGGAACAGCCGCCCTCGACCATCTTAACGCTCGTGCTTTCCCACGGCGTGGTGGACCATTCGCGTGGCCCGAAGTCGCTTTGCATACGGCTGGGCTTGACTTGGCGCCACTGGACGGTGGTGTCCTTCGTGCTGTAGGGGAATTGGCTCGAGACACAGAGATCGATGGGGATGTCACCCTCTTCGGGGATGTCCACCATCGTCGGTTCTTTCAGGTAATTTTGCTGAGAGATGTTGTCAATCTCAAGGTCGGCACGCTCACGTGGGTTGTCGGCGATTTCGGCGATGTAGAAGCCGAGACCGAGGTTCCGCACGGCGATATGGTCAATGTCGTCCTCATGCTGATGGAAGGCTGTTCCGATTTCGGACGTGTAGCAATAGGAGCCGTGGACGCCGTAATGCCAGTCGCAGAAATCACCCGAGGTCGGGTAAAGCGATGAGGATTGGAGGTTGGCGTATTGCGTCATGTCGGCCATTTGCTGCCCGTGGTATTGTAATTGGGCGTGGTCGGGACTCTGACAATCCGTGCAGTGGCCCCAAGGCCAAAGGATGAGTTCGGAGTACGAGTGATGGGTCAGCGTTGATTTGAATTCGCTTGAACCGTCGCCGGTGTCGTCGTTCATTTCGGTCAAGTCTTGAATGAACTTGGTCTCAGGCTCGGAGTTACCGCCCCACCAATCCTCATCGGTCACGCCATCAGCATCGTCGTCTTTGCCGTCGACGTGGTCTTCGTTGATTTGCCCGTCACCGTCGTTGTCGCGGTCGTCCACCGGTCCGTTGTACACATCGTTGTTTGACCCGTCAAGCTCGCCTTCAGCCGGCGAACATGTTCCTGGAATCAACGGCCCGGTTGCACCGAGCGGCGCACCCCATTCAAACTGGTAGTTTCGGTTCAAGTCAACGCCATCGCAATCCTCGTCAACCTCTTCTTGGAGGTCAGGGAGGGGGGTGACGCCCGTGAAGGTGTTGTCTCGAAGGTTCTTCCTCCAACCACCGCTCGGGCACGATTCCCATGCAGGCGCTGGACAAAAGACCTCGCGGTCATAGATGTTGCCATCCACGTTGAGCATGGGGATGATGTAGAGTTCACGGGAGTTCACCAGGTCCGTAATCCACTGCTCGGAGTAGTCCTCGTCCACACCGAGGTCTCCTGGCCCGCAGTTGGTCCCGTCACCGTTCGAGTCTTGGTACTCAGCGGCCAATGCCAAACAATCGCCGTCGTCATCGAGTTGACCATCACCGTTGGAGTCTCCCCACGTGTCCTCGTCAACACGACCGTCGCCGTCGTTGTCGTAGCCGATGTTTTCGTAGGAGAACGCAATGACCTCCAGTTGCATCATCGGCACTTGGTAAGACATCCACTCGCGAGCGTGGTGGTTGCCGACGATCATGACATCGTGACGGTCAGGGTAGTTCCCGTTGTCGCCAACGAAGGGGTTGTAATCGCCACCTTGGACGTCTTGTGTGATCTTCATCCACGGTGATGAATGGCCGTAATACCAGCCTTCGTAGGCGTTGGCCGTGACTTCTTCGCCGCGGGCGTTGGTTCCGCCGTTCAATCCCTCATGGAATTCAAAGATGTCCGGGTTGTCTTCGGCGAGGCGCATCATTCGGGTTTTCAGCGTGTCGTAGGTGTGGTACTGCTTGAACTGCAGTATGGGCTCACTGGCCGATGCCCATGGGAAAATCATCTCGATATAATCCTCGGACCAAATGTCCTCAGGTGCATCGCCCGTGGCGGGCTCTTGGGCATAGGCGTTCTCGGCGACCGGTGCAGCAAAAGAAAGCAACAAGGGCAGAACGATGAGAAAGCCCAGCGTTGGGCGAGGAGCAGTGGAACGAAGAGCGACGGGCGCGGTTGGCATCATGCTATCGTTTGGCCGACGCCGTTTCAGTTCTTCAAGCGTTCGTGCATGTGGCTGTGCATCTTCCGCCCATGAGGCGGCAGAAATACCGGCAAACCAAGGGGAAAAAACAACCCAAATGACTCGCTGGCCCGACCATGGACGGCCTATGGAACCCTTCAACTGACTCAGCGCTTCGCAACGAAGTGTTTGGCTTCACCAATTACACCTTGCTGGCCTTGCTCGGCCTTCTGGTGTTGGTGTTCCTCCTCCGCCAGCTCGCCATGCGCTTTGCTCCGACGGTTTTGAGCACCATCATTCGCTCCGAGGCCATCAAAGGCAAAACGGTACGAGATTCCGACAAGGCCCTCGGTACCGCCGTCGGCGTTGGTCTGGCCTATTTCCTCGTCACCGTCATGATCGACGACATGGAACGCATGGGCTCTCCGATTCTCATGCCGGATGTATTCGTTCGTTTTCTTCCCGGCCTCCTGCAGTTCGTGGTGGCCATCGCCGTGGTCGTTTGGGCGTTCAGGCTCGTCAACATCGTCCAAGACCTCGTGATGATGTTTGACACCGACGACCAGTTGGACGGAACGGAAAAAACGCTGATTTCCGCTTTGCAAAGCGTGCTTCGCTTCATCATCATCTTCGTCGGTGCCGTCTTTGTTGCCGACTCCATGGGCTTTGATTTGACCTCGCTTATCGCCGGTTTGGGCATCTCCGGGTTGGCGCTTGCCCTCGCAGCGAAGGATTCCATCTCAAACTTCTTTGGAGCCATCACCGTTCTGCTCGACCGCCCCTTCAAAGTCGGCGATTGGATTGTTGTGGGCGCAGCGGAAGGTGAGGTGATTGAAATCAACCTGCGAACCACGCTCATCCGAACTTCGGCCGACACCGTCATCACGATGCCCAACGCCAACCTCGTCAACACGCCCGTGGAAAACGTTGGAAAGCGTCGTTGGCGCCGATGGCAAACGCAACTTCACCTCGATATCAACGCCGACGGCCAAGCCGTTGAATCGTTCTGTCAGCGCGTTCTCAAAACGATTGAAGACCATCCCAAGACGCTCAAAGAAGAAGCTTCGTTCTGCCAGGTCAGCATGATTTCAGCGACCTCGCTGGACGTGGACCTCAACCTCTACTGGGACGTTTCGGGCGGTGTTGAGGAGCGCCAAGAGCGAGCCAAACTCATCATCGACATCAAGAACATCGCCGAGGACCTTGGCATCGACTTCTACGACGGCCGGGTCCGCCAACAGCGCTGATTCAGAACGGCGGCGGCATGCGTCGTTGATGAACGAGGTGCGCTACCGCAGCTACACCGACCGAGCCGAGGACAAAAGGAATCTGGACGGGACCCGAACCGATCAGCGCGCCTGCGAGGGCGGCCCAAAGACCACCGCGGCGAAGGGCGTGGACGGTGCGTAATTCCCCTAAGCGAGCCTGAATTCGCGAGACATCAAACAGCCAGCGGTCGCACTTGTTGGCCTGCTTTTTGAGACCGTAGGCGCGAGCCTCGGCCAGCATCAAGAGCATCGCTTCGTAGCGCCAAATCCACACGCCGCCGTTGGCGGTGGAAAGGCTGGAAGCGGAAGTCCAAGGAGCGGGAACCACCTCCCCCCATGCTCGGTAGAAGGCTTCTCTGGAATCGGGTGAATCAAAGCCTTCAACCAACGCCAGGCGCTGTTCGAACATGGCGATGGCCGAAACCCCCGGAAGACGCTCACTCTCTGCCATCAGGTGGTCGACCAGTGGACGGGGGCGAGGAACAAGCATCAGCCCATCATCAACGGAGACCACGGCGTCCAGAGAAAAGTGAGTTGCTGGAAGACCGACCACGTGTTTGGTGTGGGGGGCCCGCCAGAGCGTGGTGGTTTTGAGTTGGTCTTCGATGGCCTTCAGTCGGTCGTTCCAACGGCGTTCGGTGTTGGGGGTGGCGTGGTCCAAGAGCGCAGCGTGAACACGGCCGGTCGTCCGTACAAGGTCGTGAGGACGGCCCATCACCTCGGCTGGAGCCAAACACGTGTGCATCTCAAAGACAACCAGTTGGTCGCCGTGTTCGTTTTTCTGACCCGCTACGGGAAGAAGGAGCGGCGCATTGGCCAGCGACGTCGCCCAGGGTTCAAACAGCGCAAGGGTGGACACGTCTCTTCCCGTTTGGAAGGGAGAGAGATGGGCCACCCACGCCTCGTTGAGATGGACAACGAGTCCGAAGCGATCCTCACGCACGAGTTCCACCGAGGTGATGGCGCTGGGCCAGTCACCCCACCGACCCTCATGGTCCTCGTTCCACCAATCTGGATGCAATGCAGGGGCGTGGTCCCAACCGTAAAAACGCCCCCACGAGGAAGGTAATCCATCAGCAAAGGTGCTCGGGTCGCACGGTCGGTCCACCAGGGCATGCGGGTACCACGGGACCTGAACCACCTCTTCCGCAGAGGAATCGGTCGTCGCTGCCATGCTCAACGGAAGGACCGTTGCCCTTCAAACATGACGGAACGGGCGTGGTTTGGAAAGGGGAGCAATCAAACACCGTATGCACCCACGGACAGGCGGAGGGCGTCCATGGGTATCTCGGAACGCATGGGAGATGTGCTCGGCCAAGCGGTCGAAGCAAAGCTCCTCCGCGAAGTGATGGAACACCCTCTCCAGGTGAACCACCTCGCCATCATCATGGACGGTAACCGACGTTTTGCTTGGCGAAGCAACATTGCGACAGGCATGGGCCACCGCATCGGAAAGAAGAAATTGGAACGCGTGCTTGACTGGGTGTTGGAACTGAACATTCCTTGGTTCACGGTCTACGCCCTGTCAACCGAGAACCTCAATCGACCCCAAGGTGAACTCGACGTGCTGTTTGACCTCTACGTCGAAGGGCTGAGGGACATCGCCGACGATGAACGCATCCACGAGAATAACGTGCGCGTCAACATCATCGGACGGCGGGAACTTCTGCCCGAGCGGGTGAACGACGCCATCGATTACGCCGAATCAAAAACGGCCGATTACGAAGACTTCGTGTTCACCGTGTGTTTGGCCTACGGCAGTCGAGAAGAGATGATCGGCGCCATTCAAACCATCGCCAAAGACTACGCTGCAGGCGATATTTCACTGGATGACATCGACCAACAGGCCGTCTCAAAGCGCCTCTACACCGCCGATATGCCCGACCCGGATTTGGTGATTCGCACCAGCGGCGAGGAACGGATTTCCAACTTCCTCCTCTGGCAGATGGCGTATTCAGAACTCTACTTCACCGATGTGTTTTGGCCCTCTTTTGCCAAGAAAGACCTGCTGAAGGCCATCCGCACCTATCAGGAACGAGGACGACGCTACGGTGAATGACATGACCACCTGCGATGAGTGCAACGGTTGGCTCAACCCCGCTTTGGCCGCCGATGCGGCCGTTCGTCGTGGAGCGAGCGTCCTTCTGATTCAGCGAAAACACCCGCCCATGCAAGGTGCGTGGGCCCTCCCCGGCGGCTTTGTTGACCGTGGAGAAGACCCGATTCACGCCGCCGTTCGGGAGCTGGAAGAGGAGACGGGCCTGAAAGGCTCCAATCCTCGCTTGCTGATGGTGATGGGCGACCCGGCCCGAGACCCTCGCAAGCACATCGTCAGCGTCGTGTACGAAATCGAGGTGAGCGAAGACCAAACGCCTACGGCGGGCGACGATGCAGCCGACGCCAAATTCTGGCCCATTGACACCGTGTTCAGCGGTGAATTGACGCTGGCGGGCGACCACCTGCAAATCCTGACCAACTGGCTCAAGCCTTGAGTCGAGCCACGGGTTGTTCGCTGTACGCCCATCAACGGTTCCAAACGATTTTACCCAAGAAGGGGCTTGAGATGAACGTTAGTTCATGTTCTCTTTACGAAGGAAAAACTGCTTCTGAACGCTAGTGATGAGGCCGACGCTGGCAAAAATAATGGCCGAGACAAAGGCGATCATTGAGCCGCTTCCAGTGCCGAGTTCAGCCGAAAAATACAGGCCGATGCACACCGACATCAGACCGAAGAGTTGAGCCCACGCCATGCACGAGCGGAAACTCTTACCCACGAGTTGAGCCGTCGCAGCTGGAGTGACGAGCAGAGCCGTCACCAACAGCACACCGATCACTTGCACCATGCTGACCACGACCGCCGCCGTCAGCACGCTGAAGACCAAACCGATGAGACGAACCGGAATGCCTTGAACGCGAGCAGCCACGGGGTCGACCGCCGTGGCCAACAAACCGCCTCGCATGAGGCCGAGCAACACCAAGGCCACGGCGCCGATAATGCAGATCAGATCCAGACTGCCTTCATCGATCAGCAACAAATTCCCGAAGAGATAACCGTCAATGTCAGCCCGAACGCCGCCGCCCCACAACCGGAGGGCCACCAAACCAAACGCCAACATACCGGTCAAAAAGATGGCAATGGCTGTGTCGCCTGTGAGAATATCCCGTTCCTGCAGTTCGTGAATGATAATGGCGGCGGTGATACTGAACGCCAATGCAACGAGCATGGGCGAATAGAAACTCATCACCAAGCCCACAGCCACACCGCCAAAGGATACGTGGGCCAGTCCGTCTCCGATGAGGGCCATGTTGCGAATGAGCAAGAAACTACCCATCGCCGCAGAGACAACGGTTACGACCACGGCAGCGAGCAAGGCTCGCTGGAACAACTCCATCGTGAAGAAAAACGGGAAGACCTCACCGGGGACCGCAGGTGCGATGGCCTCCATCAACGGAGAAAACAACGTAAGAAGCCATCCACCAAGCACCCTCATTCATCCTCCTTTAACTGGCCGACGGTGGTGGCCGATGGGCTGTGGTCGTGCGTGCATTCCGCTTCACTGTGGTCATGGTGGTGCCCACCATGGACATCTTCAATACCGCGCAAAGACGCCAGTTCTTCAAGCGATGGAAAGAGCGGTGGTGGACCGTCAAACCTGACGGTGTCCTCGAGGTAGATGAGTCGGTGAGCCGTTTGGCGCATAGCCGTGATGTCGTGTGACACCATGAGGATGGTTTTGTTTTGTTCGTGGCAGAAGCCGTCGAGCAACTTCAGCAAGGTGTTCCTTGAAGCTCGGTCCAAACCGACCAGAGGCTCATCAAGAACGAGAAAATCCGCTTGACTGGCAAGCGCACGCGCGATGACGGCTCGCTGTCGCTGTCCGCCAGAGAGTTGATTCACATCTCGATTGGCCACATCCAGCAGCCCCACCATCTCAATCGCTTCATCGATGGCATCGCCGTGGCTTAGTCGTGGGTTGAACCACGTACGTTTGTTCATCGTCCCCAGGCTCACGAGTTCCCGCACGGTCAATCGCACCGACTTCGGAAGATTGGCAGCAGCTTGGGAGACCCACGCCACAGAACCGATGACTTCGTCTGACATTGGTGCGTGCCCTTTCAGACGAACCGACCCTGCATGGCACTTTAGTACCCCGAGAATGGCCTGTACAAAGGTGGATTTCCCTCCACCGTTAGGGCCCACGATGCCAACGAATTCACCGGCTTCCATCGTCAAACTCGCGTTCTCAATGATGGGGACACCACCGCGGTGAACCGTGATGTTGTCCACCACGAGCAGCGGCAAATCATCAGCCATGTCTCATCCCTCGGCACGTTGTTCGTATCAAAGCAACGCTGTTTCTAGAAACGATACGGCACTATCTGAGATGAGACTTAACAGCCGAGACCGGTTTTGAGGTTCTCCAGGTTCTTGGTCATCAAGGACATGTAGTCGTCGTTGCTGTCAAGTGGTGCCATTTCCATGGTGTACAGGGTTAACACCAAGATGCCGTCGGGCATGGTTTCGGAGACGGTCTGCTGAACCAAACTCTCCACGGCGGAGGCATCGGTGAATTCCTCAACGAAAAGAACGGTGATCTCGTCTTCAGAAACACGCTCAACCACTTCTACGATGTCCTCAGCCGTGGGCTCACCTTCGGGATCCAAACCGTGGACGGTCACGAACTCGAGGTCGTAAGCGTAGGCCATGTAAGCGTAGGCGTTGTGGTTCGCAGCAACGGTGGTTTCAGAACAGGTGCCGGTGGCACCGAAGGCTGCCTCATAGTCGGCATCGAGCTGATTCAACCCAGCCTTGTAGGCCTCAGCGTTGACTTGGAATGTGTCAGCACCATCGGGGAAGGCCGTGCTGAGCACACCCGAGACCACATCGATTTGTGCAGCGAAGGCCATCGGGTTAAGCCAACTGTGAGGGTCGAATTCGAGGGCTTCTTCGTCGCCGTGGTCGTCGTGATCCTCTTCGTCGTGGCGCTCGTCGTGGTCATGTCCATCATGGCCACCCTCACCGAGCACGTGAAGTTCAACCCCGGCCGGTAGTGCAATGCCGTAATCACCTTCGCGTTCGACATGGAGGTGAATGAAGCCAACACCTTCCTCGTGGTGGTCGTCTTCTTCGCCCATCATCTCGAACATCATGTCAACTTCTGAAGCATTGAGGGAACCGTCGCTGTTCGTGTCGTACATGTCAAACATCATTTGCATCATGGCCTCCATGAACTCTTCCTCGGCCGATTCGTTTTCGTCGTGGGTTTCGTTCCCTTCTCCCGTCTCATTGTGGGCATGACCATCGTGCTCCATGCCCATCATCTCGGAAAACTCCTCAAACGAGAGCATGCTGTCGCCGTCTTCGTCAAAGATACCCACGATGAACTCGCCCCGCGGCGTGTCAGCGTCATCGTCTTCCATGGCTTCGATGTCTTCAATGAAGTGTTCCAATTCCTCGAGGGAAAGGCTGCCGCTGTTGTCGGTGTCCGATTCGTTGAACATGGGCATCAGGAGATCCATCATGTATTCTTCCATGGCTTCTTCCAGTGGGGAGTGCTCGTCTTCGTGGTCATGGCCATCATCGCCCGAAGTCTCGTTCTCGGAATGGTGCTCATCGTCGCCATGGTCATGGCCATCATCATCATCGTCCTCCATGTTCCATGCGACCCAGAACTCGTCCCAGGAAAGGTTGCTGTCGTTGTTCGCATCAAATTCTAACATGGCTTCTTCGGGCGTCATATCGTCGTCGTGGTCGTCGCGGTCATCGTCATGCTCACCCTCGTCGTGCTCGTCATGGTCGTGAGCATGGTCGTGAGCACCAGCCATGGCAGCCATGGCTATTGTGAACGTCTCCGTGTTTGGTGCTTCAAATTCAAGGACATACTCGCCCTCTTCGAGGTGATAAACGGACACCGTGGTTTCGGCAGGGCAATCGCTGCCATCGGTTGAAATCATTTCCAAAGGCTCAAAATGGCGGTCATTTTCGTGGTCGTGCTCGTCCTCTTCGTGGTCGTGTTCCCCTTCTTCCTCGTGGTGCTCTTCTTCGTGCTCGGGCATGACCAAACTGTAAGCTCCGGCATCACCATGGAGTTCGTCAGCGTCTTCTGCATGTTCTGCCAGCAGGTGGACATCGGTGGTGCTTGGTTCCGCCAAATAGCGGCACAGTTCATCGACCATAAGCGATTCGAAATCAAGGATTTCTACGCCTTCTGGCATGGCGTGGGTTGCTGAGGCGGGTGGAGCATCGCTGCCCAAGCTGTCCAGAGCGCCATCCACCCAAGGTTCGAGGCCGAGGCCATGGTAAAGGAAGACATCAGCACTTTGTAAGCGGATGATGTCTTGGGCAGAGGGTTCGAAATCGTGTACGGGCATGTTCGTGGTACTGATCATCTCAACCTCCACCAAATCACCACCAACCGCCGAAACGAGTTCAGAGATGTGGTAGGTCGACACCATGACGGTCCCCAAAGACGAGGTTTCCTCTTCAAGGTCATCGGTTCCAATGCATCCAGCAAGGCTGGCGAGGACCATCATCAGGCTGGCGACAAGAGCGCGTTGAGACTGTCTGCTCATGGCCCCCGCTTCCATATTAACTATTTAATTAAAACTAATAATTAGCGCCGGCAGAATTGTTATCAATTGGTGCTCGTTCGGGGAGGCATGAGCAAAATCATCTCGTTCAGTGTTGACCAACAATTTGCCAGTGGCCTGGACCGGTTGATGGAAGATGCCGGCTACAATAATCGAAGCCGATTCCTTCGGGATGCCGCCGTGGCCTTCGCCGACATGAAGCGGCGAGGCGACCTCGCTGAAATGGTAGATGAAGAGATGGTTGAAGGTCACCTTGTCGTGTACTACCAGCACGATGCAGAAGGAAAATTACTCGAAGTCCGCCACTCCAATACCCTCAACATCACCTCTTACAACCACAGCTGCTTGGCTCACAGCCACACGTGTGTTGATGTCCTTCACGCGATTGGGAAAGCCAAGGCGTTTCGTGATGCCATTGAAATCTTTAACAACACTCCAAATATCGACAAAGTGAGTTTCATCGCTGCTCCATTGCGCGATGATGGATGCTGTTGAATCACCACGACGCTGGCTTGGATTCAAGGTGCTCATATTCGATGGAAACAACGTGGTCAACATCGATGGTGTCTTGCCCTTCTTCGTAGTTGACACGAAGTTCGTGCACTTCGGCGGTGTTGAAATGCACGGTCTTCCAAACGGCTGAACCGCCTTCATCCACCTTGCCTGGCTGAGACTGGCATGCTTCTTGAGTTCCATCGATGAGCGCCCAAGAGACCTCCACCTCTTGGCCACCTCCAATGTTGTTGATGAGTTCGGGGTTATGGACGGTTGACTCAATAACAATCACACTCGCTGGTTCTTCACCGACCTCATGACGGGTGTCAAGGGTCATTGGGAGGGGGTCGTTGGTGGACGACTCTCGCCATTCGATTCGCTTCTCAATGCGCACAACCACCTCGTTCAGGTGGCGTGATTCATCCTCGCCCTCTTCGGGCGTGTCTTCGTAATCGGCCATGACCTCGAGTGTGTGCAAGCCGTGGTGCTTGAATTCCACCTCGACGGTGCCCGTGAGGGTGGCGTCCACCGTTTCGTCGACGTGAGTTCCTCGCACGGTGTAGAACACGAAGGGGGAAGGCGCACTCAAATTGTTGAAATCAAAGGTCAGCACGGGATAGGTCGTCTCCACCACTTCACCGTCTTCCCACACCTCCACGATGGTGGCGTTGGTGGATTCGTACACCGGCTCATCAACGTAAACGAAGTCGTTTTCGAGGTTGCCTTCGAGGCAACCGGCCAGCATGCTCGAAAGCAGGAGGGTGGCTGTCAAGGCGGTGGCAATGAAGAAGCGCACGACTCCATTCAGCATCACCTCGTGCTTAAGTCACATGGTCCGTTGATTCATGGTGGCAGCGTGGTCAGCGAGTCGTGAGCCAAGCTGCAAATTGCCCTTTGGCATCGGGCCACGCCGCCGCCTCGAGCGCATCGGTCAGGTGCAAGCCGGCCAAAAACTGAGCATGGACCGCCCCCCACTCGGTCTCGCCCTCGGGCCCTCGCCATCGGAAGAGCGGCGCACCCTCTCGCTCCAAGCGGTCAAGGAAACCACGCTCCGCTGCCGACACGAGCAAAACGGGGGTGCCCAACAGGGCCGCCTCGCTGGCGAGGGTGACCGACTGCGTGATGACGCCGTCGTGGGCGGCCAGTTCGCGGTCGAGGTTCCACGCCTCGCCTTCGTAGCCGTTCTCATCGGCGTTGGTGATCATCAACCCGTCCAAGGCGTCCTCAGGCAAGGCCACGATCTCATCCCCGTCGTGAACCCCATCGCCGACCAAGCGACGAACCAAGACCCGAGGCGGGGAAGAAACGGACGATGGACGGCGATGCGGCACGAGATGAACGTGACCGTGAAGGCCGTCCAAGCGGTGGACCGTGCCGCCAAAGGAGGCGAGGAAACCGTCGTCGAGGTCCGCCCGCCAATGCGTTGGCACGACGACGTCCGTAGCGCTCTTTGAGGCGAGCCGGTG
>CALHIR010000024.1 GCA_938030705.1 Candidatus Poseidoniaceae archaeon
CCCAACGCCGTGCCGCCCATCTGTGTGGCCGGTCCTGACGAGACGCCGCTGGGTCAAACGGCCGAGGGCACCATCTATGCGCTCAACAACTCCGTGATGGTCTCGCTCACGCCGAAGTACACCATCCCCGATGGTACCTACGAAATCCATCCTGCCTTGCCGGCGGGCGTCACCATCGACCCCGTCTCCGGTATCATCAGCGGAACGCCGACCGAAGTCATCCCTGAAACGGAATACACGGTGTACGGCAACGCTACGGCTGGCGGCCTGTTCTTCACCTTCAACCTCCAAGTCTTGGAGGACACCGACCGCGACGGTCTGCCCAACGAACTGCCCGAGGGCTATCCCGAAGACGGTGAGTTGGTCGAGGACTTGGACGACGACGGTGACGGTGCATCCGACCTGTCGGAAACGGGCACGGGCATCTACAACGGTACCGGCGACCTCGGTACGGATTCCCTGAACCCCGACACGGACGGTGACGGCATCTGCGACGGCCCCAACGCCGTGCCACCGATTTGTCTGGCCGGTCCTGACTCGAACCCTGTTGGTACGGGCCCGCTCGGTCCAACCGTCTTGGTCAACAACACCGAGACGACGCCGATCAACCCGCCCAACGCCGTTCCAGGCGCCACGTGGGAGTTGTCGCCCGACCTGCCCGACGGCTTGGTCTTCGACAGCAGTACGGGTATCATCAGTGGAACGCCGACCCAAGCGATGGACAACACGACCTACACGATTTGGGCGAACACGACCGACCCGGCCTTCTCGATTGAGGCCACGTTCTGGCTCCAGGTTTTGGAGGACTTTGACGGCGACGGCCTGCCCGACGAGCTGCCTGACGACTACCCCGACACGGGCCTTGAACCCTACACGCTGATTGAGGACGAGGACGACGACAACGACGGCATGTCCGACACCAACGAGAGCATCATCGGCACCAACCCGTTCAACCCGGACACGGACGGCGACGGCTTCTGTGATGGCGATTTGGGCGTTGAAGGTGTTTGCTACGCCGGCCCTGACAGCCACCCGCTCGACCCGACCCTGCCGGTCAACACCGACGGCGACGCTTACCCCGACGAGGACCCTGACGGTCCCGGCGGCCTCATCGCTGACGACGACGACGACAACGACGGCTATCTCGACACGACGGAAACAGCGTGCAACAGCGACCCGCTCAACGCCACCAGCATCCCCGATGACATGGACGGCGACGGCATCTGCGACCTCATGGACGACGACATGGACGGCGACGGTATCGAGAACATCGCCGAACTCGGTGCACCGCTCAGCACCGAGCCTGACAATCCTGACACGGACGGCGACGGTGTGTGCGACGGACCGTCCGTTCCCGCCAACGGTGGATGCGTGGCCGGCCCCGACGCCTTCCCGCTGGACCCAGCCGGTGCCGTAGACACCGACGGCGATGGCAAGCCCGACGAATTGCTTGGCCCCTCCATCGGCGACCCACCGCTGGTCGAGGACTTGGACGACGACGACGACACTTGGCCCGACAGCATGGAATTGCTTTGCGGCGCCGACCCGAAGGTCGCCTCGTCCGTTCCCGCTGATACCGATGGCGATGGCATCTGCGATGCGCTGGATGACGTGCTTGACCTGCCGTTCACGCTTGAATACCCGACCCAGTACGTCGACCTGTTCGTGAACCAGACCATGGAGCCGCTCTTGCCGTTCGTGAACGGCAGTGGCCAAGTCATGACGTGGGAACTTGAAGGCGAGTTGCCCGAAGGACTGACCTTTGGTTGGAGTCCGGCTCGGGATGCGAGCATGGACGGTAGCATTCGAGGCACGCCAACCAACGCGACCGAGACGCTCAACCTCATCGTCTGGGCGAACAACTCGTTCTACAGCGAATCCTTCCCACTGTCCTTGACCGTGTTCAATGATTCGGACAACGACAGCCTGCCCGATGAACTTCCCGAAGGCTACCTCGGTAACTTGACAGTGGACAACGACGACGATAACGACGGCCTTACCGATGCTGAGGAAGCCACCTGCGGTTCAGACCCGATGGACAATACTTCAGGTCAAGAGTCCTGGTTGGCCGTTTGTTTGAGTTCAGGAGGCGATGGTCCGGACGATGACGGTTTCAACTGGATGTGGTGCTTCCCGTGCCTGTTGCTCCTCTTGTTGCTGTTCGCCGTTTTCTTGTTGCTTGGTCGTGACCAATTCCTCGTGATGCTGTCCGACGGCCCTGAGCCGGAGAACACCTTCGCAGAACCCAACTTCGTTGCAGGAGCAGGAACAGAGGACGACCCGTTCATTCTCGCTCCCGTCGGCCCCCTCCAACCCGGAGCCGTTGAATCGACCGTTGAGGAAATCACCATCACGAACATGGGCGACATCAAGATCGACATGGTGGACCTCAACGACGAGGACAACTACGGTCGCTTCTCGATGTACGAATCGGCCTTCAGCATGGAAGGGAGCCGAGTGCTTGCTGTTGGAAAAGACGGTGAAGTCGTCATCAACTTCAAGTTCGACGACCGAGAATTCCCCACCTACGAGGGCGGCACCTACACCGGTCGCATCAAGTTGGGCAAGGCCAGCGTGTACTTCCTGTGGGAAGTCACCGTCATGGCCGACGAGCACAAGGCTGAATCTGAAAAGAAGAAGACGATGAGCCGCATCAAGAAGCGAAAGAAGGACTTCAACTTCGACCGCATCGGCAAGGCGACCAAGAAGAATGCCGACGACCTGCAAGTCATCAAGGGCATCGGCCCGTACAGCGAAGAGAAGCTCAACGCGTTGGGCATCTTCACCTACGAGCAACTGGCCAACTTCGACCGCAAGACGGAGGACGAGGTCAACGACGCCATTGAGCACTATAAGGGCCGCATCCGCCGCGACGAGTGGGTCAAACAGGCACAGGACATCATCGGTGCCCAAGCCAAGGCCGACGAAGAGGCCCTCAAGGCCGCTGAGGAAGCTCAGGCCAAGGCTGAGGCTGAAGCGAAGGCCGCTGAGGAAGCGGAAGCCGCCCAGAAGGCGGAAGAAGCCGCTGCTGCTGCCGCTGCCGCCGCTGCGGAAAAGGAAGCCAAGGACGCCGAGAAGAAAGCGAAGGCTGAGGCCGACAAGAAGGCCAAGGAAGAAGCCGCTGCTGCAAAGAAGGCGGACGCCGAAGCCAAGAAGGCCAAGGCGGCTGAAGAAAAGGCCGCTAAGGACGCCGAGAAGAAGGCGAAGGCTGAGGCCGACAAGAAGGCCAAGGAAGAAGCCGCTGCGAAGAAAAAGGCTGAGGAAGAAGCGAAGAAGGCTGCTGCCGCCAAGCCGGTCACCAAGGAAGCCAAGAAGAAAGAAGAACTCAAGCGCGTGAAAGAGCGTTCCAAGAGCATCGACTTCAAGGTCCTCGGGACGGCCAAGGCAAGTGAGAAGGACGACCTGAAAGCCATCAAGGGCATCGGGCCGTTCATTGAAGAGAAGTTGAACGCCTTGGGCATTTACACTTGGAAGCAAGTCAGCAAGATGACGGATAAACTCGAAGACCAAGTCAACGAGGCCATCGAATTCTTCCCCGGACGTGTCAAGCGCGACCAGTGGGTGAATCAGGCCAAGATTCTGCTCGGCGAGGACGTGAAACTCGACGAGAAGGCGCTCAAGCAGGCCGAAGAACTCGAGCGTGTGGCCGCCAAGGCGGAAAGCATTGATTTCGCCACACTCGGTGTAGCCTCCGCCTCGGAGAAGGACGACCTAAAGGCCATCAAAGGCATAGGGCCGTTCATTGAAGAGAAGTTGAATGCCCTCGGCATCTACACCTTTGAGCAGGTCAGCAAGATGACGGCGAAGATCGAAGAAGAGGTCAACGTCGCCATCGAGTTCTTCCCCGGTCGTGTCAAGCGAGACGAATGGGCGAAGCAGGCCAAGCAGTTGCACAAGGACAAGAAGTGAAGTGTTCAGTTCCTCCATTTGTTGAGAAAAGGGGCGCAGAGCATCTGCTCGCCACCGCCCACTTTTTGCAGCGGTCCGGGTTGAGACACGAACAAGGAGTTCCGGCCCAGCACATGGGTGTAGAAGCCCAAGGCTGGCCCCTTGGCCATGCGAGAGCGTCTCTCTTTCGTTGACCAGCAAGATGCCCTTGGAAGGAGCGCCGCTCAAGCCCCGCCGATGATGGAAACGACAAGTATTGAATAGAGGGGCGAAGAGGCGAGAACATGACCCAAGAATGGTTGTTTACCTCAGAATCGGTGGCCGCCGGACACCCTGACAAATTGTGCGATGCTATTTCTGACGCCATCGTGGATGCGTGCCTTGCTCTCGACCCTAAGGCCAAAGTGGCCGTCGAGACCCTGGTGAAAGGACGGGAAGACCGCTCGCACATCGTCTTGGCTGGTGAAGTCAAACTCGCCGCCGGCCTTGATGCCCCAGATTATGTTGCCATTGCTCGCAAGACCGCCGCCGCCATCGGCTACACCTCCCATGGTATCGGCATGGACGCCACTTCTGAGACACTCTGTGAAGTCACTGAACTCATCACGAGTCAGTCGGCCCACATCAATCGCGGCGTGGTGCAGTCCATTGACGACCAAGGTGCAGGCGACCAAGGGCTGATGTTCGGCTATGCGTGCAACGAAACCGAGGCTTACCCTGAACACCAAGGTCGCTGGATGCCGCTGGCCATTGCACTCTCTCAAGCGTTGACTCGGCGAGTCAGTAAGGCTGGCCTTGACGGTACCCTCCCGTGGGCTCGTCCGGATGCGAAATCCCAAGTGACCTTGATGCACGGCAGCGACGGACAACCGCTTTACGCTGACAACGTCGTTATCGCCGTTCAACACAAAGACATGATCGCCGAGCACGGCTCAGAAGAAGCTGAACAGGCCTATATCCGACAACAAGTCATTGAGCATGTTATTCAGCCTGTGGTCCCCGCTTCGTTGATGCTTGAGGGCAAAACCACGATTCACGTCAATTCAACGGGACGTTTTGCTGACCCGGGCGGACCTTATGCCGACGCCGGATTAACCGGCCGCAAAATCATCGTTGATACCTACGGTGGTCGTGGACGGCACGGTGGTGGAGCCTTTTCCGGCAAAGACCCGACCAAGGTTGACCGCTCTGCGGCTTATGCGGCTCGCTGGGCTGCCAAACATGTCGTCGCCTCTGGGTTGTCAACGGAATGCGAAATTCAACTTGCGTACGCCATCGGCGTGGCCGACCCGGTGAGCATTCGCGTTGATACCTTTGGAACCGGTACCATCGCTGACGACACCATCGCTTCCCTCGTTGATGCGCACTTTTCCTTCAAGCCGGGCCACATCATTCGAGACCTTGGATTGGCTGCCCCCATCTACGGCATGACCGCTGCGGGGGGCCATTTTGGTCGTCAACCCGACGGTCAGACGTTCCCGTGGGAGAAGTTGGACCAAACGGTGATTGCCGCCTTCCAGGCCGCTGTTTGAGTTTGTTCTCCTGATGTTGGCGGCCGTTGCCCACAACGGTTTTGCTACGAGCGAAGCATGCTGCTTCTTTTCCTCACATGACGGGCGCTGATGATGTGCCGAGTCGTGCCACGAACGCCTCAGGGTTGATGGCTGCTAAGTAGTCTGCATCGGATGGATGTTCCAGCTCTTCAGGGGTGAGTATTCTTCCATCCAGCGTGAAGATGGCGTAGCCGTTTTCCAGCAGGGGAGCAAAGATGTCCTTGCTGTGTTTGCCAATCGAGGCAAGAATCGACACTCGGAGTTCAAACAGAATCAACCCGATGCGCTGGCTGCTCAACATGGTTGTTGCCCCTTGGAGCACTTCGTCTTCAAACCCTTCAACATCTATCTTCAGGAAATCAATTCGTTCAACACGGTGGGTTGAGGCGTACCGGTCAACCGTCTCAACCTTCACGTCAATTTTCTCAACCGTAGGGCTGGCAGAGGTGTCGCCGAGGGAATGGTGGCCGTGAAAACTCTTGACGTGAAGTTGAAGTGTTCCCTGCTCTTTCCCCAAGGCGAGTTGGGAAAGCGTGATGTTTCTTGTTTTTCGCAGCACGATTTGATCCCTGGTCATTTCAAGATTCGAGGGATGCGGCTCAAAGGCGTGGACGTGTTTGGTGCGATTAGCGAGCCAGTTGGCGATGGTCCCGATATTTGTTCCGACATCAAAGACAACATCATCCTCCGAGAGGAGCGGTTCGATCACGTCCAACCAGTAGGTGGCATCCACGGATAAGTTTTCTTTCAGCGTCCACTTGAGGCGTTGACCTTCGATGACTGGCCGTAACAATCCGCGCTTCGGGTCGTGAACGTACACCATCAATTCGGATTGCTTGATCCACCGCTTGATAATCGGCTCAGTGACATAGGCAGAATACACTCGGCCTGGGAGGCGCAAACCGTAACGTAACGCCCGGTAGGGAAATGAATCCTTCAAAGGCATTGATTCCTGCTCTGTCGCTCTCTTCTTCAACGTATTCATCTTCTGTATTGCAAGGGTTGAGCCGTGTTGTGCTCCAATCTCCCTAAAAACGCCGGGTCTGGTTGTTTTCTCGGGGGGGGGTTTCGTGGTTAGGGGTCCACGATAGACTTCAAGAGGGGCGAGCAATTGGCCGGACCATGGATGATTTGGACAAAGGCGAGAACTACACCGTACGCGACATGGGCCTCGCAGAAAACGGTGCGTTGCTGGTTGACTGGGCCCGAGCCCGGATGCCGGTCTTGGCCAAACTCAAAGAAG
Organism: Candidatus Poseidoniaceae archaeon; assembly: GCA_938030705.1. Classification (GTDB taxonomy): domain Archaea; phylum Thermoplasmatota; class Poseidoniia; order Poseidoniales; family Poseidoniaceae; genus Poseidonia. Next base: position 6,685 of record CALHIR010000024.1, read on the forward strand.
AAGCCGAACGCACCAAACCGCTTGCTGGTATGCGTGTCGCTGGATGCCTCCACGTGACCAAAGAGACCGCCGTGCTCATCGAGGCCATCGGAGCTGCTGGCGCTGAAATTTCCTGGTCGGGCTGCAACCCACTTTCCACACAAGACGAAGTGGCTGCTTGGCTTGCCAGTGAAGGCTATTCCGTTCATGCTTGGCACGGCCAGTCCACCGACGACTTCTACTGGTGCATTGACAAGACCCTTGAGTTCAAACCCACGCTCACCCTTGACGACGGCGCCGACCTTATCGTCCGTGTCCACGGTGACAAGTCCGAATACGCAGAGGGCGTGATTGGTGGTACCGAAGAAACGACCACTGGCGTCCATCGCCTACGAGCCATGGCCGCCGCTGGCGACTTGCGCTACCCCGTCATCGCCGTGAACGACGCCGTGACGAAGTGGGATTTCGACAACGTCTACGGTACCGGTCAATCCACCCTTGACGGCATCCTCCGAGCTACCAGCGTCCTGCTCGCTGGCAAGACCTTCGTCGTGGCCGGTTTCGGTCATTGCGGTAGCGGCGTCGCCATGCGCGCCCGCGGTATGGGTGCCAACGTCGTCATTACCGAAGTTGACCCGCTTCCAGCGCTTCGAGCGGTCATGGAAGGTTATCGCGTGATGCCAATGGACGAAGCAGCAAAGATTGGCGATATCTTCTGCACCGCCACCGGGATGGAAGACGTCATCGTCGGTCGTCATTTCGAGTCCATGAAGGACGGCGCCATCATCAGCAACACCGGGCACTATGACTGTGAAATCAAGATCACGGACCTCGAAGCCCTCGCCAAGTCCGTGCGCACGATTCGCCAAGACAACGAAGAATTCCTTATGCCCGACGGGCGACGCATCTTCCTGCTCGCTCGTGGTCGTTTGGTCAACCTCGCTGCCGCTGAAGGTCACCCCTCCGAAGTGATGGACATGTCTTTTGCCAACCAGTTCCTTTCCCTGTGCCGTTTGGCCAAGGAAGGCGGTTCCATGGGCAAGCAAGTTTACGACATCACGACCGAACAAGACCAAGATTTGGCCACGACCAAACTTGAGACCCTCGGCTTCAGCATCGATACGCTGACGGACGCACAACTCGCCTACCTCGACGACTACACCGTCGGCACATGATGGGGTCTCCCTCCACGACTTTCCATCTGCCGTGCTTCGTTGAGATTATACTCCGTTTCACCGTATCGCGTACGAGGACACGACATGGTCTTGCTGAATCTGTGGTCGCTGGGGCATTTCGTGCAGTGGACCTTCATCGGCCGCTATTTGCTCACCAACTGGTGGGTCTTCCTCGCCCTTTCCGTCGGATGGGAGGTCCTCGAACTCTACCTGCCCTTTGAATTCGTGGAAGAGACCTGGGACAACAAAATCTCCGACCTGGTCGTGAACACGGTTGGTTTTGCTTTGGGTTTGGGTCTGCGATACGACCCTCAAACGCTGGATTAACTCGAGCATGAAAGCATTGAGCAACCGACGCGGTGGCGAGCCCATTCCGGACGTTTTTGGAACCACTTCGCTTCGTGCTCCGGCTGTTCGTCATAGGGGCGTTTCAGGAGTTCGTAGAGTTCCTCGGCGACGGAAAAATCATCCTTCTCTTCGGCGGCGTCGATGGCCAACTGCGCCATCCAGTTGCGCAGCACGTACTTTGGATTCGTCTTCCGCATCGTGGTGCGGTCAGGTTCGCCGTTCACCCGGTCCCACCAGCGCGCCAACCACCGATTCCACGCGCTGTTGTCCGGCTCGCTGCCCTCGTAGAACGCATCGTTAAGGTGACTGATGTTCGGTTCGGTGATGGAACAGAGGCGGCGGAAGAAGAGGGTCATGTCAACCTCGGTTGCACCGAGCAGGGTCAACAAGTCGTTCACGAGCGGTTCATCCGCTTCTTGCAACCCGCCCAAGCCCAATTTTTTCGCCCATGTTTCGCTCTGCTCGTTCATGGCGAATTCCATGTAATGGTCCAGCACCGGCTGAAGGCGGCCCACATCGTCCATCAGCGGGGCAATGGATTCGAGCAGACGGGCAACGTTCCAGGCGCCAATTTGCTGTTGTTGACCGTAGCGGTAGCGTCGGCGACCGGCGTCCGTTGTGTTGGGCGTCCAGTCGACGTCGTACGGCTCCAACCAGCCGTAGGGGCCGTAATCGATGGTGAGGCCGTGAATGGACATGTTGTCGGTGTTCATGACGCCGTGGACGAACCCGACCCTCATCCAATGGGCGATCATGACGGCGGTTCGCTCGGCGACTTCGGTCAACCACGCGATGAGGCCGTCGTCGGTGCTCGCATCGTGGTCCGGGAAGTGATGGCGAACGGTATGGTCCACCAGGGTGCGAAGCGTTTCATGATGACCGTCGGAGACATGAATTTGGAAGCTACCAAAGCGGATGAAACTGGGCGCTACACGACACACCACCGCTCCCGGTTCGGTGGCGGGGTTGCCGTTGTAGAGGACGTCTCGAACAACCTGCTCACCGGTGGTCACGAGCGAAAGGGCGCGGGTGGTGGGCACGCCGAGGTGATGCATGGCTTCACTGCACAGGAATTCACGGATGGAGGAGCGCAGCACGGCTTTGCCGTCGGCGGTTCGGGAATAGGGCGTGAGACCCGCCCCTTTGAGTTGCAATTCAAAGAAGCCGGTTTCAGTTTTCACCTCACCCAAGGTGATGGCTCGTCCATCGCCCAGTTGGCCCGCCCAGTTTCCGAATTGATGGCCGCCGTAGCGCTGAGCGTAGGGTTGCATGCCCCCGACCGGAGCACCGCCACCGAGGACGACGCCGACCTCATCGGTGTGCTCAAGACCGAGCATTGTTCCTGTTTCCTCTGACCAAAGGGCCAGTCGCGGTGAAGGGGCGGGCGTGGGCGTGGTCTTCGACCAACACTTGCCGGGGACCTGACGGGGACGGCCGCCTTCTACCTCGTCTCCGGGCGTTTCACCCAAAAAACGGGCGTGCCATGAGAGGGCGTCAAGCGAAGCGTTGCTCACAATGACCGCCACTCGGGCGACCTATTCAACTTCATGGGCGAAGTCAGTCTTGCCATTTGGTCCAGTCATCGCTTTTCTGGGCCCGCATGTAGTGGACGCCGCTGCCTTCTGGGTGCTCCAACCATTCGTAGCCGTCAGCCGGGTTGATTTGACCGTTCATGTCATTGGAGGGGCCTTCGGTGAAGATGTCCTCGCTACCCGATTCGTCCATGGCCAATTTTTCGTTCAGCATCTCGGTGCGTTCGGTGGCGTTGACCGTATCGCTGAGGCCAAAGTAGGCGTCGTTGTGGGCAATATGGACCAAATCTTCGTCGCTGCTGGTCAACAAGTCGTTGATGAGCACGTTGATTTTTTCTCGGGTTTCTTTCTTGATCTCGTTGTTCGTGAAACGCGCCGTCAGGTCTGCCTTGAGCGACCGAAGTTCCTCATGCAAGGTTTCAGGTTCTTGGAAATAGGCTTGAACGAGCGATTGTAAGTAGGTGAGTTCGTTCTCTTCCTCTTTGGTCAATTTGGAACTGCGTCGGAAGACCTGCACCCATCGGAAAGCGTCGGGCAAAACCGCAGCAGCGGCGTTGGTCTGAAGCAAGGTGAGCAGGGCGAGGATGATGGCGCCCCATCCGACCGTTTGGGCCAAATCACTGGAGAAGAAGGCGTCCTCAGGCAGGTCAACGGTGCCGTCGTCGTTGACGGTCAATTCACAGCCCTTGATGTCGATCAGCGTTCCGAGAGGCGTATCGGGACACTCATCGAACTCGTCAAGAATCCCGTCACCGTCGCTGTCGAGAACAACCTCTTCAACTTCAAACATGTTGGGGATACCATCCCCGTCGTCGTCGGCGCAACCGAAGAAACCAGAGGCGGTCGAGTTGCCGTTCACTTGCGGGCAATAATCGGCCATCACGGCGCCTTGGACGTACTCGCCGATGCCGGAGGAAACGCGAGAGGTGTTCCACGAGCCGTTGCCCCAGTTGTCACCGTAGCCGTCATCGTCCAAGTCTGACCACTGCGAGGCCACATTGGGGAAGGCATCCGGGTTGTTTCCCGTCGTGTTGTCGCCATAGCCATCGCCGTCGGCGTCCACCCACTGTGTCATGTCGTTGGGGAAGGCATCCTGCAGGTCGACGACGGTGTCGCCGTCACTGTCAAGGAAGTTGTTGATGAAGGGATAGAGGTCGCTGTTGTCGCCGATCCCGTCACCGTCGGAATCCATCGTTTCGCTGGGGTCGTTGGGAAAGGCATCGGCGTTGTCGCCCACGCCGTCGTTATCGGAATCCATCGTCTCGTTCGCATCAAAGGGGAACCGGTCGCTGTTGTCGCCAACCCCGTCGCCGTCGCTGTCGAGGTACTCAAAGGCGTTGAAGGGGAACATGTCGGCGTTGTCGCCCACGCCGTCGTTGTCGGAGTCCATCGTTTCGTTGGCATCGTTGGGGAAGGCGTCGCCATTGTCGCCCACGCCGTCGCCGTCGGAATCCATCCATTCGCCGGTGTCGTTGGGGAACACGTCGGTGTTATCGCCCACGCCGTCGTTATCGGTGTCCAACCATTCCGAGGGGTTGTTGGGGAAGTCGTCGTTGTCATCGCTGTAGCCGTCGCCGTCAGCGTCGGGGCATCCGTCCCTGTCAATGGTTGAATCTCCCGCCGTGTTCGGGCAATCGTCGTCAACGTTGAGCACACCGTCCATGTCCACGTCGTCGGGCGAGATGAAGAGGAAGCTGATGCCGAGGTCTTGCTGGGCTCCGTTATCGCCCGAGAGGCTGATGTTCACGTGTTCAGCCACGCTGCCCGCAGAAGGCGTTTCCACCACGATGGCGGTGTCGTTGAGCACCTTGCCCGTCACCGAGCCGTAACCTTCGAAGTTGACCGTCACCTCTTGCTTGAGGTACATGCCACTTGATTTGTTGGCGTACTTCAGCAGTTGATTGGTTTGGTCGTAATAGGCGATGTGGATCATGTTGTTCGTGTCAACGAAAATATCGTTGTACGAGCCGACGTTCCCGGGACTGTCAACCGTCGTGGTGGTCCAAGATTGGCCAGGGACCATCATTTTGTGGAGGAGGTTATCGCCTCCACTGTCGTAGGCCGATGCGTGGACGATGCCGAGGTCATCGGTTTGCAGACGGAACTCGCCATCTCCACCCGAGGTGGCGGTGCGACTCCATGCAGAGCCCGAATAGCCGGCGGCGTGTTTGTACTCGCCGCCACCAGCGTTGGTGCGGTAAAGCACATGCAACGTGTTGTCGTCGTCAACGGCAATACCGCTGCCGTAACCCACACCGCTTCCTCCATCAACGGTGTACTTTTGCCACGAACCACTGACGTTGGAAACCACCATTTGGTCCATGTTGTTTTGATTGCGGTAGGTGACGTGAACATAGCCGTCGTTGTCAATGGCGATGGAGGCATCACAGCCGACGTAGGTGTTTGACGTGTCCAGTGCTCGTGTTTGCCACGCAGAACCGTCGTGATAGGTCAGCATCGCAGCGTTGCACAAGTAGCCCGATCGTGAATACGCAATGTGCGGGCGGTCATTCGCATCCAAGACAATTCGAACTTGGTCATATTGAGCATTGCTCGAGAGGCGTTGTGAAGTCCAATCTGAGCCGTTGTAAAACGAATATTCCATGTAACCGTCCGTTCCGTCCCGCTGAACAAAATAGGCCACGTGGAGGTTGTCGTTGCTGTCAACGGCCATGTCGGCAGAGCGGCAGGTGGGGCAATTGCGGATTTCATTGTAGCTCCATGCGCCACCGTTGGAGTACTGGTGCCAAAGTTTGTTTTCTTCGTAGTTGACATGAACGATGTGAACCGTTCCGTTGCTGTCAACCGCCACCGTTGGAGCCACACCGCTGCCGTCGACGTAGTTGATGGTGCCTTTGGTCCACGTGTAAGCCTCGCCGTCGTTGGTGACGTTCTTGAAGGCCATGTCGAGGAAGCCCGAGCCGGTGATGGTGATGTTCTGACCGCCCGTGGTCCATCCCTCAGCTGGCGACACGCCGTATGCAGTGGAAGTGTGGGCTGCGCCGGTTGGCTCGGCGAGGGCCGCTGTGTGGTTTCCTCCGGTTTGCTCGACCACCAGGGGCAGGAGCAGTGCGAGGAGTAACAACACTGTAACCGAAAACGGTTTTTGGGACATAGCCCAAGTTTTTCAGTGCGGTATTTATTTTTGGTGGTGCCTCATGTGGTCGCTGTTGCCGGGCCTTGAATGATGAAGGCGACCCAAAGCAGCCCAAGAAGCAAGCCGCAAATTTGGAAGATGCGCTTTCCTGTCGTTCCCTCGGTGAACAGGTGATTGAGTCGCGCACCGGCAAAGGTCCAGAGGATCATGGCGCCGAGGCACATGGTCAGGGTGACGAAAATGATGGTGGCAATGCCCGTCATGCCGCCGCCTAACGGCTCGATGAACTGGCTCATCATGATGATGACAAAGGCCCACTCCTTGCCGTTGACAAACTGCATGCCGATGCCGACCTTCACCCCGAGCACGCCCTCGATGTTCTCCTCAACGGCGACCGAAGCGGGGTCAAACCTGAACATGGCGACCACCATGGCACCGAGGAAGACCATGCCAATCCAATGGAGCACCGTCATGGCGGTAGCCGAATCGCTCACGGCGTCGACCAGCAGACCAACGCTCAGTTCGATGGTGACAAACCCGATGACCATACCGGCGATGAGCTTCACGTTGGCTTTTGGCCCAAACATGCCGCTGTGAGCAAAGCAGGTCAGGGCGTTGGGTCCGGGCGTGATGAGACCGATGGCGAGCAGGGTGAGCAGTTCTCCCAAGGCAACTGTGTCCATCCGTTCACGTCCTCAAGCGAGTTCCTGTTGCAGCGCCCAGGCCAAGTAGCGGTATTCCTCTTCGCTGTTGTAGAGTTGAGCCGAGATGCGGAAGTAGCGTCCGCGGGGAGAAGGCCACGACCACACGGGGACCTGAAGGCCGTACTTCTCCTTCAGGGTGACATGGAGGGGGTCGCGCTCGTGAACCACCACGTCGTCGCCATCGCCCAGCGGCAAGACCAGCGTGGCGATGCAGGCCACCATCTCGTCGGGGCACGGTGGCGAAAGGCTGAGGGCCTCGCAGAGGATGTTACGCCCTCGAATCGCCAGGTCGTGGTTGTGCTGCATGATGGCGGGCCAACCCCCTTCCACCAACCCACCAACGTGGTCGATGGTGGCGGGAAGGGAGCAGTGGGCTGAGAGGTCGCGGGTGCCCGTCCAGTCGAATTCGTGGCGGAAGCGGGTGGTATCGCCCAGCGGGAACGTCATGCCGTGGCTGATGGTCAGCGGATGGATGTCGGCCTGCTTGTCCTTGCGAACGTGAAGGAAGGCCGAACCCTTGGGCGCACACAGCCACTTGTGGCAGTTGCTCGTCGTGTAGGAGGCACCAAGTTCGCCGAGGTTGAGCGGGACCATGCCGATGCCGTGAGCTGCGTCCAGCAGCACGGCAACACCCTTACTTTCCAGCTGCGCAGTCAGTTCTTCAAAGGGCATGCGAAGGCCGGTGGGGCTGGTGACGGTATCGATCATCGCGAGCACGGTACGGTCCGTGACGGCACCCAACATCGCTTCCATCACGACGTGCGGACCCTCGATGGGAAACGGTAGCGGGACGGTAACCACCTTGGCGCCCCACCGCTGGGCCACGAAGTCAATCGTGTTACGACAGGCCTGATAGGCGTGGTCAGGGACGAGAATTTCATCCCCTTTACCAAACTCAAGCGAGCGCATGACGGTGTTCACGCCTGAAGT
>CALHIR010000025.1 GCA_938030705.1 Candidatus Poseidoniaceae archaeon
TCAACTCAGCAAGGTTCTCAGTGTTCTCGAACCACTTGCAGCAGCTCACGGTGCAAGCGTGGCCGATACCATCGTCCTCGCTGGATGCGCCGGCATCGAGATGGCCAGCGGCGCAGATGTTCCGTTCTCACCCGGACGAGGGGACGCCACCGCAGAACAGACCGATGGGGACTCGTTCGCTTATCTTGAACCCGTTTCGTGCGGCTTCCGCAACTACCTGAAGAAGAATTACGCCGTCATGCCAGAAGAAATGATGCTGGACAAGGCCCAACTCCTCGGCCTCTCCGCCCCAGAGATGACTGCTCTGGTTGGTGGCCTGCGTGCCATGGGCGTGAGTTCGGATGAGCGCGGCCTGTGGAGCGATGGCACGACCCTCGACAACTCGTTCTTCACCACGTTGCTCGACATGAACGTCGCATGGACGCCGACCGGTAGCAACTCCTACCAGGCCAAGGACCGTGCCACTGGCGCCGATGTTCGAACGGCAACCCGCTACGACCTGGTGTTCGGCAGCAACTCGCAACTGCGAGCGATCGCCGAAGTGTACGCACAGAACGACAATCAGGACAAGTTCGTGTCCGACTTCATCGCCGCATGGAACAAGGTCATGAACGCTGACCGATTCTGAGGCTCAACGATGACGACGCATCCAAACGGCTCCGGCGGTGTCGCTCCCAAGCGACGGATGACGCGACAGAAGCGCGCCATCGCGGAGAACGTGTTGAACCGTTGCGACCATCCAACGGCGCAGGAGATTCATCGTGATCTGGACGGCCAGGGCATTGGTTTGGCCACCGTGTACCGCAATCTCGCCTTACTGGCGGAGGAAGGCATCATCACGACGGTCGAGCACGAAGGCGAGGTCCGCTACGACTGCAACAACGAACCTCACGGCCATGCTTCGTGCACAGCGTGCGGTTCACTCTGGGACATCCCCCTTCCACCAAGCAAAGGCGTCGGCAACGTGTCTGGGGCGCTGGCCACCATCACGGTGGTTGAGTTCTCGCTACGTGGGATGTGCCACGATTGTCAGTGATCACCACGGCAAAGCCTGGCCTGCGTAATCGACGAATCGACCGGTAAGCTCGAGTGTTTGCTCCTCAATGCGCGCCATGATTCCGTTCACGCTCTCATCTGCTTGAATCGGCGCGTTGGGCCCACCCATGTCGGTTTCTACCCACCCCGGATGCATTAACAAGAGGCTAACGCCCTTGGCTCGCAACTCGTTCTTCATGGCCGTTGTGAACATGTTCAAGGCTGTTTTTGAAGCACGATAGGCATATGATTTTCCGCTCGAACAATCGGCGATGGAACCCATCAGGCTGGTGATCATGAGTACCGTCCCTCCGGCGTTCGTGAGCCGTGGAAGGGCATGCTGCGTCACCCGAACTGGAGCGATGGCGTTCACTTCCATGACGGTGGAAACGATATCAAAATCAATCTCAGCGATGCTTGACCACCGCCCGTCAGAAACACCGGCGTTGTTGACCAAGAGGTCGAGTGTCGGCCCCAAGCAGGCCATCGCAGATGCCACGTCCTGATCGTTCCGAACATCCAATCGGTGCAAGACAAGTCCGGGGTGGTTGAGGTTTGCAAGCGCCCCTTTGTCGTGGCGGTAGGTTGCATGGACCTCGTAATTTCTGTCAAGCAACTGTTGAGCGATTTCAAATCCAATTCCTCGGTTAGCACCCGTCACCATCGCTGTTGGCATAAACGTGGAACATCAGTATCGGTCTATGGTTTTCCTTCTTAGAAATCATAGTATTCCTTTTCACCCTCTTCCTGGGCCTCTTCCTTTTTCTTAATGGCCTGCCATTGAAGGTATGCGCTCAAGAACATGCCAACCAATGCGAGGTAAGCATCAGGAGCCGAGACACCATCCAATCGCTCAACCGGCCAGCCTAAACCAACGTAGACGGCCAACATCATGCCCAATGTTCCGACCATTCCAGCCATGAGCGCAGGAACCAAGCGTCGAAACGACATGCTCAGGAAAAAAGCGGTGAGTGTAAGGACGCCAGAGAGAAAGGCATCGCCTTCGAAATCCATATCGAATTGTGTACCGGTGTTGATGAGGTTGGTGATGATGAGAAACACCAGGGCGGCGGCAAGAAAACGCATCGCTATTTGGGCGACGCTCACAGAAATGACACCCACGCCCGCTGCTGCGATCAAGCGAAATTGCCCTTCACTGAGGGGCGGATTTGCGCCCAAGAATTCGTAGACCTCTCCTACAAGCCCGAACCCCACTAAAAAGCCAACAATTCCCACCGTCAACGGAATTCGTTTGCTGCCCTCAACGAACAAGAGCAAGGAGATGATGAATAAGGGGATGGCGTAAAGGAGCCCGCCGGCCACCAGTTGGTCGAGAACTCCGATGCTAAGTTCCGTAGCATCAGGCGTCATACGCTCACATCAGTAAAAAAAATATCATGCTTCATGCCAAACCAAGGAGGGACAATCCCCCGAGCAAGAGCAAAATTGGCGGCACCATCATTTCAAAGCCAGAGCGTGATTTTCCGATGTTGGAGAGTTCCGAGCCCCGCAGCAGCGTGCACTTTGTACCGGGAGCATCTTCGTTACCCCAGACCTCAATGGTGCTGTTTCCAAGGGTTCCATCCGCCTGCGGGTCGGCTTGAAGTTCAGATGCGTCACGAGGCTTGGTAGCTCCAAGAATATAGACTGGGTCTCCAGAACGCAGACCGTACAACGTCCATCGATGCCCCTTGACCGTCACGCCGCGCAAAAGCCCTGCGACGGCGGACGACATGAGTTGCTTACCAAGTGATTGTGCAAAGGCACCCTCCCATCGTTTGAGGAATTGTCCGTAATCGGTTCGCTTGAACGACTCGAGGTTGACCTTGATGCCTCCCGTCCCGTCCTGTAGGATAAACGGCACACCGCCGCTATCACTTCGAACGGTAACCCAACTGCATTCTTCCTTGGTGTTTCCCTCGCTGTCCTCGACCTTTCGGCATTGTTTCTGTTCGTATGTCCAGTGGTACCCAATCATGTTTGGCATCGACATGGACTGATTGGAATCAACGTGGACCACCATGGTGCCTGCAGCCCACGGCCGAACTTGCCCAACCAATTCGGGGTAGCCAACGGCAGCGGAGCGAACAAGGGAGGTTGGCGTGTCAATCATTTGTCGAAGGGCCTTTGCCCGGTAAAAATTCACCAAGGTCAACACCAAGCCCATACCAGCGATGATCAAGGCTGGCAGGGCGCCGATTTCTTCGTCCTGCATCCCCAGGCCTCCCACCACCAACAACAGAATTGCGGCCGCTCCCGCAAAGACGAGGTGGAGGGTCATGGTAGCGGGTTGTGGGGTGCCGATTTTCGCAGGGTGTTCGGGAAGCGGACTCCCGTCACCGTGAGGCCCGTACATGTTGTCATGGTTCCATGTTTGGGGCCCTGGCGCAGGAAGAATCCAGTCGTTTGGGTCGTTCGTAGGCACAAGGGTGCTTTGTTGAAGGAACCAATTTTCCATCGTATACCCGCTTTCATCCGCCTTTGCTTGCAAATCAGCGGGCGAAATGGATTCTTTTCGCAATCGGTGTAGGCCGGCCGACATGCTCCCTGGTGAAATGAAGGCCATCATGGTCAAACCAATGACGGAAAGGCCGAGGCTGAACGGATCGGTCATGGCCGCAACAACGCCGTAACCGGTGATGATGAGCCCAAGGACCCAGACAACCCAACCTACGAAGGTATAGGGAAAGGTTAGCTTGAAGCCGCCGCCGATGAAGTCGATGTTGTGTTGGTTCATAGCATTCCTAACGGTAAGCCGACCATAACCTTGTTTGCCGGGCAGGGCCGATGGATTTCTTTGTTCGCCACAACATGTTGTTGCGGAAACTTGCACCCCTCAACGGTTCAGGATGGGAAGGAAGGCATTCGCAGCCTTCTCACAAGCATTCGCCACGTCGTCGAGACGCTGGAGAACCCTGTACATGTGCATCGCAGCCAACGGCGAATCATCTCCGTTGGAGAACACGTAGGCGGCCGCTCTTGCTTCCACACCATCAGCTTCATGTTCCTTAAGGTTCACTTGTCGAATCAATTCAGCCAGTTTGTCCTCGGCAGCCTTGGTCTGGCCGCTGATTGAGAAGTCGCGCAGCGCTTCAACAGCATCTTCGTATTTCGCCACCGTTTCAGAAACGGCTTTGGCCATTTCCTTGAGGTTCTGCTTGGCCCGATCATCATCGAAGAGCGGTCGGAATGCCAACTGCTCGGCGACGTTTTGCGCGTAGTCAGCGATGCGATCCTGTCGGCTGACCATGTAGAGGAAATCATCCAGCGAAACATGGACGCCTAGCCGCATATCGTTCATGGCCAAGTGCCGCACCTCCGATTTGATATTGTCTGCCTTGAGTTCGGTATCAATGGTCAACTGAATGGTGTCGGTAGCATCTTCGCCATCACAAGCCGCATTCACTGCCGCCAACATATGTTCAACGGTCTCTTCAACGGCTTGGGCGTGGTCGTGGAACAACTCAAACGGCGTCACTGGATGGCCGTCGCCACCAACATCAGAAAGAGCATCCTCAACATGGATTTCGGAACCACTCTTCCAAATAGCGACTCCAACCGCTATGAAGGCGAGGGGCAATATCACGATCATGTTGAGAGCATCTCCGCCGGAGGCAACAAACAACACGACAGCGCCAAAGGCGGCAGCAGGAACGCTTGCCACCCAAGACGCAGCGATTTTCCCAAAGACACGGAAGTCAACCGCCTTGGCACCACCTGCAAGGCCAACGCCAACCACGGCGCCAACCAAAGTATGCGTGGTTGAGACAGGCACGGCGAGGAAGGGCATAGAGAAGACCAGAATGGTGGTTGCCGCACCAAATTCCGCGGCAAATCCACGGGTGGGGGTGATGTCGGTAATCTTCTTTCCAATGGTCTCCATGACGCGCCAGCCCCATGTCAGGACACCGACCGCAATACCGGCTGAGCCGAGGAGGACCAACCAGAGTGGAATTTCAGCTTTGGCGGCCAATTGGCCAGTCTCACTGCTGAGGACCTGCCACACGGCCGCCATCGGGCCGATAGCGTTGGAACGGTCGTTGGCGCCGTGGGCGAAAGCGACATAGGCCGCGGTGATGATTTGCAACCACACGAATATGCGCTCTACGCCCTTGAATCCACGCTTTTCTTCATTAATATCGATTCGTTGAAGCACCATGTAGAGGACCAGACTCGAGACGGCACCGATGGCCGCAGCAAGCAAGATTGAGTTGATGGGAATCCAAGCATTTGAAGCCCAGGGATCAAAAACACCGTTTTCCTTAACGGGTAACCAGTCGTTCTTATCCTCAATCCAATCGTTGGAAGCAGCCTTTGAGATGAATCCCTTGAGGGCTTTGTACTGAAGGGCCAGGCCAAGAACAAAGAATGTGGGAAAGGCAAGCACAGGAGCAAGCCACAACGACCGCTCAACAGGGTTATCATTATCAAGAATGAGCTTCTTGATGATGATAAAGGAGAAAAATCCAATCAAGCCACCCATTAACGGGCTGGCGACCCACGACAGGACGACTTTACGAACCACTTCCCAATCGATGAGGTCGGTTGAGTATTTTACCTCGAGGATGAGCCCCACGCCGAGGATGCCACCAATAATGGAGTGAGTGGTCGACACGGGGAGGCCATAGCGCGTAGCGATGGTGAGCCACGTAGCCGCCGCCATCATGGCGGCGATGAAACCGAGTGCAATATCGGTGGAAAAGACATCATCAACCATCGGGTCTGTGAAATCCACACTAAGAATACCTTTGCGAACGGTATCGGTAACCGCATCACCCGCAAAGAACGCCCCTGCGAATTCAAACACCGCCGCGATGATCACCGCTTGCTTAAGCGTGAGAGCACGGGAACCAACCGAAGTTCCCATGGCATTAGCCACATCGTTTGCACCGATGTTCCAGGCCATGTAGGCACAGACAATCAAAGCTAATCCAATCAAGACAACCGTCAGTGGTTCCATGAATCTGCCAGCGTGACTCAATACTTATAGTAGCGGGCGTATATTCTATATAGGCCTATATCGTAAGAAAAGCATGGCACTCGGCCCCGGTGAGCACGACGTTCGAAAACTGCAGGCAACCGGTGGAAGCACGTTCACCTTGAGCCTTCCAAAGCCTTGGGTTTTACACAATCAACTTGAACCTCGCTCATCGCTGAAAGTTGATTGGCGACCAAGTGGGGCGCTGCGAATCACCCCGCTTGAGCAATATCAACGAGTTGAGCGCCACGTGCGCATCAATCTCAATGACATTCCAGAAAATAGCCTCCATGACCATCTTATGGGCGCCTACATTTCGGGCGCCGACGTTATTTTTGTGCACCATTCAGAACGCGATTCAGTTCAAACCCAAACGATTCGACGCTTTCTCCGTTCCACCCGCGGTTTTGAGATCGTCGAGGAAAACCCGACCACCACGGAACTGAGGTGTTTGCTCAATCCAGGCGACATGCCTCTTCACGCCAGCCTCAAGCGCATGTACCTCCTTGTCTCCTCGTTGGTTCGCGATTTGCAAGAAGTGTTTTCTGGCGGGGATATTGATTTTCTCTCCGACCACGAAGAACGAGAAAGCGAAGTTGACGGCTTGTTGTATCTTGTCGAGCGTCAAATCCGTATCGTTTTCGAGTCGTACCAAGCCGCCTCACGCCTGAATGTGTCTCGTGGCCAGGCCCTTGAATACGCTAACCTTGCACGGTGTCTTGAACGCATGATGGACCACGTCAACAATTTGACTCTCTTTATCATTGACCATACCGAACATATCCCTCAACTCAACTCGACGCCACCCATCCAAAATCTATCGCTTTGGCAAGAATCGCTCAAGGAATTGATGATCAACATCCGCACCCAAGACTCCCATCGAATTGAAGCGGCTCGCCATCAACTCAAGGTGCTGCAAACCGAATTGAAGGCGTATGAAGGCGCCATTTTCGATGCTAAAAAGAAAAACCGTCAGTTAGCAGCATCGCTGTCCATTTCTGAATCGGTGCGAAGACTATGCGCTTACTCGAGAGATTTTGGCGAGGTTCTCCTCAACATGAAACTCTCTTTTCTTATGCAGGAAGTCCGAGACAAATGACCCGTCATCAGGGGAATGCAGGAGGCAGGATTCGAACCTGCGAACCGTTACGGACTGGGACCTCATCCCAGCGCCTTTGACCAAGCTGGGCGACTCCTGCGCCGACCTTCGCTCTGTCCTCGCGTATATCAACACCGCGACCTTTCTTCAAGCCTGCTCGTCGAAGAACACGGCCACTTCGTCAAGCGATTTCCGGTGTATATCAGGAACTTCAGCCCCTTCTGCGGGGTAGCCAACGGGCATCACGAGCATGGCTTCTTCGTGTTTTGGACGTTCGAGAATATCACGGAGGAAACCCATCGGCGAGGGCGTGTGCGTAAGGGTTACGAGACCCATACGATGAATGGATTGAATGAACATGCCCGCTGCAATTCCACAGGATTCTGTGGCGTAGTACGTTGGGCCCCAATCACCGTTGGGCCGTTGGCGTTTTTTTTGCTTGAACAGCACCACGACCCAGGGAGCATCGGTCAGGTGGGGTTTGATGGCATCGGTTCCCAGTGGAGCAAGCACTTCCGACCAAGCCTCAGGCATGCGTTTCGAGTAGGTTTTCCGCTCTTCTTCTTCCGCAGCCTCACGAATTTTATGCTGCAGTTCATCGTTTCGAATCGCCACCCATGTCCACGGTTGGAGGTGGGCCCCATTGGGCGCGGTTGAGCCCGATAAAATGGCGAGTTCAACCAACCTGCGAGGTACGTCTCGCGTTGAGAAATGGCGCGTTGTGCGTCGTTGAGCGAGTTCAGCATGGTTTGCTTCCGCCAGGGCGACCATGTCCGCAGCCGACCGTTCGGCCCATTGGAGAGGAAGGAAAGGGTGGTCGTCCATGGTATGCACCTTCAGATCCAGTCGTAAACGCCGTTGAGAAGATAGAGGCAAAAGCCGAGCGGTACGGCGTACAGCGAAAACCGCCACAGTGAATACACCCACGGTCGGTCGCCAATGACGTCTTCGACTTTCTCACCAACGGCTTCGCCGACACTCGCCACAAGTTCCTCGGCAAGGACGTCCTGCATGGGTTGGTCATGGGTCGGTGTGTATGTATGGTTTTTCACGAATCCGCTGCTTCGGTCCCCATTACTTCGATATGGAGTTCATTGCGACGTCTGAAGGGGAGTGTGGTCCACGGATTTTCATAGACGGCCAAGACGGCAGGCCCTGTCGATTTCAGATGTTCTCGTTTGATCGCCGCCCGTAATTTTTCCTCTATCTTCGAGATTTTCCCAGGCGTTGTCCGCCCGGAAAAGGACAGTACAGCCATCCTCTTTTCGGCTTGCTCCACCAATTGAACACCTTGGTCGTGCGGAGAGGGAAGGGTTTCGATGATGTAGGCCGATGGCATGGTGAACGCCAACCACCCTGCACCAGCGTCGTCCCACATGCTGACCGGAGCTGTCATAGCGATGGATTCCCCGGTTTGATTTCCACCGAAGATGTAGCGTGCTACTCGACGAAAACCTCCGGACGCCGCCCCACCTGCATTCGTTTGAACTCGGGCTTGGATGTTGGGGTGATAACGGCGGATTTCAAAATCGCCGAACGACCGCACAAGGTCGTACGTTGGCTCTTCAAGTTGGGACGCCACGCTTTTTCCACCTCTCTCATTGGTTTGAGGTGTTGTGTTCGCTTGGCCAACGTCCACGCAAACGCAGCCAGGCTTCACTGCAGAACATCAAGCCGTACACCGAAGCGAGCCATAGTGTCGGTCTCCCCCACGTGGTGAGCGATGAACCGTCCGGCAGTACGCCGCTTTGGAAGGCGAGCAGACAACACAGCCATACGAGGGTGGCGCCGTGAACAATCCACCGCACGGCACTGAGCAGTTCCCTCGAGGTTGCTTTCATCTCGGTCAGTTCGGCTTTCGTGAGAATGGCCGATACACCGACGATTTTGTCGAGCGCTGACCCGCCATTCCAACGCATCCGTCCAAGTTGGAACCGAGTAAGGTACTCAATTCCGGAGAACAGCGTGACCCAGACCACCACCACTTCGAGGAAGGGCTCAGCTCCCCTCAAATCGAGCGACCCCCACACCGTCCAACCAAGCAGCACCCAGAGCCAAACAATCAGAAGCATCTGGAACGTGTGTGCAAATTTGCTGAGTTTCTGAAGGAGCTCCGTATCGTGCCCCAGCACCCACTCGAGCACCAACACACCCACCGCTGCGAGACAGGTCGTGGCGCTGACCAGAAGCCACCATCCGGAGAGGTCTGCGTCTCGCCATGCCAGCATCAGAGCACCCATCACCCATCCGAGAACCATGACGGTCGCCACGTTGGTCGCTGCCTGCATGGTGTAGAGGGGGTCTCTCCCGTCCCGGAGCACGGCCAGGCCCCCCATGAGTTTGACTTCAAAGGCTGAATCGTCAACGATTCCATGGCCTGCAGCCGCCATGCCACCCGCCGATTTGATGCGTGCTGCCTCAACGATGCTTGCAGCGGCCCCGTGTTCCCATGAATCAGCACCGCTCCACGAAGATCCTCTGCTGGCGGCGTGGGCCGCTCCGGCACCACGGGAGCGTCCTCCTCTGGACGAACGGGTCTTGGCCCACGCCCGTATTTCGGGGGTGATGATCTCCTCAACTTGATCTTCGTTCAGCGGCGCGCCGTGATCGGTGTAGAGCCATCGGCACTGGATAGGAACAGGATTTGGATCAACGTCAGGAGCGACCATTTGGAATTGACCGGGGCCCAGCGTGGGAAGTTGGGCCACCAAATCTTGGTCCCCCCCGCTTTCTTTGAGCAGATGGCGCACCTTCTCGACGTCTTGGGGTTGGGTAAAACGACCGATGAAGGTGGTGTTGGCTTGGGCCAGGATTTTGTAATCAACGTCGCTGACGTTTTGCGTCGCCAACACGCATGCTACCCCGTATTTTCTGGCTTGCTTGAAGATGAGTTTGATGAGGTCCTTTGCCGGAGGATTACGTGGATGAGGTGGCAGATAAGGCGCCACTTCATCCATGAAGAAGAGCAGTTTGAGTTCACCGTCAGCGGGTTGTTGTGTCAGCATCCAATCATAGAGTTCACGAGATAATTCTTGGACGAAGTACTGCTTTTGATTTTCATCCTGGATGGTGTTGAGGTAGACGATGTTGAGGGGGATTTTTCCCGGGATGGCCGGTTCAACAAAGGCATCGATGTCGATAGGAACGCCGTTGGAGAAGAGCAGTTGGTTGACGCCGGAAGAAAAAGCCGCTAACCGGCGAGCAAGGTCGTTCCGGGTGGTTTTCGGCAAACGCTCTTCAAAATCGGTCAACCGATGCTCGAGCATCACTTCTTTCCATGTGGGGGGGTCCATTCGGTCTTCTTCGTCTTCGGCGAAACAATCGGGATAGAGGTGTCGAATGAACTCTTGATGAGGTTCTCGAACCACGCGGGCCAAGGCTTGGAAATCTCCGACATCTAATCCGCAACGCGTGCCTTCAACGAGGATTTCGTAAAGGAAAGGCTTGACGGTTTTTCCCTGTGTTTTCTCCACGTCAAAACCGGCAAGGTTAGCAAACCCAGCAGCGACCATGTCCCATGCCGTGATGGCTTCTTCTTGGTCCAAATCGGCCGGAGGGGCGCGAAACGGGTCGATGCAGAGGGGCAAGCCTTTGCTTCGAAGCGGTGTCCAAATTCGAACTTCGCAAACGTCAAGCAACCGTTTCGCTCGTGCGACAAGTCCGCCCTTCTCTTCGAGTTCTTCCAAGTCAATACCGAGGGCCAACCGAGCAAGGTCGCCCTGCGGGTCGATGATGAGGGAAGGAATACCTGCTAAAGCCGCCTCTTCAATCAGGGCTTTGGCCATGACCGTTTTCCCTGAACCCGTTGAACCCAACATGGCGCCGTGCCGGGCGAGCACCTGTGGTGCGATATCAATCGGCTCTCCTGTATCTCTTCTCGTCCCCAAGAACAGCCCTTTTGGCTTGTATTGGTGAGACGAGGACGAAGCGGGGGGCGGGGTTTCTTCCGGAAGGGTTTGATCGGTGAACAGGTCGTCCACAAGGCCGCCAAACGGCAACCCTTCCAAGGCGTCCGACTCGGACGAAGGGGACGGGTCAACACCCTCGTCTGGAGACACCATGGGAGGCCGAACTTGGTTAGGGGTCTTCAAAGGCGCGACGAGGAGAGAGGCCAAAACGCACACTCAAGGAGGAGAAGGCCCACGCCGGGGCATGAAACGCATCCCCATGGCTCGCCCTTCTTGGGACGATGAGATGCGTGCTGCAGCAATGGACACCCTCGACTCGCTTTATTGGGTCAAAGGACCTCAAGGCAAGGCGTTTGGCTCAGAATTTTCTCAGTATTGTGGGGCGGTTCAAGGAACGCCGTGCCAAAGCGGTTCAGTCGCCCTTTGGGGCGCCTTGCGTCTCCTCGGCATAGGGCCGGGTGACGAGGTTCTCGTCCCTTCCTTGACCTACATCGCTACGGCAACGTGCGTTTCCCTTGTCGGGGCCACGGCCATTTTCGTGGATGTCGAACCCGACCATTGGTGCGTTGACCTCGTTTCTCTCGAGGCAGCCCGAACCCCTCAAACCAAAGCAGTCATCGCCGTTCACTTGTTCGGCCAAATGTGCGACGATGCGCTCGTCGATTGGTGCAATCAGCACGACATCGCCTACATTGAAGACGCTGCGCAGGCCCATGGAGCAGCCTCCTCCGCCGGGGTAAAAGCGGGGGGTGTTGGCGATGTTGCTTGCTTCTCCTTCTTCCCTTCAAAGAACCTCGCTGTTGGCGGTGAGGGCGGGATGATGATGACCCGCAGAGAAGACCTTGCGGCCAGAATGGATGCGCTGGTGAACCATGGCCGCGACGCCCGATTGGAATCTCATGAATTGGGTTCAAATCTTCGCATGTCCGAAGTAAGCGCCGCGATCGGGCGGGTCCAACTTCAACGCTTGGAGGGTTGGTTGGCACGCCGTCGAGCGATTGCACAACGCTATCACGAAGCCTTCTCATCGCTTTCAGGCCTGAGCGTTCCTACCGTACGAAACGGAACGCAACACGCATGGCACCAATATTGCCTCTTGGCCGATGATCCGAAACATCTCCGCGAGGTCCTTGACAAAGCCGGCGTTGATTCACGCATTTACTACGCCACCCCCTGCCATCGACAACAGGTCTATGCGAACCATCCACAGCACGAGGAAATTTTTCCGGTGACCGACGACATCGCCCAACGTTTGGTGGCCATCCCCGTCCACCATCAGATGACGGATGGCGAAGTTGATCGCGTGATCAAAGCGGTCCAAGCCTCAATCCATTCTTGATGCAAGGGTCTCTGCAAGCGCGTGGTTTGACCATGAGGCCAAGCCGGTGATTTCTTTACCAGCCCAAGGAGGAAGAACCACCTCCATCAGGCTTGAGGGAAGTTCTACCTCTGCGAGGATGAGGCCTGCTAAGCCACCTTCAAATTCGTCCACTTCCCACACCAAACCATCACTGCCCGGCAAAACATAGCGTGTTTTTTGAATCGAGGGGAAGGGGCCACGTGCCAGAAGATTCAGCGCATTTTCGTTCGTGATGACCCATTCCAATTCAATTGCCGTATCGTTGGAGACACGAGATTTGTAATTTAACACCCAATCTTCGTTCTGTTTTCGAAGTCGAGTGGTCCAGGCTTTGATGGAGGCAAGCAGTTCCGCTTCTTTTTCCGTCAAATCGGTGAACATTTGACCGTTGAACCGCAAAGCCCCTTGGTGGGCTTCAAGGAAACCACCTACGTTGTAATGCTGTTCAATGTGGAGAAGAACCGCACCCTCTCGCCAAGGCTTCGCTTCTCGGCCATCAACCAAGAATCGGCGCTCGATTTCGATGTGCTCATCCATGGATGTCCTCTCCAACAATGCTCAGCGGTTGCGTCTGGACGGTGACGAATTGGACGTCCTCGATGAGTTCGGTGCCGGCCGGTCCGAGCGTGACCCGATCGATGTTGAAACGGTCATCGTTGAGGAGGGACGCGTCCCCTCGGGCGAGGCGCTGTTCAAGTTGGCGTGATGTGGAAAAGGCACGCCAAATCAGCCATGCAGGAAACAACAGGCTCAGCGAAGCCAAGGCCATTTCCAGTAACATCTCCTCACCCGTTCCGTTTGAGCAAACCATCCCAGGAAGCTCGTGCGTAAGCAGCGGCTGCGTGTTGTGGGTCGTCGGCTTTGTGGATGCCTGAACCTACGATGATACAGTCTGAACCGGCCACGACCGCCTCGGTGGGGTCGCCGTAGCGCTGACCCATTTCCCCATCACCAACAGCCAGGTTCACGCCAGGCGTCCAGATCATCTTTTCTTCACCAACAGCGGTCCGAAGCGTTTGCAGTTCGGTAGGCCTTGACCCGTTTCCAATAAAGCCGAACACGCCCGCGTGAGCAGCGCCCTTTGCCACCACTTCTTCAGTATAAGCGGGATGAAGCAAATTCCCTCGACTTGACATTTGCGCCAGGAGAAGAACGCCTCCGGAACGCCCCACGTCACTCCATCCTGCTTGCAAACCGTCGACCACATCGGGGCCACTGATGAGGTGAGCCGTGACCAAATCGGACCAGGAACGAATGTCATAGATGCCCGCCATTTGCGCCCGACTGATTTTTCCGATGTCTGCAAATTTACGGTCTTCAAAGATGAGTAAGTTCGCCTCATGAGCGGCCCTGCAAAATTCGGACCATGATTCACGCGTCCAATCATCAACCAAGTCCACGTGCGTTTTGAGCGCAGCCACGTGTTCACCCACCTCGTCGATGAGGCGGAACAAGCCCGCCATGGTGTTTCTGTCAGCGGCAAGACAGACCAAAGATTGCTTGGTCGTGGCCACTTCCATGTAGCGTTTAGCCAATGGCGATGTCGCCTTTTGCCAACGCTCACCCCACGCCTCACTCGGCTCCATGGTAGAGGCTGTGGGCCCCCCGTCCTCAATGGTTGTGGCGGTCAGCGATTCAAGAATGAAACATCATGTTCATGATGCACCCGTTCTTCCGAGGACCATGCGACAGGCGGTTCTCCTAACCCTTCTGTTGTTGCTGATGCCGCTTTCAGGGTGCTTTGGTCAAACCGAATCATCATCCAAGAGCGAACCGGACGAGATGTACCCCTCCATTTGGGACCGCCACACGCTGGAGTGGAATTGGACCGGCTCCTATGCGCGTGTTCTTGAGGACGGACCGCACGAACCGCTGCCCGTTCAGGAGGCCTTCATCGAAGTGGACACGACGGGAACGTGGGAAGGGGGTCCGAACACCGCAGAAGTCCATCTTTCCTACTGGCTTCCCTCCAACACCGAAGCTGGCGAAAAAGTCCCGGTCATCGCCATCGTCAGCCCCTATTTCGACTACGGTTCCCCCGGCAGCCAATCCAGTCCAACCAACGTGGTTGGGGGTGGACGCGGCGAGTTCATTTACGACAATTTCATTCCCCACGGCTACGCCTTGGCTCAAGTTGCTGTGTTTGCGACCGAAGAAAGCACCGGGTGTTTTGACTACCGTGGCGACGGCGAGGGCCAAGGTATTCACGAGGCCGTAGAATGGCTTGGGACGCAAAATTGGAGCAACGGCCACGTGGCCATTTACGGCAAATCCTACGAGGGCGCAACCGCATGGGAAGCCGCCGCCCAAGGCAGCGAGTACCTCAAAACCATCGTGCCCATTTCCGGCACGACAGCCCTTGGCCCCCTGCTGTACAAAAACGGCAGTGCCGAGGCCCGCAGTCAAGTGATGCACTCAAATTACGGCGGGTCCATTCTCGACTATGATGGCGACGACCTCGACAACATGTGCGCTGACGTGCTCGAGGGCTTCCTCGCTGGCCCGACGCGGTACGGTCTCGGGGAACTGGACCCCTACATGGACAACTACTACGACGAGCGAAGCCACATTGACAAGGCCCTCGGGAAATACAACGGGAGCATCTACTGGGTGCAGGGCATGCAAGATTGGAACGTGGATCCCCACCAAGTCTTCGGAGGCCCACCCGGTACGCATTGGTACCAGACCTACATCGACGCCGGATACGAGGTCGGCGGTATGCTCGGGCAGTGGGAGCACAACTATCCCGACCAGTGGACCAAACACAACAACCAGGAGTCGGGGTATGGGGGCGAAGCCATCCACAACATGACCCGCTGGGATTGGGGTCAAGACCTGTTTGAGTGGATGGAATACTACCTCAAAGGCATCGGAGAACGCCCCGCCCTTCACGCTCAAATCCAGCGAAACGACGGCGAATGGCGCGTGGAGGAGACATGGCCTCCACTTGACGCAGAATGGCAACCCGCCACCTGTTCAGCAAGCGGTTCAGTTGGCTCATCTTCGACCGTGGTCATGACCTGTGATGCGATGTCGATGGACCATGATGCCCACATCAGCGGCCTACCGACGCTCCACCTTGACGTAACGCCGAGCTTTGATGGCGGGCAAATCTTTGCTGAACTCCGAGACGCTGAGACCGGCTTGCGTTTCGGCCACGCCACCATGGATGTCAGGTATCACGCAGGCGGCTATGACGCTCAAACCGTCGTGCCATTTGCTCCCATCACGATGCTGATGGAATTTCAGGGAATGGACGTCATTCTCCCAGCTGGGCACGCACTCGAGATCGTTTTGACGCAGTCAGGCGAGGATTACCTCCCACCTGCTTGTTCGAACGCATGCCCGATCACCGTTGATTCGGGTACACTCACCTTGCCCACCATCGATCGAGATGGCTCAAACATTCTCATCACTCCGCAAGGTGAGGATGCCGCCAACAACCAATGATTCCGTCGGCGATGTGCTTTGCCGACATTTCGCTCATTTTGAGCAAATTTGAGCATATGTGCGAAAAAATCGCTCCTGTGCGCGCAAATGTTTACAGATGCATAATCAAGGGCGCAGGGTTGAAGAGCATAAAGTCAAATTTAGAGGCTTTTTTTGAGCAAATGAAATCATCTTATGCATAAATTCTAAGCGTATGTTTCATATACCGTCCTCATAGCGACGCGTATGATACCCATGATGGATAAAGCGAAACTGGAGTACATTTGGCTCGACGGATACGAACCCACACAGAACATGCGCAGCAAAACCATGGTCCGGTCGGACTTTGGTGGCACGGTTGAAGAATGCCCGATTTGGATGTTTGATGGTTCCTCCACCAAGCAAGCCGACGGCAGTGCTTCAGACTGCCTCTTGAAGCCCGTGAACATCTTCCCAGACCCTCAGCGTGTGAACGGATACCTCGTGATGTGCGAAGTTCTGAACCCCGACGGCACCCCCCACCCAAGCAACGGACGCGCAACCATCGACGACGATGACAACGATTTCTGGTTCGGCTACGAGCAGGAATACTTCATCATGGACGTTGAAACTCAACTTCCTCTTGGCTTCCCCGTTGGCGGCTATCCCGGGCCACAAGGACTCTACTACTGTTCGGTTGGCGGAAGAAACACGCACGGACGTGCCCTCGTTGAGGAACACGCCGATCTCTGTCTTGAAGCCGGCATCAACTTTGAAGGCATCAATCAAGAAGTGGCCTGCGGCCAGTGGGAATTCCAAGTCTTCGCCAAGGGCGCCAAGCAAGCAGGCGACGAACTTTGGGTCGCTCGCTATCTCCTTGACCGATTGACGGAAAGCTACGGCTACTACATTGAATACCACCCCAAACCGGTCAAGGGCGACTGGAACGGTTCAGGCATGCACGCCAACTTCTCCAACGGCGCCATGCGCGACCAAGGTGGCAAAGAGCTCTTTGACAGCATTTGCGAAGCCTTCGGCCAAAACATCGAGAAGCACATGGCCGTTTACGGTGCACACAACGAAGAGCGGTTGACCGGTCTGCACGAGACGCAATCCATTGACCAGTTCTCGTACGGTGTCTCCGACCGTGGGGCTTCCATCCGTGTCCCCGCTTCCGTTCCCACTGATGGCTGGGTTGGTCGTTTGGAAGACCGTCGACCGGCGTCCAACGGCGACCCCTACAAGATCGGTGCTGTGATCATCTCGACCACGAAGTCGGTCTGCTGATGCTTACGCTTTGGCTTCTCGCTTGCGTAAGCGTCGAACGCCAACGAGCACGGTGATGATGACGACCAAGGTGAACACGTTCGCCACGATCATCGCCAAGGATTCGACCAGAATTCCGTAGACGAGCCACAACGATAAGGCGACCGTGACCACACTGAACGTGGTCAAGGAAATCCCTTCGTGCCGTTCGTGAACCCAGACGTCTCGAATTTGTGGAATCCACGCAACGATTCCCAATCCACCGGCAACAAGGCCGATGGCTTCAATCCACATCGCTGCCATGGTGTGGGCCCCGTTGCAAAGCGTTTCAAGGCTTCTCAAGGGTTTGACCTAATCCATCGTTCAGCGACGGCGTGGAGAGGTTGAGTGAAGCCACGGTTGACCACGGAATGTCTTCAGGACTTTTTTGTCCGACGACATGCATTTTCAGGGATTTTCCGAACGGTAATTTTGCTTCAATATGGCGCTCGCCAGCGTGGAGGTTGAGTTGACTCGGCGGGGCCGTGAACAGCGAGAGAAAACCTCTGGGATGGACCACTGAACCTTTCAATGGCGCCTTTCGACCTTCTTGCCATTCGGCGATAGCATCACCCAATCCTAAGTCCAAGACATCGCCTTTGCACATCAATCCGCCGTTTAATTCGACCTCATCCCAGGTGCCAAAGCCCTGCAAGGTTTCCAACAAGGCTTCGTTGAGTTCCCCGGGGTTTTCGTCTTCAAGCAGGCCGATGAACCCCGCTTCGTCTTTGACAATGCTGCCCAATTCCATCACGTTGGGTGGCCAGTCCAAGTTGCGGTTGGTGAAGGCCAGCACGACCCTTACATCCACCTCATCGTCGTTGCCAACCCGTTCGTTGTGCATGGCAACAAGCATTCTGGCCTTACGAGCAATGCGCTGGTTGACCGTGCTGTGGTTGTGGGTGGTTCCGTTTTTCCGATGTTGAATAAATTCCTCTTCGGCGTTGATTTCAAACGAACCGGACCAGTGTTTTTGTTCAACGACCAACATGGTGTTTCCGCCGACAAGCACCAGGTCGATTTCTCGCTTTCCTCCTTGCTCGGCATCGGGGATACGAACCGATTCAAAGACGTGCCAACCGTTTTTCTTTCCAGCCGCACGGCTGATCTTCGCCAGTCGCTGCTCCGCTAATTCCCCTGCTCGGTGGATTTCATCCGGTGGGTGATGACGCCGTCGTTCTCGCCACCATGAAAATCGCTGAGAGAGTTTCATGATGTTCACCGCAGGAGTTCATCCACGCTGTTGACGATGATGGTGGGCCGTTGTTCTGCCCCGTTGGGAAGCGCTTCCACATCGGCTTGCGTCGCTTCTCCTGAAAGAACCAGAATCCCGACAACACCCGCCCGCGTGGCCATAGCCATGTCTGTATACAATCGGTCGCCAACCATGGCGCAACGCCCGGGCTTCAAGCCGAGCGCATCGATCTTGTGAAGGATCATCCCGGCGTTGGGTTTGCCCGTAATGTGGACCGGGTCAACGCCCGTGGTCGCCTTGAACATGGCCAGATAAGCACCGACATCCGGTAAGCCACCATCGGGGCTGGGGCACACCATGTCGGGGTGGCTGGCGACGAGCGGCACGCCTGCATGCATGTGAATACTGGCTTGAGCGATTTTTTCATAGGTCAATTCGGTATCGTAGCCTAACACCACAAACTCCGGGTTTGCACTTCGGGTTTCCACACCAATGGCTTCCAACATGCTTCGCATGCCCTCAGTGCCAACCAACCATGTCTTCGTGATGCTGTTCTTTTGCAGCCATGCGAGCAGGTCGTGGGTCGAAAGCAACACGTCTTCTTCGGTCGCTTCTAACCCAAGCGCATGGAGTTTCGTGAGGTATTGAGTTACGGATTTTGAGGAATTGTTGGAGAGGAAATAGCGTTGAACGCCCTGTTCTTTGCAACGCTCGAGAAAGGCTTCAGCTCCTTCAATCAGGTCGCCGCCGAGGTAGATGGTACCGTCAAGGTCAAGGAACACGGCGTCAATGCCCGAGAGGGTGGCGTCCATGGTGCGACCTTAGAACATCAAGGTCTTGAACATGAACCATGGAGAATGGAGGTTTTCCTGCGCTTCTTTGCTGGCGATCATTTCCGTCATCATTTCTTGAATGGCTGGTTTCTTTGACGCTTTCCCAACAAACCAGTTCAAAAGCCAAGCTCGCCGGCTCATTTTTTGCATGCGGAAAGAATTGGTTAATTCAGGGCCCAGTGCTTTCCAAAGGGCTTCTTGGTAGGCCTCCGGAGATTTCCCTTCCATGATGTGGTTCGCAGCCATTTCACCGCTTACCAATGCGTTGCCAACCCCCTCGCCACTGAACGGGTCAACCAGCGATGCAGCATCGCCGACCAGGAAGATGCCGTTGCTGGAGGAACGACGTGGTTGTTTGCTGGCTTTTTTCCTCGGTGAGCCGAACGGAAGTTGCCATCCTTTTCCAGTCCCTGCGATCATGGTCGCTTCAGCAAACCGTTCTTTGAACAAGGGGTGTTCAGCAATGACTTCGGCTTGGAGGGCTTTGAGTTTCTTGGATTGTTTATCGAGCAAGGACATGACCATGCCAATGCCGACGTTCACCACGCCTTCCGCTACCGGGAAGAGCCAGAAATAACCGGGGATGATGGTGTCCACGAAGTGAATTTCAATATCACCGACATTGGCTTCACAGCCCTTGACACCGCGCCAGTATTCGCGGTAGCCCGCACAGTAGTGGTCGCGGTCCATCATGGGTTCTTCGTAGGTCGCTTCGAGCATGGATTTGGCGACAGGACAACGATACCCCGCAGCACCGACGATGTTGGGGGCGTGGAATTCCAATTCTTCCCCGTTTCGTCCGCCCACACGCACCACCACGCCACGAGCGTGGCGTAATGCGCCGCTGCCCTTCCCCGGGTCTTCGCCGCCCTTTCCGTCGTCGTACAGCACGTCTCGAACATCGCCGCCTTGAATCACCGCTCCGCCGGCGTCCCGAACGAGTTTCTGGACTTGGTCAAAGAGGAGGTGGTCAAATTGCTGTCGAGGCAGCGAGTATCCGGCTTCTAATCGCTGGACATCTTCCTCAGGAAGCGCCACACGAACGCTGTGGCCTTTGGGTGAGGAAAAGACAATTCCCGTCACTCGGAAGTGAGGGGTTGATTCCAACATCTCCTTAACGCCAAGAGCTTTCACATGGCTGAGTGATTTTCCACCCACGGCATCGCCGCAGATTTTGTCCCGAGGCCACGTCTCTTTTTCGATGAGCAAGACGCGTTGTCCTTCCATCGCCAAATAACCAGCAGCGGCGGAACCCCCCGGGCCTCCACCCACCACGATGCTGTCGAAGGATTCGCCGGATTTTGGGGCTGGGCCGGATTCAATGGGTTGCTTCCACACAACGTCCGCTCCGGTTCGTGGCTCGCCCATGGTTTTACTGGGCCATGGGCGCTCTTTGAGGCTATGGATGGATGAGGCTCAAACACCATCACCCTCATGACCCGCAGGCCACTGCGAAGAGCATGAATGGCGAAACCGTCCAAGCGACCACGTCGTTCCAACCTCAACGGCGAAAGGCCGCCATGGTGTTGTTGAGCGTGACCCTCATTTGGGGCGCCACCTTCATTTGGATGAAACAAGCCCTCAACGCCTTGGAGGTTGAACTCGAAACCTTCGGGACGTTTCCCGTGGTCGCCCTCCTCGTTGCACTCCGTTTCCTCATCGCCATGGTGCTCGTCCTCGCCTTTTTTCCAAAAGCCAGAGCCGGCCTCCGTTCTCCGTCCATTTGGAAAGGAGGAGGGGTTCTTGGAGGGCTCATGCTCGTCGGTTTCGTCAGTCAAATGGTGGCCTTGAACGACATCAATCCATCAACATCAGCATTTCTGACGTCGCTGTACGTTGTCATGACGGCCTTGTTGACCATGCGTATGAGCGAGCACCCTCCGCGGAGGGCACTTTACTGGGGCGTGTTGATGGCTACGGTGGGCGCCGGGTTCATCGAAGGCCCCCCGCATCTTTCCTGGGGCTGGGGTGAAATTGTCACGGTGGTCTGTGCCCTGTTCTTTGCCTTGCACATCATTTTCACGCAGAAATTGACCCTTGAACTCGACCCGCTTATGTTGACCCTGACCTCGTTCATCGTGGTGGGCTTTGGTTCACTTGCTCTCGCTCTCGTAGGGGGGGGAGGTCAAACCGTTGGCATGATCGCCGATGTCCTGAGCAGAGAGGGCGTCATCCTTCCAGTCTTTTTGCTAGGCCTGGGGGGTTCGTTCTTCTGTTTGGTTGCGTTGAACATGTACCAACGGCACATGCATCCAGTGCAGGCCGCCATCATTTACGCCTTTGAGCCCGTTTGGGCTACAGTGTTCGGTTTGGGGATTGGACTTGTCAGTTGGTCTTGGTGGATTCTGTTTGGTGGTGGCGTGCTTTTGTTAGGGAACATTCTGGTGGAAATAACATCCCCCGACGAGGATTCTCAGCCTTCACCTGAACCTTCACCGTAGAATGGTTGAAGGGGCGGTTTTCGTTGGTTGAACCGGAGAAGCGTATGGGTGAGAAAAAACAACCGTCGCGTTTCGCCACCGATGCCGTTCACAGTGGCACGCAACACATCGGTGATGCGGTTAACACACCCATCTTCCAATCGTCAACGTACAAACTGACGGATGAACGCTATGCTGGTTGGGCGGCAGGAGCCCAACATACCCTCCTCTACGCTCGCCTTTCCACGGTGAACTCGGACGCAGTCGCTCAAAAATTAACGGCCTTGGAACAAGGCGAGGACGCTGAAACGTTTGCTTCGGGCATGGCCGCCATCTCGACCACACTGATGTCGTTGCTCAACCAGGGCGACCACATGGTGGCGAGCGCCGACGTCTACGGTGGCACTTACGGCCTCTTGACAGAAGAACTTCCTCGGTTCGGCATCTCCACGACCATGGCCGATATGCGGGACGCTTCGTCCTATGAAGCCGCCATCCAAGAGAACACCAAAATTCTCTACATTGAGACACTGACCAATCCCGTCCTCAAGGTCTGCGATATTGAAGCGATGGCGGATGTGGCAAAACGGTACAATCTCTTGCTCATCATCGACAACACCTTCGCTTCTCCCTGGGGTTGCAAACCGCTGACCATGGGCGTTGACCTTGTCATCCATTCCACCACCAAGTACCTCGGTGGTCATTCAGACATCATTGGAGGGGCCGTTATTGGTTCCAAGGAACTGATCGCACAAATTTTCATGCGCAAGGTTCACTTCGGTGGGAGCCCTGACCCGCACAGTTGTTATTTGCTTGAGCGGGGCATGCGAACCCTTGACGTTCGAATGCCTCGGATTTGTCAAAACGCTGAAACATTGGCTCAGCGGCTTGAACAACACGTTGCCATTGAGCGAGTTTATCATACCGCCATGGAGAGCCACCCCGATTTTGAGGTGGCCAAACGCATCATGCCAAACGGTTCTGGGATGATTGCCTTCGTCGTCAAGGGTGGCGACGAGGCCGCTTTGAAATTCATGGGTCAACTGGATCTCATCTACGAGGCAACCAGTCTCGGTGGTGTGGAATCGCTCATCGAATGCCCGTTCAATTCCAGCCATATGTTTGTGCCAGAAGACGTGCGTGTCGAAGCGGGCGTGGTCCCTGGCTTTGTCCGTTTGAGTGTTGGCATCGAAGATGTTGAGGACCTCTGGGCCGATCTTGAAGGGGCTCTTTCCTCCTCGTAAAAGGGGCGTCGGGCATCAAGAACTTCCTGTTGTTGTTTTGAGGTCCTGGAACGACGATCTCCATGCGTCTTGAAGTTCAGCGACCTCTTCTTCTTCCGCCGCAATCAATTGCTTTCCAATCGACCAGAGTTCGGTGGTCGGAACGGCCCACACTCCACCCCGGTCGCGAGCGTTGTTTTCGAAATGCCATTCCTGTCCACCCGAACGGCCCACCGCTACCAGCCAAGCCCACGCTGCGGCTGCTTCGTCCAACGAGGCGTGTCGCGCTGTCGCTTTTCGTTCAACGGAGCCCATGCCTTGGGTCAGGCCGGCCACGATGTACGCGTGAATGAGGCCCGCGGCCATTCCTGCGCTTTCTTGCGAAGGGAAGCGAGCTTTCTGTTGAGCGAGGGCTTTGGCTTTGTCCAAACCCTTGAGGAATTTCCCAAACGGTTTCGGGGCGTCTCGCTGTTCTTTCCAGATGGTGTCCGCGTCGCCGCCTTCCAGGCCGAGAATGGCCAAAGCCTCACAGCCATGAGTGGGCCAAAAGGCAGCGAGGACATCGCCGCATGAGGCGGTTTTCATGATACGAATGCACCGTTCTTCGCGCTGTTCAGGGCTCCCTTTGGCCTCAATACGCAACCCAATGCTCTCTTCTTTAGGATCGGCGATGGCGAGGCGGAGGATTTCTGCGGCGAGCAACCGTTCTTCGCTTGAACCACCGAAGGATGCTAACGCGTCTTCGAGGTCATGGATGTCATCGCCATCAAGCCACCTTTCCCCGACGAGAAGCCCCTCGTCGATGCTTTCCATCACGGTCTGTTTCATGGCCGAGGCCACGATACCCTCGTTCATGGTGAGTCCCTGCCAGGCGTCGATCACCTTCTTGATTCCGTCAAGGCATGTTTGGGGGAGCGCCTTGTCTTCCGGCCACCCTTCCGGCGTCCAGTGAGCGTCCATGGTGAGGATGGAGGGGAGAAGGGGCGGGAGCATGGACAAAGCGAGATGGTGAACAAACGGAGCATCCTTCTTCGAGAAGGTTTCAACAGCGTCAAGGCCCAAACCGACCACAGGGCCATGATGGAAGCGCAAGGCAATGTGGCCGATGTCCGAAGCGTGGCCTTCAACGACGCTCTTGGGGTCCAATCCCTCCGTCGTCCACACGGTACGCCCTTCGATTTTGGTGCTCATCAAATCAAACCTCGAGCGCTTGAGGACATCGCTCAACCATTCTTCGGGAGGGTTGGGGTTGGGTCCGGTACAAACGAACCCTCCATCCCAACTGAAGAAATGCATGCCTCGGCGAGCGTGGTCCTCCCACGGAAGCATACGCAACGTGAGGTTGGCATAGTTTTGGATGCCTGCAAGGTAGCCAGGTTTCCCATCACCTCGGCGGACATACGACCCCGAACCAAATGACGAGGAATTGAACTGACCCACCATCGTGAATTGTTCATCGTGAGATGCATGAAGGGAGCCTGCGAAGGCTTTGGATACATCGTCACCTCGCTTGGCCATCATTCGCTTTTGCAACCATTTCAAATCGTCCTTTTTCTTGATGATTCGTTCGATTTCAGCAAGCGTTTTTGTCACCGGGTCGGTGCGCCCCCATCGTAGTTTTCCGGAGAACATCATGGCTGGCAGGTGGCTGCGAGGGTTTTCCCGGAATTGACCCAACTCACGAGCGAGTTTTTTCGCCGTCGCTTCATTGGCTTGTTTGGTGCCCCGCATCCTCGCCTTGGTCTTTTTTTGACCGGGAAATTCGACTTTTGACGGCGCTGCCATATCGTTCCCTCACCAGGAGGGGCTTGGTGGTGGGGTTTGAGACCTTCGCGTGAAAGGGCTCATGTTCACCCTCGGGGTGGTCTCCCTCATGCCGACGGTCACCTTGCTTGGAATCGCCCAAGACGGCGGGCGCCCTCAGCCCGGTTGTCAACGAGCATGTTGCGCCGACCTCGGCCCAGAGGATGTCCAGCACCCAGTCAGTCTGGGAATCGTCGACGAACATGGCGAAGGCCACCTCATCGAAGCGACCCGAGCTCTTGGCGAACAACTCCGCAGGTGGGGGCACCCTACAATGCGCTCGGTGTTGCTTACCCATGCGCACTTTGGGCACGTGGACGGGTTGGGGTTGTTTGGCCGTGAGACCTTGAACGCCTCCGGTCTCCGCCTCTATGTTTCTCCATCCATGGAGTTGCTGATCGAGCGGACCCCGCAGTGGTCCTTGTTGCTTGAACAAGGCGTCTTTTCCGTGCAACCCATTTCATCCGGGACCGTTCATCCGTTATCCGGTCATGTTCGGGTTGAACCGATTGCCGTCCCGCATCGCGCAGAGCTCTCTGACATGCACGCCTTTGTTGTTCGAGGGCCGAACCGCTCCCTCCTTTTCCTCCCCGACCACGATCGATGGAAGGACACGCTGGACCATCACGGCGCGGCCACCATTCGTGAATGGTTGGCTCAGTTAGGCGTTGATGTTGCGTTGGTCGACGGCACGTTTTGGAACAGCGATGAACTCTCGGGACGTTCGCAACTGGAGGTCCCCCATCCTCCCGTGGCCGAGACATTGGAACGCTTGGGTCCACGAACTGAAGACGACCCCGACATCATTTTCATTCATCTCAATCACACCAACCCGCTCTATAACGAAACATCAGCACAACATCAGGCGGTGCTGGAAATGGGCTGGAAGGTTGGTCAGCAGGGCATGACCTTCACGCTGTGAGCGGGGTCATCCCGCTGGGTTGGAACACCAGCATCGTTAACGTGACCGTAACCGTTTCGCTGTTGTCGTTGCCAATTGGATTGCCTTCGTTGGTGTTGAGGGCCACGTCCATGGTCATCGTTCCCATCATTTCAGGAGCCTTTCCAAGCATGGTGAGGATGTCGATGAGTTCGCTTTCCGTTCCGTTCAGCGTGTAATCGCCCAACCCTTCGTTGGCGAATTGGTTGAGGTCGGTGTTCGGCCGGATGCTGCCAACCACGGTGGTGGTGTCGCAGGCCGTGGTGGATTTCATGCTGTCATCGCTTTCCGAAAACGGGCCGGCCAGCCCACTGTAATCGGGCGTCGTCACTACTTCATCGCACACGGACGTGATGGTTTCACCGGTGTCAGAATAGGTAATGCTGAGTTCCGCGATCAACACGGCCGTCATGGTTTCGTCGATCATGACTTCGAAGGTTTGCGTGTCGCCATCGGAGAGCGTCAGGGTTTCCGATTGGGTCCATTCACTGACCGTGTAGGTCAATTGATACGGGGTATTACCGGAAGAGGCCGAATCCTCGGGGGCCATGGTTTGGTACGTCCCCTCCAGGGCGCCAAAGAGCACCAGGATGACCACGGCACCGATGGTAGCGGTGCGTTGCGTTGGGAGGCGGTACCGTCCAAGCGGGCTGGGGTTGGAAGCCTCGCGCTTCCAACAGAGGATAAAGTGGGTGGCAAAGGCCGAACTCATGGCGGGAATGGACGGGAAAATATCCTCGCCATAGCCGCTAAAACTCCATACAATGACCGCACTCAACGCTGCAATCATCATCCAAATCGTGTGTTCTGTATCCGGTTCGTATCCCATCATGCGAATGAGCAGCAACGGGACGAAGATGCCGCCCAGGCCGTAAACGGCGAGGACGACCAGAGCAAAGACGGAATCACCGAATCCAGGAAATTGTTGGCCGACCAGAGCGATGAGGGTGACAAGGACGGCGATGACCAGAGTGACGATTTTGGTGGTTTTGTGCTCTTGACTCCATTCGGGTTTGACGTCGTCGGTGATGGCCGCCGTACACGCCAATACTTGGCTGTCGGCGGTGGACATGGTTGCGGCGAAGATGGAGGCGAGGATCACGCCGGCGAGGAAGGGGTTGAGCACTTCCATGGCGAGCAGCGGTAAACCGTCCTGCGCTTGCGAAGCATCGAGGTCGAGGAAAATAGCTCGACACGCCAGACCGATGATAAACATCAGTGCGATGAAAGGCGTTTGCCAGACGAAGAACCAGATCGCTGCTTGCTTCCGGTCTTTGTCGTCTTTCAACGTCATGACACGGGATACGACTTGAGGTTGACCTGCTACACCAAGCCCGCCGAGGAAAAAGGCCCCAATCCATAACGTGACACCGAAGGTAAGGTCGGCAGGGAAGAGGTTGACCATGCCGGGGTCAACGTCCTTCAGCGTGTTGTGCAGCCCGGAGAAGCCACCAACCTCTGAAACGGCCACATAACATAGAATGGTCGAACCGACGATCATCACACAGGATTGTGCAGCATCGGTCCAAATCGACGCCCGAATGCCGCCTGCGTAGCAGTAGGCGACAACCAGGACAAAGCCAATGAGGATACCAACCACCTCCGACCAACCGAGCATGGCCCGGAGGGCGACACCACCCGCTACAAGTTGTGCCGCGGCGTAGATGGCGAGAAACACAACCGACAGGACGGCAGCAAGTTTTGCCTCGGGCGCTCCGGTGGTTTTGGAAACCAAGGAGGACAGGGAACGGACGCCACGCTCATTCCCTTCCTTTTGGATAAATTTGTAGAGCCAAATCCATGCGACAGCTTGCCCGAGGGTCGAAACCAAACCAATCCAGATACCTGAATAGCCCTGCACGAAAATGAACCCGATGAAGCCGATGAACATGTAGCCGGAGTTCCACGTACTCACGGCGCTGAGGGCTGCGAGGGCGGGATGCATGCCCCGGCCGGCCACGAGGTAGTCGTCCGTGGTGTCCTGTTTGACCCGCATGGAGGCAAGGCCAACGCCCGCAAAGAACCCCATGAACAGGAGGAACGAAAGAAGCAAGACGATTTCGTCGGACAGACCAAACATTCACTCACCTCGCTTCCAACGAAGGACGGCCTTCTCTTCAACCTCACCCGTGCCTGCGGGAAAGACAAGACAGTTTAGACGACCGCCTTTTTCTTCGGAGAGGACGCCGAGGGTGGTGGCCACGATGGCTTGCTCGGGTGTACCCATGTCAGCACACAAGATTACGGGAATGTCGTCGAAGTTTTGTTGGAGGTAGCGTTTCGTCGCCATCTGCTGGAAGGCGAGACGGGCGTCATCCTCAGCGGGCGGTTCATCCGCCGTTTCCTGTAATTTTTCCCACATGAGGCGCATGGAGTGAACGGCATCTACCGGCTGCATGGGGCGTTGGTCGCCGGTCCCCAATCCCGTGGGGTCCAAATCCAACAGGGCCAGCGTGTGGAGATTTTGTTCCCAATTCGAAGCCACGACCTCCAGGGGGGAAGTCGCAATCCACCGGCCGTAGGGGTAGGTGAGCGTGGTTTGACGTCCGAATTTGTAGTTTGATAGACCGACGGCCCCGGTGACGACCGACGTGATGGAAATGCCATGAAAGACACGACATTCAACGCCAAACTCTCGAGCACGAAGCTGGAGGTCAACGTGGGTTGTTGCTTGGAGCGGATCGCCCACCACCAGAAGCGCCACAAGCGACGCTTTGGCGAGGGCGAAAAGCTCGTCGGGTTCTTCAACTTCAGGCCGCATGACGCGTTGAACGGGGCCGATGACCGCTTCAAGACGAACCAATTCCTCTTCTGGCCAGAGCGCCGTGTAGGCTTCGTAGCGTCGGTGTTTGGCTTGGGTCGCCGCATGAATGGCTTCTTGCGTCATCCCTTCCAGATGCCCCATCCCCATGCCGACCAACAACAACCCCGTTTCAGGAAGGGAAGGGGATTGGGAATCACTGGCCGCCATGCTCAAACCTCCGAGACGCTTGGACAGGGCGAGGGCCATGCGTCATTTGAGCGTGCCGAGCGAGCAGACACAGGCGTGGTTGCAGCGATGCAAGGCCAACGGCTGGCTCGCTCAGTCCGGCGTGGTCGAGGTCGACGAACGCCACCGCGGTCTTCCTCTCAACGAGGCTGCACCGGCAGAAGGCGATGATTGTTGGGAGGGTTTCCTCCATGTCGAGATTGAACCAAGAACACGAGGGCCGACCCACTGGACACACCATCTTCCCGCCCCCCTTCAGGCCCTTCCTGAATCCACGTGGCCGAGTTCGTATGAAACGCAAGGCGACGTCCTTATTTTCAAACTGGATGAGGCGTCAGAACCCCATGCACACGCCATCGCAGAGGCCATGCTAAAACAGATGCCCAACGTTCGTATTGTATGCGCGGATGCGGGAGTCAAAGGAGATTTCCGCGTACGTGATCTCACGCCCCTTTTGAGCCGCGACGGAAGCACAGTGTCGGCAACCAGGGTTCGAGAACACGACCAAGTGGTCGATGTTGACCCCGGTGAAGCGTATTATTCCGCAAGGCTTGCTCAACAACGCAAGAACACCTACGATGAAGTGCAAGCGTTCCAGCAGCATTTGGGCCGCCCCGTGGTCGTTGCCGACCCTTACGCCGGTGTCGGTCCAGCCTTTGTCTTAATGTTGAAGCACACCGGCCTTCTCCAAGGGTATTTGGCTGGAGACTTGAACCCTAAAGCCGTTGATTTAATGCGA
This sequence comes from Candidatus Poseidoniaceae archaeon, assembly GCA_938030705.1. Lineage (GTDB taxonomy): Archaea > Thermoplasmatota > Poseidoniia > Poseidoniales > Poseidoniaceae > Poseidonia. The sequence continues at coordinate 29,236 of CALHIR010000025.1, forward strand.
AAAAACATCGCCCGGTGGACACGAAAGAACAGCACCAATTTCAACCCGTCCACCGTGGTGTGCAAAGATGCCCGAGCGTGGAAGAATGAGCCGGAACTCAGCGGGCGAGCGGACGTGATTTTGGTCAACTTGCCCCACGACAGTTTTGAACACCTTCCCGACCTGTTTCCGCTCTTTGTACCTCAGGGCGAAGGTTTGCTGCGCGGGTGGGCCATCATCGAGCGAACCTCGCTTGATGGACGAGTTGAGCAGTTGGAATCACTGGTCAGGGCGGCCGGCGGTACACCCCACGACGCCCACGTCTTGGAAATCAAAGACTTCTCTACGACCCGTTGTTTTGTTCTGTTTCAGACCCTTATTGCATGGGATTGAAGCGTTCACTTGATGAAGCACCGCTTGCTGGCCCATGCCATGAAGACCGTCGTAAAGTGCGAATGCGGGGCAAGCATCGACATCGCCGGCGCAACACCGCGAAAAGACGGCATCAAAGTTTGGTGTCGTGTGTGCGGAACCGTCACCGTTCACCAACGTTGAAGGGGCCACGAGCGACTTCACGCTGGGTCATCGGCATGTTCATGGTCGTTCCTCAACCACATCCAAGCGAGTGAGCGACATGTCTGAAACCCCTCTCGTGATTGATGTTGTTGACAACGGTGGCCAATGGACTCACCGTGAATGGCGCATGCTTCGCTACCTCAAGGTCGACACCCAGATCATCGACAACACCACGCCCGTGGATGAACTTCGTCAACTGGACGGCCTTATCCTCTCGGGGGGCGCGGCGCGGGTAGGCCTGACCGGTGAACTCGGCAACTGCGGGGCGTTCCTTGAACTCGACATCCCCATTCTCGGCATCTGCGCAGGCCATCAATTCATGGCGCGCCACTACGGTGGCGATGCCCGCGAATCACCTGAGCCGGAATTCGGAGCGATGGAAATTGAATTGGTCAACGGCGGCGGGATGATTTTTGCAGAGACAAACCCAACACAAACGGTGTGGGAGTCACACAACGATGAGGTTCACGTCGTTCCCGACGGCTTCTTCATCACCGCCAGCAGCCCATCGTGCAAGGTCCAAGGCATGGAAAACGAGGCTGGCGACCGTTTTGGTCTGCAATTCCACCCCGAAGTGAACGATTCGGAATTCGGGAAGGAGATGTTTGAGAATTTTGTGGCCGTGTGCCGAACTCGCCGGGATGAATCCTAAAGCCGGACATTGGTTATGTACTGTTGACATGGATAGGTTGGTGCCATGTCAGACAAGAGCAAGCGAGACCTCGGCCAGTTTTTCACACGAGATTCTGTTTGGCTGCGCTCTCACATACGAACCCACATCGAAACCCTTCGTGAACGGTATACCGTGTGCGTTGACCCGTTTGCAGGCGACGGCCATCTTCTTGAAGTGGCCGAAGAATTGGGGTTTCATGTTCGTGGCCATGATATTGACGAGAGCATATGTGCCTCCAAGGAATGGGGAGATCCAAACGATTCTATTCGCCGAGTTATCGTTCATGATGGAGCCTTTGTCCTGACCAATCCACCTTACCTCGCCAAAAATTCGGCTAAGCGAATGAAGTCCTCCATGGTTGAGTATTTTTCTCCGGGGTTCATACCCACGCTTGACGATTCACGGTTGAATGTTTTAGATGACTTATTCAAACTGGCCATTGAGCAAACCATAACAAAATACGATGATTCAATTTGGATCGTCCCTGAATCTGGCATTCAGGATTTGGATGACTTGCCGCATTGGAAAGACCGACTTCATTCGGTTACGATTCTCGAGGATAATCCGTTCGATGATACAGAACACCCCGTCTGCGTCATGATTTTCTCAACATCAAACCCCCTAAAAGAGGTGTGGAAAAACGACACGCTCCTCGGCACATACGATGAGATTCGGCGCGTTCACAATCAAACTGCAAAAGGGCCATCCAATTTGACCCACATGAAATTCAACGCACCCGATGGAACGCTCGGCTACCGAGCTGTCGACGGAACCCGAGAAGACGGAAGCATGCGCATCAAATTCTGTCGGGGCGAGGAATTGGGTTATGACCGTAGCAATATCAAAGTGAGCAGCCGGCATTTAACCTACATTGAAATTGAACTTGAAGGCGACCTGCTCGACAGAATCATTGCGGATGCGAATCAACGCATCAATGCTTATCGGGAAGCCACGCATGATGTCTTTTTGACGGCCTTCATGGGAAACACAAAAACAGGCGAACGGCGCAGACGTCTTGACTACAAACTCGCTCGAAAAATCTTCAACGAAGCGTTTAGAAGCCAAATCAATAAAGGTGGACTGAGGGATTACGGTTGACTGCGAAATTCAAACACATTATTCCGGGCAAAAAAATGACCAAAGAATGGCGAACAAAAATCATCGGCGGTGGAAAGCCAATGGGGGGAGCAATCTCATCAAGAGCAGAAGAATGGCAAAGAATGTGCTTGGAAAGAATTACAGGCGAAGAATGCACCAAAACAAATCTACGACTAAATCTTGAAACGCATAAACTCAAGAAAGTCACTCGACCGAGCAACGAACCTGATGAATTTGAATGGACGGAGGATTTTGATGGCGAATTTTTTGTCGGAAAAACGAGATACCTCGTCAATTTCAAAATGATCGTTGGGACAGGTGGCGTGCAAACTCGTTCAATGAGAGAGGTTTACCATTTCATCAAGTGCCAAGAATCTTATCTGAAATCATCAGGCGATAAGCACACGAAATTTCTAAACATCCTTGATGGAGACAGTGTCGGTGCAAAAATGGCCCCTATGAGAAAGGCGTGTTCGAAAACAGGCTCGAAGAAAATTTTCATCGGTGATACCCATGAAATTAAGAAAATTTGGAAATTTTAAACACGCGAGACCCTTGCGTGAGAGGGGAATTGCGCAGGAATAGAGTTAATATGGACAGAACGGCACACTGACTTGATGTCCACTCTGCGTAGAACGACTCCCGGCCTGCTTGTGACCCTGCTTTTGCTTACGGCACTGTCTCCAATTGCCACGGTCCAAGCCGTTCCCGATGAGGCATCAGAGTACTATTACGGGGTCGAATACGACTGGTCAAGCCTTGACAGCGACCTGCAAAACGTAACCGGCTTGGACATCCAAACATTGTTCACCGAAATCATGGCGGACGCCGATGATGCAGGGTTCAACCTCGACCTTGGTCAGTTGACCACAGGCGCATCCAATGTTTACGTCCACCAAACCGAGGACATCACGCCTCAAACCATCCAGGACTTGGACGGCAACGACGTTCAAGTATGGAGCCGCACCAGCGACGTGGTACTTCGCCACGGCCTGTTGTCCAACGCCGTCATCATGACCGACTGGTCGGAGACGACCTTCGGCAGCGAGCCCACCGGCTTTGACATCGACGTCATCGCCGAAGCAGAGAACGTCCTGACCGTTGACATGCTCTACACCGAATACCTCAACGACCAGTACCAACTCGTCGGCGCAGACATGGACATTGACATGACCGTTGGCAACGACATGAACCTCGGCATCGACATCACCCTCGAGGGTGACGGCGAGGAGCTCAATGTTGACTTCGACACCGGCATGGACTTCAGCTACTCCATTGCTTCTCAAGCCGAGTGGCGACTTGGCAACCCCAGCCCCATCTACGTCACCGCTGCCTCCAACGACCGAACCGTTTGGGAATGCGTTGAGGAAGGCGACACCGTGGGTGTTGACGATGGTTGGGACGATGCCGAGGTCTACGACATGTGCGGCATGATCGACGGCTCCTACATCGGCTCGGCCGACTACAACGTCTACCTGACGGGCCTACCCATGGAAGAGTTTGGCTTCGATGCAGGTCAGTTTGACATCAGCATTAGCGACGAACTCACCAGCGAAGGCGACTACGAAGGCGAGGCCAACATGGACGATGTCTCGTTCAGCATGCGCACCGACGAACCACTCGAGGTCAACCTTGGAGACGGTAACACGCTCGATGTCACGGCCTGTGATACATGCCCGCCTGGCAACCCTGTCATGTTCATCATGATGGGCAATGTCTTGCTTCACGCCAGCGAATCCTTTGGCGAAGCGGTGACTGAAGACTTTGAGGCCGAACTCGAAGACTCGGTGGGTGAACTCATCGAAGACTGGTTTGGCATTGACGACGATGGCGACATGGAGGAGTACGACGATAGCGATAACTGGTTCATGTGCGACAGCGGTGAGATGATTGAATCTTGGAACGTCAATGACGGTGATGAAGATTGCAAGGACGGTTCGGACGAAGACGACCTCTACCTGCGTGGCGGTACCACCCAAGATTGGAATACCGGCGAGGAACACTACGCCTTCAACGGCCGTGTAGATGCTACCAGCCTCGGTCTTGAATCCGATGCAACCATTGAATGTTATAGCGAATGGGATGGCTACATGGAGTTGCCAGTTGGCGATGTCAACGACGGCTATGACGACTGCGATGACGGCTCGGATGAGTACGACAACGGTCTCACCAGCACCTATGTCTGCTTGGATGGTTCCGAGATTTCCTTTGAACTCGTTAACGACGGCACGGCGGACTGCGCTGACGCTTCCGATGAACCCGTGGACAACGAAGGCGACTGGTACAACTGCGCCGATTACAACGGCGCCGTGCCCTGGCAGTGGGTCAACGACGGTACTGCGCAGTGCGATGACGGCAGCGACGAATACAATGCCGCCGAGAGTGATGACTTCTATTGCGAAGACTGGTCGACCGTTTCCTTTGATCTCGTGAACGACGGCACCGAAGACTGTGCTGACGGCTCGGACGAAGGCGAGGGCATCTACTTCCTGATGGACGTCTACATGAATGACGGCGAGGGCGGTGTGATCGCTTCCGGCGATGACCTTCTGCTCTGCGCTGCCTATCACTGCGACGTGTCCTTTAGCGTTGATTCGGGCTACATTCAGGTCGGTACCGAGGTACCAGCCGATATGGAATACGGTGAGAACACGATGTGTGCCGGTGGAAGCATCGCTGCTCCCGACGGCACATCGCTGGTCTCCGCTGTTGAAAATTGCGACTCGACATGGACTGGACCCGAAATCCGAGACTGGGAGAGCAACATGAACAACGAGGGTGACAACACCCTCCGTGTCACGGCGGGTGCAGGCACCTGGAGCGGTGAATACGACGACATCACGATGCATTGGGCCGTTTCCGATGCCGATGGCGCGGTTGTTGACCAGGGCAGCGTTGCTTTCAGCGATGAGTCCGAGGTCTACGCCGAGAACATGGTTGACATTGCTGGTGAGGGCGAATACTGTCTCTCCGTTGAATTGGTAGAGAACGGCGAGACCGAGCCCTTTGACGCCTACGAAGACTGCATGACCGTTGAAGACGGCCCCGAAGTCAGCGAGCGCATGGAAAAGATTGTCGGCGCATTGGCCGATTCTGGCCTCAGCAACGTGCTGGAGAACTTCGGCAGCAACCTTGAGATGACCTTCCAAGAACTTGACGAGAACTACGAAGTGCCCGTCTTCCCCTACGCCGACGGCATGTGGGCGCCTCTTTGGAGCAACGAGCACGCCACCATCGTTGGTGTTGGCGTGTACGCTTGGGATGAGGACGGCAACGGCTACGTCATCGCTGGACCGGAAACGACCGGCTACAGCCAGGACCTGCCCATGACCTTCGCCAGCATCCGCTACATCACCGGTGTTCCCGCACAGGAAGCCCAGGAGGCGATGGCTGAATTTGATGACCTCGAAGACATCGTTGATGTGGAAAATCACGACCTTACCGAACTGGCCAATGACCTCGAAGCCGCTGGTGCCGACACGTCCGACCTTGGTCTGGGAGACGAAACCACCGATGACGGTGAGGACACGCCTCCAACCGCTGAGGAAGTTGCCGAAGACGCAGGTCTTCTGCCCTTTGTATCTCCACTCACAGTCATCGCACTCATCGGCCTTGCCGCTGTTGCAGGTAACCGACGAAGCGAGAACGAGTGAATCAAAAGGAAGAACGGAGAGGGGCAGCCGTGTTGCCACGGCCATCTCCTCACCGTGCCTTTGGCATCATCCGTTTGTCCGTGACCGTCCTCTTGGCAATTCACGTGTTCATCTCCGCTTGGCTGGTGGCCACAGCTGAAGGTGTCTACACCGAAGGCAAACCCGCTCCAACCGAGGCGCACTCATTGATTGCAATCGATAAAGATCAAACCATTATCGACGTAGAGATCAAACAGGCTACGGCTTTTTTCTTCTATGCGCTAGAACGAGACAGCGACGCATCGGTTCCAGTGAACGATACGACGCCTCCAGATGAGTCAGGCAGCGGTGATGAATCGGAGGCCGAAGACGAGCAAGGAAGGGATGAAGACCGAGCATGGCTCTCCATTGGCCGACAATCGATCAAATTCGGATTGGTCTTTCTCGTTCTTAGCGAGGTGCTGATGTTGTCGTCCTTTGTCTGGCGTCATCACGTTCGTTCGTTGGCCTTCCTGTGCACGCTGGTCGCGTTTTCGGTTGTTTTCCCAGCCTGCTACATGTTGGAGTTGAGCGGTGGCGGCGATGACGAAGAGGATTCTACGGCTACCAACACCCCGGGGGCAAACATTGAGACGGTTTCCTTCGTGCATACCAACGCCTCCTCGGACTTCTCATTGATTTGGTTGGGAGTCCAACTAGAGGCCGATTTTTCGGGTTATGATCTGGGATTGGTTGAGCCAAACAACCGGACCTCGGTCGCTCAACAGGTTCCCGCAAACGGAAGTAAAGATGCGAATTCATTCATCGCCTTTGAGTCTACATTTGAGATTGAGTTAGGAAAAAACCTCAACGCACTCCTTCTTTTGCCGTTCATGTGGTACCTATTGCCTGCTTTATCAATCGGAAAAAACGCCCCTACCATCAACGAAGAAGATGAGTAAAGGTGGCGCCCACTCCGGGAATTGAACCCGGGTCGCAGGAATGACAATCCTGCATGATAACCTCTACACCAAGCGGGCAGTTTCAAGCCTTCCGGGTCGCAACCGCTATTTAAGCCGCGCCTTGTGGGTTAAATGGGTGCCACCATGGCTAAACCGAAAACTTCTGCAGAAAAAGCACGGGAGGATGAAGAACAATCCCAACTTGATAACATGCTGGGCGGCGCATTTGGGGGCATTGAATCGCTCGAGGCGCCGACAGGGGATGTCGACACACCAACCGAAACCATCGAAGAACCGGATTCAGAATTACCAGCCGACGCGACCGAGGGCCCGACCGGCCCCCCCACAGGCCCACCTACGGGTCCACCTTCAGGCCCTCCATCCGGCCCCCCGACAGGTCCACCTTCAGGCCCTCCATCCGGTCCTCCGACAGGACCGCCCTCGGGTCCTCCATCCGGCCCCCCATCAGGTCCCCCTGTGCCTTCACCCGACGATACCGGTCAGGAAGCATCACCGGTTGAAGTTGAACAAAAACCCGAAACAACCGAGCCGGAACAAGCCGAACCTGAAGCACTTGAGCCCGAAACAACCGAGCCGGAAACACCTGAGAACGTGATTGCCGAAGAAGGCGCGGGCCAAACCTCTGAGCCCGAGGCGATTGAAACCGAACCTCCTGCGAATGATGAAGCAGAAACGCTCGACGAAGCCCCCGAGAAGGCTTCCGTAGCAGAAGAACACCCCCCCTCGACCAAACCGGCGGAGACCCCCTCTTCCCCCGGTGCCCTCGACCAAACGGCCCTCGACCTTCTTGCTGAAAAGGAAGCGGAACTTGAACGTCTTCACATGGAAAACGCTCGCCTTCGCCAATCCGTGGTCGGGGCAACGGAAGTCATTGAAGAATTGGAAGAGCCGCCCATGCCACCGCTGGTGGAAGACAACATTGTCATCCCTGCTTACATCGTTTCAGACTTTGTCCGCCTTGGCCGCCAACTCGATCGGGAACATTTGGTCAGGGCCACCATGGGCTCTTTGGCGATGATTCATCCAGAGCAACCCGGCGTAATGATTTCTACACGCCACATGGTCACGCTCCCCCGAATGAACGAGCGCAGCCTTTGTGCAGCCCCCCTCGGGTCCACTTCCCCACGAGGCGCCCCTTCCGATTGGCACGCCCTTGAAGTCGTGCTCGCCTCGGTCTCCATGGTCACCGGGGGTCCTGCTGCGGTGATTCACATGCACGGGCCGCATACCACCGCCGCCAGTTGCGAGAAAGACCTCGTTTTGCTCACGCCTATCGATGAACTTGGAAAACAACACATCGGCAAGATCATCATTGTTGATCCGGACCCTGAACACCCGGAAGACTACCTCCGCCAAGTGGCCGAAGCGCTCAATCAAGGTGGAATGCGGTGTGTCGTAGTTCGCGGCAACGGCGCTTATGCTGTCGGTGCGGACTTTGACCAAGCCTGGGCTAACGCAGCTATGGTGGAACACAGCATGCAGATCCACCTCCTTGCGCGACAAGCGAACCTGAAAACTTGACGACTTCATATACTCTGAAGAGTGTATGATTTCGGAAGTGAGTGCAGTGTCCGGTTTCAGTTGTGATGGCGACAAATTTCTCTGTTGGGAGAAAGAAGTCGTTTCTTCATATACTCTGGGACAATCACTCTATCAAAGGTGAACACACATGGACCAAAATACGAAATTTGACGTTGAAATTGCAGACGCATCTGGACATTCTACCGTTCAGATGACACAGACCGAAATTGCCGAGAAGGCCTCCCAAACCCAGGGCTCCTGGGTGTTCGTGAACAACCAACTTGTCAGCGCCGCTGACATCGCTGACATGAATTTGGAAGCAGGCAGCCGCATTCGTTTGATGCCTGGCCTCGTTGGTGGCCAAGACGCCCCTACCTTCGATGTGGAAATCGCCGACGCAACCGGGCACTCCACCGTGCAAATGACCCAAGACGAACTCGTCGAGAAAGCCGGCCAGACCCAAGGCTCTTGGGTGTTCATCAACAACCAACTCGTCAGCACTGCAGAACTTGCCAACATGAACTTGGACGCAGGGAGCCGCATTCGCTTGATGCCCGGCCTTGTTGGTGGCCAGCACCCCCTTACCTTCGTCGTTCAAATCACCGACCAATCTGGCCATTCCGAAGTTGTCATGACCAAGGCTCAGATTGTTGACAAGGCTACCCAAAACAACGAGTTGTGGGTCTTCGTGAACAACCAACTCGTCAACACCAATGACCTTGCTGAGATGAACATGGAAGCAGGCAGCAGCGTTCGTATGGCACCCGGTATCATCGGTGGCCAGGACGCCCCTACCTTCGACGTGGAAATTGCTGACGCAACCGGCCACTCTACCGTGCAGATGACCCAAGACGAACTGGTGGAAAAAGCCGACCAAACCCAGGGATCCTGGGTTTTCGTGGATAACCAACTCGTCAGCACCGCTGAAATCGCCAACATGAACTTGGAAGCAGGCAGCCGCATTCGCTTGATGCCCGGCTTGATCGGTGGACGTGCCTGCTGAATCCCATGATGGGCGATTGGTCATTCGGCGAAGAAGCGATTCTCATTGAGAACCTCGAACTCGGCCATGATATCGAGTTGATTTCCGATGTACTCATGAGAGCCCCTTCGGACGTCGCCTTGAGGATGATTCATCTCTATCAAAACGGCTCCCTTGTCGTGATGGCTGAGGCTACTTTTGATACGCTGGTCAAACGGATTGGGGAATGAAAGGTTGAAAACGGGATGCGAAGTCGCGAGCATTGGAGAGAGAACTATGGTTGAACTCGTTGACTACAAGTGCGCCAACTGCGGAAACCTCGAATCGTTCCACCGAGAGCGAAACGGGATCAGCTGCAAGGCTTGCGGTTCCCGCATTTTCATGAAACTCCGCCGCCACGGCACCAAGCGCCTGAACGCTGAGTGAGCCAAATCGCTCGCAGAGTTCAAAGACCATGGACCGGTCTTGTCGTTCATGACCGTGTGGCTTGAGCATTACAAGCCCGTGCTGTTTGACGACCTGTTGACCTCAGAGCAAGTCATTGACGCTCTCAAACATTTGGCCCTCCAAGCCAACCCTCCTCATCTTCTTCTCTCTGGCCCGTCCGGTTGTGGGAAAACGGCCGCGCTTCAACTGGTCTGCCGCCAAGTTCTCGGCCCTTCATGGCGTGCGACCACGCATATCTTGCAAGCTCGTGATTTGCACAAAACGTCAGGGGCCATGGCCAAGTTTGAGGGCTTTCTTCGTCCGGAAGGAGCTGGTTCGGAAGATACGCTCGCCGGCCGCACCAGTCTCGACGCTTTCGACCACAGCATCAGTGCCAGTGCTGACGCTTCACCCCCGCCGGCCGGAGAGGAATCCGCTGCTCCTCAAGCGGGGTCCTTCGCAGCGGTCTCCCGTATCATCATCATCGAGGATGCTGACTACTTGGGCCATGCACGCCAATCGTATCTCCGTCGGATGATGGAGGAGAGCAGCCGAAGTGCCCGCTTCCTCTTCACAACGCACACCCCCTCTCGGATTATCGAAGCCCTGCGAAGCAGAACACAACACGTTCGCATGCCCTCGCTCACCCGTTTGCAAATCGAACAACGACTCGAGTACATCGCGGGGGAGGAAAACCTCCAACCTGCAGCAGGTGTATTGGGCGATATCGCCCACGTGGCAAACGGCAATTTGCGAAAAGCGGTCTTCACCTTCCAACTTCTTGCCCAGCGTCATCTGCTCAACGACCGGAAAAATGTCCAGATGCTCATGGCCAACTCAAGCCGACGAGAAGTCCAGTTGGTTCTCGAGGAAGCCCTTCGGGGCCGGGTCCACGAATGGAAATGGGAGCGCCAGGGTGAGAAAAACACGCGCGTACTCAAAGGGGCCATGGGGGCACTCGACCAGATGATGGCCAACCACGACCTTGACGGCAGGGGGATGGTCGACCGACTGCATCACTTCCTTGTCGCAGGCCGCACTCATTATCCAGAACCCCTCTTGGCGGATCTATTGGTCGCCGTTTCCGCCTGCGACCTGAACCTGCAACGGTCGGCTCAACAACGGATTCAACTTGAGGAATTACTCCACCGTTTTGCAGAGGTTGGGGAGAAACACCTCCGCTCCACACCAACGCAACCGTCTTGAAAGGTCGCACATCAGCCCTTGTTGGGCGTGTAGCACAGCTGGATAATGCATCGGCCTCCTAAGCCGAAGATCGCGGGTTCGAATCCTGCCACGCCCGCCATTTTTTGGATAAGAGCCATAATCAGGCGCACCCCCCCAAGGCTTGGGGATGACATGGCCGACGAAGCCTTTGATGCCAATGCGGTTCTCCCAGATCCCTACGGCCAAGGATTCGCTCGGGTTGAAAATCCGATAGAACGAACCGTCGAAAAATGGCAACAGCAAGAGATGCTGCGGCTGCGGTTTGGAAAACTTGCCCGCCACCCTGCGACCATGACCATTCGTTTGTTTTTCGGTGCAAGCGTTGCGATTGTAGCCTTGCTTTCCGTAATTCTACCAACCCTTGCTCCAGCCAATCCAGGTTATGTGGTTCTGTTTTGGTTACTTCCGTTGTTGATTGGGACGGTACCGCCCCTCCTCGCCGGTGAATCCATGTGGCAGGCCATTCAAGCCCGTATTTCTCTCCGAGAAATCGATGAACAAGGCCACGGGGGGAAACTTTCCCTCCGTTCACAACCAGGAATGGACCGGATTTTAGAGGGGTTGACCGATGTTCGGCGGCACAACACGGTCAACATCCTGTTGGCCTTTAGCACCGTGTCATTGCTCGGGTTGGGCACGGCTTTGCAACAAGACTCCTTGGTTTGGAATCTTTCATTTTTGGTCTCGATGACCCTCGGTTTTGCTCATTCCTTCCATTCCTTTTTCACATCGGATTCTGTTCGTCAGCAAGGCGACCAGATGCCATGTTTGGTTCACCACGCCCCGACCCATCACCCAACTCAACTCGGTTCAATTTTGGGTGAGTTAATTGTGCTGCACCTGGACCCTGACCTCTTTCTTGACTGGCGCTCTTGGCTTGATGATTTCAGAAAAAGCGTGCTGCCTGGATACGATAAAGACCAGTCGTGGGAGCGCGTGCTCTACATTCTCCACCTCAACGCCAAAGGTGATTTGAGCGACAGTATTGCCATGGGTGAACTGAGTGAATTCATTCGTCCTGACGCCATCAACGACGTCCTGTTGGATGAGGAAGCGAAATTTAACTGGCGGTCTCTGCAGCGTTTATTGGCCCATGCACGCGTCTGGCAACCCAGCGCTTTCCGACTGCTTGAACGGCTCCAACTGGACCTTCTCTCCGGCACACCTGCCATGCTTCGCTCACCGTGGCGGATGGACGTTGCACTCGACCCAGAATGCGATGAAGGAACCGGGCACCTGTTCATCGCGCTCAACAACCAAACCTTTCAGCAAACCGTGGCGAGGATAGAGGTTATTTGCCCGGGCGGGGAACCCTTTGCCCGAGATCATCGGTTCGATCTTCAAGCCTGTCCCCCCCCTCGTCAGGCGGTCAGTTTGAACGCCGAGGGCGAAGACGATGCTTTGGATTGGGTTCCTCGCTACCTCCAGCAAGGCGTTGTTCTTTGGCTCGGCGTGGCATGGCCTGAGCACGACCAAACCGAGCGATACGTGCAAGTGATTTTGCGGGATGAGGACGGCGTGGTCATCGAATCCCGCGTCCTGCGCACCATCGTGAAACGAAAATCAAGTTTCCAATTACGGAAAAAGAACAACGCCCTTGAACGCGCTCGAGCTTGGGCCACACGCCCTCTGCCCAAGGCCTGAAACGCCCGCCCAGCACCGCAGGCCCCCAGTTTCTGCTTGTGGTGGAAGCGCGCACCTTATGGCGGTCCTCTGCTTCGCCAGCCACAGGGGAGTTTCAGAATGGAAGCATGGGATGTCATTGTGCTTGGAGACGGGCCCGCTGCACTTCATGCCGCTGCCGAAGCAGCGAAATCCGGTGCAAGCACCTTGATGATGTCAGCAACCGGTTTGGGTAACCCGGGAACGAGTTCGCTCGAAGGTTTATCCGCCCCCATCCAGGAATCAAATAACCGCAGCCACCGGGAAGACACGATTCGCTGCGGTGCTTTCCTTTCCGATCAAGACGTGGTCGCTGAAACCACAGCCGGCGCCATCAAGGTCGTTGATTTGCTCGAGCGACGCGGCCTCAATTTCCGACGAGACCAACAAGGTCTGCCAATGGTGCGAAAGGCTCCCGGCCACCAGCAACCACGCACCGTGGATGCTGGAAGTGCAACGGCGCTCGGCCTCCAACAACTCGGTGAAGAGCAGTGCATGCGCCATGGTGTTATCCGCCGCGGTGACCAAGTCCCGTTGACCCTTGTCCATACCAACCAGTCCGTGGAAGGGTTGGTGGCTGTTGACATGGTGAACGGAAAGGTCATCGGTCTCCAATGCAAGGCGCTTATCGTCGCTGACGAGGGCTTTGAAGGCGCTTTTTCCTCTGGCGTGGTGGGCCTTGGCATGGACATGGTCTTCCGAACAGGTGTCGCTCTGCGAGACATGGAATTCATGACCCATCATCCACTGACCATCAAAGGCACCAACCTGTTCCTGCCCTCGGGTCTTCTTCTCGATGGGGCCCAATTGCACGAAGCCTCGGGCCCCGCCATCGATGTTGGTGGTCAATCCTCACTGGAAATCGTGGCCTCACTCTCAGCGGCCGTCAATCCCGTTTTGGACGCTCGAAACATGGGACTCAGTGCTTCATGGTGGGGCTCCCTCTTCCGCTTGGTCAAGCAGCGAACGGGCATTGACATGAACCGGCAAACCGTGCCGTTGGAGCCCGCTGTGGGCCATACCTTGGGGGGACTTCCCGTAGATGGAAACGGCCGATGTGTGGTTGGCGCATGGTCTCGCTGGTTCACCGGCCTTTATGCGGCCGGTGGTGCAGCCTGTACGGGCCTTCACGGTGCAGCACCGTTGGTAGGAAACCGTCTTCTCGACACCCTCGTTTCAGGGACAGCGGCTGGAAAGCACGCTGGAGAATGGGTTACAAGCCGCAAGTTCAGCACCACCACCGGCCTTGAGACGGCGCTGGAAGAGGCCGAAGCTGATGTTTCGGCCATGATGGAATCCGGTGAGGCCACGCACGTGGTCCGCTGCGGCACGGTGATGGCCAACCTCCACAGTGCACTCGCCTCAACCCCCACCTTCTCGTCCGACTCCATGACCAACCTCCAAAACAAATTGGAACAGATCAGCGTCACGGCCGAATCGCTTCACATCGACCAGCCATCATTGATTGCGAACACCAACCTCCTCGAAGTCTTGCGAACGCAAGCCGCCGTGCGGATGGTCTTGGCATCCGTCCAGAGCGGGTTGGCTCGAGAGGAATCCAGAGGGTCGTTTACCCGAGAAGATTTCCCGGAAGCCAACGATGCCTTCCTCCATCACATCACCGTTGACCAAGAAGGCAACACTGGTACGCTTGCGGTCAAGAAAGGAGCGGGCGGCCACTGGGTTCTCCCTCCACAATGAAGAAGGACATCGGGGCCAACCGATTGGTTATGGCCACGCTGTTTGAGAAGATTCTCTCCGGCGACATCCCCTCCCATCGTGTAGCGAAGGGCGAAGGATGGTACGCCTTTCTTGACATCTTTCCTCGCCGAGAAGGTCACACGCTGGTGATTCCAAACCGGGGCGTGCAACGCCTCGCCGATTTGACGCCGACAGAACACACCCAACTCATGGAAGGGGTCATTCGTGTGCAATACGTGCTTGGTCAGCGCTTTGGCACCACGGATTTCACGGTTTGTGTACATGACGGGCCGCTCGCCGGGCAAGAAGTTCCTCATGTCCACATCCATGTCCTCCCAAGAACCGAAAACGACGGCGGCTCTACCCTCGTAGCCATGTGGCCCCGAACAGAACATGGGGAATCGAACCATGAGGCTCTCGCCTCACTTGCAGCAAGCCTTCAGGAAGTGAAGTGATGGCAGAAAAAATCGCCGCCGAAGAAGAAATGGTGCACAACGGCGAACCCCTCCCCGTCCTTTCTGCCTCTGCAAAGAAGATGAAAATTGACAAACTGCTCAACGCTCCGCTGCCTACCTACGACTCTTCCGTCCCCGGCTCGTTTCTTTGGACCAAAATCGCCTTCTGGATGTGCCGCCGAGTCTCCAGTGTACAATTTCGAACCACAGCCTCTTCCTCGACAACCTCCCTTCAGGTCGCCAGCCCCGGAGCCATGTGTTGCGGTTGGCACACCAACGGCCTGATGGACCCGCTTGGCATCTTCCTCAATCACCCCAAAGAATTCGTTGTTGGCGCTCGCCATGATTTGGTCACCCGGCCGCTTCTGGGGTGGTGGACCCGCCGCCTGGCTGTTCAACCCGTTGTGCGGAAGGCCGAACTTCTCCGAGGCGGTTGCACCGAAGAGGAAGCACTTCACCTCAACGGGCGTTCGCTTCTTGCTCTGTCAAGCGGCGTTGCGCACGGGTTTGGGTGCGTCCTGTTTCCCGAAGGAACAAGCCACAGCCAGTCTTCCATGCTTCGATTCAAAACCGGGCCGGTTCGGACGGTGCTCGCGGCGGCAGCTCTTGCCAAGGCCAAGGATCTCCCTCTCCCTCACTTGGTTCCTGTCGGTCTCCACTTCAGGCGGAGAGAACGGTTTCGCACAGACCAATACGTCGAATTTGGCGACCCCATCGTCTTGGACGACGACATGATCCCAGCGGCCATGGTCGAGGCCGTGAGCGATGGCGGTTGGGTGGAGCCCCCGGTGGAAATCGTGCACCAAATCAGAGATCAACTCCAGGACCGCCTGCCCAGCATGACGCCAAACACGTCCACATGGGAAGAGCACCGTGCCCTCCACCTGGTCGCTCACGTGCAAGCCCGAGCGAAGGGAGAGCATCTCCCCAATTGGCCGTCTGAGGTTCATGCTGCTCGGAACGCCCGGGACGAGTGGCCGGGCCATCATGCGACGTTTCCTCCTGAGCCGCTGTCAGGCGAGCGATTTGAACGCGCTTCTGAGGCCGCTGAAATGCTGGAAGCAAAAGGGTTGGACGGACGCGACCTCGGCCGGGAAGGCAGGGTGTTGCGACGGGCGAAAATCAGTCACCTTCCGTCCGCTATCCTCTCTCTTGCGATTTTCTTTGTGCTGTTACCGTTCTCTTTGACCTCCCTGGGCCTTCAGGTCGCTTTAGGGCGCTTGCTAGGCGATTCAACCGATGAGGGCCTTGACGCAAGAACCAGCTACCAGTTTTTGGCGGCCTTTTTCGGCTCCCTCCTCGTATGGCCCGTGGTCGCCTTGGGATGGACATCGTTGGTTTGGTTCAATCACGGGGCCATCGGCGACCTTCTGGGATGGGCCGACGCGTGGTTATACCTCGGCACGGCTTCGCCAGCAGCAGGCCTTTTCTTGGTCTATCTTTTCTGTTTTCCAGTGTTCTGGGCCAGCGGAAAATCCTTCGCAGGGGCGTGGGATGTGTGGGTCGACACGAGGAAGTCATGGGTGCGTTGGCGCTTCCCATCTGATGAGAAATCGCGCCTGAAAACCCTCCTTTCTGAACTCACTCCCTAAAGGGTGCATTCAAACGGGATGAAGTACTGGAAGGCTACATGACGCCTGACGAGACCGTTGACCTACTCAAGCAATGGCTCAATGACGAACGCCTTCAGGCCAAAGCACAGAATGACCCGCGGGCCCACGCCCATTTTCTGGTTCGTTATCCAAGCGGCAAGCAGGGCCATATGTTTGCTATCGTCGTGCCCAAAGACAGGGATTTGGTCGCCGTGTCTAGCATGACTCGAGTCGATGAAGGCCAACAGAAAGAAATGAAAGACCACATGGACGACGAAGACAGCGATTGGGCAGAATGGATCCATGAAAGTCGCCTTCATCTCATACGCACCGGCGTGGACTGGGTGATTCACATGGGGCACAAAGACGACAAGAAACCCGGGCCTCTTCAAGCGTTTAACGTGAGCCTTCCCATTTGGTTTGACGGCCTGACAAAACATGAATTCATGAACAGCCTTCGTCGTTTGTGGCTTGCCAAACTCGCCTTGATTCACGAAATCAAATATTCCTACGGCCCAGGTGTCGGGAAAGCCGGCCCTGTCGATGATTGGGCGAAATCGAAACCGATGAATGACGGACAGCAGTCGGCCAAAGAATCTCGTCCGACAGCAGAAATTGAATTTGACGAAAAGATGTCGTTTGGTTCAGGATTTGACCCCACAGAATGGGCTTAATTTGGCAGAATTCCACCATCTTGCCTCCACGGTATCACCTACGATACCCATGCCGCAAACCCACGAAACATGACCGATAGGGAGCGCGGTTAAGTATGATTAGAGACACGAAAAAATGTTGAAGTCCGGGGTATACCTATGAACCAGAAAATCAAATCCGTTAGCCTAGCGTCCATCATGGTCCTTTCCGTGATGTCCTCGCTCCTTATCGCCTCCGTGTCGGTCAGTGCCAGCACGGTGGTCATCACCGAAGCCATCCAGATTGTAGATGGCGGGACATCGTCCGATTCACAGACCGCCGTCGGTTCTGACAGTTCCGGCAACGTGCACGTTGTTTGGACCCGAAACAACCTCCACCTCTATTATTCCATGATTTCGCCCCGTGGCGAGACGCTAATTGATGCGACCCAAATCACCAACGCCGGACTTCACAAGATTTGGCATCCTGATCTCGCCGTCGACGAATTTGACCGAATTCACGTCGTTTGGGCGGACAAAGCCGGTCAACATGCCATCATGTACACCGCCCTTTCCCCTTGGTCTGCTCCCATGGACGGCATGGCCTCCGACGACGGCACCATCACCGCCATCGACGATTCCATCATCTCGCGCCGCTCCCAAAACCGAGACTGGCCTGCCCTTGACATCGATAGCCAAAACAACGTCCACATTGTTTGGCAAGACAACTACGACGAACTTGGCCGTTTCTTCAATCAGCCCCAAATCTACTACTCCATGATTCAGCCCGACATTGGCTCTGGTGCCATCATCACCCTCTTTGATGACACCCTCTTGACGCCCATCATCGGCCACAAAGGTCACCCCGATGTGGTCGTTGACGCCAACGATTACGTCCAAATCGCTTGGGACGACACCCGTGGCGGAAAGGTGGAACTGGCCTTTATCGTCGATACCTCGGGCTCCATGTATTCCGAGTGGGCTGACATCTGCACCGTTATTTACGGCGGCAACTTTGCCTCCGGACCTTATTTCCAAGGCATCAAACCCATGCTTGAAGAAGGCAACATGACCGTTTACGAGACCATCTATGGTTTGGGCAACACCCTCCCCGGTGCAGCAAGCTCAGGAAACTGTCAGGGCTACAACCAGAATACCGGCCCTCGAACCACGCCGCTCGGCCAAACCCCCGGCGACGACTCCGGCGGTATCCGCAAACTTCCCGGAACCATCTACAACGGCAACACGTACTCCGGTTATTCCGGTGAAGACTGGGGCCCAGGTTCTAACTGGGCCTGTTTGTCGTGGAAGGACTCTGCTGGAAACGTTCCCGGCAACCCTCCTACGCAATCGGACCACCGCTGGAACCCCAACGCCACCAAGATCGTGATTCCTGTTTCAGATGAAGGTCCAAAGGACGGCGACCCGTCTCAGCAAGCCGATGACAAAGCAGCCATCCAAGAAGCACACGACAACTGTTTGTTGGCTGGCGTGATTCCAGTCGGTCTCTACGGTCAAGGCTACGGCGGTGCAGGCAACATCCAGTCTCACTTCATGGATCTGGTGCAGTGCCCCAACGGCATCGTTTCGACCCAAACTCGAAACTGCCCCGGCAACACCCTTGCCAACACCGACGCCGGCGGGCAAGCCTACGAATTCCCTTCAGGCTCGGGTACCAACCAAATGGCCCTTCTCGTCGAAGCCATGGTCTACATTTCAACCAACAATTCGCGTGAAATCTACATGTCGGTCCTCGACCCCTATGCCAAGATGAACAATGACCCCAGTTTCACTCCTGGATTGCCCGGCCACTCTGCACAGGGCGGCAACTACGCAGAAGACACCGGTGCTGGTGCTGACGGCCACTTGGTGGTCGTCAACGACACCCGCGTCACCATCGACGACGCTTACTCATTCCACCCCTCCATCGGCGTTGACCAGCAAGGCAACACCCACATTGCGTGGATGGACGGCCGCGACTATGGTTTCGAGAAGGACGTGAACTACGAGGTGTACTACACCAAACTTCGCCTCCAAGGTGCCGGCGCTTGGGACGGGGCAGATGAAGGCCTCTCCACCTACGCCATCAAGAAGATCAACGACACCCCCATCTCCAACGTGGAAGGCAAGAACGGCCTGCCCCCTGCCTCGCCTTATGCAGGCAACTCCGTCTTCCCGTCCTTGTTGACCGACGACCAGAACAACATCCACATTGCGTGGGTTGATTCCGGCAACCTTTCGGCGAACGAAGAGATTCTCTACACCCGATTGAACCAAACCGACCTGACCGGCGATGGCCTCACGGCCCTTGACCCCTGGGAAGCCGTGGCAGTGACCTCTTGGAATTCCAACAAACTCGGGCCAAACAGCGGCCGTCAACCGGCCATCGGTATGCCGCCGGCCTTCTCGAACGACTTGGGAAGCGGCGCACACATTGCGTGGTCCGACACCAACAAGTGCGGTGATGACGGTAACAACAATCGGTTCACCATCTGTTATTCCCACGTTCTGACCGGCCAAGTGGACGTTGATTTTGACGAAGGCGAGACCTTCTATCACGTCATTGAACCCGGACAACAGACCATCTACAACATGACGATGAACAACTCAACACCCGGTCCCAAGGACCTGGTCGCTGACACCTACGGCTTGAACATCTCTGGCGTACCGATGAACTGGACAGCGAACCTCTACTTCGCCTCCAACCACTCGAGCATCTTCCCAGACACACCGATTTTCCTCGAAGGCGGTGAAGACATTCGGTTCTATATGCGAGTGCAGGCCCCGTCCATCTACCAAGCAAACGGGGACGAATTAGCTGAAATCCGTATTACGGCACAGTCCTACAAGGACCCAGCCATTCAGAACGACATCATCACGCTGACCTTGATGGACGTGGTTCACGGCATCAACCTCGACACCTCGCACAGCATGGCGGATATTGAGCAGGGCGACACCGCCATCTTCTCCATTACCATCACCAACACGGGTAACGTGCACGACGCCTTTGTCTTCTGGGATCCTAACAGTCTCGAAGGGCAGCAAGAATGGCTCCTCCCGTTCGGCTGGCAAGTGAACTTCCCGATTCGGGTGGAATTGGACCCTGGCCAATCGGTCACCAAGAACCTCGAAGTCTTCGTTCCGACCACGGAAGACCCCGGGGCCTTCGTCATTTACGTGAAGGGCTGGTCAGAGGGCGAACCCATCAAGTCAGTGGAAAAAGGCACCTATGACATCCTTGAATTGGGTGTGTTCGTGTCCATCCGTTCCACCGGCAACATCGTGTTTGCTGTGGACGACCGCTCTGAACAAATCAAGCCAGGTGAGTGCGCAGACTACAACATCAACGTGACCAAGAATTTCGATTCCGGTGAACTCGTGTTCGCAACCCCAGGTGCTCCAGAAGCCAAGCCAGACGGCATCGCTATGGATGCATGGCGAGAAGAAAACTGGGTCGTCATCGTTGACTTCGCCAACGCCACAGGTTCAGCTGACGCTGGCGACGGGCTCGGCGATCCTATTGCCTGGACCATTCCAGGTACAGCCGATAAGATCACCAAGCGTGTCACCGTCCATGTTTGTGCTCCTGAAAACGCCACGGCCGGTCTCGGCCCTGCCATCACACTGAAGGGCTACCTGGACGGCTATCCACGTATTTCGGATTCGGCCATCTTGTCCACCAACGTTGAGCACGTGTTTGCTCTCGATGCGGGCGTTGATCCCGATGTTGGCACCTCGATGAACGTGAACCCCGGCGAAAAGATTTCGCTGCCGATCACGGTCACCAACGACGGAAACGGTCCTGACCGCTTTGACTTCCGTCTCGCACGGGTCACCGATGCATTCGGCGTCGATGTCATCTGGGACATCGAAATTCCTCGAGAGACGTTGCAGGAACTCTCCCCTGACACCTATCAAGCCTTTGAGGTCATGATGAACGTGCCAAACAGAGTCCCAGCAGGCGAATACACCGTTGTGTTGCAAGCCTTCTCAGAGGAAGTCTATCCCGATGCCAGCGGCCGAGAAACGCGGATTCGAGACACCATCGTTTTGGCGGTGTCCGTTGACGAGTTCCACGACATGCAAATCTCGATGGATTCAACCGTTGACAATGCCGTGAAGACTTCTGCCCCAGGAAAGATCGTTCGGTTCACGTTCAACGTGACCAACAACGGCAACGTTCCGGATGTTCCAACTCTAAACAACCACACCGCTCAGCGAGACGGCGATTCTCTCCTCTGGAATGAGTTGCCCGGCATGAGCGTGCTCAGCTCCTGGGATGTGGACTGGTTCATCATGCGGCAGGTCAGCGCTGACCTCATCGTGGAGGAATCCTGCATGTACATGCAATCCACGGCCTCCTCTTTCCCAGAGGATGCTTGCGTTTACCTCGAAGATATCGACGAATGGCGTCTTCCCGAGATGGCCCCGTACGAAACCATCACCACCGTTGCTGCAGTGAAGATTGGCACGGACGCCAAGCTTGACACACGAAACATTGGCCTGAAGGTCGTATCAATGTACGGCGATATGGAAAACGACGGCGACCATGACGATTCTCCAGAATGGGATGGCGACAACTATGATTCAAACGAATTCATTGTCACCCTCCGATTGCGAGCACCAAACCTTGAGATCAAGGAAATCATCATGCCCCCTTCCACCTCAAGCGAAGTGGACACGACGATTCCAATCGGCATCATCTTGCAGAACACAGGTAACGTCCATGCGACCGACATCGAAATCGTGCTTTGTGAATACGATGACGTGAACGATGCCGACATCATGAAGGAAATCCGTGAAAACGGATGCGAGGAAGAGCGTGTGGTCATGCGTCAAGTGGTCGGTGCCCTGTTGGCTCCAGACGACACCGAGGATGCGAAGGAAATCGAACTCTACCTGCTCTACCCGGTTACCGCCGGAAGCAAGGGGGTTTACGTGGTGGTTGACCCGATGAACGAAATCGTTGAGTCCGATGAGAAAGACAACGTCAGGCCCATTCCAGAAGCTCTTGAGTCCAACAGCCCCATGATCGACTTGGCAAAAGAGGTCGTTGGAAAGACCGCCTTGCCGTTCGCCGTCATCGTGCTGACCATTGCCCTCCTGGGTGTGGTCTACTTGGTCGGTAAGGGCCGACGCGATGAAGTGAACAAGCGACTTGCTGAACAATCCTCGTTGGTCACTGTGCTGGCAGACGAAGAAAACCTCTGAGCAAGTGTTTACTTGGACCTCGGTCCAAGGTACCAGCGGAGCTCCGTATCAAGCGGAGCGGCGATGACTTGGCCTGACCGACGAGCGATTTGCTTCTCGAGGCGTGTGCGCAAGGTAGTGATGACCTCACCAACATCGGGATGGCCAGCGAGCTCTTGCTGTACCAGCGAGGTCAGATCAATTCGATTCCCTGTCGCTTCCACCATGCTCTGAATGATGCTTCGCTCCTCATAGGACGTGAAATCGGTTTCAACTGCCGCAGAAACGCGCTGACGAACATGCTGGTGCAACGAGATGAGGGCGTCCCTCTGGGCGTCCAATTCTTCCATGACCGAAGCGAGCGTACGCATGTGCGATAGCCCCTCGGCCACGGCGATCTTCTTCCGCCCGCTCAAAGACTCGGCAATTGGAATCGAAGCCTCAGGGAGGTTGGTGGACAATCGCATTGGACCGCCTGCGGGAAGTTTTCTCTCCTCACAGCGAAACAAATCCGGTCCAATATCCACCTGGATCGAGATGGCTCGCTCAACAGCGTAGATGGTTCGGGGCGGGCCTCCCTTTTCTGAGGGAACTTTGTTTTTGGACACCATGCCTCCCTTCTCCAATTCCTTGAGATGTTTGACCACTGCGGGTTGGCTCACACCGATCAATTCGGACAATTGCATCGGGTAGTGAGGTTCCCGAGCCAACCGCTCGAGGATTTGTCGCCGTGTTTTGTTTTGCAAGAGATACAAGGCCTGATCGAGTTCGGTCATACTTCTCAACCCGAGGTTGGGTAGTGCCCCCTCCTCTATGAACACACCGTTTCTTCATTGGTCGTCCCAATCTTTCCAAGCCTTGCTGGGTGCTGCGGATTCGGTTTTGCTCGTTTTCCGTGCAGGTGCGGCCGATTTTCGCTCAACCGCTTGGGGTTCTGCCAACGGCACACCTTCATCCCAAGAGGCGATAGCGGCGGCGTTTGCAGCATCTTGGATGGCTTCTTCCGCACTGGTTGTTTGATATCGTTCGGTTTTGGCATGCTCGTGTGCCCCCTCAACGTCCCCTCGCATCAACGCATAGACTTGCTCTGTGGTCAGCAGGCTGCCGGCCGCCACGTCGTTTAACCCGTCAACGAATTCATCGGAGGGCTGATGTTCAGCCGTATCGGCAAAGGGCGGTGCGACCGCCGGTTGGGACGGTACGGTGGCGTCCGGTTGGTTGAACAGCGTGGGGTGGTCGGGGTTAAGGTCGGTAATGGGAATCAACTTCCCGTCTTCACCTACCATCATGACACGAGGGCTTCGGCTCGGTTTGGAGGCAAAATACACAATGAGCGCTAGGGGGGTGGTCAATACGCCCAAACAGCACATGGCGCCGCCCAACAACAAGCTTGTTGAGCCAAAGAGCTCATCTCGCATCTCATCGACGGAGATGAGCCATCCCGTGGTTTCTTTTGTGCACTCGGAACATTCGATGACCAACGCGTGCTCGCCAGAGGCGTTGATGTCCCAAGAAGCAAGTTCCACCAAGCCCACGCCATCGCTGGTCATGGGTTGAAAATCAAGCAAGCATTTCTTTTCTTCCAAGGGCTCGCCGACCAGGGAAGACCCTTCGACTTTGTACAAACGAACCGTTTTTTCGGCGCCGTCATCGGTTTGGTAGAATCGGTAGCATTCCTCGTCCAATATTCCCGTTGTAAACGTCCCGTTGCCGTCGTAAGCGCCTTGGTGTTGTTCACGAGGGTCCATCACGTCGCTGATGGTCGAGGCTTGACTTTGCATCAAAATGGCTCCAAGCAACAGCATGACGCCACCTGCAATGGCAAGGCGAAACGCCCAAGGCGAACGCTTGGCAGGCTCGGGTGCTTGCATCATGTCTTTCCAGACCCTCTTCCTCCATAAGGCTCGCTGATGGCGTCATGCAAGTCCCAATTCTGCCAGTTTTTCCGGCAGATAGGTATCGGTGACGAAATCTAAACCGTATTTTGCAAGGGATTGTTGTTCAGCCTTCTTGCCGAGTTCAAGCATCATGTTGATCTGTTCTTGCCACCATCCATCGGCGAACCTCGGATCAGAAAGTTCGGCCTTCAGCGCATCAATATCTCTCGGTGAGAGGTCATCGCTTGGCAAGTCGTAGGCTTCGATATCGCCAGCGGTTATGCCGAGGTAACTGGCTGATGGGGTGGCTAAATACTCGGAAATGTGCGCCGTCTTGATGGCCCCATAAGCGATGGAGGCGAAGATGCGGAAGGACCACGGGTCGCCGTCGAGGAAGACGACGACAGGCAAATCCCATTCTTCGCTCATCCGCTTGAGGATACGGCGGGTTGAACGAGCTGGTTGCCCTTTGAGGTGGACCAAGCCACAGTTGAACGCCTCATCAAATCCGTTTTCAATAAGGCGGTCAAACATACCACCGGTCTCGATGGCCATGATGAAACTGATGTCATGTTCAAGCAATTCGATCTTCTCTTCCTCTACGTTGTAGGGTACGCCGTACCCCGAATCACCCACGTCGTCTCTGGCGTTGATCCGCATCCATTCGCCTCGCCGGTTGCGCTCACGAAGGGTCAAGTTTCCAATCATCCGGGCACCGTCTTCTTCAGGTCGGAGTTTGAAATCTTCACGCAAGCATTTTGTGACGACTTCCAAGTCCTCAGCGAGGTTGTTTGACTCGTTTTGTGAAGAGAATTTTCCAAGCCCCCACCCTTCTGAAATGTAATACATTTCTCTCAAGGTGGACGATTTTCCAGCGTCGATCATTCCCTCAATGAATTCAACCACGTGGAGGGCTCGCAACAATTGCTTGGCTGAGCCAAGGCTTGTCGCATCTCGGACAGACCGTTTCTTGCCGTACTTGTAGACGCCCAATTTTTCATCAAAGCCGATGTTGCTCTTCGTTCGAACGGGCAGGGTCATCGTCGGAGGCTCGCCCTTGACGATCTTGTCGTACATTTCTGCCACGACTTCGTGCAGGGCTATCTTGGTCTCTTCAGGCGTATGGCTCGCTGACATCAGGCATCACTCCCATAGCCCATCAGGGTTTGTTGTCCACCGCTCTTGGGCGTTTCATCCTCTTGTGAAGGAGGGGCGGCCGGGTCGGTTTCTTCTTCCTCGGCCCCCTTCTCTGAAGGTTCTTCGTCGTCTTCTCCTTCTTCTCCTCGAGATTCTTGCCGGCGAATTTCTTCCAGCAGTTTTTCATCCATCTTGGAGGCTCCAATGACTTCCTGGCTTCCTCGGTAAAAGACATCGGTCTCCGTCCAATCTCCTTTCTCAAGGCCGGATAGCGAGTACGTGATGGTGTAGGTGTGACCCGGTTCTAGGGTGTCGAGTTTCCAAGCCCAAACCCCAGTCGCTTCTTTGCGGCCACCCGTTTGGTTGCCTTCCATGACGGCGCCTTCCCGTTCCGGCCATGAGGCCAGCAAGGTGTAGGCCCGTGCTCTGGAGGTGTAGTTGAACAGCGTGATCGAGACATCAGTTTGCTTCGTTTCCTTGTTCCAAACGGTGGCGCTCTCGGCGATAACGGCCCCCATGATTCGGGTGATGGAGCCAGCGAGGTCGGGCACGGGTCGATTGAGAATGGCCGCCGATTTGGCGGCAATGGCGGGAATGATGTCGTTGACCAACTCAAACTTCTCTTGCACTTTGACCATCTTTTTCTTCTTCTCAAGGTGCTTGCGAAGTCCGCGCCCCATCTCCAACATGGCCTTTCGAACCTCATCCATCACTTCGGCATTATCGGCCAGCGCCTCTTTGGCTTCCGAAGTGAATTGGACGTTGGTGCTGGCAAGGTGAACCAAAATGGCGGCAGGGCCCTTGGGGACGCCTCGTCCACCCGCTTGATCAAGACCGTATTGGCGCCAATCCACCGATTCAATGGCCTTCGTCAGCAAGCACCCGCCTTGTTGGTACATCAACGGCACACGGTTAGCGAAGCGGAGCACTTCCACCGGCTTGTCGGCCGCCATACCATCGCCGAAGATGAGGCCGACTTCGACCTGGTAGGGGTTGCCCTGAGAGACGGTCGGCACCCGCGTCATCGTCGTAACAAACCGAGAATCGATGGTTTTTGACAGTCCCTTCTTGATCAACAACTCCTCAATGGGCGAAAGGCAATTCGTCGGCGGGTTCAGCAGCTTGACGACCTTCCCGTTGAGTTGACGTTCGCCTTGGAAGGCCTCCAATAACGCCCGAATATGGTCCGGTTTCATCGATTTTGGTTTCGCCTTCTCTTCAATTTCCGCTGCCGCCAAGAGTTCCTTGGCTGCACGGGAAGAGACCCCTGAGAAATTTTTGTAGAGAAAGGAAGTCATTCGAGTGTCCGTGGATTCCGTGCACATGCGCTGAAGCGTACCGAGGTGAATGCCGTGCGGGTGAGGCTTGATGCTCTCAACTTTTCGAGGGAGACGTTCGGTGACTCGGGCCCAGTGATGCACCTCGCCATCGGGGTCGACAAAGGTAATTTCGGCGTGGGGGTTGACGATACTCGTCATCCGCAGGTACTGGTAAACGCTCTGGCGGCCTCGCTGATATTTGGCTTTCATTCGGCAGGTAATTTCGAGGCCGTGTTCCTTTAGTGTTCCATCGGCGTTCTCCCAAAGTTCCCGCCCTTCATTGGTCTTCGTCGCCTTGTTTTTGCGAGTATCCAAGCCAATGTCAACCGTTGCAGCTGAAGTTTCCGTGGCGATTTTCGACCGAACATGTGTTTTCCGCCCGGTGGTCAGTTGGCTGTACATGACGACGCCGGTAATGCCGATGCCTTGCTGGCCACGTGATTGTCGTATGGCGTGGAACCGTGAACCAAACAGCAACTGCCCGAAGACTTTCTCGATGCTGCGCTTTGGGATACCGGGCCCGTTATCTTCTGTCTGAAGTTCGATGATGTTCTTCTTATCGTCGATTTTGGTGATCTTGACTTTGATCTCGGGGAGGATTCTCGCTTCTTCACACGCGTCCAGGGAGTTGTCAACGGCCTCCTTGACCGCTGTGATAAGGGAGCGAGTCAAGGAATCGAAGCCAAGAAAGTGTTTGTTCTTCTCAAAAAATTCTGAAATAGCGACTTGCTTCTGATTTTTTGCCATGCGTTCTGCTGTGCCTGCCATGGGCGTTCACCTCCCCCGGTCCTCCTCCGTCTTGATGACGTCGGGCCGACAGATGACCTTCTCCGTTCTTTGAGGGATTATAATCTCCTTAGGCGTTACAGCATGAACATTGCCGAAATCGGGACACAATTTCAACTTCCACTCAAGCGAACAGGCTCGGTGTCCAGATGCTGATGTGCCCGGTGAACGCTGAGGCAGCGACCGTTAACGGGCTGGCGAGGTAGAGTTTCCCCGGTCCAGAGCGGCCTTGGAAGTTTCGATTGATGGCGGATACGGTCACTTGCTCGGGCGTAATGGAGACGCCGGGCCCAGCCCCGATGCAGGCGCCACAACCTGGGTCAATGAGTTTCACACCGACTTCCAAAAAGAGGTCATGCCATCCCATCTGTTCGGCCAAGTCTTTGACCTGACCAGAACCGTATTGAATGTAGAAATCCACGCCCTCTTTCACTTTGAGGCCTGCATCGCTGGCAGCCTTGCACACCTCAGCGTAATAGGCGATGTCGTCGGCTTTGCCCGCCGTACAGGAGCCACCGTAGGCGATGTCGACGGCCACTTGCCCAATATCGGCGATGTTGGCTCCGTTGGTGGGGTCGCTTGGAATGCCTTGGTTGGGGTCGCCGGGATGAGCCACCATTGGTACGATGGTGGAGAGGTCAATCGTGTGGACGCCCCCGTCGTAATGAGCGCCCTCGTCTGGAGCGGCTATTCGGGTGCGTTGCTCTTTCTCGGAGAGGTGCGGTTGTGATTTGAGCATCCACGCAAGGAGCGCATCGTCGGCTTCGCAGATGCCGGTGCGGCCGGAACATTCGGTGGCCATGTTGCACAGCGTTGCTCGCTCGTCGATTGAAAGCGAGGCAAGTCCAGGGCCGCCGAATTCCATGCTTCGGTTCAACGTCAATTCCTTTCGTGCGTGGTCGGCCAGAATAGCGAGGATGACGTCTTTGGCGGTGCAGCCGTGGTGAAGTTTACCGACGAGCTCAAATCGGATGGATTCAGGAACCTTCACGAACGTGAAACCAGCGCTGACGAGGTTGGCATATTCGGTGGCACCAACGCCCCACGTGAGGGCGTTTGAGGCACCGCCCATACACGTGTGGGAATCGGTTGCCTGAATGAAATCACCGATCTCAATGAATTCTTCACGAGCCACTTGGTGGCAGATACCTGGTGAGACCCCGTCAACGGCAGAATAGTCCCGTACACCCGTGTGTTGCTGGAAGGCAATTTGTAGGTCCCGGAGGGTCTGGACTTTGTGCATGAACGGCACAAATTTCGGGTTGTGCTGGGCGTAAAGCAAGTGGTCTTCGAAGACCGCAAATTTGCTGGGGTTGGGCAGCGTGTACGTTTCGCCGTACTCCTCTTGGAGGAAGGTGTGGACCTGCGCCGTGGTGAATTCGTGGGAATAGCCGCCCTGAACTTGTGCAATCACCGGGTCGCCGGGTTTGACACACTGTCCCTCAGGCTGACTCACCAAGTTTCGACTGATGATGTGCTCAGCCATGGTCATGGGCCGTGGTGGCGTGTTGAGGGGGGCGAGTTCAAGCTCGCCGGACTTCAAGGCCTGTGCAAACGGGAACAGACCGCCGTGCTCTACAATGAGTTGTGTGACCGGGTCGTATTTTGCGGTGAAGGTTGACAACGGAATCGATTCACCGTCTTGCAATTGCTTGAGCATGCTGTGGTCGCCCATCAACTGCCCGAGGTTGATGTTGTTTCGTTCGTGAATGGGAGCGAAGGAGGCAGCGATGACGATGCTGATACCAGCCCAACGCTCGCATTGGGCGGCCGTTTCCCGGCTTGAACCGGTGCCTTTGCGCTGGCCTGAAACGATGACCTCGAAATTACCGTCCTTGAGGGCGTTTTCACGGAACACGCGCAAACCGTTGTGCATCAAGCCAGCGTAAGCGTTCTTGGCAATTTCAGCCGGGTCGTGGTCAAAACACACCCAAGCGGGCGTCATCACGTCGGTGTTGATGTCGTCAAGGAGGTCGTCGACGGTCAAATCTTCCATGCGGAGGTCAAGCCCGTCGTAGAGTTGTTTTTTGATGAGGTCCAAGTCCTTCGTCAAGAAAAGAACCCGTTTTCCGGGCGTTAGGGCGATGTGTTCTGCCGGTTTGTTGTCTCCCATGCCTCCCCCTCAGGTCTGTTCAAGGGCCATTCGTTCATAATCGGTTCGGGCAACATTTGTTCGGCACGCAATCCAAACTCTTCCGGATGAAAGCGGACACACATGGCGCGTCATGAGTGACAGCACACACCGCTGGTGGAACGGCTCGGATTGGCAAAAGGTCTGAATGCTTGGAATTGAATCCAAGGGCACCCTCCATCTCGGCCCAAAACGCTCAAAGAGGCCGGAGCGAAGGTAGGTGCATGAGCGCCCGCCGCCTCTTTGCCGCAGTGCGGGATCTCGATCCGCCAGGGGGCGGTGCGGAGCGTTCTTTGGCTGCCCTCTTGAACGGTATTGCGGTGCCGGGACCAACCCTGGAAACCGCCCCAACCTACGTACCAATGACGCCCGCCGCCGACGCTCCGACACATCCTCCATGGACGGTTCATGCCTTTGCGAGCAAAGACCGAGGCGACCCAATCGGTCTGCTTCACGCCCAAGTGGACTTCACCACCACCGACCTCCCGATCGAGGGTTTCTGGTCGAAAGTGGCCTGGGGCTTGCGAGAACGAAAGGGTGGGATGAGGCGCAGAAAGTGGGCCCATAACCTCCACATCGGCCGACGGAGTCCACAATTTGCTGCTCGTGTTGGTGCATGGTTGGACAGGCAGGAGCATGCGGGCGGTATCGGCCTGACCCAACTCGAGTGGGCGCCGGGCGCTGCCCAAGCTTTCACCGCCCGGGGCATACCTTACATCATGTTCGTTCGGGATGATACGGCGTTTCGCCTCGAGGAACGGTTTCGGCCCGTGATGGAGGGGGCCGCTCTCGTGTGTGCGGCAGGCGAAGGCTTGCTCGCTGATATTCGCTCCCGGTTTGCCATTCAAAAAGGCCACAGCGTGCCGCTGCCGATCGATTTTGCTGGCCGTTTCGGGAGCATGGAGGACGTGAACGCCTTGAGATCGGTCGAGCAGGCAAAGCGACCCGATGGAGCACCGCCCACCATTGGGATCATGGTCGTCACTCCGGAGAAGGGGTTACGGATGTATCAACGACTCTTACCGAAGTTGTTTGAGCGCTGGCCGGAGGCAGAAGTCCACATCGCAGGCGGGAGTGCCTACCCCCAAGAACTCGCTCATCACCCCAACGCGCGTGTGTTGGGGCACGTGGACGCTGCGACCTTCTTTGCCAGCATTGATCTGCACCTCATTCTCTTCGAGACCACCGGATCGTGGGGGCGCGTCATTGGCGAAGCTGGTCTGTTCGGGGTCCCAAGCGTCACCTCGGACGTAGGCTCGCAAAAGGAAGCCTTGGGCAAAGGAGGTATTCTGGTGGACGACGGCCATGACGCTGATGCTGTCATCGATGCCTTGAGGGCCGTGTATGACGACCGAGAGCGGTACGGTGCCTTGGCGCGAGAGCACATTCGAATGGTTGACCACCGACGATCCGTGGCGGCCTTCCGCAGTGGACTTGAGGAACTGTTCGAAGACCTCTGAGCCGCGACGGTTGCGTCCATTGGACCTCAATTTCCCACGGCGGCATAAGGTGAAATCACAAGATGATGAGCTAGGCCATGGCCCGAATAGGTGATTCACTCGATGAGGTGTTCAGGCGCTGCCTTCTCTTCTCTCATCTTCAAAGACGGAGTCTCGAGCCCGTTGCATGGCTTCGTCACTCGTGAACCAGAACGTTGGCGTTTCACCGAGGTCAGCATCCCATCGTTGGACTGCACGTGCAAACATTTCGCCCTCCGTGTATCTTTCGCACCACTTGAGGTACCAGTCTGCTTGAGCCATCATGGCATCGTCACCTGCAGCGGTCCGCTTCAGCGTTTCTGCTTGCAAGGCGATCATCATCGCCCAGTTCGGAGAAAGGGCATAGGTAACATACGGATTGCGTTCCATGTCAACACTGCGCCACTCAGTCCAAAGAGAAAACACTTGATCGTAGAGGTATCCAATCATCAAAACAGCGAACATCACCGAGAAGAAAATGACGGCCAAACCAATGTAGGTCGAGGGGATGGAAGCAATCGAATCTGAGAAGCAAAAACCAGCATCACACTGGGAAGAAAATCGCCACGACACATAGGGCCAAACAAGCAAGGTGATGGTTGTGCCCCAGAGCAGGAGGCTGACAACCGCCTGGCTCATTTGCATTCTCCAATATTGACGCATCACCCACTTTCGGAAAAATGAGCCACTTTCCGTAGCATCAGGCATAGTATCAACTCATGCACAAGCCAACCCTTCAAGAACCCCACCGATGATTTTTGAGGAAAGAGACGGGTGTTTGACCCTCGAGCACGCTCCCACCCTCTGCCAAAACCAGTCATCACTCCTCGCCGGAGACATGAACTTGATTCATTCCGTTCGGGAGGCGTTTTGAACGGCCATCAAAGCGGCCCAAGCAAGACGCTCAATGGCGTCCACCTTCAACCGAAGCGATTGAATATGACTACCTTGGCATGGAATTGATTGACATGGCTGTTGGAAGACCTCTGAACGATTCGAGGCAACGCAATACAGCTCTGCGCTCTTGACCAGCGTGTGGGCACACCATGAAGTTCAACTGAGGGTTTGACATGCTTCGAGCGTTTTATTGGCGACTTAATCTTGGTCTTAAGAAAATAAAATCAAAGCGACTTCGTCGTAAACTCGGCCACAACATCAAAGCCATCATCACGCACAGTGAAAACGGTTTATTCGCTGTCGATCCCGAGGACCTCGAGGTGGGCCAAAAGTTGCGTTTGGGTGGCTTTGGTATTGAAGAAGTGGAACGGTTGAAGAAATTCATTGATGATAAATCAAAAGTCTTGATCGTCGGAACTCACATTGGTTCATTAGCCATACCCCTTTCACACCATTGCCATGAAGTAACGGCGATTGAAGCCAATCCGAAGACCTTCGAATTATTGGAAATAAATCTTCAACTCAACAACGTGAACAACATTACACCGCACAATATTTTTGCGAACGACGTCCCCGAAAAAGTGGAGTTTTTACTCAACACCGTCAATTCAGGCGGTAGCAAGAGGAAACCAAAAACGAGCAATTTCATGTATGATTTTGATAACCCAGATATCATCGAGTTGGAATCTCATAGACTTGATGACTATTTGCCCGACCATGATTATGATCTCGTTCTCTTGGACATCGAGGGGTCCGAATACTTTGCAATGAAAGGCATGGAAGACATTCTATCTCGGTGCAAAACATTGGTTGTTGAGTTCCTACCACACCATCTCAGGAACGTCGCAGGTATTGACGTTGACACGTTCCTGTCGGTCTTACCTGGTCATTTTACCAACTTTAAACTGCCAGATAACAAACAAGAACACGACATTTCAGCAGTCAAAACCGTCCTTCAGAAAATGTACGACGCAAACATCGGCGAGGATGGAATCATCTTCACCTCGAATTAGAAATTAATTCTACCCCAACGGCTCAACATTATAGCAACCAGCCCTTTCACATAACACATGGCTAACCGTCAAAGAAAGCGCCTTTTACTCGTGAAAGGCTCTTTTGAGCTGTTCGGCGGAGGAGAAAGAGATTTGATCAATAATCTCGAAGCCTATTCCAAATATTTTGACCTAAGTTTTGCAACATTACATCCGAATAAAGAACTCATTGAGAAATTAAATGAATTGAATATCCCCCTCTTTTCTCCAGTGAGCAATTGGTCTTACTCGCGTGGAATATTTTCAGAAATCTTCGCAAAATCCTCCAAAAACGCCTCTAAAAAATGGTACGGCATGCTTTCTTTAACAAAACAAGGCGTCGGTTTGAAGACATTATTTTCTAACATTGATGCCGTGAACATAACAACGGGAATGGCCTCGTTGGAAATCCTTCCACTGATACCGAACAACCTTCCAGTTCATACGCACATGCTTGAACCAAACCGAGGTTTACACAGCAACGATCTCCACTTTGATGTCGATGGGACGCCCAAACAAAACCTCAGATTAACAAATTTCTTTTTGGCAAAACAGAGAAGAAGAGATGAAAAATTCGTGGACCTCGCTTCCAAGCGAGGGAAAATCAGTGGTAATTCGAAAAACACATGCGAGAGAATCAAACAAGTCCACGGCGCAGAATCTGATTTTCTTTACCCCAGCATCGACCCGAAGCTTTGGCCGATAAAACCAACAAAAGATGAAGACTGGGCGTCCGTAAAAAAAGAATTTGACCTGGTCAAAAACCAGTACGTCATCACCATTGGTCATGCTATTTTTGCCAAAGGTCTGTGGAATATGATCACAAAACTGCGTCATTCTGATTTGCAAATTGTCCAACTCGGCGGAGGGGTCAATGAAAAACACATGGAGCACGCCAGAAAAAATAACGTAGCATTGAAACCTCTACCAAGGGTCTCCCAAGCGACCATTCGGGCGTTGATGAGAAACGCGAAGGCGATGGTGAGTCATGCCATCAACGAACCCTTTGGCTTAACGCCTCCCGAAGCCTATTTCGTCGATTGCCCGGTCATCGTTTCCAATCAAGGGGGGTTCAGAGAAACCGTTGTTGATGGGAAAACAGGACGCTTGATGAATGAAGGTGATGACTGGATTTCAGCCATCGATGAAGGGCATAAAAACAGAAAAGAATGGTGTAAGGCTGGTCGAGAACACATCCAAAAAATCGATCTCACGCCAGAAACTCAAGCGAGGAAAGTTTTCGAATTATTCAATTCGTATTTTGAAGAGGAATGACCACGAAAGAACTTGAATCATTCAGATTACAATGGCTCGCAGTGGGCTTTGTCATAGCCGGCCCTATGATTGGGCATCTCATCTGAGGAAGCCCCTCAATTGACTTCAACGTTCGCTGAGTTTTGCTGCAAGACGAAGAGCGATGTTTTCACCCACGTCCGAGCAGGAGGCCGTACCACCAATGTCGTAGGTGAGCATCTTACCCTCTTTCAAGTGGTCCGCAACGCTCTCATCGATGAGGCGCCCGACGGCAATAAGGTCGTCGTCGTTGTTCTTTCGGCCCAAGTAATCCATCATCATCTGAATGGAGTTGATGGAGGCGATGGGGTTGACTTTGTTTTGTCCAGCGTGTTTTGGGGCGGAGCCGTGAACCGGTTCGAAGAAGGCGTGGTCGTCGCCAATGTTCCCTGATGCAGCCATGCCCATGCCGCCTTGAAGAACAGCTCCAAGGTCGGTGGAGATATCGCCGAACATGTTGGAGGTGACCACGGTATCGTAGTGCTCTGGGGAACGGGTGATCCACTGCATGAAGGCGTCGATGTAGCCGTAATCAGCTTCCGTGCCGGGGTACTCTGAAGCGACATCGTCAAAGGTGGAGCGGAAGAGTTGGCAGCCGCGTGTGACGTTGGATTTGTCGATGCATGACACGCGTCGAACCCCGTCTGCAGGGGCACCGTTTCGAGTCTCTGCGATTTCAAAACCCATCCGAATCAAGCGTTCCGAGCCGTTTCGAGAAATCGGGCGCGGGTCGTAGGCGACTTCGCCGTCCAATCCGGGGAAGGTCATGGGTTCCGGCTCGTATTCTTCCCGCCCTTGTGCTCGGTCGGCTGAACGGCGGAGGAGGGCGTGGTAGAGGCCCTCCGTGTTTTCTCGCAGAATGGTCATGTCGACCATGCCCGGCTCCCAGATTTGGCGGAATCCACCGTGGATTTTGTGCGGGACGCCCTCGTAGAGTTTGATGGGGCGGACATTCGCATAGAGGTCCAGACCGCTTCGAAGTCCGAGAATGACCGAGCCACCGGCAAGGTCTCCGTTTGGAAGGCGAGCACCAGGATAACCAATGGCGCCCAAGAAGATGGCGTCGGTTTCGTTCTTACAAAAATCAAAGGAACCCTCAGCCCATTCTTCTCCTGTGGCTTTGTAGTGTTCTCCCCCGCAGGGAATAACGGTTTGCGTAAAACCGTGGTTCGAATGCTCCTGAATGGTGTCAAGAATGCGTTGGGCTTCAAGCGCCACTTCTCGACCCGTCCCGTCGCCTGGCAGAACCGTGATGCGATGGTCACTCATACCTCCTCGCACATAGCGCTTCTACATGAACGCGACCCTTTCCAAAAAAAGAAAAAACGACTGGGAATGAAGAGGCGCCCGGGGTGAAGAACGGAGAGAAACAAGCCAAAACCGGGCATCTCGGTCAAGAGCAAGGGGATGTTTCATAGGCTGTCATGTGAGAAGAAAGACCATGGCAGACGAGCATAAAAACAGCCAAGAACGGCGTGTTTCGCTCAAGGATTTGCCGTCCGAGGTGCACCAACTCGCTGATGCCATGCTCGGCGTCAACCCCCAGTGGAACGTTCACGATTGGTTGGTGGAGCAGGCCAACATGGCCATGGACCTCTTGGCGATAGACCTCTTGAGAGAGAAGGTGATGGTCGACCAACGACTGCAGCGACTTGAGGACCTTGGCCGACGCTTGGAGCCAACTGAGGTATCATCGCAGGAAAACGATGACCCTCATCAGCGAAACTTGTTTGATTGCTTTGACCTCAACGAGCCCCACGCCCTGCGGGGACTGGGCGAACGGGCCACGGAGCTTCCTCTGGAAGCAGAAATAAACGCCGAAGACCATCACCCTTCGAACATCTTTCTTGACCTCTTACCTGACGCAAACACCGACGACCCCCTCTTGGCCATTGCTTGCCAGTCGATCGTCATGTGCATCGAGCAGGAACTGGCCAACGGCGAACCCGTTGCGACCCTCCAAGCAATTTTTGATCACACCCGTTCATCCAGTATCGAGGACAACGAAACCGACGAGGCGCTTGACCACCTCCTTACGACCGGGATGGTGTTAGAGGTGGACGACGACTGCTTCATTCTCCTTTCATCATGAAGGGAGCCCGGAGCAGTCCCAACGACCGACTTTATTGAAGGTACATCCATGTTACACCATGGGTATCGTGCGTTCGGTGTTTTGGGGAAGTGTGGCTTGGTTTTCTGCAACAGCGATGTTGGTGCATCCGGAAATGGCCCTTGGCCTTGCCATCGTGGTGGCCTTTCTTTCAGAGTCGACCCATCATGGCTCGGAACTCCGGAGGGTGCAACGAGACGGACGAGCGTTATCCAACCAACTTCGGGCTGCGAATCACCAAGTTGAGGACCTGCAGCGCGCTTTGACCAGAAGGCACGTTGAGTTGAACAACGCCATTGAAGAATTGCATCGAAGGGATGCGGTCGGAAGCCCAGCAGCCCGGGAATTGTTGAAGCGGCAGGAGGAGGCGATGACGGCCGCCTCAAACGCCCTTGAAGCCCGGTACGAACGCAATGATGTCGTTTTCAACAGCATGGAACGATTGCTCAACCTGCAGGTAGAACAAACAGCCAACATGCAACGGGCGATGAGCGATCTGATGCAACATCTCATCTCTCAGCCACGTGGCCATTTCACCATGCGAGACAGCGTCCTGGTCAGCGAAGGTTCGGGCCAAGACGGTCACTTGGTTGACACCTTTGCTGAAGTGAATGCTTGGTTGTCCGAAGAAGCGGCACCTTCACTTTGAGAGACTATCTCCGGGGACCATGGCTGGGAAGAAAGAGGGTGCGCAGCGTATTCTCGATGCAAAAGCCTCGGCTCGCAAGGTGCAACAACGTTTGATTCCGGCAGGTGGGGGGATTGTCCTTCTTGCTATCGTCGTGGCCTTCCTCACTCGATGGGAATTTGGTTTGGCCACCCTGCTGATGTGTGGCCTGCTGTTCCAATACGCCCTCGAACGGATGAACACCATCGTGGAAGCCAGCATCGCTAATGGTCTCAAGGACATGGGTTGGGAGGCCGGGACCGAACTTGACGATGAGGCTTTGGAAAAAATCCGAACCATCGCAAACCGCTAGGTGGTGGCCATGAACACTAAGGCCGTGATTGAACACTTCTTCGTTCAAGAGCGAACCCGTCAGAAGAAAAGGATCTTGCTCGTTTGGGCCGTGGTCATTCTCACCGACATTTGCGTCCTTTTCGCTTACCTCGAAGGCGTGGAGGTGGTTCGGATTCTGCAATACCTGACGGTTCCCCTGGCCATCTCTTTGATCACGATGTTGGTTTCTTCCCGCCAGGCCAAAACATTGCAGCGCAGACTCGGCCTACTGTTGGACAGCATCGAATTTGGATGGGAAGAGTTGAACGGGCTTGACTTAAACGAAAAGGAAGCTGACCATCTTCATCATGCTTTTGCGGCGACCAACATCGGCCGCATCGCCACCAATGCGTCCTATCTCCGCATCCGGGGAACGGATGAGAAAGGACCTGCATTTGACAAGACGGAGGTGGACGTGAACCCAAACGGAGTTCGGGTGGACCCTTCGCTGCACGAAGCAGATTATGAGGGCCTTGAGGACGCATTGAGAATTTCGGAACAACTGGTTGAGGAAGCGAATCAACATTACGCCGAAGAGGCGCAGCGCCAGTGGCGTATTGCCGAGCAACGTGACACAGATCTTGTCGAAGCCGGCGTTGACCGTCTGGGAGATTTGGTCGCCAGCGGATGGTTTGAGCAAAACTCGGAAGACGGGGCGCTTTCTGCGTTGATGGAAACCGCTGAAGACAACGACCCGACATAAGCACCTTCTAAAGCCGTCTCTTTGTGTTTCCACCTATGACGATGAAAGCCATCTTGGTGGCGGGGGGCCACGGCTCGCGTCTTCATCCGTTCACTCAATACACCCAGAAAACGCTCTTGCCGCTTCACAACCGCCCGGTCATCGATTATGCCTTGGGCACCATCCGGCGCGCAGGTATCAAAGACATCACCATCATCTCCAACCGTTTCGTCGGTCAAATCGCAAGCCATGTTGGCCAGGGGCTGGAAGGGGAGCGAATTCACTACGTGATTGAGGAGGAACCACTGGGTGTTGCTCACGCGCTTAGTTTGGCCCGGCCCTACAACGAAAACGCTCGTTTGATGGTTTATTTTTCCGACAACATCACCACCATCGAATTTGATGGGCATGTGGCTGATTTTACCGCCTCGGACACGCCACCGGGCTGTTTGTTGATCGCTCGAGAGGAAGCGCACCCGGAAGCCTTCGGTGTCGCCGTTATGGACGAGCACGGAAAAATCTGCGACATTGTTGAGAAACCGGTCGATCCTCCCTCGAACCTCGCCATCGGGGGCATCTACATGTTCGATGAACGGTTCTGGGGCTACCTTGACGCCGCCTCAAATGAACGAGGTGAAGCCTTTTCCATCTCGGATATTACCCGAACCTATGTCAAGCAAGGTGAGGCTGATGTGCTCTCCGTTGGCGAAGAGACTTGGGTGGATTGCGGAACACCAGATGCGCTCCTGCAAGCCTCTATTATGGCCAAAGATGGAAAATTGAATCCAAACCCATACCGGTAAGAAGGAGGACATGTTATGAAAATCGGAATCATTGGCGCCGGCATGGTCGGTGGAGCGATTGAACACTGCTTTGGTCACGCCCACGAACTCTTCGTTCACGACCCCGCCCGAGGCACCGAACTCAGCGACGTCATCAACCACGTTGACATGGCCTACATCGCAGTTCCTACCCCTCCGCATCCCGAAACGGGTGCTTGCGATACGACCATCGTCGAAGAGGTACTTGATGCCCTGCCCGACGGGTTCATCGCCGTCATCAAGAGCACCGTGGTTCCAGGCACCACGCAACACTACCATGAGCGGTATGGCCACCTCAAGATCGCGTACTCCCCCGAGTTTTTGGTGGAACGACGACGATTGGAGGATTTCGCCAATCAAGACATTCTTGTCGTGGGCACCCATCACAGCGAGGTCGCCAAACTTGTATTCCAACACCACAAAGAGGCTGGTGTCATGCGAAAAGAGCAATTTTTCCAAGTGACACCGACCCAAGCCGAACTGGTAAAGTACACCAAAAACACGTTTTACGCGCTCAAAGTCACCTTTGCCAATCAAATGTACGACATTTGCGAGGGCATGGGTGAGGATTGGTACGCCATTCGAGACATCATCACGGCAGAACAAGCCCAACCCATCGGCCCCTCGCATCTCGACCCTATCTTTGGCCTGCGCAGGGGCTTTGGTGGCAAGTGCCTGCCAAAGGACAGTTCTGCCTTGGGCGTGCTTGCGGATGAACTCGGCGTCAAGTACGCCATCATGGATGCGATGCAAGCGGATAACGCTGTGCTCCGGGACATGTTGACGGGGAAACCCAGTGACGTGGTTACGAATGACGACTAGGGCCTTCACCTGGCTTGACCAACAAGTCCCCCGCGGTTCGCTTGTCCGGTTCAGCATCGCTGGCGGGTTTAACAGCGCCATTTTCTATGGGGGGTGGGCCTGGCTTTTGGCTGCTTTTTCAACCATCGACATCCGGATATTGTGGGGCGTATGCTGGGGCATAACCGGGGTGATGGCTCATTATGTGCATCGCTGGTTCACGTTTGACAACCGAAAACCTGTCTCATGGACCCTGCTGACGGCTGTTCCGGTTTACACCTTGAGTCTGGTGGGGTCAAGTGTTTCCATCGGCTGGTTGGCCGAAATGTTTCCGGAGGACGTTCGGGTTCTCGGCATCTTGAATTTGCTCGCATGGGGTCTCATCGTGTGGTTGATGATGCGGTTTTGGGTGTTCCAGTACGCATCTACAACGCATGTGTCTCCAACACATCAAGGGGAATAATGTCCAGAGCTCGTTGGTGTGTGGCCTCTAAATCCACCGGGCAACCCATGCCGGCGTTCACGGCCAACAACCAGGTTCGGGCGCAAACGCACCAGGAGTCCCCGGCTTTCAATCCTGGAAAATTGAATCGTGGCGCAGGTGTGATGAGGTCGTTGCCCATGTCCTTCGCAAATTGAAGAAAATCATCGGTCAGGACGCAGCAAACGGTGTGCGAACCACGATCGTTGTCGTCGGTGTTGCAACAACCGTCTCGAAACCATCCCGTCAAAGGCGATTCTGAACACGGCTCCAGTTCGGTTCCCAAGACGTTCACGCTGGGGTGCATGGCCACGAGACAGGGCGCGCGTCCTATCAACGCTTGTTCGAGGCACTTCAACGGGTTAACCGACTTTTGATGCGCTGCCACCACGAGGTTTTGGGGCGCGCTTCTGCCCGACCAAGAAGGACATCAAGCCCCCCCTCACGCTCAAGGTTGAGCAAGTCGTCAAAGCCGCCGATGTTTTGACCACCGATGATGATCTGTGGGACCGTTCGTGCACCGGCTGTCGCCCGGGCATACGCTCGTTGAACGGCCGGGTCGTTTTTCAGCCGCCGCTCTTTGTAGACAACGCGCTTGGTGTCAAGAAGTTGCTTGGCCCGGACGCAAGCAGCGCAACCGCGCCCGGTCCAAACGACCACCTCCGGTTCAGGGTTGACCATGGCCCTCGGTCCCCACGAGAGGGCTTCAAGATTGGGGGCCATGGGGGGATTTTATCCGTTGGGTTCATTGGGAAGAAGCGCGCAAACGGTGGTAATGCTACCCGATACGGTTCACAGACTCCCCCGAGAAGAACGGTTTGCTTACGCCCGCCTATTGGCCTTCATGGCACGAATTGACAACGAATTGACCGTGGATGAAATGGCCATGTTCGAGCAACGCTTGGGAACAGCACTGCTTTCACCTGGCCAACGGGACTCCATCCGAGCCGCCCTCAAGAACCCGCCAAGCCTCGAGGAGTGTCTCAGAGACCTGTCCGGTGAGGCCGGGCGCCTTGCTCTCCGAGATGCGGTCATGATGGCTGCGGCCGATGGAACAGTGGATGAAGACGAACGCGATGCACTCGAAGATATCTCCGAGCATCTAGGTTTGAGAGAAGAGGCCGTTGAAGAACTCCTTAACTGGACCGTCAAGGGCTACAAATGGATGAAAGAGGGGTACGAACTCCTGGACACGCTTGAGGAATGAGCGAGCATGTTCCCTGATGGGATGATCCATCGTTCTTCTCAAGAGCGAATGCGATACGCACAGGTTCTGGTTTACATCGCCGCTGCAGACGGCGCCCTTGTACGGGAGGAAATCGCCATGATCGAGGCGATGATGGGAAAAGCCATGATGCACCCCGAATCAAGAATCACCGTACGGGCTGGATTCGAACAACCCATC
Organism: Candidatus Poseidoniaceae archaeon; assembly: GCA_938030705.1. Lineage (GTDB taxonomy): Archaea > Thermoplasmatota > Poseidoniia > Poseidoniales > Poseidoniaceae > Poseidonia. The sequence goes on from CALHIR010000025.1 coordinate 70,793, forward strand.
CCGCTCGAGCAATCCATCGTTGACGTTGAACCGGAATTTGCTCAGGTCATGCTGCGGGATGCAGCGTTGGTTGCGGCGGTTGACGGCGCTTATGACCGGAAGGAACTCGCAGCCCTTCGAAAGATTGCAAAAGCAGGAAAAGTCTCTCCCGCTCAACTTTCCGACCTCCTTGATTGGGTCTCGGAAGGGTGGAATTGGTTCGAGAAAGGTGTTGAAATTTTGGTCAAATAATGACCGTTTTCCATCCCTTCGTGAAGAGACATCTTCAAAGAGAGAAAGCCGTCCCGTCGGTTTGGTGGGGACATTGCAAAACGGGGTTAGTGGATGGTACGCACGCTTGGACCGATGTCTCGATAATCGCGACCAACAAATCGATATTTGGTTGAGCACTTGGGAGAAGTCCCTTCGTTCATTCCAACCCATTGCGGCCCTGCTTCCCGAAGACTGGCCTACGCTTCCTGCCAATTTGTTGACTGACCCCGGTCATGTGTTGGACCACCTTCTTGCTCGTCACGATGCCGAGTCCGACGGACGTTCTCCTCGAGGCGCCCACCCCACGCCACCGCGTTTGGCTGACGCTGTGATTTGCTCTGAGATGAAAGACAACCTCGTGAACCCAAAAAAGCCCGTTCAACAATCCAACTTCCTCATGAGCAATCTTCCGCCCGGTTTCCGCCAGCACGTTGAGCAACTCAACCTTCCCAAAGCGACTCAAGACAGCGATGGCAACGACGACGACGAGCGGAAAGCGGTCGAACACGACAAGCGGACGCTCAGCGGCATTCCGCTCCCGGTCGCCGATACGGCCTGTGGCGGAGGGTTGTTCCACGCTCGTCTCATCAGGCGACACGCTGACGCTCACGAAGACGCAGACCCGGCCTTGCAAAAGGAAGACACGCGCCGTTTATTCTCCAACATCCAACTGCTTGATGTTGACCCGTTGGTCGTAAAGAGCACAAAAACCCGGCTTTTGTTGGAATCCATTCGCCACGAGCTCGTGAGTTTTGGACCCGAAACTCCAGGAAAAATTTCGCGAAAGGAAATGGAAACCCTGCTCGATGCGGGCGTTCAACAGGGCGACGCTCTGCAGGGCGAATGGCCGTGGACCTCAGCACCGGAATTGGTGTTGACCAACCCACCTTGGCTGCGCATCAAAGATCGCTTCCGAGGCATGGAAGACGGCAGCCAACTCCGCAAAGAATTGGGTGAACGCCTCCGAAATTTGACCGATAACGGCACGCCCCGCTTCTCCACAATGCGGGGCAACGTCAACCTCTACCGGCTCTTTATTGAACGGAGCCTCCAGATTTTGAAAGACGGGGGCCGACTCCGTATCATCGCTCCCGACAGCCTTCTTCGAGAGCAATCTTCACACCCGCTTCGTGAATTGCTCGTGAAACACCACGGATGGACCCACGCATGGGCCATTGAAGAGGCCAACCTCTTGTTCCCAGGCATGACTCAAGGCGTCGTGGTGCTCGGCATCACGGCCAACGGGGAAGCCCCTGTTCTCAACTTACACGGCCCCATCACGCGCGCCGATCTGCGCAAGGAAGGCGAAGGCCTTTCGTCCCGTGTCCCGGTGTTTCAACTGAACGAAGAGCGATGGACTTCATGGGCGCGCAACACATGGGCAGTGCCACGACTCCCGCGAGACCGTGTAGAGCGCTCGCACACCCTCAATGTGCTCGACCGACTTGCTGAACTCCCGCGATTGAGCGATGAAGAGCATCCGCTGACCACCAATCAACGACAAGTTCGGGTTCGCGTTGGAGAAATCGACCAAACGGCACACGCCAAGAGCATTGAAACATGGGTCAAAGGGAAGCGAAGCCGTCCCTTTATCCGTGGCGTCCACTTTTCAGAAAGTGAGGACGGGCGCGTGTTCATTCGCCATCCCGCTTTCCGCACCGACATTCCCTCTCGAGCCAGTGAACGTCAATTGGCCATGTGGGTGGGTGATCAGCACACGGCTCATGGTCCACGTTTGGCCTGCCAAGCCATCGTCAATGCACACCAAGAACGACGATTGCGCTGGGCCGTTATTCCAGAAGGGAGCGTTTTGGGCAACAGTGTGAACCACATTGAACTTCACGACGATATTCAGGCGCGCCTCGTGGAAGATCACACCACCATCGAAGGAGGGCTTCAGTGGCTTTGTGAGCACCTCAACAACAACGACCTTGACGAGTGGGCACGGGCCTGGGCCGCCAATAACAACGTCAACAACTACGAGTTGGAAATGTTGCCTGTGGAATTGCCGGATTCATTTCCGCAATTCGGCACTCTCACCCCCTGATGGTGCATGAGGTGGGATTTATTTTCCGAATCCCCGCGTTTTGAAACCTATAATTTATAGCACAGACCCCGCTAGAACCAGATGCGCACTCCTTGGAGGATGAATGAAGAATGGGAGTTCATCCAAAAATTGGTATCACTGGATTGCCGCGAAGCGGTAAATCTGCGGTGATGGAAAAAGTCCTTGATATGCTGATGGACGAGCGCCAGCGCGAAATCTCTCTGCGAGGAGGATCGACCGAAAACCCCATTTTGGGCGGCGTTCGAACAGAACCCTTGCTTGAAAATGGAGAACGAATGGGTTACAAAATCATCGATATCGTTTCGGGTGAAGAAGGCATCATCGCCCACAAAACCATCGACTCCCGCCTTCGTGTTCTGGGATACGGAATTGATACCGAGGCGTTGGATAGGGTCGCTCTTCCCGCCATTGACCATGCTCAACACCACTGCGAAGTGCTCGTTATCGATGAAATCGGGAAATTCTCTGTTGAGTCGGAAGCCTTCGTACAGGCCGTTCGCTCCGCATTGGAGGTCGACATGCCCACCCTGCTCACCCTTCACAAGAAAAGCCGCCATCCTCTGCTTCAGGATATCCGACGACGCGACGATGGACGGATTCTCGAGGTCACTCCCGTGAACCGGGCGTTGTTGCCTTACAAGATTCACAAACTCATGCGAGAAACGTACTGAGGGTGGGCGCCCTGCATCGGTTGATTGATGGGGCAATGTGCGCTCGCCTGTTCATGCACCCACCAAGTGTAGCCGTTGAACGCCTCCTTTACGGGACGGGTGTCGGTCTGTTGCTTGGCCTTGGATTCGGACTCCAATCAGGTCGAACACTCGGCGCCAACCCTCCGGTGATGCAACTCTTCCTCGCTGCCGCCGTGTTGTGCTTTGTTTTGGGTTGGATGTTGGGCAACGGCACCGGACCGCTGGCTCGTTGGTTTTCCTACGAGACGGAAGACGACATGGCCCGGCGCATTCGCGAAGAGATTGAAGAAGTGCATCGCTCAGAGGATGTGACTTCCAAGTGGGCGGAACTGGAGGCCAAGGTTCTCACCCATGACCTCGGTGAAGAAGCGTGATGCTGGCATCGTAGGGTTGATGTGCATTCATCACTTGGTTTGATTCAGAGGCGAGACCATGAGCGAAGTCCCCGAAGGATTGTACTACACCAAAGAACACGAATGGATGCGAGTTGAAGGCGACACCGTCACCATCGGCATCACCGACCACGCCCAAGACATGCTCACCGACATCGTTTACATTGAACTTCCAGAAGAAGGTGATGTGGTCGGCGACATGGGCGAATTTGCGGTGGTTGAATCCGTGAAATCCGCATCCCCCATTTTTGCCCCACTCTCCGGGACCATCACCGCCGTTAACGTGGAACTTGATGATGCCCCCGAACTCATGAACACCTCGCCCTACGGTGACGGTTGGATCGTGAAGATGACCCTCGACAACCCCGACGCCGTATCTGGATTGATGGACGCTGCGGCTTACAAAGCTGAAATCGGCGAGTGAGTCCGTTGACGGCCACTCCGTTAACGCTCTATGTGGACGGCTCGTGCCTTGGTAATCAAAACGTGGATGCGTCAACGCCAGCCTCATGGGGTTTGGTCGTGGTCGTGGGGGATTCTGGCCTCGGCAAAGGGTCGGGCGAACTGCACCACGAAGAAGCGGGGCCTGTCATCACTACGGCTGGTGAGGGCGGTTTCATCGGCGCAGAAGTCGGGTCAAACAACACGGCTGAATTGAGTGGATTTGCCGCCGCTCTTCGATGGCTTTTGATGGAAGGAGGTGAGGAAGCGGCCATCATCCGGGCCGATTCCACCTATGCGGGAAACCTTGCCAGCGGCGCATGGAAGGCGAAGGCTAATCGCGAATTGGTGGCCCATGTTCAGGCGCTGTGGACCGAGGTCGCGAGCCTTCGCCCGCTCTCTTGGTCCCATGTGAAGGCGCACCGAGGCCATCGATGGAACGAACGTGCCGACCACTTGGCGGCACGCCACGTCAACGGTGAACCTCCCGAGCCGCTGTCCTTTTGGAAACCCGGTCAGCGCTGATCTTTGAGCCGTTCTTCTAACCAAGCTCGCATGTCATCGCTGTAATCTGCGCGACGCAGGGCGTGGTCAACTTGCGCTTTCAACCAAAGAAGGGGGGCGCCAGAATCGTACCACTGTGTCCCGTCAAGAACCAAGCCGTAGAGCGCCCCTTCGTTCATCCAATGTTGTTGCAGAGCAATGCTCTGTAAGTCTCCATGGTCTTCGTAGGTGTAAGTTTTCAACAGGGCTTGGGTGTTGGCGGGAAAGACGTATCGGCCGCACAACGCAAGGCGACTGGGGGCGTCTTCACGCGATGGTTTCTCGGCCATGGAGACGATGCGGTGCCCGTCCATGCCGACAATGCCGTAGTTCTGAATATCGTTTTCTTCTACTTCCATGAGCCCGACCGTCGCATGACCGTGCAGGTGAAAAGCGTCAACTAAACGCTTGGAAGCGGTGGATGGTGCATAGGATTCGGTCGAGGTGTGCGTGTCCATCAGCAGGTTATCTCCGAGCATGACCAAAAAGGGTCCATCCACGGCGTCAAGTGCTGCCTCAATGGCGTTACCAACGCCTTTTGGTTCGTGTTGAATGTGAATCTGAACGTCAAGCCCTACGGTCGCGTGAAAAAGCGTTTCATCCAAATGGGCCTGCAGCCCATGAAGGTCTCGACGATCGTTTAACCAAGGCTCGAAGGATTTGGTGGGCGATACCACGACATGGAGGCGCTGAATGTTGGCTTCCTTGGCTTCCATGATGAGATGCGTGAGGAGCGGGACGTCGACCAACGGGAGGGACTCCTTTGGTGAAAAGGCACTGATCGGGAACATGCGGGTGCCAAGACCGGCCGCCACCAACACGGCGTCACGAACCACGTCCATGCACTCCCTGAGAAGGCACAGGCTTTCAAGCGTGAGGCTCCTGCACCGCTTGATGGACCGAAACGTGACGCTGGGCCTGCTGCTAGCGGGTGTTGTGCTCGTCGGCCAGAGTTTCACCACCCTCGCTCCAGCCGGCCCGTGGGATTCAGACTCCTTTACTCGCGGCGTGCTCGGCCTTCTGGGGCTTGTCCTCCTCTACCTTGCATGGTTCAACCAGACCTTCGGATTCATTGGCGTCGCACCCACGGTTGACCGTTGGCAATCGCCAGCGACCACGTGGTTGAGGGTGGTGGTGTTCGGTTTGGCTTGTTTGGTGCTCACCCGTATCATCCGCCTGGTTGACGAGCGGGGGGTTGTGCCGGAGCCAGCCGGTTTGTTACTCGCGCTCGCTGGCGTTTTAGCGCTCATGAACGGCGGTTATGTGTGGCTCATCACCTCAGGGCCATTGGCCGATGAGGAAGAGTGAGTTCAATCCTCAAGAGAGCGAAGGGCATCGTCCAAATCGGGCAGCCTTTCGGGCGTTTGCATTTGAGAAACGTGAACAGAGCGCTCTTCGGTGGTGGGCTGCTCACCCGCCCCATCCAGCCAGGCCTTCCATGCATCGCAACGTTCGGGGCGGCGGAGAACCAGAGGCTCCCAGAGAGGTTCGAGGTCCGCACCGGCTTCATTCAGCGCTTTGACCTGGGAGGCAAAGTGGTCTGGAGCCACCTCTTCCATGCGCAAGAGCAACTCTCGAAGACGGGTCCGAACAACTTCATCGCCATCCTTCCACAATTCTTGGAACACCCCGCGTTGGTCGCTGGGGTCAAATTCAATGTATTCTCGGAGGTTGGGAACCAAGTTTCGCCGAACGATGGCGAGGGGGTGGTCAACCAGTTGACGGAGACGGTCCGCCCACTGTTCTTTGTCGAGGTATTTGACGTCGCCAACGGTTGCACTCGCTGCGGCGAGAACACCCTCATCTTCGGATTGCAACATGTCGTCGAGAAGGGGCAAAGCGTCCCATGTCAAACGTCGGAAAAGGCGCGTCAACACGTCCGCCATGGCGCGGCGCACCAACTTCTCTTCTCGCTGATGAAGACGAAGCGCGAGTTGGTGTCCAAAATCTCGGTCAGCCTCGATGGCCTTAGCCAGGCATAAGGTGACCTTGTTGGCGACCTCGCCAACAGGATCGGCGGCCCGGCGCAACAGGAGCTCCTTCAGACCGAGTGGCTCGATCAGCGGTTGACGTTCCAACAAGAGACGGACCCACTCGAGCAGGAGAAGGCGTCGGTCCAAGTCGCCACCTTCCAACCGCTCAAGGACCCAGCGTGCCGCTTCAACACCGCGCTCGTGAGCGACCACGGTGTTGGACATGCGTGGAACGACGGCGTGGGGGTTCCAATCCATGTGTTGAGGGCCTGCATCAGGTTGGGTGTGCCACGTACCGGGGCGCTCGGCCAGGGCAATGGATTCCACGAGATGGTAGCCCTGATGGACGGGTTGACCGTACGGGACGGTGGAAAGGCCGTTAAGCAGGGCGATGCTCAACCACCAGCGATCGGTGTTGGGGGCGTGCGGGTCGAAAGCCTGAGCTAACCAGTCGGTTGCAATGTGAAACAACAAACGGTGAGCCACATCGTCCAATCGACGACGGAGCCACTTTTGATGAATCTCAAACGGGTCGTCGCTGAGGTTCATGCGATGGGGAACGATCAAATCCACCACGGTGTTGAGGTGGCGGTCAAACATCCCGCGATCAACGTTGAGAATGCCGAGACCTTCTTCGAATAAGCGATGGGGAGAGGTGGGCGGTATGGCTGGAAAATCAGGGTCGCTCATGGGCGGCTCCGGAAGCGGCCACGCTTCGGTTCCACGCTCAAGCGCCTCAACCAATCCGGTAGCGACGCGCTCAAACGCCTCATCGGAAATTTTTGTCCGGCTCTTGCTCACGCTGTTCACTCCCAATCCTGCGTTCCACTCCAATGTGAAACTCAGATGTCCAGTTCAATGTTCAGGTTTTGGATGAGTTCCTTGTACCTGTTTCGGATGGTGACTTCGGTAACACCGGCGACTTCGGCGACTTCGCGCTGAGTTCGTCGCTTTCCACACAACACCGAAGCGATGTAAATGATGGAAGCGGCGATGCCGGTTGGTCCACGACCACTGGTCAATTCTTTCTCTTGGGCGGCCTTGATGAGTTCGTAGGCTTTGGCTTCAACGTCAGCATCAAGACCCAATCCGGAACAGAATCGTGAGATGTAATCTTCGGGGCCGGTTGGCATGATCTTCATCTTCAGTTCACGCACCATGAATCGGTAGGTTCGACCGATCTCTTTGCGACCGGTACGAGAGGCCTGTCCGATTTCGTCCAGTGTTCGTGGAACACCGCACTGGCGGCAAGCCGCATAGAGGGAAGCAGCGGCCACGCCTTCGATGGAACGGCCTCGAATCAAGCGCTTGTCGACGGCTTTCTTGTAGTTCACAGCCGCAGCTTCACGAACGGACTTCGGGAGTTCAAGGCGGCTGGCCATGCGGTCGAGCTCAGCGAGCGCCATGGCGAGGTTGCGCTCGGTGGCGTTGCTCACTCGGCTTCGCTTCTGCCACTTGCGCATGCGGTAAAATTGCGAGCGGTAACGAGAATTGATCGTTTTTCCAGAATAATCCTTGTTTTGCCAATCGATGTCCGTGGACAGACCCTTGTCGTGAAGCATCACGGTCATGGGCGCACCGGTACGGGCACGCTGGTCGCCCTGTTCGGGGGAAAAGACACGCCATTCAGCGCCCTGGTCGATGACGTTGTCTTCCAAAACCAACCCACAGTCGTCGCAGACCACTTCGCCACGGGTTTCGTCTCTCGAGAGCGATCTGCTACCGCAGTCGCTGCATTTCACAATGTCTTCCACTTGTTGTTCATCCATGTTCATCCCTCAACAGTTCACATCGAAGTGCGAACCTATTTAATCCCTTTTGACATTGGTATTTATACTTGATGATGTCATGTTGATTAAATATTTTTCATGCCACCGAGAAACATAAGGTGGCGAGTGATTCGAACCACTGCGAACCCTTTGATGAGGCCAAAACGAATCAGTGGGTTTGTGCATTCACCCTATGATTCGTTTGAAGAACGATTGAATCAGAGGTTGGTTTAATCAAAAAAAGAGAGGACCGTCTCAATAGTTTTCGGAAGAGCCATCAATGCGAACGCAATGATTAGAATCGTAAAAAATTGTTTTGTAGACATTTCATCTTCCTTATCTTCCTCTTTCATTTTCTTTGAACGCTTCATCTCGTAGGATATGGCCCATAAAATGAACAAAACAAAAGCAATCACTCCAATGATTGGTATAATGATGATTGCAATAAAGGCAGCGCCCTCATTTGACATTGGTTAATCGTGCAATTGCCAAGATATAGTCATGATTACACTTGGAATCACATATGTCCGAATCAGAGGGGGCCGTCTGCTTAGTCATCGTACCTAATGTAGACTAAACCAAGGTCTGTGCTCTTTGATTTTCGAGTTCTCTTCTGGAATACAGAAACTTGGTTTCAGCAGGGCATTATTGCCAAGACTAGAAGTTCCCCTTGCATCATTTGATTTTTATATCAAGGCACGGAATTATCGCTATGGGCGACAAGGTGCTGAGAGCAGTTTTCCTCAGTTCTTTGATGATGATTCTATCACTGTCGGTAGGTATGCCACTGCTGAATGAATTGAATGAGAGTAACACGACATTGAATTCAGATTCTCAACCTCAAGACAGTGCATGGAATGTTGAAGTGTTTCCCATATCCAACAGTGATTGTGAGTCGATTGATCTTTCCTCTGAAATCACATACCATACTTGTCGGTCTACACACCCCGAGGCCGGCTCATTTTACGCTGTTTTTGATGGCCAAAAAATGAATTATTTCAACGACGCTAACTTCGGGGATCGCGCCCTTGAGAATCATGCCATAACGCTGGACCAAAACGGGCATGTCCATTTAGCCTATATCTCGAAGACGTGGGTGACCTATGGAAGCGATCCTTTGGGTGCTGGCTACGAAGTCCACAGCGTTCATTACGCTTATTTTAACGGCATGAGTTGGGAGAATCGAGTTGTCATTTCCGATTCAACAGAAGAACGTTCATGGTGGGCTGAGAGTTTCGGTTCGCTTCAATTGGCGGTTGAAACCGGTGTTCAAGTCCATTTGACATACGTCCATCGACTCGACGAAGGAAGCATTGTTGATCATATCAAGCATTGGAAATTGGAAAATGAAGAAACGGTGAACATCACAATTGCATCAACGCCTTGGAATGGCAACGAATTAACTCCCACATTCTTGGAAATGAACCCTCAAGGCAGATTGTACCTGACATACTACAACAATGATGGCTTGGCACTGATGGTCAAAAACCCGAACACAACAGCATGGTTTGGGAACGAAATTGACATCGCAAGTGAAGTTGCTCTCCCAATGTGGTCTGATGATCGTCGAAGTTTTGCTCCCCATTCCTCCGCATTAGGATTCAATGAACAGCTCCACATTTGTCATTACGATACGGAAAATGAATCACTCATGTACACCACCAATCTAACCTCCTTGACTCAATTTGCATCAAACGGAGTTCCCATTCAATGGTCAACCACGACCATCAGTGCGAATTCGTCAATTCAAACGGGAATGTTGTGTTCCTTGGAGGTTGATCACAATGGAGATGTCCATCTGTTTTATGGACGCCACAATGACACTACATCTGCTCTAATGCATGCAGGTCTTCACGACGGTTCTTGGTATTTGAGCGAACTTTACAACGGGCACGAATGCGAACAAAATGGCCTCAGTTGCTCTACCGGTTCCTTGCCAATTTATTCTGAATCCAAGGCACACGTACGGGCGGGCAATGAAATGTTACAAATCAGCCTGGACGAGAACTATGAGAATCGAACCGATTATGATAATGATGGAATGGTCAATCGTGATGATGCTTTTCCGTTTGATGACAGCGAACAGTCAGATCATGATTTGGATGGTATCGGGGACAATGCAGACATTGATGACGACAATGATGGCGTTGATGACCTTACAGATCTGTTTCCATTCAACGAACTTGAGCAGATTGATAGTGACGGAGACGGAATCGGAGATTATGCTGATTTAGACGACGATAACGACGGATATGCCGATGAGACAGATATGTTTCCGATGGATTCTACTGAAAACAATGACACGGATTACGATGGAATTGGAAACAATGCCGACA
>CALHIR010000026.1 GCA_938030705.1 Candidatus Poseidoniaceae archaeon
GTTCTGGCCAATGACGACGCGGCTGAGTGGCTGCGGGTCAACCTGAACGAAGCATTGGCGCAAGGTGCCGGAGAGGCTGCTCTGGCGGCTGCTGGTACTGCTGCCGATGTTGGGGCCGCCGTAGCAACTGCGAAGGCCGGAGGAGCCAGTGGAGACGCTCTGAAGGCCGTTGCCGCTCAGACTGCACTTCAGGCGGCCACCAACCCCCATCGGAATCCCGGCCTCTACATGCTCTACAGCATCCCTCGACGCGGGTTGCAGGAGTTCCATGAGGTCGTCGCTGAGAGGCACAACAACATCTACGGTCAGACGATTCTGAAAATCGACTGGCCGGAGACTGCGAAGTACGTACTAGGAGCCTTCCACAGCGTGCGTCCGAGAGATCCCATCTTCTACGGCGTGCGGCAGGACGGGAAGCAAATCGAACTGTCTCTTGGTGACATGGAACGACTCGCTTCGATGGACGAAGCAGGAGCCCGAAAGGACATCCAGTCACGAAACAACCCGCGCACACGCCAGTACACAGCGTCCCACCACACGACGGTCTTCCACATCGAGCCACACGGGGGCTACCGGGAAGGTCTGGAAGATGCCAAGGACTGGGGCAAGGTGTTCACAGAAAAAGGCTTTTCCTCCGGGTTCGACGTCGAGCGATCAGAGGACACTTCTGGCCCTTACCGCAAGAAGACGGTGAAGCTGAGACTGCGGGACATCCCCATCAAGCGAGTGATGGATCGTGGTGGGAACCAGCAAGTCATCGAACAGACGATTCAGAAGCACGTCGGCACACTCCTCGGTTCCTACACAGAAAGTCGTCAGGAGTCAGCCGGTGGTCCTGCTGTGCGTCCTAACGGGAAGAGCCGCAAAAAGAAGCAGGGTGTTTCTCGTCGTTCTGTTGTGCATCAACAGCACATCCAGAAGACTCCCAAAGCAGGTCCCTACGGCAGCAAGAAGGGCAAGAAGGGGTACACCCGGAAGCGCAAACATCCAGTCCGAGAAAATCGGTCCATGCGCGGGTTCGAGCGCATCGCCCAGCAGATGGCACAACCTGACGTAGAGAGCGTAGGTTTGGCCGACGGTCAGGCTCTCAGAGCGTATGCACCTGACAACGCCGACTACGCTACGCTGATGGTTCTTGCACACCAGAATCTGCAGCGCCCGCCATACATGGTTCAAAACCCAGACTACCTCTCCGGTCTTGCCGTTGGCGTGGGGCAGCCCGATGCTGCTTTCCGGGGACCTGCCTACGTTGAATCTACCGCGATTCCTTTCTGAGGCTGAAGATGAGTCGATACATGCGCATTCCCCGCAGACGGGTAGCTTTCAGAAATCCTGAGATCGAGTTGTCGCCAGACAAGTACGAGGCGATGGACATTCTCATGCGGGAGTTGGAAGCCAACAGGGAAGCCACGCTCGCTGGTGCGGCAGGCACAGGGAAGACGACGCTCATGCGTGCCCTCGGAGCTCGCTGGAAGAAGGGCAATGTCCTGCTCTGCGCTCCAACCGGTAAGGCGGCCAAGAGGCTGTCTGAGGTCACCGGCCGGAGTGCCAAGACCATCCACGGTCTCATCTACATGGGCGCTGCGGAGATGGAAGATGAGAGCGGCAAGACGTACTTGGAGTTCGGGGAAGCGCAGATCAGCAATATCCTTCAAGGTGATTTGGTCATCGTTGACGAAGCAAGCATGGTCAATGAGGACTTGGCCAATGACCTGAGGGGGGCTGTGGAGGGGGCAGATGCCTACTTGCTCTTTGTTGGGGACCAAGAGCAACTGCAACCTGTCACCGGTACGTGGGGTGCACCGCTTGGAAACGCGACCTACACACTCACGAAGATTCATCGGCAGGCGCTTGATTCACCAGTGCTTCAGCTCGCAACACTGATCCGACAAGGGGAAGGATCGAAGTTCCGCAACTGGGGCGAGTACGTGTCGTGGGAATGGGCAAGGAACATCGGCCCGGCTGTTGACTGGATGTTGCAAGATCGAGTCAATCGTGTCTTGCTGACGTTCACGAACCCACGGAGGAATGCGCTGAACCTCCTCGCCCGAAAGAAGTTGAGGAGACCACCGAGAGTTCCCACGGTCGGAGAGCCCATTCTGGTGACGTACAACCAAAAGACTGTTGGATACATGAATGGTGAGACGTTCACCATCCGCGCTATCAAACCTTACGAACGGATGTCCCAAATCATCGGTCATCCTGTGTACTGGGTGACAACGGACAGCGGTGTCCGCGTGATGCTGACGCCTGACGGATTCGACGGACACCTGAGATTCAACGACCGTAGAATGACAGAGCCACGGTTCAACAGACAGCTCTGGTCAAACATGTTCTTGCGGTTCAACGATCCACGCCGCCGAGACTTGTTCCGCAAGCACAACTTGAATGACCGCTCCTACGAGGCACTTCGCAACGAAGTCCTCGACTACAAGATCCAAGGCACATGGGGATACGCTCTGACCGTGCACAAGAGCCAAGGTTCCCAGTGGAAGGAGGTCGGGTTCGTCTCTGACTATTCGTTCCAAGGGCTCAAGAAGAAAGACCCTACCTTCGCCAAGCGACTCGCGTACACTGCAGT
>CALHIR010000027.1 GCA_938030705.1 Candidatus Poseidoniaceae archaeon
CGGTCCCCAGCGGCCTTGGTAATGGCTGCTCGGTCAATTTCAACGGGTCGAATGACAAATTTCCCCTTTGCCAACTTCTCAGATTCACTGAGCAGTGATTTCAGCAGTGCGGCTCGTCCTTTCATGCCGGGATCGGCAATATGGTCTCGGGCAGCATCAAGTGTAGCATCCAGAACCTTACGTCGAGCCACGAGGATGTCCTGTTGGTTCGATTGTCGGGCGCTGGCAACCAACTCGCGAGCGAGTTGGCCTGCTTCCTTTGCTGCACGCTGCTTCGCTTCAGTTTGCATGTCGCCGACCTTGGCTTCTGCATCAGCCAGCAATTGTTTGGCCTCTGCTTTCGCAGCCTTAATCAGCGCTTTCGCTTCTTTTTCAGCCGAAGCCGCAATGTCTTGGGCAAGTGTTTCTAATGTCATTCATTCATCTCCTTCATCGTTCGTTCAATTGGGCCTTCGCCCAACGGAAACCGTTTCTCCTCAATTTCCGAGGAAAAGCGGAAGTGCACCGAGAATCACGATGGATTCTGGAAGAGCGGTGAAGATCAAAGCAACACCGAACTTGCTGCCGTCCTCGGCAAGCATGCCGACAGCAGCGCTGCCGATAGCGGCTTGGGAGAATCCAGCACCGATGGCGGCAAGGCCAAGGGCTAGACCGACACCAACGTCGCCAGTCATTCCGTCAGTTGCACCCGAATCGGTCGTTACATCTTCTTCAGCAGCAACACCTTGGGCGACCAAGGCGAGCGTTGCCAGAACGATCAGTGTGCGTAGGCTCATTTTTAGGGTATTCTTGTTCATTTTTCTACCTCCAGTTTTGTGTCCGTGGGACTATGATTGCCCCTCCGTATGGAGGGTGCGACCGCCAATCGGGGTAAAAACCCGACCGGAGCCGTCGTAGAACTTGCCCATCCATTCCACGAAGTGGAGACGGGCAGCGTGAATGCTCGGGGAGAGCAATCCAAGCGCGAGTGCAAAGGCTTGAATGAAGAGGAAAAGGACCAGACCGAGGACGATGGAAACAACGCCGCCACCCGACCACATCAACTCCCACCCCATGGTAATGGAGACTTCGGCAATCTTGACGCCTGCGACGCCGACGCCCATCACGCGCAGGTACGAGAGCGTGTTGGCCAGTAGCCCAAAGGTTTCGATGGGGCCCATAATGAGGCCTCCTGCCAGGCCGAATTTCTCAAAGACGGCCAAACCGATGATTAAGCAGACCACGCCCACAAGGGTGGCGATGGCGTAGGGTGTGGCATCAAAGACGCCTTGATCGGAGGTGAGGAAGCCATAGATGTGGAGCGTGCCTGCGGCAAGGATGATGATCCAACTGCCCTTCTCAAAGAAGGCTGCAACGATGCCGTGTGCTCGAGCGACGTTGATGAAACCGAGGATGAAACCGAACATCAAGTGGGCGACACCGAGATACACCGAGAGAAGCACATACTCGTTCAGCGACGAGGTAGCGCGGTGGAACGGAATGTGCATGTAGCTCATGTTGAGCGTATCCGTGATGAAGGCAGGGAAAGTAATGTTGTCGTAGGTCCACGCGTAGAGGCCTGCAAGAGGCGAGGCGTCACCCATTTGGCCGGTGTCGTCCCAAACAAAGCCGAAGCCTTCGGCAAACAAAAAGCCCCAGATCATGCACCAAACGCCCATCCACTTGAGAATGGTAATGCCGTTCTTGGCCACAGGGTCGGCGGCGAAGGGTTTCGTTCCAAGCCAAAGGCCGAGGAGGAAGATGATGAAGCCGTAGCCAAAGTCCCCGAGGATGAGGCCGTAAATCATGGGGAAAGTGAGCATCAGGAAGAAGGTCGGGTCAAAGGTGCCGTAGGTCGGTCGGCCGACCAACCCGACCATCAACTCGAAGGGGCGAGAGACAGCGTCGTTCTCGAGAGCGACCGGAGGATTGGGCTCGTGGTGGTGGCCGTGCTCGTGGTCGTCGTGGTGGTGGTGGTGATCGTTAACGAAGGCCTCCACCTCAACGTGTGATGCCATGTCTTTGAGGGCTGACTTCACGGCGCTGGTTTTGGACGTGGGCACCCATGCGTCCAAGGCAAAGGCTTGGCCAGAGACAGCGAGTTGAGTAGGAGCGGTGTGTATCTCGTCCTCTTTGGCGAGGTATTCGTGAATAGCGAGGATGTTTCGGCCGTTGTTTCGGGCCCAGCGTTGTGCATCTTCAGAAGCAGAGAACATGGTGCCCTCGACTTCGCTGCGCTTGGCAAGCAATTGCTTGAGCGCCTCGTCGGGCGAACCGCTCATGTTTGGAATTTGCACGGGCTTGCCACCGAGTTCACCGATGGCCATCTGGACTTCAGCCCCTTCTGACGGAAGGCAGGCGACAGCAACAATGCCGGGGGCCGATGCCAATTCGACCTTCTGAGCCAAGGAGCCAAACACGGAGCGTGCTTTGCTCGCTTTTTTGGTTTCAGCAACATAGACTTCCACACGACCGGACCCAGCAAGAAGTTCCAAATCCATGTTCAACGGAGCCAATCGGCGCAAAAGGTGAATCTGTTCGTCAAGCACCTCCAATTCGGATTCGGAGTCTCGTTGCGTATCAAGAAGATCCAGTCCCGTTTGCAACTCTTCAGCGAACGAACCTTCAACCAACTCCTTGACCCTTCGAAGAGGTACGGGGCCGTCGGCGTTGACGGGTTTGAAGGCTGAAATGGCTGCACGGACTTTGGCCAGAAGTGAGCTGACTTCGTCCGCCTCACCCGACGTGCTAGCTTGACC
This sequence comes from Candidatus Poseidoniaceae archaeon, assembly GCA_938030705.1. Taxonomy (GTDB): domain Archaea; phylum Thermoplasmatota; class Poseidoniia; order Poseidoniales; family Poseidoniaceae; genus Poseidonia. Next base: position 2,739 of record CALHIR010000027.1, read on the forward strand.
GACCTTGACGCCTTCTTCGAAATTGCCATAGGGTTCGATGTGAACGCAACCGAGTTCCGTACAGGTTCGCAACACATCGGCCATACGAGCAACCGGTGCTGCGACCGTAAGGCGAGACATGGCGACGGTGTCAAACATGAAATCGCCTCATTCGGATGACAGAGCGTTGACGACCATTTCAACGGCCGAATCTTGATTCTTCGTGGAACTGGTTTCGATGCTGGCGACTTCTTTGGCGCCAGTGGCCTTGACTTGGTCCGCTTCGCCTTGTGCTTTGTTTCGAGCCTCATCCAGGATCTTTTGCGTCATGGCCACCGTTTCATCGGCAGCATTTTGAACCATCTCAGATGATTTCCGGCGTGCGTCCGCCACGATTTTTGATGCTTCTTCTTGCGCCTCGGCAAGACGCTTTTCGGCATCTTGTTCGGCGTTTTTGATGCTTCGAAGGACCTCGGACATACCCATGAAGAACACCTCTTAAATTTTCCAATGGGAGGGGGTTTAAGAGTCTAACGGGGTTGGTTCTTTGGGTCCGTTCGCTGGCTTCGTCCCACGGAAACGGCTGGCCATGCCAAATGGATAGAGGAGGCGTCCTTGGACGTTTTGGAAACCAACCCGTTTCATCATTTTCCTGTAGTAACCGTTGGTCCCGTAGTGCGTGTAGCTGCGAGCAAGGCCTTTCCACGGGTGGTCTTTTTCCTTCGTGATGACCCTTGCCATTAATTGAACCACGCTGTTCATCCAGAGATAACCAAAGAAGCCGTGAAGTTTGTTGGCCTTCCCCGCATCACAAATAACCAATCGGCCACCAGGCTTCAGCACCCGAAAAATCTCGCAGAGGCCTTGCTCTTTGTCCTTGAAATCACGGAAGGAAAACAAGCAAAAAACCATGTCAAACGAATCATCTGGCAGCGGAATCTCTTCGGCGATGGCTTGCACGTAGGCAGCAGGCTCCTCCCCCCGGGCTGCACGAGCGGCATCCACTCGGGGTTGAGCGGTGGCGAGCATCTCAGGAGACGGGTCGAGGCACGTCAACTCCATGCCAACCAAGTCTTCAGCGAAGGACCCCGGGCCGCAACCCACCTCAAGCACCTTCATGCCAGGCGTAGCGTGGTTCCTGACGTTTCGCCGCCAACGCTTGTCTTGACCGAAGGTCATCCACGTGTTGACGCGGTCGTAATTGGGGATGGTGGCTTCAAGTTGGCCCTCGAGTTCTTCCCATGCATCCGAATCGATACCAGACGGGTCGAATCCTCCGGTCGCAGCGCGTTCCCCCATGGCGTGAGGCGCACGCCCGACCGTTTTGGACATGTCGTTTGAGCCATGGCGCTCATCAGGCGATACGTTCCACGGTTTCAGGCGTAATGCCTTCTTCTGGCGTAACACGGAACACGAGAATTTTGAGATTCTCTGGAGCGTTTCTGAATTTTGAAACGATCATGGAGTTTTCAAAGTCCGTACCGATGGTTCGAACCTTAAACGACAACACCATGTCGGCGATGGAGGACAATTCCTGTTTGATGGAAGGATCAAGACCGTCAGTCGATACCGAAATCATCAGCAAACCACGCACCATTTGGGCGTGAGCCTGGAGCATACGAACCATGGAGATGACCCGGGCAGGGTCTTCTCGCTGCAGGAAGAAATCAAGGTTGTCAAGGACCACCCTGAAATACGGCCCGAGACCCATAATTTCGTTGGTCACCTCAGTCAGGTAGTCTTGACTGCTGTCATCGACAAACCGAGTTTGAGCAAGGCGTTGGATGTCAGCCAGTTGGAAGCCTTCGAGGCGGTACCGGCTTGCGAGCAGTTCACGTTCGAGGACATTGGCGTTGTATTCTTCCCCAATCGTTCGAACTTTGATGTCGAGCGGCCAGTTGTATTTCTTGAAAATCCGAATAATTTCCTGCTGCCCTTCATCGGTGGCGATGTAAAGGGTATTTTCGGATTCTTCTGCAGGAGAGGTGAACTGTTTGGCGAACAACTCGCTCCCTGAGCCAGTCTCGGTAAACGCAATCATGGTGAAACCTCGGGGGACGCCCCCTCGCATTTCGTTGTCGAACTTTGGGACGCCAAAGGAACCGACGGAGCCAAAGAACTCTTCATCCTCGGGGTCAAACGTGAATTTTCGAGCCATGCATCATCACCTCAGAGAAGGACCACCTGTCCCCGGTCGATCAAATCCGTGCAGTAGGTGTCCAAGTTCGCAAGGACAAGGGGAGGCGTTTGGTCGGGAACATTCAGCATGACCGACAGTACCTCTCGCTGCCTGAAAGTGTTGATGAAGGTGTGAAGATATTCTGCGAGCATTCGGTCATCGTTGTAGATGGCGAGCGCGTTCACGCTGTCAAGGAAGACAAAATTTCGTGGATTATTGGTCGTCCTCAGCGTGTAAAGCGTACGCAGTAAGATGCTCTCCAGCATGATGGGGCTGTCGATGAACGTGATGTTGGAATACGGAACATCCGTTCCGCCAAGAACGCCAGACGAGACCAAATCAAGGAAATGGATGCCGGAAACGTCCATGCCAATTGTTTCGAAGGCTTGGATAATCTCCACTGCACTGCGGCTGGCGGAGATGTAAACACCGCCCATCTCGAACATTTGCATGAGGGGAACCATGGTGCTTGCGGTGACGGCAAAGGAATTGGAAGAACTCATTCGGACTTGAATGGAACTTCCTAGGGAGACTTGAGTCAGTTGTTCGGCAATCTGTTGGTCGAGTTCAAACATCATCATTGCCCCCATCTGGACGTTTTATCAGCAGAAGCACCCCATTTGAGCATTGGAATGAGCATCACCCCAAGCGGCGTGAGTTCAATAGCGTGTTTCGCACGACTGTGGGAGGTACCTCGCATTTTCACCACTTGCAAGAACCGCAACAAGTGACCCATTCGCTCCGAGTCGCCCATGACGATGATGCCGTCGGCGATGGCCTCTTCAACGCCAAACGAGGACCAGTGGGCGTTTTCGGTAGCCGAGGTGATCTCTGAAATCAAAATGGTGGTGCAACCGAGCGTGGCCAGTTTCTTTCCGAGCGTGAACAAAAAGTCTCGAATCAGTTGTTCGGATTTAATTTTGTAGCAGAGCGTGGTCACTGAATCGATGACCAATCGCGTAACACCGATGGTGTTGACGATGTCGACGATGGACTTGATGAGGGCGTGAACGTCATCAAGGTCAAACGAGGCCTTTTCGAGGCCCAACCAAGAATAGAGGACGTCCATGTCAAAGACGTTGATGAGTCCGGAATCCACCATGTTCATGTCGAAAAAGGCGTATTGGCGGATGTTCTCAAGCAGTTTCACCGAAGGTTCGGTCGCCGTAAAATGGGCGCAGGCTTCACCGGCCAATGCTCCACGGACAAGAAACTCCATGGCAAGGGTGGTCTTCCCTGAACCACAGGTCCCTGCGGCAAGGACCGTTGAGCCGTACGGAATGCCGCCACGAAGAATTTCATCCAGTCCGTGGATGCCCGTTACGCATCGGTCTCGGGTGTAAACGCTCGTCGGTTGCATGGGGACCAAGCAGAAGGAACAGGCTTGGGTTGATGAAGTGTGCGGAAAGCAAACACCAAGTCTGGTTGGATTCAAACGGCGTTTTCGCCCGGAGAGGGTGAATCTTCTAGGTCCCACGCACCGGCATCAAAACGGTCCCCTCCGCCCCATACCAAGGATTGGCCCGTAACCATGAACAACTGGGTATCTCCTCCCCATTCAACCACCATGACATCAGAAGGCGTGACCTCCTCAAGTTGCGTATATCGGAGAATCAACGTCCCTTGGCCGTCTGCCAAACCTTGCAGCTGACCCACGCCCAGGAATCCAAGGGCCCCAAGGTCAATCACATGGGTGGCGTTGCCAACCGTTTGGGAAGAAACATCGCCAGTGAACAGCGAAATGGATTGACCGGCCAGCACGCCGGATTGCAAGAGGAGGTTGCTTGAACTGCTCCCAGAAGTATGATTGAATGACCAACCCTTCAAAGCCACAGCAAAGTCGTTTGGATTTTCGACCTCAATCCATTCTGGCCCGCTTGAGGAGGGTCTGGTCATGACTTCAGTGATGTGGAGAACGTTGTTCTTACGGCCGCCATCGTGAACCTCCAAGACCACACGAATCAATTCCCCCTCTTGTTGAAACGAACGGTACGCCGTCGAGGAGGAAGGCGCCGTGCCCCGGTCGGTCCCGCCCTCAAACAAAACGGTTGAGGCCCGACCCTGTGTGCTCTCAGCCACCATGATGGTCAGGTGAAGGCTCATGTCGACATCAAGCCCTAAACCCGCTGCCATGCCGTCTTCAGTGACGTTGTGAAGCGCGTCAACACGTTCCATATCCAAGCGCTGATTGGACATCAACCCCGGCTGAACTCGGCCATCGTAAAGGGCGTCTGCCGTCGCCAAATGCCAATCCGCAGAGGCGTTGGCATAATCCAACCCATCAGCATATGGCACAAACCATCCTTCTCCCGAAGTGAGGCGGTCAAGGCCCAACGATGCGGCCCTGTCGAGCCGGTCGACATCAGGGTCGTTGGAGCCCATTTGAAGTTGAGCGAGCGAAAGGAAGGCGGTGAGGATCATCAAGAACAACGTGAACGCAGACAGAAATTCAATCACGGCCGTCAAGGCCCCTTCATCGCGTTCGCAATGAGAGGATGTTCGGCGCATGGCATGACCATGTGAGCACAATTCATGAGGTTGCCGCATGAAACCAAGTCGACCCGCCCAACTGGCCGCCAGTTGTCGTTTCGCTGCGCACTATCAAACAACCATATCCGGCGGGTTCGAAGCGATGAGTCTTTGAATCACGGATGAAAGGAGGTTACGATGACCGAGCGAAAGCAACGCGAGATACCCCACCGCAGAACCAGTCTTGGTTTCGTGGTGATGCTCCTTCTGTCAACGCTGGGCGTGCTTGCTACCGCACCGGCTTCAAGCGCCAATGTGACAGGATCAATTGGCATCTCAGGGAGCACCTCGCCGGTCCCGGGCGCATGGTACTCCTCTTTCGACACCATTGGTTTCGAAGCAGATGTCACGAATTATTACGCCAGCCCGTCAGGAGCCGCCCGAACCCTCACTTGGTACGCTTGTGAGGGCAACATCACCTCGTCGATCTGCAAATCGGTCTACGAGGAAACCGGTCAGTTCAACATGGGCAACATCCAAGGACAAAGCACCGAGGCCATTCCCTCAACTGACCTTTGGATTCCGGGCCAAAACGCCGAGGGCATCTTCACCATTGTTTACAGTTTCAACCAAAACGACCAAGTCCCCGCCGACGATGAATTCCGCTTCACCATCAACTTGACCAATGATTTTGTTGATGTCATCGCCGACACCACCCACAACCCCATTGAACACCTACAGAACCTTGCTGTTTACGATGATGAAAGCGTATTGAACACCAACACCGATTATGTCTTCAAAACCAAGGGCCAATCCACCGTGTGCAATGTATGTACCTTCTCAGGAGAATTTGGATGGCAACTCTGGGATGCGGAAGAAACGATGATGCTCAAGGAAGCCTACAAGACGGTTGAAACACTCCCCATTTGGGACGGCTACTTACCTTACAACATCAACCTCCCGGAGTTTAATTACGGACAAGAAGGACGATATACGCTGAAATTCGGGCTTTTTAGCAGCACGGGCAACCCCTATGCCGACCTCAACCCAAACAACAATCTTGCGACCTATGAAATTGTCCTCAACGACAGCATCGACCTCAAAGTGATGGATGTTTACCCCAGCCACAACGCCCAATCCTCTCAATTCTATTACGGCAACGACCGCGTGATCTCTTCCTTTGCCAACCTCGGCAATATGTCAGTGGAGAACGTCATGGTCTCGTATCAGGTTTACAATACCCAATACGACCTTGAAGTTGAAGACAGTTGCGAGATAGCCCTCATCCACCCCGGCGAAACGGAGACTTGCACGTTCAACATGACGACGACAGGCAACAACCGATTGATTCGTGTTCAACTCCCCACCATCTATCAAAACGGTGAAGATGTGCGAATGAGCGATAATTTGTACACACTCAACGCCGATGTACAAGTTGGTGCCATCAACCCCTCAGTCCAAACCAACGCCGACAACAACGTGTATCTGACAAGTGAAGATGTTGAACTCGTGGCCCGTTTCAACCCCATCGCATCCCAACCCCTGAATTACACTTGGCGAGAAGGATTCTATGTTTGGGGCCATGGCCAAGTGCTGAACAGAACGGGGGAAGACTTCGGCCTGGGCCACCACAACCTCACGTTGCAGGTCACCGACCCGTGGGGAGAAACTGAATACGCCTATGTGGAGTTCGACGTCCTGAATTCGATTAACTTGACCCTGGAGCCTTACTTCACAGGCGTCGCCATCACCGAAGAAGAAGCTACGTTTGAGCATGAGATTCTCCTTCCCCATCTCGGAAAGAATTACGGCATCGGAGGTGGCGATTCACCCCTCATGATGATCGCCATTGACGTTCAACCGCTCACCAGTCAGGATGAAGGTTTGCGAAGCCTCGACCTGAATCTGAACCTCACGGCACTCTTGCCAGAAAACATTGACTTGACCACCGTGGATATCCGCTATCTCCCCTCCACCGACAGCGTGTCATGGGAATTCCTCGACGGGGTTGACAGCTACACGTTTGGACCAGACTTCGAGGAGGTGGAGATCTCAATGACCAAGGACGGTGTAATCTTGCTCATCGGCGTCCTCCCTGTAGCCAATGTCACGGCACAGGACGTGGAATGGACCCAACTCATGGATGGCCAAATCCAACTTGATTGGACGCCAACAGGCGACATCACCAACCCCTACGTGGGAGGGTGGAACATCTACAAGATTCAAGGCGTTTCCGGCACCACAGTCTTCCCTGAAACGGCGACCGGCGTGAACGAGAACATTTGGGAAGAACTGACCCTTGAAAGCCATGTCGCCACCTTACCTCTGTCCGACCAATCATGGCTTGACCCCGACCATCTGGAAACGGGCATCTGTGCTTCTTACGCCATCATCCCCATCGATCGTGAAGGAAACCCCAGCTTGCAGAAGGCCAACATCACACGCTTGAACGGTGTAGCAGGCCAACTTTGCGGCGATGCCATTCCACCGGACACTTCCTTGGTTGGCCTCACTCACACCTGGGCGTTCAGCAACAGCACAGATTGCTTTGAGCAGCAGCAAGATTGGTCGGTATGCTACACCGTTGAACTGTCTTGGACATGGCCCGCTCACGAAGCGCAAGGCAACGTGTCGTGGAACATTTATCGAGTGGAAACGCGACCAAACAATGTTGACCTCAAGTTCATTGAGCCGATGGTCGAAGGACAGGAAGGCGTCCCCGGCGAGAGAGGGACTCTTACCCAAAGCGGTCTCGACAGAAACGGCATCCTCCCCTATCGGACGTACTACTACATCTTCACGCCCATTGACGGCGTAGGCAACGAATTGATGCTGGCAGACTATCCTTCGGACAACATTGAGCGCGTTCACATCGAAGACGACTGGTGGTCGTACAACCAACACCTTATCCCGCCTGAACCAGAAGCCCCTGAACCCCCGCTCGGCATGCCCTGGCTGCAAAAAGTGAATGACGCAACCCAAGTCCCCGAATTCCAAACGGCCGGGTTTGTTCTCCTTGTCACTATCGTGCTCAACTTCCTGCTTCTCCCGTTGTTGCTCAAGCAACGAAAGCGACTCAAGCGTGTGCTCGATGCCCGAAAGCGCAACAGCGCTCCTGCGGCCAACGAATTCGATGACTTCTTTGAGTGATTGGCGCGGCAGGGGAGATTCGAACTCCCGAGGTGAGACACCACTGGATTAGCAATCCAGCGCAATGGCCAGGCTATGCGACTGCCGCTCGCATCCCGCCCACCTTCGGCCTTCTCATGAAGATGACGGTGAGGGCGGACCCTTTCAATGGCGGGAGAATCAATTCACAGCGGACCGAGGAGACCGAGCCAGGAAGGAGGGATGAGGGAGATGATGACCAAAGAAAGGAACATCCAGCCGAGATAAAACAAACTTCGCAAAAAGGATTTCGCCGCTTTCGGCATACGCCCGTTTTCGTCAAACGGTTCATCCGGATCGATGGCCCACACCGAAGCAGCGTACCATAACGTTAGCCCGCCAGAGACAAAGGCCCACAGCAGCGGCAATCCTGAATCTGGCCAGAACCAAGGGACTGACCCCAAGAGAAGAAGCAACACACAGTAGATTTTGGATTGGAAAAGCGTGTGCTCTGCGCCTTTGACTTCGTTCATCATGGGGATGTTGACCTTACCGTACTCTCCTGAACGGTAAAGCGCCAAGGCCCAAAAGTGCGGTGGCGTCCAGAGGAAAATGAGAAAGAACAACATCCAGGGAACGGGCGAACCCAAGTCCAACATGTTCCATCCAGCAATGCTGTCGCCAGCGGCTGCCGCCCAACCAATGAGGGGCGGGGTTGAACCCGCCAGCCCCCCAATAACGATGTTTTGGGGTGTTCGTCGCTTTAGCCACATGGAATAGACAAGCACGTAGAACAACACGGAAAAGGCGGACCAAAAGGCCGCCTTGACGCTGATGAACAAGAAGAGGGCGGACCCGACGACGGCAATAAAAGACCCGAAAAGGAGGGCAAACCGAGGCGTAGCGTGGCCCAACGGAACGGGCCGATTCATGGTACGCCGCATGTGCGGGTCAATGTCTGCATCGTACCACATGTTGATGGCATTGGACCCGCCGGCGGAGAGGGTTCCACCAACCACCGTGATCAGCATGGCCGCAAGGGTGTCCGTCCACGTTCGCTCGAGGTCCATGACGCCATACCGAGCAAAGGTGTCGTGAACCAAAATAGCACACAGAGCGGTGATTTGCAGCAACACAATGACCCGCAATTTCATCAGTTGCATCATGACCTTGAGCACACCTGGGTGCGCAGGGGCAGAAGCATCCGCCAGAGCGCTCATTCGGCCTCACCCAAACCGTCGTCAGACCACGAGCCTTGCATGCGGGTAAAACGCATGGCAAACATCAGGAAGACGGCGGAGAGGAAAGCCCCAACACCCACCACCAAATGGAGGAGGGAAAGCCATTCTGGGAAATCTCCCACCTTGGCAAACACGATGTATGAACCCCCTACCATCACGTTCAGCAGCCAAATACCGGTGGTCATTTCCGCAAATCGGACGAGTTCGGCACTCCCCGGTGTTTGCTGGGCTGACATTCGGAGGTTGCTCACGCCGAGCACCAAAACAAGACCCACCAGCAAGGCACCGAATCGGTGAATCATCTGAATGAACACCCCCGGCCCGTCCAACGAAGGAAGAATGGAACCTTGGCATTTTGGCCAACCGTTCGGGAAACCAACCGAACAACTTTGGTTGTATTGACCTCCAGCAGAGGAAGAAACCCACGCACCGAGCACCAACAGTAACCCAACGGCGGCGGTCATGGAATGAATGCGGGTTGAGTGGGCATCAACAAAGGACGCCGGTGCCTGAAGGAAGGTCCATGATGCACCTTCTGTGATTCGCATGGCCATGTATTGCCAAAGCAGGCCGGCTGTGAAAATGCAGGCAAGCGAGAGATGGAGCGCAACGGTCCAATCCGCATTGTCGTATCGAACGGTGATAGCACCCGCCGTCGCTTGGACGATGAGCAGGACCGCTGAAAATTGGGCTGCCCGTTCCACCGCCGTGCCGTACTGCTTCCGTTGTTTCCTAGCGCTGAGCACGTTGAGAACGATGGGAACGGCGATGAGCCCGACGAGCATACGGTGAAACCACTCAACGAAAATCTGGAACTCCGTGTAACGGTGACCTTCCCCTCTTGAATCGATTTGGTCGGGATTGGCATCCCAATACGCTGCTTGTTCAGCCTCGGAGACCGCAAAATGCCATGTCCCGAAGCACGTCGGCCATTCGGGACAAGATTCGCCCGCATCGTTGATACGAATGGAACCACCGACGATCACGATGAGCAGAGCCATCACGGCCAGCATCAACGGAAGAGTGGATGGACGGCGCCACCACGGGGGTTCCATGATTTGGCGTGAGAGCAGACCCCTTTTGAACAAATGCCTCCCCCCTTGTGCATGGCTTCCGCACCTTGGCCGGGCTTGGTACTGGCATTTCTGGTGCTCAACATGGGGGTTGTTACCGGGGCGCAAACCGGGACGATGGAGGACGAAGGGGGGTTGCTTGATGTTCGCACATTCTCCCTCGAATGCATGGAGAACGACTCGTGTGAGGTGGAAAAGCCAAGCCACCTTATCGAGTATTTTAGCGCCGACTGGTGCGAACCCTGTGTGCAGGTTGGAGAACAGCTACGCAACCTCAACGACGAGGGTGCGGTCGTTCTTCAACACCATTCCTCTCCACAAGATGCGACATTTTTGGCCGCTTCCAAACTCAAGTACGACCATGAATTCCGGTTGCTCTTTTTTCCTTCCATCGTCGTGAACGGGGACCACCTGCTCACGGGGAGCCGCCAAGCGCTGGACCTGAACACCGTGATGGAAAACACAACACCTGCATGGTCGGGACTGGATAGCCTTCATCTCGAGAACAACACCTTGGTTTGGAACGCCTCGGTTGAGGGAACCGTTTCGGTCTGGATGCTTGCACCAACGCCCCACCAAACATCGGGGACGGTTCACCCCACTGTCGCCTACAACCGAGTCGTGGCGGAAGCAGGCAATGGAACATTGGTGCTTAATGGAAGTGAAATCCGCAACAACACCACCTTCGTGGTGCTGTTGGAGCAAACGGGCCGAAGGAATTTGACGGTCGCCTCCTTGGCACCGACTGGCCCGGTGGAGGTCAGCGACGCACAGGAAGCCAACACAACACCTCCATCCGCAATAGCAGCGTCAACCTTGGCCATGCTGGTTGGGACAATGTTGGTGCTCTCTTTGCTGCCAGCTTTGGTGATGCACCGCCAACTTTCAAAGCGAACTGAGGGCCATTGGACGAAAGTTAACGACGGCGATGAGTGAGGTAGGTTCAAAAAGAGTTGCCATGTCGGGGGATTGCGAATCTCTCGCAGTTGATGACTCATGGTCAAACCCGCACGCCAACACACCCGCTTTGAACGCGCTCGAATCATTGGTGCTCGCGCACTCCAAATCGGGATGGGCGCCCCACTTTACGCTACTGAAGAAGTCTTGCGAGACCAATTCAAGGAAGAACTCGTTTCATTGTACGGCCTTGAGGAAGCAAGCATCCGCTTTGTTCTTGACCCGCTAAAGATTGCTCTTTACGAATACGAAAACCACTTGATTCCTATCGACATTGACCCTCACGAGTGAGTCAGGTCAGACTTGAAGCCGTAAAATTCGGCATCGTCCAAAGGCGGCAACCCATCACGCTTCAAGAGAAGGGTGCGAACCGCCCAAAGGTCAACAAAGACTCGATATTTTGTGGTCGCGTCCAAATAATCAACACCGCTTGAACCACCGGTACCCATCCGACGACCAATCATGCGTTCGACCATCCGAGCATGGTGCGTCCTGAAGAGCAACATGGCCTGTTCCAACTCCACGAAACTGTCGATCAGACGACGTGGCCAGGAGAGAAGGGGGAGTTCACGATAAGATTCTATAAACAGAAGGCCTGCTCTACTCCGAACGGGTTCACCGTCGTCGAGGAGGAAGTGCTCTGCACCGGTAATCCCTGCCTCGATGCGAGGACGAATGGTGGCCTCCTGTCCGTGGCCGATAGACACCATGTGTTGAATCACCTTCTCGGCGTGTGTTCTCATGGCCTTGAGGTGGTCATCCACATAGGAACGAACCACGGATACATCTTCCTCAGAACCGGGTGAGGACCCGTGAATAGGGGTCCTTGCCAACCATGCATTAAGGACATCGTTGAGGGAAGGTTGAGCCAACGTGGCCTCGAAATCCTCCAAGGCTTGAGCGGGAACCTTTCCTTGGTCAGCAAGTTGCCTCATGTGGTGGAGAGGGTCCATGCCACCAACCCGCTGTTCATTTTCCAAACCAAGAAGGACCTCAAGTTCACGCATTTGCCAGGATTCGAAGCCCGATGAAGTCCCCAATCGGTCCCTAAACGCAAGGAAATCCTGTGGAGAGAGCGTCTCCATCACCTTCCACTGGTCGGCGAGCAGTCGGAAAATTTCGCTGACCCGCTCAAGGTGGTGGACCACCTGAGGGATGGCCGCTTCTGCTATCCGCTCTTGATTCATCAATTGCCGAGCTTCTTTGAGTTCCCGCAGGATCAATTTGAACCACAATTCAAACGTTTGGTGAACGACAATGAAATGAAGTTCATCGTTGGAAGGCGGTGGCGAATACCCTTCGGGGCCATTTTGGAGAGCCAACAATTCCTCCAGTCGAAGGTAGCCACCGTAGGTGATTCGTGAGGCGGGAGCATCGGTTGCCATGTTCTAACCAAGCGCAACAACTCCATGAAACCTTCACCTCAAACGGGACCTGCTCGTTCGGTTTAGTCCCGGCCGGTGGGCTGGCGATTCTCTCTAGAGGAAGATTCTACATTGTTCTTTGACATAATACTCATAGAGCGAGTACGAAACCCCTCCATATGGGCGTACCTCTTTCCACGGTGCAGGAATGGCTTCAAGGCTATGATAACGACGCCATCACCGTAGGTGTCGTAGCCTCACACTCATCTTTACAAATCCTCCACGGAGCGCGGCAGGAAGGTTTCCGAACCTTGGGCATCGCCGTTGGCGAAAACCGTCGCCGATTCTACAAGGCCTTCCCAGGGGCAGACCCCGATGAGTGGTTGATGCTCGAAGATTACCGCGAGATGCTGGATTATGCAGAGTGGTTCCGTGAAAAGAACGTGATTATCGTGCCCCACGGCTCCCTTGTAGAGTATTTGGGGGCCAACAATTTCAGAAACCTCGAAGTCCCCACCTTTGGAAACAGAAACATCCTCCATTGGGAAAGCAGTCGAGCATTGCAACGCCAGTGGCTTGAGGACGGTGGGTGCACCATGCCCAAAGTGGTCGAAGACCCGCACAACATTGACGGTCCGGTGATTGTCAAGTACGCAGGCGCCAAGGGTGGCCGTGGCTACTTCATCGCAAGGGACTACCGAGATTTCCGACGCAACGTTGACATTGAGGAAGAATTCACCATCCAAGAATATGTCCTCGGCTGCCGCTACTACCTCCATTTCTTCTTCGACCCCACGGCAAAAGACGGGTTTCAAGTCCAAGGACGCGGTGCTCACGCTGGAAAGAACTTGGGCCGGTTGGAACTGCTTTCCATGGACCGACGAGACGAGAGCAACGTCGACGAATTCTACAAACTCGGCTCGCTGCGAGACCTCCGTGAGATGTCCCTCGAGCCCTCCTTTGTCGTGACCGGTAATCAACCGGTGGTAATTCGTGAATCGCTCCTCCCACGTGCCTTTGAAATGGCTGAAGGGACCGTTGCAGCCTCTTACAACCTCGAGGAAGGCTCCCGTGGTATGCTCGGCCCGTTTTGCTTGGAAACCATCGTCACGGACAAATTGGAATTCAAGGTCTTTGAAATCAGTGCTCGCATCGTCGCAGGATCAAATCCCTTCATTGGAGGGTCGCCCTACTCAGACATCAACGAGCCGTTCATGTCAACCGGCCGAAGAATCGCTCGGTCCATCCGAAAGGCGTTGGAAGCAGACCGCTTGGATGAGATCATTTCTTGAACTCAATCCTCGATGAGTGCATCGAGGTCCGGTGCGCTGGGAAGTTCGTCAGCGTCCTCTTGGTCCACCGCCTCATCCTCTTCTGCTTTCATTGCTGAAGAAGCGTCGTCAGCAACCTCGGCCTTTTCTTCTGCGGCGGGGCTTTCAAACACCACGGACGCCGCTTCAATTTCCGCTTCGAGTTCGCGCTTTCGTGCCTCTCGTTCTTCGGGAGAGGGCAGCGTGAATTCAGTGACCAGCATGATGGGGTCGCCACTGGAAAGTTCTCCATTATACTCCAAAGGTTCGCCGCCTGGTGTCACGATGATTTGGAACTTGGTGGGGTCCTTGCTCTTCCGCTTCTGGTGCTTTTTGTAGTGGTGGACGTAGACCTGATAAGTCCCTGCAGGAGCCTTTCCTTCCTCCCAAAACACGTTCTCAACGGGTTTTCGGGTTTCTGCGCGTACATTGGCATCAACATCGAGTTCACCACCGCAGGCGGATTTCTTGTTGCCGCCGTGAATGCGCTCTCCGGAAGGACATACCACATGCAGGTCCAAATCGTTGTAATTGTTCCACATCAAAGAAATCTGAACATCGGAAGATTGAGCACCCTCGCGCTCCAATCGCGCTTGTAATTCGGACATGGCTCGCTGAGCAGCCTCCTTGGCTTCCAAGACCTCTTGTTCTCGGGCAGCCTCGATTTCAGCAAGGCGCTCGGCTTCGGCGGCTTCCATTTCCGCTTGGCGTGTTTCCTCAACCTCAGAGATGGCTGCGGCGGCCTCGGGAACGTCCAATCCAGCGGCACGCAGTTCTTCTTCCAGTGATGCTCGGCGAGCGGCTCGCTCTTCAGGTGATGGTAGATTGAATTCTGCCACCAACATGATGGGGTCGCCAGCTGATAGTTCGCCGTTGTATTCCCTTGGATCGCCCCCTTCGTTGATGATGACTTGGAACTTCGTGGGGTCTTTGCTTCGTCGCTTCTTGTGCTTCTTGTAATAGTGAACATACACTTGGTAGCGGCCAGCGGGTGCTTCTCCTTCGTTCCAAAAAACGTTTTCAACGGGTTTTCGTGTTTCGGCTCGAACGTTGGCGTCGACGTCAAGTTCACCTCCGCAAGCGGATTTCTTGTTGCCACCGTGAATGCGCTCACCGGACGGGCAGACGACGTGAAGGTCCAAATCGTTGTAATTATTCCACATCAGGGAAATTTGCACATCTGAAGATTGGGCCCCCTCACGCTCCAAACGTGCTCGGAGCTCGGACATGGCTCGCTGAGCTGCTTCCCTCGATTCCAACATTTCTTGCTGTCGGGCCGCTTCAATTTCAGCGAGGCGTTGTTCTTCTGCCTCAGCCAAGTCATTTTGACGTGTGGCTTCCTGTTCGGCAGCGAGACGAGCTTCTTCTTGGTCGCGTTCAGTCGCTCTTCGGGCCGCTTCTTCTTCCTCTCGGCGGCGTGCTTCTTCGAGTTCGGACTCACGCTGAGTTTCCATCAACTCTCGCTGGCGGCGGGCCTCTTCTTCGGCGTTGGCTTGGTCTTGCCGACGACGGTTGAAACGTTCTTCAGCAAGTTGGCGGTCGCCTTGATTCTGTTGCCGGAGGAGGTCTTGAATGGTGGCCAATTTTCGGTCGAGGTTCTTTTTGGCCTTCCCGAAGCCCATGCCTGATTGTTGTTGCATCAAGCCCTCTGCGCTCATGCCGCTCTGGAGGTTGACTTGAGCCTCCCGGCGCATCACGATAAACATCAGGCCGAGCAGGAAGGCGCCACCAAAGGCCATGGTGAGGACATAATCGGCCATTTCCATGTGACAATGCATGACCAACTACCTCTTGAAACATGCGTTGGAGTCTCATGACCGTTCATCATCACCAAAGAGGCTAACAAGGGTGAAGAAACAGCACCACACCATGAGAGAAGTCTCCGTCTCGTGGGACAGGGACGCCCTCGTCAATACAGACCTCGCACTCCTCGATGAAGTCGTTGAGCGCCTTTCGTTCATCGGCAACCTCCTCATCACACCCGATGGCGTCCGCCAAATCATCCTCCCTGTGTACAAAGAAGGAAAGGCGCTCGAAGACCTTGAGGCACTCCCCTACATCACCGTTGAACAAGTGGTCAACGAACGTGAAGGCGGAGCCCTCGTCATATGGAACACCCACGCTTTGGTGTGCTTGGCCTCCACCACGGAAAACATCTACATCATGCTCCCCACGGAATACGAAAACGGCACGCTGATCCTGACCTTCCGGGGGATACCCCAGGCCATTGCTTCCTTTGTCAAATTGAGCAAGGTGTTCCTACCTCCCGCAGATATCCGAGTCAGGGATATTCTCGAAGAGGGCGACACACTCGCCGATGTACTGACTCATCGCCAACATGAATGCTATGCACTTGCCATTCAACACGGCTACTATAACGAACCCAAAGCCATCACCATTCAAGCCCTCGCAGACATCTTAGGCATTGCACGATCAACCTATCAAGAACACTTGCAGACTGCAGAAACGGTGGTTTTGAAGTGGGCAGGGGAACAAATCTAGAGATGGTCTTTGGCATACAAACCTTTGATGAAGGCGGCAACCTCCGATGACCATGGACAAAGCCGAACGTCTGGCAACATTGCTGCCCGACGGGCGAGGCGTGTGGATCCCCATTGATCACGGAGCGTCCGATTACCCAAACCCCGGCCTTGAAGACTTGGAGGGTTTGATTCAATCCTTGATCGACGCTGGTGTCGATGCCATCGTCGCCCAAAAGGGCGTGGTCAGCAAATACGCTCACCTCTGCGACGGAACCTCAACCGGGATGGTCGTGCATTACTCCGTCTCCACCCGTCATGCCGGACCTCAATCCAACAACAAAGTCATCGTTGGCCATGCAGATGAAACGATCCCGAGGGGCGGCATTGGCGTCTCCAGCCAGGTCAACATGGGCGGAGAACACGAGCCCGAGATGATTCAGCGAATGGGGGAATTGAACCGACAGGCCCTCCACGCCGACCTCCCTGCCTTCGGCATGGTCTACGCACGTGGCCCCCACCTCAATCATCAGGACGATGATGAGACAAAATCCCAAGCCCATGCGGTCCGATTGGCCTTTGAACTGGGCTGCGACGCCGCAAAGTGCGTTTGGACGGGAGACGAAACGTCCCTTGCCACCGTTGCGAAAAGTGCTCCAATTCCTCTGCTGATGGCCGGCGGACCATCCACAGGAGATACCCTGAGCGTCCTCACCATGGTCGAAAGCGCCCTCAGGGCCGGAGCCAGCGGTGTTTGCATGGGCCGGCAAGTCTTTGCCCATCCCAACCCAAAGGCGATGGCCAAAGCCCTTGTGATGATGGTTCACAACGGAGCCTCGGCTTCATCGGCCATGGATGCCTGCAACTTGTGAGTTGATGAGATGGAAGTTTGGCTCCAAATGGACGGGCAGGAATCCATACCAATGCCCGAAGGCGTGGACCGAATCTTCGCCGACAGCGCTCACCCGGACCACCTTCGGCTTGAAGGCGACCGGTTGCTCAAAGGTGACGACCTCATTGGCGCTTATGTTCACATCAAGGACGGTGCAACCCAGCAAGCCGGCATCGCACACATCGGAACGGTGGACTGGATTTTGATCGACTGTGACACGTGGTCGATGATTCCCCTTGAAAACCTCGTTGCCCACCGTAGCGGCAGCCACACAAAAATCGCTGCCATCATCACAACACCCATGCAAGCACAGGGCGCAGGATTCGCCCTCGAGGAAGGCGTTGACGCCCTTGTCATCCCATCACAACCGGCGATGCTGGAAGCCGCACTGAGTGTCAAAGCACAACGGCTTGAGAAGACACCAAGAACCGAAGAGGTCGAGGGGAGCAGCATCAAACGACTTACGCTCGTGCCGTTTGTTCTTGAATCAGTTGAAGAAGCGGGTCTTGGCGACCGGTTTTGCCTTGACTTTCTCTCCCAATTCCACGAACTGGAAGGATTGTTGGTGGGGTCCAGCGCCCAAGCCCTGTTCTTGATTCACAGCGAAACCATCCCCTCAACCTTTGTCCCCACACGACCGTTTCGGGTGAACGCTGGAGCGCCACACTCCTACGTGATGATGGCCGACGGAAGCACGAAGTACATCTCAGAACTCAAGGCGGGCGACGGACTTCTGGCCGTGGACGTCAAAGGGAACACGCGCCCTGTTGTGCTTGGCCGCCTGAAGATTGAACAGCGCCCGATGTTGAAAATATCGGGCAAAGAAACCAGTCTCTCGTTGCAAAACGCTAATAGTTCACATGTGTTCATGCAACAAGCGGAAACCGTTCGCCTCCTTTCCGAAGAGCCGAATGCCGTGTCTGTGACCGAACTCGCCCCCCAAAACTCGGTTTTGGGATGGGTTGGTCATGCTGCACGGCATGTGGGTTTACCTGTAAAGGGGGAGATTGAGGAAAGGTGAAACCATGAGCGTACTCGGAAAAGGCAACGCACACGGTGCATGCAGCCTTCTCCATGCCGCTGCTCTGGGCTATGGCGCCAACATTGCGCTGGACCTGCCCATCACAGTACGCCTTCTTGACCGCCCCAGCAAACGAGAGGTGAAGGACAAGGACGGTGTTCTCGACGCCGTTCTCGATGCTTGGATGGAAGCCAACCACCCGCTCCCCGGAGGCTTTGAACGAGAAGACCTGCATTGGGGCGTTCATTCGAAGATTCCAAAAAAGCAAGGGCTGAAGTCATCAGCGGCGACTTGCATTGCAGCCCTTCGAGCCCTTAGCCAAGCGACCGAGACCCCCCTCGAACCTCACGAGATGGTGGCCCTTGCAACCCAAGCGCAAACATCGTCTGGAGTCTCAATCACAGGCTCCATTGATGATGCATGGGCTTGCACCTCCCCAGGATGGAAACTCGTCGACGTTCAGGCCCCAATCCACGAGGGGTTGTTGATGGATGAACCCGGGCTACAGGCTGATGAATGGACGGTCCTGTTGGTGCTCCGAGGCCCCCGGAAATACCAACCGACACTCGAAGATTTCGTCTCGCAAACTACGGCCTTTCAACAGGCATTGGTGGCCCTTCAAGAGAGGAAACCTCTCGTGGCTCTGACGTGGAACGGAAGGGGCACGGTAGCTGCACTTCGCGACGTAGAGGGGAGAAAGATGGCCAACGACTCCTTCATGAACAGCGCTCGAGCCGCTGGAATATCAGGTTCGGGTTCGGCTCTTGTCATTGTCGTACCTGCACAACAGATACCCACCATTGAGCGTATCAAATCGTGGTATGGCAGCCGATTCCCAGAGGCTGAAATCATTGAAACCTCGTTCCTCTCAAGCGAGATTGAAGACGAACTTGAGTGAACACCTTCTAAAGGGGCCAGCCATTCGTATTTCCGTAGAACCATGCAGATGCGTCTTGGCGAGGCTTTGCGGGTAACGCTCCGAGGCTCGAGCCACGGTCCTTTTGTCGGTGCTCTTGTTGAGGGCATGCCCGCAGGACTCCCCGTTGACGAAGACCTCATCAAGGCCGCTATGGCGTTGCGTAAAACCGGTGGCACGTACAGCAGCAAACGAAAAGAAGACGACCTCGTTGAATGGAGAACAGGTGTTGTCAACGGCATCACGACCGGAGGACCCATCGAAATCCACATTGCCAACGGCGATGCACGCGCTTCTGACTACAGTTTTCTTCCCGACCATCCACGACCCGGCCACCAGGACATGGTCATGATGAAGCGGACCAAAGGCGAAGCCGACCTCCGGGGCGGAGGCACCTCGAGTGCTCGCATGACGGCCCCGCTGGTCGCCGTGGCTGCTCTGTTGCGGCCGTGGCTCTCTTCCCAAGGCGTGGAGGTTGAAGCTCACCTCGGTGCTGTTGGTAATGTTGAATCTGCTTCGCTGGATTCATGCCCTGAACGATGGGCAAATGAAACCTGCAAGGCCCTTCGATGCCGTGACCCTTTGGCTGCAGCTAAGATGGCTGACCTGGTCGAGGCTACCCGCAAAGACCGAGATTCCATCGGGTCGAGGGTGGATCTTCAACTTCACGGGTTGCCCCTTGGACTGGGAGAACCCTGGTTTGACGGACTCGAACCTGCCCTCGCCCGAGCCATGATGGCCATCCCTGCTGCAAGAGGCGTTGAGATCGGTCATGGCTTTGGTGTCCAAACCATGCGGGGAAGCGAACACAACAGCCCATGGGGAGGTTCATCGGAGAACCCGGTGTTGTTGGGCGACCGTCCGGACGGTGCTCTTGCGGGATTATCCACCGGTGCACCGGTCCATCTACGGGTTGCTTTCAAACCTCCATCGAGTATTCCTCGGGTACAACACACCCTCAACGTGAAAACCAATCAGCAAGAACCGTTGGTGGTGAAAGGTCGCCACGACCCAGTCCTTGGCCCTCGAGCCGTGGCGGTGGTGGAGGCCATGGCGATCCTGGTGATTGCCGACCTGATGATTCGGGGGGGATTTGGAGATGAATGAACTTCCAGTCGTGCATAAATTTGGGGGCTCCTGCCTGCGAGATTCTTCGGACCTGGAGCACATCGCCGAAATCATCGCCAATGCTGAACAACCGGTCATCCTCGTCGTCTCGGCTCTTTGGGGCACAACTGACCGTCTAATGCGTGCCGCACAAGAGCCACGCTATGCGGGACGCTTAGTGAACGACCTTGCCAGCCATCACCTCCGCTTCTCTCCAACCCTCATCGAATCCCACCTTTACGAAATCTTCCAGCGGGTACTGGACGGTATTGAGGAATCCTTGACGTCCTTGGCCACCGACCGAGACGACCGTCAAGCCTACAACCAACTGCTTGCTTCTGGCGAGCGCTTGTCAGCCCTCGTTATTGCTCATGCCCTGTCCATCCGAGGCTTTGACGCCCATCCCCTCGGCTCGGAAGACATCGGGCTCCAACTCAATGGCGAGGGGACGGCCAACCGAGTCAACCTTGTCGGTTCGCAAAAGAAAATCGATCGAGACGCCTTTTACGGCGTACCCGTGGTGACGGGTTGGTTTGGAGAAGGGACCGATGGCAACATCGCCTTGCTCGGCAGGGGTGGAAGCGATCACACGGCGACGGCCCTGGCTGCCCTGTTGCAAGCCCAGCGTGTCGTGTTGTGGAAGGACGTGCTCGGCATCTACCCCGTGAACCCTCGGTGGGGTGTGCAATCTGCGCCAATTCCATACCTTGGCTACGCAGAAGCGATTGAATTCTCAAATGCCGACGCTACGATTCTTCACCCTGCAACGGTGGAGCCCGTGTACGAGATGGGCATTCCCATCGAGATTCGGCACCTCTCCCGGTATAAGGAAGACGGTCTAAAAACCGTGATTGGCCCGGATATTGAAGCCGAACCCAACATCAAGGGCATCGCCTGTATTCCCCGTGTCGCTTGCGTGAACGCAGAAGTCCGATATGCCCAGGATGCCGCCTTGGAACTGAGCGACCTGCTGCACGAACTCAACGAAGCCAACATTCGTATTTGTTCGTTTGAAACCACCAACACCCAATGGCGGTTTGTGTTTCCTCAACACGAGGTTTCCAAAGGCGTACAGATCATCAACCGGCGATGCGCTGTGGTGGATTACGAATACTTCGCCGCCATGCTTTCCTTCATTGGATGCAGGGACATTGACTACTTGCAGGAGAAACTTGCGATGTACCACGATGTCCACGAGAGCCAACTCTACCAGTCGGCAACGTCCATTCACATGCTTTCAAAGCGGACCGACATCTCTCGAATGCTCGATGAAATGATGGCGTTGGTGTCAGAAAGCCACGAGTGAATCACTCTGCTTGTCGCTCTCGGAAGCGCTGAAGATGCGTTGGAAGGTTGAGCCCAAACAGGATACCGACCGTGATGAACACAAACATGGTACCAAGCGCAACGCCGTACACTGATGTCAATTCCACGGATTCACGCATGCGATTTGCGGTATCTCCGGAGAAGATTCCTACAATCCATGGGAGAATGGTGTTGGCCGACAGCACGAACCAAGCCAGCAGGGTAGCAAGGACGGGGTTGATCACCAAGGAGCGGTGGTACTTGGAGACAATTTTCTTCGGGTTCATGACATAGACTTCGTTTGTTCGAATGCTCGTATCAAGCATCGAATAACGCATGACACCGTTGCTGAGTTCAAAGTACATAACAAGCAAAACAGCGTAAACGACGACCAAGACCGAAAGCATGGCTGGGTTGCTCTGCAAACCAAAGAGGTCGTTGGAGAGCGAGGTAGTTGATGAGGCAAAGCGTAGAATGGCCAGAATGAACAACAGGTTGCTGCCCAAAGATAAGCGCGCATCCCGCTTGAAGGTCCCCATGAAGCCAAGGACGGTGGCGGCGGCGATGACGACCAACTGCATGATGTTGGCCAAGCCGAGGCTTCCGGTGACAATGTACCAAATGGTTCCTTGTGGAGGAGAGATAATGTAGGTCAAGAACGCCAAGGCCACCAAAACACCGTACACGGCGATTTGGAGGTTCTGAACCATCTTGTCGGGTGGAAGGAACTTCATCTTCGGGACCAAAGGTCCACCGAGCAAGCTTTCGATAAAGGAAGGAATCTCCACGGTGGGAATGGCGTCTTTTGGAATTTCACTTCCTGCACCAACTTGACCAGCGGCTTTCTTTCGAGACGGCGCTGACGAACGGACGGTCTTCCCGTCGTACAGGTGAGAGGTGTCGGCTGAAGGGCGATTGATGGTCATACGTTCACCTCAGAAACCTCGTGCTCCTGCAAGAGCGGTTGAAAGTAGCATATCTGGCTCCCAATCCATGATGTTCACCCCAAGACCACGAAGTTCGCCGATGAGAACGTCTCGCTCGGTCTTCATGACTTCGTAGCCGGTTCGGTCAATGCGCTTGGCATCAAATTCGAATTCAAGGGAAGAAGGCGAGAGCACCGTAACATCGAAATCACGTGCTCGGAAATCTCGCAGCGCATTGACAATGGTGGGGTCGTCTTCCAGGTTGGAAAGGAAGATAATGGGACTTCCCTTGTTGATGTGAGGTAAAATACGGTTCACCACGACCTGAAGCGGGATGTTCCCACGAGCGACGGCGCCAGCCAACTTGGTCAAAATGACATAGAGTTGCTTCTTGCCGGTGTCTCGGTCAACACTGACCACTTCATCGCCGTAAACGATGACACCCACGGAGTCTCGCCGCCCGAGGAAGTACTTCGCCAGCGAGGCGGCGGCTCGGGTGGAATACACGAGGGCATTGCGAGAGACGGGGCCCGTTTCAGCAACAGCGCGAGAATCCACGATGATGATGACGTCGGAAACAGCGTCGCGCTCGCGCTCGTTGACCATGAGTTTGCCCGAGCGGGCGTAAGCTGACCAGTTGATCGCACGGAAGGAATCGCCCTCAAAGTACTCACGAAGGGAATAGAACTCCGAACCTGGACCGGGCTGTCGGATATTGACGGCACCGGTAAAGATCTTTGGAACGCGAGATTTCACGAAGGTCTCCTTGAGGTCCTCCATCTTGGGGAACACGAGGAAATCGTTGTAAACGTGCAATTCCTTCTCCTTGTGGAACAAACCAAAGGCATCCTGGATACGAACAGTGACGGGCCCGAGGCTGTAGAAACCTCTCAGCGGGCATTCAACCGTGTATTCAATGAAGGTCTCTCGGCGAGGGCCGAGTTCCATCAGAATGTAGTTGGCGCCTTCCTTGATTCGCATGACTTCGGGAACACGGTCTCGCACTTCCAAAATCTTTGGCAGCGCAGATGTGTTCTGCATTCGTAAGGTGACGTTCAATTCTCCATCCTCAAACATGCGTGCGCTCGAAAGTTTCCGCATGGCGATGACGTTGCCAAGGGCAACGCCTTCTTCACCACTCCATTCTTCAGCACGACGACCGCTAGATGCAACATCCGCATGGTTCCCGATGAGTGCAGCCCATGTGAGGAACACGAAGATAACCACGGCAATCGTGACGAGTTGGGTGTTTCGGAGCGTCAAGCCAAGCAGGTACATGGCAACAGCTAGGCTGCCAAGCATGGCTGACTTGCGACTCCACATGTTTGATTCACCTCAGTGTGTTAGCGTTTCAGCTTCAAACCGTTGGCACGGGGACTTCGCGGAGGATGGCCTGAATGACCTCTCCTGCTTCGAGTCCCTTAATTTGGTGCTCTGGCTTCAAGATGATACGGTGAGCGATGGCGAGTTCTGAGATGGCCTTGACGTCGTCGGGGGTGACGAAGTCGCGACCTCGGAGAGCAGCGGCTGCTCGAGAGGTCTTCAGCAAAGCCTGGGAACCACGAGGCGAAGCACCGACGAGAACACGAGGATCTTCACGGGTGCGGGACACGATCTCGACCATGTACATGCGCAGGGCTGGGTCGACATAGACGTCTTCGCAGGCTTGCTGCATAGCGATCACACGAGCAGGGTCGGTAATGACGTCGACATCGACGGCATCCTTTCCACGGCTGATACGGCGGGCGAGGATTTCGTCCTCGTCAGCGCGGTCAGGATAGCCAACGGACATCTTGAACATGAAACGGTCAAGTTGTGCTTCAGGCAGTGGGTAGGTACCTTCCTGTTCCACCGGGTTTTGTGTGGCCATAACAATGAACGGGGCTGGCAACTTGTGCGTGACCGTTCCGATGGTCACTTGCTTCTCCTGCATGGCCTCAAGCAGTGCAGCTTGGGTCTTTGGAGGAGCACGGTTAATCTCGTCAGCGAGGAGGAGATTGCAGAACAGTGGACCTGGCTTGAAGGTAAATTCGCCCTTCTTGGCGTCGTAGATGTTCGTACCGGTGATGTCAGCAGGAAGCAAGTCAGGCGTGAATTGGACACGCTTGAAATCACAACCCAACGCATCGGCGAACGTGTTGGTCATCAACGTCTTGGCCAAACCGGGGTAATCTTCGAAGAGAAGATTTCCGTTGGACAGAATGTTGATCAGCACGTTGTCAATGACGTGTGGTTTACCGATAATGACCTTCTGGACTTCGGCGGCGATTGCTTGAGCAATCGCGCCGACAGCCTTGAGGCGTTCTCGGACTTCTGGGGTACTCTGGTGCTTCGGCTGGGCCGGAGCGGCCGGTGCTACAGGGGCAACAGGTGCGGCCGGTGCTGCAGGCGCCACTGGTGCGGCGGGTGCGGCAGGGGCCACCGGTGCTGCTGGCGCTGCAGGAACTGGCGCGGGCGGGGCTGCTGGGGGGGCTGGGGGTTGCATTTCTTATCCTCCTTGTTTCAATTACCCCAACGACGGATATGAGGGATCAATTCCCTCAATTCATCATTGGAGTAGGCACGGTTCGAACTGACAAGTTCGACCAATCGGGGTTCGCGGACCATCTGCATGATTTCCGCAGGGGACTTGCGCGCAAATTCATCACGCGTCAGGTCGTTGAAGTTGCGGACCTTAGCCAAAAAGGCCTCTCGGGTCCGCCGTTGGTATTGGGTCGGGTCCAATTTGGAAGGACGCTCCCTGAAGCGAGTCAAATCAAAGACATGCCGCCAATTTTCTTTCTCCGGAACCACCATGATGGCGATGGCCAGAAGCGCAAAGAGATTGAGGATGATGAGCCACTTGAGCACACCGTCGCTGGTCAGAAGGACGATGGCACCCATGGCTTCCGTGAAGGGCATCGAGAGGGTGCTGGAGACGTGGCGACTCTCGTCAAAGACGATGTTGAAATTGTCCGTGGTACGGGCGATGGTAGCAGAGAGTTCCTCGTTATCAAACTCCATCATATCGTTGATAAGCGCCGTAAAGAACGCCTCGTTCCCTCGCCAAGTGGTGTCGCCGAGGCCTTTGTTCAAGCCTTCGGAGTCGGTGTCCCAGCACATGTGGCCGAACTGGACGTACAATTCCGAGTCGCATTGCTGCTTACCGGTCTCCTGGGCATAATCTTGGTCCCAAAGGTGGTTGGCCAACACCGAGTGGTCGGAAACGAACACGATGCTTCCTGTCGCACTGATTTCACCGATATCGCCGCCCAAACTGAGGGAACGCTGGTCGAGTACCGTTTGTCCGGGATAATCGATTCGGATGATCAAGCCAGTTTCGCCTTCACCCAGGGTTGGGTTGGACTCACCCTTCCCCGCATCAATTTCAGCGGAGGTGGAAGCAGCGGCAAGGACGTGAACGTCTCGTCCTTCGTCAGCTTGCTCATCGAGCACTTGAATGGCCGTGGGTCGGTGGAAAAGAACTGGCATCCTGCAGTTCTCAGTGTTTTCTTGCTTGACATCTTCATCCGAACAAGGAACGGCTTTCTCATCGCCCATGGTGCTGACATCACGGGTGACGCTGGCCACCGACCAGAGTTTCTTCGTATCGGGTGTGATTCGTTCGCCGTTGTCGTTGGTGACCTCATAATAACGGCCGGTGGTGATGTCGTCCCGGACCGGTGCGTCGAAGTATTTGACGCCGAATTCTTCAGCCACAAGTTGGGCGTTGGTTGAGTTTGATGCGAGGATGACCTTCCCTGCCCGTTCGGTGACAAAGTCGTGAAGGGCAGCAGCTTCGGCTGCATCAAAGGGTTTCTCGGGTGCAGCGATGACCAACAAGGTGCGGTGGGGGTTCTGCCAATCGTTCACCAACATCGGCGTCGACATGGTGTTGGCGACCGTGAAGTCCTCCAAGCTGTCCCGCATGAGCGTCAATTGTTGCGCCTCGTTTTCTGAACCGTTCTCGTAAGGGGAGAAAACCGTGGTCTTTCCAGCGGACACAATGGCGATGACGGCCGTGGAAAGCAAGACGGAAACCAGTAACCCAATCATGAGCCATGCTTCAAGGCTCAGATTGCTTTTCTCGGCTTCGGCCATGTTATCACCACGAATCTTGTAACGAAATGCACAGATTTACAACCTTCGGAGGTACATTCCCCACATAATAGTTGCTCAACGATGAGCAAGGCCATCGGTTGATTTTTGAGACGCAGTCAAACAGATGGGCTTTGGATAAAACAGCCCCAAAGGGCAGAAAATTACACTTTTCTCGCCATCGCTGTTTTCACATACGACGATGACGAGCGAAAAGAGCAAGCAGCACGACCGTCAAGATATCGAACAGCGAAACCCATGGCAGGGAGGTGGAGTCCGGAAGAAGTGGCTGGTCTTCCTCCTCTTCTTCGTCGTCGGTTGTCTCTTTGACCTCTGGTGCAACAACATCCACGTTGAAGGTGGTGGAGCGCACGGATTGATCGCCTTCCGACTCCACGGCAATGGAAACTTCACAGGTTCGTTCTTGGTGACTGGTACTGGCCTCCAAACGGAGGGTGAAACCCACGGCATTGTCACCGTTGGAGTTGGTGACTTGAACGACGGTGTTGTCAAGTTGGTCCAAACCAGTAACGGAGAGATGGGGGCAGCTTCGAACGGTCGCCTCGCCCTTGGTGATGGCGTCCTGCGTGTTTCCGAGGTTGCTCACTTCCAAAGTGAAATCCACCCATGAACCGGAAAATAGCGTGTCGGTGGGTTCGATGAGGTCCGGAATCAAACGGTACATCCGAGGGACCGTGATGTCAGCGGCAATCTCTTGTGTGCGAACCGTTGAATCGCCTACCTTTTCTTCACCGAGCACGGTCAATTCAAGACTGGATGAGGGTGAAAACGAGCGAACGGTCTGGGCGTCTTCGCCGGTGATGCTGATGGTGAAGGTATCGTTTGTATTCCCTGCCACTTCGATGTCCTCTGGCCCGTCAAAGGAAAAAGGACCGTCTTCGTCGTAATCATAGGACAGAGCTAAACTCAAGGCCGCTGGACCGTCGTTAGAGACATAAATCACCAGTTCACCCGTCAAATCCCAATCCTCTTCGAGGTCGACCACGTATTTTGGGTCAACATCGGTCACCCAACCCATCTCCCATGAAGGGCCTTGGAGGTCTTGGGCCTGGACACTTGGAACACCCATGAGAAGCAACAAACCCACCAGGATGGCAACCCTTGACTTCACGACTTCACCTCACTCGAGAATACCCAACAGGGCTCGCTTCGTCAGCGTCTTCACCATGGACCGGCGATACCGGGGGGGCAGCGCGGTGTTGTTGACCGGTTTGACCGATTTTTGGACATCTTTTGCCAAGACAACAGGGTCGAGTTCGCCTGCCTCAAGGTGGTCACCCACCTGTTGGGCGTGAAGTCGAGGAATGGATTCGAGCGCCGTGCTGGCGACCATCAAGGTCGAAGCATCGCCTGGGACCCAAGACGCAGCAATACCGGCTTCGGGGAAATCCCACGAATCTCGGACTCGGAGTTTTTGGTAGCAACCCTTGCGTTGAGCTGCTTCTTTGGGAAGCATCACTTTCAGGAGGAATTCTCCCGTCTTGAGGACGTTTTTCTTCATACCGTCCAGTTCGTAGAATTCAGCCAGCGGCATGGTTCGCTCGCCATCAGGTCCAATCAAAACCACCGAGGCATCAAGAACCATGAAATTGGGCGCCAAATCGCCCTGATAGGTTGCCACGCAGAGCGTGTTCTGGTTTGGAATCACACGGCAGTCGGCGCCAGTTCCACAATCCGCTTTGTGGCACCAATCGATGGAGCGCCGCCAGTCTTCGCTTTGGTTGTACCAAAAACAACGCGTGTCCAAACACAGATTTCCGCCCACGGTGGCGCTCTTGCGGATGAGGGATGAAGCCACCTTGGAGGCTGCCTGCACCAGAAGCGGGTGGACGTCGTTCTCGGCGGTCAAGGATGAAAGAGGAACCATGCAGCCGAGTTCTTCGGAAGAGAGGACGTGGGCCTCCTCAATACCGGCGAGTGAAATCACATGGGGCTTTGGATTGATGCGCCATTTGTAATTTGGAAGAACGTCGGTTCCACCGGCAACCCAATCAAAAGCCTCGCCTTTGGCCATGATGGTCGCAGCGAGTTCAACCGCTTCGTCAACCGTTGAGGGGTGATGGAGTTCAAACGGGGGCATCAACATCATTCATCGCCTCCCATGTGGCGCTGTTCTTTTTTCAGCCACGCCCGGCCAGCAAACCCGAGTTCTGCCAACTGCTCTGGCAGGGGTTCATCTGCTTCTCGCCATCCTTCGACCTGCTCTGCCAACGGCCGGTCCGGGTCAAACCCGAACAAAACCCCGTTGACATACGCTGATGTATCCTCACTGCGCTGTCGCAAACGGTCGCGTTCCCGGTGTTCATCGCTGCGAGCAACGAGGACCTTCTGGAGGGGGCCGTGCTTCAATCGAGGCGATTCGATGGCTTCGGCATCATCAAGACCGTGCTGTTTGAGGTGCTTCTCAATGCCGGCATACACCACGTCGGGCGTGAGTGGGAGGTCCCTCAGCCGAATGCCAATGGCATCGTAAACGGCGTTGACCACCGCAGGGAGAATTGGGAGAAGGGGGCCTTCGCCGGCTTCTTTGGCACCAAATGGCCCTTCAGGGTCGCTGGATTCCACAATGATGGCTTCCACATGAGGCATTTCATGAACGCTGGGAATTTTGTATTCTAACAGGTTGGCGTTTTGCAAGTGGCCTGTACGGCCGTAGACCATTTTCTCGGTCAGAACTTGCCCAAGTCCCATGTGGCAGGAACCGATGATCTGGCCTTTCACCGCCAGAGGATTCAGGGCTTTACCGCAATCATGGGCCGCCCAAACATTCGTGCAGGAAACCAAACCGGTCTCGACATCAACATCAACTTCTGCAACGTAAGCAGAAAACGAATAAGCCGGGGCAAGGCCGGCTGCTGCCCCTTTGTGAACTCCACCCATCGGAGGTGAGCGATAGGCCCCTCGAGCGATGAGTGCGCCGGTATCAGCCTGGGCTTTGTGCAAGGCTTGGAGATAGGATACGCCGACGGCCGGGTCGTGTTTGTAGTAGATGCGACGGTCGTTGAGCACCAACACGTTCGGATGATAGCCCAACATTTCCCAAGCTGCTTTCAGCAATTGGTCCCGGATTCCAATAGCGGCTCGGATGGCCGCATTGGCGTTCATGAAGGTGACTCGGCTAGAATACGAGCCGAGGTCAACGGGGCTCGTGTCGCTTTCATGACTACGAACATGAATCATTTCGATGGGCAGGGCCAGAACCTCCGCCACCACTTGGGCAACGGCCGTGGTTGACCCTTGGCCGATGTCGGCTGCCCCGGTGTGCACCGTCACACCGCCATCCATGTCAACTTGAATGTGAACCGTGGCGTGTGGGAAATTCTTCGGATCCCAATGGATGGGAAGGCCCGAGCCTGAGATGAAGAAACCACAACCAATACCTATGCCTTTTCCAAGCGGAAGTTGGCGGAACTTGCTGTCCCAATCCGACCCCTCGCGGACCCGCTCGAGTGCTTCTCGCATTCCGTTGGAGGTGATGCGGAAACCGCTGATGGTTCGGCTGTGTGGAGGGAGTAGGTTGGCCAATCGGAGGTCGATAGGATCGACCTTCATCGATTCAGCCATTTCGTCAAGGCCAACTTCAACGGCGCAACGCGTGTTAACGGCCCCGTGACCCCGCATGGCTCCGGAAGCGGGTTTATTCGTCCAAACCCTCGCTCCCGTGTAGTGGAACGAACCCAACTCGTAGGGAGCAGTAGCCAGTACCCCGTTGTAATAGGAGGTGACGTGGCCAAAGGAAGCAAAACCCCCGCCGTCGATGAGTGCGTCGATATCAAAGCCGGAAATCCGGCCGGATTCATCGGCCGTCATCTTGACATCGATGTGGCTGGGGTGGCGTCCTCGGTTGATCCAGTACACCTCCTCACGGTCAAAGGTGATGCGAACAGGCCGGCCCGCTTTGCGCGCCAACAGGGCAGCGCACATCTCGTGAGGGAAGGGGTCGGATTTACCGCCGAAGCCCCCGCCCACAAAGGTTCTGATGACATTGATCTGATGCATAGGCACATCCAACACCGTTGACAGTGCACGATGGGTGTAGTGGGGCACCTGCTGGGGCGTGTAGAGTTGAAGCCGTCCGTTTGGGTCCCAGTGCGCCACCACAGCGTGCGGTTCGGTAAACCCGTGGTGAACGCCCGACATGGTCCACGAGCCGTGCGAGGAGGCATGCGGTGTTTTGACCAGGGAGCGGTCGCCGAATTCTTGGAACACGCGCTTTTGCACGTTGGTTCGAGCAAGGTGGTATTTCCCTCGCCAGTGAATGGGCTCGTCGTGATCTTCGAGCCCTTTCTTGGGGTCAAAAACGGGCTCCAATTCTTCCCATTCAATATCAAAAAGAGAAAGCGCTTCAATGGCAGTAGCTTCGTCCACGGCAGCCACACAAGCGACCAAATCCCCGACGTGTCGGACCTTCTCAACTGCCATGGCATGTTCGTCCTTGGTCACGGGGAGAACACCAAATCGATTTGGCGCATCCTGGCCGGTGGAGACGGCCACGACCCCGGGGAGGGCTTCAACACGGCTGGTGTCAATGGATTTGATGCGAGCGTAATGGTGCGGTGAGCGAAGAATTTTGCCAATCAATTCACCCGGCAGGCGTACGTCATCGCCGTACCAGGCCTGCCCGGTCACCTTTGCGTTGGAGTCGACCAGTGGAATGGGCTTGCCAACCACGGTACCGGTTCGGTCCCGGTCATGGATATGGTCGCCGGCAGGCTTGGGTTCTTTGCCCCCAACCGTCTCTGGAATGAAGTCCAAATCCCTCGGTCGCATCTTGGGGTCGCTTCCTCCTGAACCGGGGGGTGGGAAGACCTGCTTTCCTGCGACTCGCTTGCCGTCTTTGCGCACCTCTGAAGAAGGTGTTCCGGGCTGCTGACGATAACTTCCCATGGTGATCACTTCGCATGGCCAGGCGGCATGGTGGGCTCCTCAGGACCGGATGGATGAGGGTCGGGGTGAGGGGCGCTTGCTGGGGCAGGGGCAACGACATCTCCCCGGTGAATGGCGGCGGCGGCCTCAATTGAGTCGATAATCTGCTGATACCCTGTGCACCGGCATAGATTTCCCTCGATAGCGCAGGCGATTTCGGTGCGGGTCGGGTTGTCGTTCTCGTTGAGCAAAGCCTGTGAGGCAACCAAGAAGCCCGGTGTGCAAAAACCACATTGAGAGCCTCCATGGGTGGCAAAACACGTTTGGATGGGAGCAAGGTGTGCTCCATCAGACAGCCCTTCAACCGTGATGATATCGGCACTTTGCACTTGACCTGCGAGGGTAAGGCATGATAATTTTGGAACCCCGTCGATCATGACAGTACAACAACCGCAGGTTCCCAGGTCACAACCTCGCTTGACACCCAGTGTTCCGACTTTATCTCTGAGTACATCGAGCAGAACAGCATTGCTGGGTGCGAGGACTTCATGGGATTGTCCGTTGACGGTGGCAGACCACCGTTTGCCCTCCGGCACAGGAATCATCGAAACATGCTCATCGCCCACCATGGTCGTCCCTGCTTCTGCGTAGGCCCTTCACCCTTTGATAATTGGGGGTAGGCGACCTCATTTTGAACGAGTACGGCCTGTTCACTCTTCCTCGTTCTCTTTGAGGGAACGAAGCTCCCCCTCATTCCCCCCCGATGCCTTGGCGAGCAGGGGAAGAGATTTTTCTTCATATTCTATAGAATCGCCCCCTGAGGCGCCATAAGGCCCTAGCCTGAAATCACTTTCTCGTTCTTCGATAGCGTTGCGGAGAACAAGCCCATGATATACACGGAGTTTTCGCGACTTGACCAAATCATTGACCACTTTTTCCACTTCTTGGAGGCCCTGGATCGTGGAACATGATTCAATGGATTCAAGGCACCGATTGTACTCTTGCCGACGAGAATAGAAAAGGCCCAAGTACGCTGGAATCAACAGAAAGAGAATGACGAATTCCTCGAATACAATTTCGCTCACTACGGAAACCGAAATCTCGGTGTAGTCGATGTCGTATTCAAAACTGAACGACCCTGGTCCAAGACCTCCGGTGTAGAAAATGCCGGTGTTTGCGCCAAAATACATCGTAAAAGGCGTATTTTCATCGTCGAAGATATCCGAGCCTCGGTCGATTTCAACATAGTCGGGCCAACCGTCGTTGTCATTATCTGGGTCAAGGACATCAGGGATTGTGTCCTGGTCAGCATCTGGCGGTGTTGAATCTGGATTGTAAGGATCGTAAAGGATGGTCCCCGACGAAGCGGACCGCTCCATCTCATTTCGGATACCATCGCCGTCAGCGTCATCATCGTATTCATCGGGGAGGAAATCACCGTCAATGTCCGAACACCCCTTGAGGCGAATTTTACTTTTTCCGTAGATGTTCGGGCAATTATCACTCAAAGGATGGAGGCCTTGGTCGGCGTAGCCGTCGCCATCGGCATCAGACCAAATCTCGGGAATCTCAGGCCAAACATCCAGCTCATCGGGAGAACCATCACCGTCCATATCGGGATCAGCCACGTCGCCGACCCCATCGCCGTCGAGGTCGCGATGTTCTGAGGCATTGTCCGGGAAGGCATCGGCACCCATGCTCTCGTTCCACCCTTCATCAGGGTCGGACCAACCGTCTCCATCTGAATCCAAACATCCATTTCGATCCTCCGTGGAATCACCCGAGGCACACGTTGTCGTATCGCCCGACTGGGCCGAAACAGGAACAAGCAGAGACAAAGCGAGAACAAAAAACAAGACTCGTTTCACTGCATTCATGGACCGTCCATCTTGCCAGACCTAATGGCTTTTGTTCCCTGCAAAGGTGAACGGTGGAAAAGTGACAATCTTCGTGACTACAGGCGGAAGGTTTGAAAAAGCAACGCACTGAAATATACACCATGGCCAAAATAAACACCCTCGTCCTCATCCTTCTTGTCCTCGCCCCGTTGTCTGGGTGCACCGGGGACGAGGAAGAAACAACCCCCCTGTTCCCAAACTTTTCAGAGGTGGCCGATAACAGCCAAACCTACGATAACGACCGCATGGCTGGAAATGCATTCATTGTGGTCTTTTCCGCAGAATGGTGCAACAACCCATGCTACACCACCATGCATGCCATTTGGAATGCACAAGCGGAACTCCCCGTTTTGGTCATGTCCACCGACCCGGCAGACGGTGCAGGTGGCTTGACCTTGAGCGAGTGGCATGACTCAGCCAACGCCCACGATGATGAGGGCGAAGACACGGGGGTTGAACTCTCGACCTACGCCTTCATGAAAGGCAGCGATGTGGCCAAATCTCTCGATATCACCCGCCCGGGCTCGCTCGCTTTCGTGAACGAGGTTGGAGAAATCACCTATCTTCATGAGGGACGCATGGACGACTCCGCCGAGATCCTCGAGAAATGGAACGAAGCCAACGGTTCCGCTTGAAACCGTCACTCAAGCAATTCTGCTTGCTCAACAACGGCCTCAATGTCGTGGTCTGGCTGAGTCCAGTCAATGACTTCCACCTGTGCTGATTCCTCAGCTTTGTTGAGAACGATCATGCCCATAATGAGCAGCAGCACAAGGAACAAAAGTGCCCCAGGCGCCACCCAAGCTGGCAAATCACCAAACAATCCATCGCCATCGCCTTCCCCAAAGGACTTGGCATTGGCCGTGTCCATCAACATGACGTTCACCGACACGAGGGAGGTGGAGGAGTGGCCTCCACTTTCATTGGCCACCAATCCTCGGAGAGAGAGGGTGTGGTTTCCTTCTACTTCAATGCCAGGAAGGTGTTCGAGTTGGTGGACGATGGTTTTCAGGTCCAAGGATGCGGTACGGTCGCCCTCAGAGAAGGTGTGAAGGTTCGCCCAGTCATCTCGGAGGTGGTTACTTCGCCACTGGAGTGTGTCGACATAGTCGCTGAGGTCAATATCAATACCCCCTCCCGGAGAGAGATGGATGCGGTCGTCCTCACCGGCCTCGGTTTGAACGAGGATGGAGACGGAGGTGTCAAGTTGATAATCACGTTGGGCGGCCTCCATAACAGCAGCCAAGGCCTCTACATGACCGTGGCCGTAGACGTTGTTTTGCCGGTTCTTGGGCAGTGCATCTTCGGGACACGGTTGGTTGCCCCCCATGTAGTGGCATTGCCTGTAAGTGGCTGTTTCCTGCAAAATATTTCTGACGTCAAACGGTGACAAATCTGGATTGGCTTGCAGCATCAAGGCGACGGTACCGGCAACACCGGGCGTGGCCATGCTCGTGCCGCTGAAGGCAACATAGCCATCGCCGGAGTTGTGCTGAGCAGACATAACATCAGAGCCAACAAAGGCGATGTTCGGTTTGACCCTCAGTTCCTCAGTTGGCCCCTCGCTGCTGTATTCAGCAATGGCGGTGTTCTTGTTTAGAGCCCCAACCGTGATGACATCTTCGGCCGAACCCGGCGTCCCAATGGTTCCTGGGCCCGCCGTGTTTCCTGCTGCAATGAGCATGCTGATGCCTGCACGGACCATCTCGTTGGCATAGCGGTTCACGCTGTCTTCTTCAGCAGAGGTCCATTCGATCGGGCCTGGTCCACCGAGACTCATCGAGGCGGCACGGATATTGTACTCGAAACGATGGTCAACCGTCCATTGCATGCCAGCCATAACGGTGGCAAAACTTCCAGAGCCGCCTGCATCCAAGACCTTCACACCCACAAGGAAAGCTTGTGGCGCCATGCCGGGATGATCGTAGGTGGGCGCACCCGTTCCTGCCACTGTACCCGCACAATGGGTGCCGTGACCTTGGTCGTCGTAAGCCTGGATTTCGGTTCCGTTGGTTTTTCCAGGATTGTTGACCGCATCATAGAAAGCGATGACCTTGGGGTCGTTGGTGCTGTTATCGTCGTCCAAATCGTCAAGGCCGACGTGCAGGCTGTCAATACCCGTGTCAATGACCGCAACGGTGACGCCAGAACCGTCGTATCCGGTTTGTTGCTGAGCGAGGTCCACCTCGTGAATCACAGCTGCATCGCCGTTTTGCACCTGGAGAATGCCGTCAAGTTCCAACATGACCACGCCGGGCAGCGTGGTTGCCTCGAGAATCATATCGTGAGGAATGCGACCTGCAACGGCGTCGATGAGCGGAAGGTTCCACTGGTGGACATAACCAACCTCACGCTCGAGCATAGCGATATCTGTCTCGGTTGGCGTGTGGTCAAAATCCACGATGAGCGGGAGGGTGTTTGCTTCATCCAAGAAAAGTGGGTGGTCGTGATATTTTTCCACCATGTCAGCAATTTTGTTGCTGTTTTTGTCCATGTTGGTCGTCTTCCACCACTCCTCCTCACTGGGCGTGGGCTCCGAGGAATGGACCGGCATGGCTGCAGCCAAGGCGGGCGTGAGCATTATACAAAAGCAAAACACAGTAAGAAGCGAGCGTTTCATGTATTTCTCTCCAAGACATCCGAGCCCCCAGCAGGTCTTCAAGTCATTGGAGTCCCGTTTAGGGCGGTTGAACAGCATTCGTTAGAAACATCCACGAAAAAGAATCATTCACGGGTGAAGTATTAAGTGTGGATTGAAGTTAATTGTTTATGATTGACATGGCTGCACCAGCGAGAAAAACAGCACCCTCGAGGCCTCGAGCAAGACCAGCGCCATCCTCGGGCCTTTCCGGCGGAGTTATCGAAGGCGCCAATACAGCCCAAGAGAGCATCACTCTTGTGCGACCGAACCAAAGCATGAAGCGGGACGATTTGTTGTTGATGAAACTCTCACAAATCGTCATGATGGGCATCGGGTTTCTCTCCATTTGGGGCGGTGTGTTCAGCGTTGCCTTCGATGAAGACGCCACCAATCAGAATTTTTTGGTCTTATTCGTTGGTGGTTTGGCCTCGTTCTTGGTCTCCATTGGCTTGATTGAACTCCAATCGAAGAAGAACGGATATCGGCTCAAGGACATCCAGAACTATTTCCTCGGCATCGCCTTTTTCTTTTCAACCGTTGGTGTCCTTTGGGGTACGCGTTTCATGATGGGTTTTGCCACAGGAACATTGGAACTTGATTGGTTTGGATTACCCGAAAACTACACTGAGGTTGATTGGTCACCCAATGCGAACGGAATCTACGCTCAAACAATCACCTGTCTGCTTTTGACGTTCGGTCATTTCCTTCTCCTCAAGCGATACAGTGGCGACACAAGTTTCGGCTGGGGCGTCGCTACCTACGCCCCCATGGCCGTTCTCATCGCTGGCGTTGGCCCTTGGATCCGATGGTCGAATGATGTGGTCAGTTGGGAACTGGGTGTTGCCATTGTCTTGATTTCCTTCGTGTCAATGGAAATGGCACTCCGCTCAAACAGGGCGCTCAATTTTGTTGTGGTAGCTGTCGCAGCTTGTATCGTCCCCATCATCTATGAAACGCTCAACAGCAATGCACCCGATGACGGCATGGGTGGGGCGCTTTCTTTGATGGTATTCATCATCGCCATGCAAGGCTATTATGCCTCTCGCCAAGACCTCCGCAAAGAGGTCATGGAGCGGGCCTCTGCTGTGCTGATTGGCACCGTGGTCGTGGCGATTGCCCTCGCACGAACCGAGCCTGATTTCAACCTCATCCTGGGCCCGTTCCGCGCAAGCGATTACCCTGAACTCGCGGCGTATGTGAACATCCCTGTCGCCCTGTGGGTCACGGTTTTGCTGGCCTATTTCCCCGCTGTCCTACAGCAACGCGTGCCATGGATGCCCGTAGGCCTTGCTGTGGCGCTTGCGGTCCTACCTCCCGAAGCCTCCACGGTTCCTTGGGTGCTCAGCATGATCGTGATTCCCTACATGGTGTTCATCTCAAAGGTCGCACGCCAATGGGTCATCAACATCACCATCCTCGCCTTCAGCGGTTCGTACTTGCTCTCGGATTGGGCCGGTATAGCAGCCGACCTGTCGGCGAAGGAGACGTACGGTGGTACATGGCTTCACATCCTCCTTCCAATTTTCCTTGTGGCCGTGTCAGAAGCAGGACGTCGAACGGCGAAACTGGAGACAAGCACCAGCCTGGCCATGCTCGGGTCCGTCGTACTGTCACGAGCCGTCTTGGACCCCGAGTGGTTTTTGCCCTGGCTCTTGGTTGCTTACATGGCCTTCATGAGTTACAGCATCATGCTGCAATATCCTTCACCGAACATGAAACAACGAAAAGACATCACCTTGGCCCTCATCTTCACGTCCATAACGGTCTTGCTTCTCGCCGCCTTGGACAACCTCAAACTCCCCCCTAGTTCTTTCTTTGATGGTTTTGTTGAGATGGGGTTGCGACCACAATTCTTCGTTGTTAGCGTCGTGTTGTATTTGCTCGCAGCAAAAGCGGCCTCGAAGGAACTGGATGTCGGCTCAATCTATGCTTGGCTCCTTCAAGGCAACCAAGATGAGTTGATTTACAACGCAGAGACAAACGCTTGGGAAATGAGGGACTCGAAAGGAGAAAACTTCGATCATGCCGTTGAATCCGCAGAACTCACGACACTTGCCAGATTCAGTCTCCTCTCGTCGCTGGTCATGTTCACCTTCTCCATCAGCGACGTCAACGCCTCCACGTGGGCCGACCAGCCGGCCCTGGTTCTCCTCATGGTCATCCCTGTGGGCATGCTCATTCGAGAGGTGCTTGCTATGGACAGCATCAGTTCAGCGACCCGTGCTACCGCCGTCACCCTGTTGGTATTGATCGCTGCACCCCTTTCGTTTGCGCTTGGCCTTGAGGTATGGGGTACTTCAGCGGACATCCGCACCTCAAACGTCATGCTCGACGCCATTCTCGTCAGCGCACCGCTCATTGTGAACACCGCCATTGCCCGCCGAGGGTTGGACAAGGGTGAAGTTGACAGAATGAGCGACGGTGTTGCCTATGTGATGCTCATCGTGCTGGCCATGCTCGATACATCAGGTGGCCTTCTTTTGATTCCAATCCTGACCCTGGTCACGGTCCGTGTCATTCAATACCGGTACTAT
The DNA here is from genome assembly GCA_938030705.1 of Candidatus Poseidoniaceae archaeon. GTDB lineage: Archaea > Thermoplasmatota > Poseidoniia > Poseidoniales > Poseidoniaceae > Poseidonia. The sequence continues at coordinate 41,103 of CALHIR010000027.1, forward strand.
CTGTTGCTCTCATTCATGCCCATTGTGCTCCTTGTCTTGAGCGATGGTTGGTATTCTCACGGTTTGTTCAGCGCTTTCTTGGAAAGCATTCCTGAGAACATCAGAACCTATCTCCTCGATAATCACGCTGGACCATTCCCCGCCTTTATTGGATTGACCATCGGCACACAAATGCTCTTTGGGTTGTCTCGACTCTACACCTCAAAAGACGAAGAATTGGAATCGAGTTTCACCATGTTCATCATGGCCCTTTGGTTGATCGTCGCCTTGTTCAGCAGCGTCCCCGACGGATACTGGCTCCCCACGTTGGCCTCTGTGGTGTTACTCCCCTACTTCTGGTACACCAACAACAGTCAGACGTTTCCTTACATGCTCGGCGTGCTGTTTGTATCCCTTTACATTGGATTCTCACTCAGTGAGACGTTCCAACCCATCACTGAAGCCGATGCCATTGGTTGGAGCGGTATGCTCACCGGATTGACGGCAAGCGGGATGGCCCTCATGCATCAGAGAGGGGTTCTGTTCCGGACATCGCCAACCACGGAAGAGGACATCAATTTGGCCAATTCCACAGCTTCCCTCTCGCTTCAACTCGGGGCACTGGGCTATGTCGGCGGATATTCGGTCTTCTTTGGGATTGGACCGGTGATTGGCTTCGTTCTTTTGGCACGTTCCGCCCTCATGGACGGTCGGCCCAACAGCGTGATTGCTCTGCCCATTTTGCTGACGTTCAGCGTCGTGAACATGCTTGTACAAGCCGAAATCGGGACGGATGACCAACGTCAAACCATCACAGGACTCACCCTCGCCGTTCAGGGCATTCTCCTCACCTTGCTCTCAGCGAAGGATGACATGGTGTACGACTACAAGGCTCTGAAATGGGAAACCGATGAGGCCTTCTTTACCTACATGGACCGATTGGGCTTCTGCGGAGCCCTCTACACGATCATCGGTTTGTTCGTGACCTTTGACAGTGTCAACTTGGACTCGATAGCCTATCTGCTCACCACGGTGTATCTGATTGTGATTGGCATCCAAGGATTTAGCGACGAAGCCGACGCACGGTGGCGCCGCGGCGTTGGTGGATACGGTTCAATTCTCACAGCCTTCTTATTCGCGAATTCATTGGAGAGCGACATCTACAACGCCATCGGTATCGTCATGACGGGTATGGTCGCTCTCGGGTTTGGATTCTTGTTCATGCAACGCATGAACGAAGAAGATGGCATCTACGAGGTGGGAGCGCCTGATGGCGGGGTACCGACCGAGGATGCGGGCTTCCAAGAAACGCCGGCCATGTTGGATTTGGAGATCGTTGATGAGGAGGAAGCGCTGGACGACATGGAACTCAAACCGGCTCTACCGAATGAGGAAGAAGAATTTGAGGATCTGGAACTTGAACTGGCGGAATTGGATGAGGAAGAGAATCTTGAGACCCCCGCCGAACCCGTGGCTGTCGCAGAAAAAGTGGAAAAGAACAAGCCTCACAGTGGCCTTTTGGATACTGGAGAAGGCTTTGCTCTGCGCTTGCCAAGGGAGGCCGTCGAGAACATTCTGACTTCGCTTGAGTCAACGCCACACGAAGGGTATGTCCCGGTGGTGGCCTTCGGACCAACCGGCCAAATCATGCTGACATTCGAAACTGAAAAGTCGAACGCTTGAAGCGGACCCGCCCGGCGAAGAATCAAGACCCCTCGCCCTTGCCGTGAAAGCATGGACAAGCGAGAGCAACGCATGGTCTGGATTGACTTGGAAATGACTGGGCTCGATCTTTCACGAGAATCCATTATTGAAATTGCCACCGTGGTGACGGACAGCGAACTGAACATCCTCGCCACTGGACCAAACCTTGCCATCAACGTACCCGAAACGCTGATTGAAAGCATGGACGAGTGGAACACCAGGCATCACCATCGTAGCGGCCTGGTGGACCGTATTCGCAACGAAGGCGTCAGCGTGAATGAAGCGGAACAAGCCACGCTTGCGTTTCTCCGTGAATGGGTGGACGAGAACAAGGCCCCGCTTTGCGGGAACAGTGTGTGGAACGACCGGCAATTCCTTGACAAGGAAATGCCGACGCTGTTGGCATTCCTCCATTACAGAATGATCGATGTTTCAACCATCAAGGAACTCAGCAAGCGCTGGTACACCGATGTCCCGCGGTATCCCAAGAAGGGCGCTCATCTTGCCCTCGATGACATTTTGGAATCCATTGAGGAGTTGAAGTACTTCAGAGAACGGGTCTTTACGCCTCAATCCTGACGCCAGGTCGACCCCTTTGGGTCAACCCCTTTGTGAAGTGACATGATTTGAGCGACCACTGCGACGGCAATCTCCTCGGGGGATTGAGCACCGATGTTGAGGCCGATAGGGCAAATCACCTGATCCAGTAGACTTTGAGGCAAGCCCTCGTCACGACAAGCGCTTTCAAACGCCTGCCATTTTGACCGACTGCCAATGACACCAAGACGCGGGGCGCTCACCCCGTCCAAAACCGCATCGGGCGTATTGAGCAGGTGAAGGAGCCCCAACAACCGTTCTTGGTCTTCAGCCCAGTCATGACCCAAGAGAAGTACATCTGAAAATCGGGACAACGAGGGACCCGATTCCCCGCCCAACAACTTAGCAATCGGTGCCGAGGAGCGTTCAACGGCGTGCGGGTATTTTTCTATAGAAGCATAGGTATCCCGAGTGTCGTGGATGGAATACGCCCATCCAAGCCCATGAAGTGTGGACGCCAACGCCTCGCCGCAATGACCCCCACCCATGATGTGAACGTGTGGCATGGGAATCATCACCTCAATGGCGATCGATACCCGACCGCCGCACAATGAATCAAGTGGCGTCACCTCATAGCCCTTCGCACCCTTGTTGAGTCCGTAGGTCACCACCTCGGCAAAGGGTTGCTCAGCCTCGAGAAGTAAACGGCGGCACCGTTCAAGCACCCTGTGTTCCAGCCCTGCTCCGCCCACTGTCCCCGTCCATGCCGCATCAGACGAGGACATCGCAAGACGGGCACCGGTTTTTCCCGGAACACTCCCGGCAGTGTTCAACACCGTGGCCATCACGACCTTGCGCCGGTGAGCGAGTTCACTCAACACCCACTGCAGGACATGAGCGGTCATGAACGGTCCTCAACGGAACGCCCTCATATCCCTTCGCTTTGTGAGAAACAGGAGGAAAGGTGGCCCCCTGGCGACATGAGGAGGTCAACATCCTCAGCCGTATCGATGTTCATATGAAGCCAAGGAGCATGAACGGCAACGGGCAAAAAATTCACCACATCACGAAGCGGTGCATCTTGCTGGGCTGCGTTCACCCCCGCCACGCCCTCTGCATCCAACACCACAGGGTGGCCCTTACGGCCTTCATGTGATGGTGCAACATTGCCCTCGTGACCGAGCAGGGTCTTGAGGAGGGGGACGTCCCAGCAAGGCCGGTCGACAGGGACCATCACCAGTTGTCGCTGCCCATGACCGAAGGCCTCAGATACAGCTTGTAGACCGAGTTGGAGGGAACCCGTTCGACCCAAATCGGGTTCAGGGTTCACGACAAGATGGGCGCTCGGCAACCGAACCCTCACCTCAGTTTCGATGGAGGCGTTCACCACGATGACCGGTTGGCATCCGGCCAAGAGAAGGCGTTCATAGGCCCACTCAACAAGCGTGCGGCCATTCACCGACACCAACGCCTTGGGTGCACCAAGACGACGGCTGAACCCCGCCGCAAGCACCACGGCTGGCACGAAATCGGTGTTCATGGGTCAAAGGAGGGCGCTCGCACCTTTGGATTTGCGCTGGTTTGAACTTGATATACACTTGGACCCTCAACCTTCTATGGTCTCGTGGAAACCTCCCGGACATTGGCTCAAGCCCAGCCGAGATGCCTATGAGCGCTCCATCGAATTCCTCATGGCGATTGTAGCAGGATCGCCGCAAATGGAACTCAAAGAGAACGTCCAATCCCTGCCCAACATCACCGTACAAGGTACATCTCGACGTTGGTACAACATCAACACACGGGTGACCTATATCGAGGATTACATCGAGGTGGAAGGCGATTATCGTGAAGTGAAGGAAGTGCATTGGAGCATCAACATTCATGCAGCAGCTTGGAAAAAAGACATCATCGAAGGAAATCCGTTCGCCGTTTCTTTGTGCATCAATCCCCGTTCGGAATCCAGAAGTTTGCCCATCGGCGATCAGGTGGCAGCGCTGGCCTTGGCGCTTCAAAACGACAAAACAACCGCAATGCGAATTCCTTTACTCGCTCAATTCATCGTCTCGCCGAGAAACGCCCTCAAAGAAGTCTACCAATTCAGCGAGGAGGGCGTGGTGATGGAAGATGAAGGCTTCTTGCTCCCTGAGGATTACGATGAGTACGGTTTTGAAGAGGACGATGTCATCGATGAATTGCACCAAGATTGGCCCTGTATCGGTGCAGTCCAACCGCATCATTTCGAACATCTCGCCCTCGAAATCGAAAACCGGCAATTGGATTCGTGGATGGAGCGGCAGGAGGAACACGCCAATCGGGACATGGAACATCCATGGCATCACGATGAGGACCGTATTTGGCAACTGGAGGATAACCTCCGCAAGGGGCGTCGTTGATCAAAGACCCTTGGTGATTTCCCGGCCGATAATCATGCGCTGAACTTGGGAGGAGCCCTCGTAAATTTGCATGACCTTGGCCCCACGCATCAACCGTGCAACGGGGTATTCTTCGGAATACCCGTAGCCACCATAGATTTGGACGGCGTCCGTGGCGACCTGCATGGCCATGTCAGCGGAAAATCGCTTGGCATGCGCAGCTGATTCGGTGTTGCGCACCCCGGCGTCAAATTCGGCTGCGGACTTCCACGTTAGCATGCGAGCGGCTTCGATGTTGGTTTTCATGTCCGCAAGCATGAATTGAATGGCCTGATGTTGGTGGAGCGGTTTGCCAAATGTTTGGCGCTCGTTAGCGTATTGAAGCGCATGTTCGTAAGCGGCACGAGCAAGCCCCGTTGCGTGGGCTGCAATGTTCGGGCGGCTCATGTCAAAGGCTTTCATAGCGTTCATCCAACCACCGGATTCAGACCCGCCAATCAGATGGTCGGCGGGAACCCGAACATCGTCAAAGGAAATCGAGCGAGTGTCAGAACAACGCTGACCCATGTTGGTTTCTTTTTTGCCCAGCGAAAACCCTGCTGCGTCTTTTTCTACCACGAAGCCCGACATGCCTCGGTACCCTGCTTCCGGGTCGGTTTTGGCAAGGACGAAGAAAAAGTCAGCGTGCCCTGCACCGGTGATCCACATCTTTGAACCGTTGATGACGTATTCATCGCCGTCCTTGATGGCGGTTGTTTTGCAGGCAGCGACGTCCGAACCAGCACCGGGTTCGGTCACGGCATAGGAGGCGAGGGCCCCCTCTTCGGCGATTTTTCTCAACCAGTGTTCTTTCTGTTCATCGGTGGCACCGGTGATGATGGGTGCACTGGCAAGGGCCGTGGCGTAAGCCGCTGTAGCAAAGCCGGGGTCGCCCCATGCCAGTTCCTCGTTCACGAGCACTTCCTCGAACGAGCCAAGGCCGGCGCCACCGTAAGCCTCGGGGATATGGAGGTTTAACAGGCCCATTTCGTGAGCGGCCTGAATGGTTTCTTTGGGGTAGTGGGCCGTTTCGTCCCAATGTTCGGCCTTCGGTCGGATTTCGTCTTGGGCAAACTCATGGGCGAGTTCTTTCAGCATGGCTTGCATCTCGTCGAGTTGGAAGTCCACCATGCTACGGCGAAGCGTTGCTCCCTTAAGAGCGATTAGTTGCGACCCATCGTAAGGCCCGTGCTCACAGAACCAAGTAGCCTTGGTGCTCTGCAGCGAGGAAGGCCAGGAAAACCAGATAGATCAAAATGAGAACGATGCCTTCCCATCGCTTGAACTCGTACTGGGACCGCATCATCAACAACGCAACGCCCGTTCCGACAAAGGTTGCGGGGATGATGAGGTAAGCGGTCAAAGGAAAACTCTCCGACGTCAGTGAAAGCGGATGAATGACAGCGGCAAAGCCGATGGAAAGAAGCGGATCGGTGATGTTGGAGCCGATGAGGGTTCCAATGGCCACGCCCTGACTGCGCTTGGCGGCAAGGAAAGCGATGGTCAGTTCTGGCAATGAGGTCCCCAGTCCGGAGACCGTCGTTCCAATAACGGCGTGAGGCACTTTGAACGCAACAGCCATATCGCTGGCCACATTGACCAAATGATGAGCGGCGAACAACGCCAACAACAAACCCGTGGTGACCATGAAGGCATAGGAGGTGGTCGTTCGGGTAATCTTCCGCTCAACCTGTTCGCCTCCGCTGAGTTCTTCTTCAAGGATTTCGTCCCTGTGCGACAGCAACCAGTAGATGTAGCCAATGTACAACGACATCAATAGCGCCCCTTCAATTCGACTCAATTCATCTCCTGTGAACAGGAAGAACGTCAACAAACCGATGGATGCGAACATGATGAAGCCGTCTCGCTTCAACCACGACGGTCGGACCTTCACGCCCCTAAACGCAACGACCACACCAAGAATGAGGGTGATCTGAACCAAAATTGAGCCGTAGATGCCACCGATGGCCAAATCCCCAATCTCAGGGTTGGTAGGAATGTCCGCAGCGGCGGTGGAGGTCACCAAAATTTCGGGAAGCGACGTACCGATGGAGACGATGGTCAAGCCGATCACGACCTCCGGCAAGCCGGCCCGGTAAGCCAATCCTTTGGCGCCTTCGATGAAAACATCGGCGGATTTGATGAGCAAAGCGAGCGCCATGGCAAGAAGCGCAAAGGACAACCAGTTGTTGTTAATGGTCGAGCCCTTGACCACGGTTTGCAAGGCGAGAATTCCCAAAAAAAGAGCCCCGTTGAGAACCAAGGTGTTGCTAAACACCAACTGAGGAATGCCGGTCTCTTGGGAACCCACCTCCTCACCCATGCTCGGAGGATTGGCATCCACTTCTTGACGGTTACCTCGTGAATCAAAGGAATGGCGTTCTTGACGAAGGCTTTGAACCGCCGGAGCAAGGCGGCATCATGCGCAGAGAATTCGCGGGTGAGTTCTTCGGCACCGCCCTTATGGTCGGCGTGGGGTGTGGGAGTGTGGCACTTGGGGCCAGCCACGCCATCGTTTCGTTGGCGTTTGGAGCCGCCGTAACCTTGGCCATCGTCGTTTTTGGACCGCTGAGTGGCGCTCACATCAATCCCGCCGTGAGCATCGCCTTTTGGAGAGACGGACAGTTGGAGGGGCGGCTGCTTCCTTCCTATGTTGTCGCTCAATGTTTGGGGGCCATTGCAGGGAGTCTCATCGTGAGCGGGGCTGCTCCAACTTCCGTCGCCTCTTCCCTCACGCTCATGGAGGGATTTAGCATTGAAATCGCCATCACGGCCGGCCTGATGGCCAGTATACTGCTGGTCGTTCAACGCTCGTCGTCCAGAACAACGGTTGCTGTTTGGGTTGGTGGAACCGTAGCCCTCCTTGCGTTCATAGCAGGGCCGATGACCGGAGCCAGCATGAACCCAGCCCGAACCTTGGGGCCTAACCTGCTCAACGGAATGTGGGCGTCGTTGCCGTTCTATGTGGCCTCCACCGTTCTCGGAGCCTGGCTGGGGTGCGATATCAAAAACCGGTGGTTCCCGGATTGATCAGGCACCTACCGAAGCCCGTAGCATGGCGGTGACGTGCTCCAAGGAAGGAATGGTGTGATTCTCAAGCGGCGGTGAGAACGGTACGGGTGTGTCGAGCGCTCCGATGACCGAGGGGGCGGATTCCAACTCATAGAAACAATCCTCCATGATACGAGATTGTATCGTGTGGCCAAGTCCACCGGCCCACTGGCCTTCTTGAAGGACCACCAAACGCCCTGTTCGCTGAACAGAGGCAATGCATGTTTCGGCATCAAAGGGAAGGAGGGTGCGGAGGTCAACCACTTCAACTTCGATGTCTTCCTCGGCCAAGAGGTCAGCTCCTTGGAGAGCGATGTGAACCATGGCACCCCATGTCACCAACGTGACATCTCGGCCGCCTCGAATCACTTCAGCTCGGCCGAGTTTGTACCGTTCCCCGTTTTTGATGCGCTGGTTCACGGTTTCGGTATCCACGGTTTGGTTGATGTTCATCCCCCAACCCGTTAAGCCACCGCGAAGGCCGTACAAACCAATGTGTTCCAGCATGAGAACCGGGTCGGGCAGTTGTGCTCCCTCCATCAGCAAATCATACGCATCCTGCGGCGTTCCGGGGGCCATGACAACCAGCCCCGGGTCGTTGGCAAACCAAGATTCGATCATGTTCGCATGAAACGGTCCTGAACGGGTGCGAGCCCCGAGCGGAATACGAACCGTCATAGGACAATCGGCACCCCACCGCCAGCGAAGCATGGCAGCGTTGTTGACCAGGGCGTTGAACCCAAGGGCTGCAAAGCCGCCGAATTGAATCTCAACCATGGGTTTCATGCCTGAAAGGGCAGCGCCAACGCCGGTGTGGACGATGATGGCTTCACACAACGGCATGTCGACGAGTTTGTCCGTGTGACCGGCGTTCTTCAGCGCCATGTTCATGCCGAAGGCTCCCGCAACTTCCATGTCTTCACCGATGAAGACGCAATTATCGCCGTGCATGGTCGCCACGTCAGCCATGGCTTGCTGAATGGCTCGGGCATACGTCCAACCGCCTTTCTCAGCGTACGTCCAGGCACGTTCACCGACGGCCAACGAGACATCAACCTCCTGAGGAGGAGATTGACCGGAATATCGCTTCAGATGGTCGTCGTGCGTATCGGCATCGTGGAGTGTCGTGATGCCTTTTGTGACCGTTTCCGGTTCTGGCCACGCCATCGTAAGGAGTTCCTTCTTCGCCGCCTCCACGCCCTCGAATTCTTCGGCTTCCATCGCTTCGAGCAGGCCCTCATCAACGCCCATTTCCAAGAGAAGGGTTCGGTGCGTAGGAATGGGGTCTTTTGCCTCCCAGTACGAGAGCAATGCTCGGTCAACATAGCCTGCTGGTGTTCCGCTTGGGTTTCCCAAATAGAGGTCGTCGTGATGGTGTGCATGCCCGCAACCACGCATGGTTTCGACGTGAATGAGGGTCGGTCCACCGCCCGCCATCGAAAACTCTCGGGCGACGGCGGTTGAAGCGTGCCAGGCTGCGGGGTCGGAACCGTCGATGGTCCATGCAGGGAAGCCCATGGCGTTGGCCTTGTCAGCCCAGACCTCAACTCCAGACTGCTTTGCAGGGGGTGTGTCCAAGGCGATTTGGTTGTTTTGAAGAATGTACGTGATGGGCAGGCCTCTGGCCCCGGCGAGGTTCATGGCCTCCCAAAATTCACCGGAAGAGGATGCGCCTTCACCGATGCAAGCCACATGAAACCGGTCCAACGATTGGCGCCATGCGGCAAAAGCCAGCCCGGTCATCGTTGCACTGGCGATGGGTAGAGGCGCTGTTGGCGGGAGAACACCGACGTGCCACGCACCGACGTGGAGGTCACGACCGCCAGCGTCATCCCATCCTCCGTTTTGATTGGAGCCAACCTTTCCGAGATTGGCGGCCATCACGTCGAGGGGTGTATCCCCCATAGCAAGACCGAGCCCAACGTCTCGAATCATCGGCGCAACCAAATCGCCATCGTAGCCCTTCCCGGGCCGGGCGTTTCGGGGCGCATCGGGTTGACGGTTCAGCGCCGTGGCCACGGCAACCACACCCTCTTGCCAAGTTGAGCGGAAGCCTTTGCCTCCAAATTTGCTACCGTCCGGGGTTTCAACGCCTTGGGTAAAAATGTCTTTGAGGGCGGCATCCAAACTTCGCGTGCGGGTCATCAAGCGTTGCCATTCGAGCCTTTGCTCAACGGTGACCGACATGTAATGTGCAAGACGGCGAAGCATCAAGCGCATGTCCACCAAGAAGTGGATTCGGCGGCGCTCAAGCATAACGTCCATGCTGCGGCGAGGAATGACTTCTCGCTCGAGTTCATCGCCCAAAGTGGTTTTTATTTGTTTTTTCAAGCCTCGCTCGAGAGCGTCCACAAAGCGTTGGGCAAAGGTGTTCCATGATGGGCCCTCAAAGGTCTCGGGCTCTGCATCCACGATATGGTCCCAAACATTGGCCACCAAGAAAAGATGAGCATCATGACGCTGGGCGACAAACGAGAGCACCTCAGCGCGAGCGGCGTCTTTGGGAAGAGCTTGAACAAACTCCAGTGGTTGGTCTGCTCGCCATTCCTGGCCGAAGATTTCCGGTAGGTCCCCTTGTGTCATGGCCTGTCCCCGACCCTCCCAAGAGATGGGTGGCTTCAATCCTCTTCTCATTCGGATTGAAGGCCTTCATGGGCGACCTCCAGTGCGGATTTGCGTTTTTTGATTTCTTCCTCGTAGCATTCGTGAAGCAAGTCTCGGTTGGTCAAGGTCAACAAGAGCGCTCCGAGGGCGGGAAGGGCCAGCCCTCCAAGGGCGATAGCCCAAGAACCAAACGCATCGAAAGCCGGCCCGACCAACAGCGGTCCAACAATGGTCCCTGCAGCCCAAGCCGCCCCAAAAACGCCGAAGGCCAAACCGGGGTTGCCCTCGCCGAGAGCGCGGTTCGTGGCGGTATCGATCATCGGCAACATCGGAATCTGTGCTGCGGCGATAAAAAATTGGAAGGACCCGAGCAGCAAAATCATCGCTAAGACCGCCATGTTTCCCGAGAGAACATAACCGACCAAACCCACACCTAAGAGGGAAAGGACGACGAAAAACCAGCCGATAATCATGTAACGAGTCGGCCCGTGACGGTCGACCCACCGTCCCCAAATGACGGACCCCAAACCTTGCATCAACACCATGACCAACAGCACACCCCCGATGGCTGCCGAGGAGAGTCCCAAGGCGTCGTCAAGGAACAACGGAACGCCGGCTTCGAGAGCTCCCGTGGCAACGGTGGTGATGGCCAGCAACACGCCAACCCGGAAGAGAATTCGGTCGGAGAAAAACACGCCGATGGAAGCCGAGGGAGTGGTGTCCTCTCTCGGCCCCCCAACCACCTCCATTGACGCCCACATCACCGGACAAACCAAGGCGGTTAAGAGTGCCAAAAGCGTGAACGCAGAAGCCTCACCCCACGTGAACAGCACCCCGCCAAGAACCGGCCCAAACAAGCCCCCAATGGCCGCCGTACCGAGCAACTTCCCCGCTTGCTCACCAAAACGGACGGGCCACAACCGGGAGGCGGCCGCCAAACCGGCCGTCATGATGGTGGCTCCCGAAGCGCCGTGCATCATTCGAGCGAAAGCCAGCAAGAGAAACGGCCGACCCACCCATTCGTTGGTCGCCACGACATAGAGACCACATGAAGCCGTCAAGAGCACCAAACTCACAAAAACAGTTTTGCCTGCTCCAAAACGGTCTGTAATGCGCCCGGTTAACGGGCCAAAAAGAAGCAAAGGAACCGCCCATAACGACACGAGAAGGGTCGCCTGGGTGGCGTTCAGACCAAACTGCGTTTGCCACGATGGCAAGATGGGGACGATGAAGGCATAACCAAGAAAGTTAACAAAAAAGGCGAGGAGAAGGGCGAGGAAGGCACGTTGAAGTCGACGCTCGTCCACGGCCCTCACTCCTCCTCCTTCTGAGCGGGAAGAGCGTCAAGCATGTCCGTCGTAAGGACACTGGCATCCTCAATCTGTGTGAGCAAAGTCAAATCGGACAAGGCTCCGGGGCGCTTGAGCGCCGTCATCAATTCCTGAAGGACTTCAGCGGTGAGTCTGGTCAACGCCAAAGTTTCGGGGTCAATGCCCACCTTATCGGTCGCTTCCAGCAGAGAAACATAGTCGGGCTCTTCGGAGAGGATCCCGTCCATATCCGCTTCCACCTGACGAGCAATGTCTTTGGCCTGACGCTCAAGAATGTCTTCCATCGAAGAATTCCCGCCGGACAGAGGCAGGGTTGCTGTCGCCCCTTCGCCCAGCGTAGCCCCTTTCTTGAGGGCCTTGAACGATGGAAGATTGGTAGGACCGTTGGTGGGTTTTTCGTCCACCCCTTCGGTCGAGTTGTCCAACGAAGTCCCCGGTGGCTTCTCGGTACCGACGAGCCGATTCAGAGCCAACCGGACCATGGTGGTCATGGATTGGGCGGAAAGTCCGCCCTCTTCATCAGCGAATTCGTCATCGCCCATTTCATCTTGGATTGAGGCGACAAATTCGTCATCGATGTTTCCGGCCTCAACCAGACGTCGCAGCATCGGTAAGGCCCACTGACTGTCGTTCATGGTCATGCCAACATCAAATCGTTGCCCACCGAGGCCACCCCCACCCGAACCGGCTGATACCTCGGCAGGTGGTGCAACAAATTGTTTGGCTGCATGCCGGCCAATCTGGCCGATGAGTTGATTCATGTCCACGGGCTTTCCGATTACCTCAGCCACGCCAGCCATAGCCGCCGATGAAAGAAAATCCGGGGCCGTGGTTCTGGAAAGAAGCACGGTGCGCGTTGCGGAGCGAAAACGTGGTTGACCGGCCAACGCCTGGCATACATCCAGAGCGCTTCCCTGCGCCCATTCGCCTTCCAACAGAAGGACGTCGGGCAGCACAGCACTTGCTGTTGCCTCGGTTTGAGCAAGGGTGCTCAATCGGGTCACTTCATACCCCTCTCGTTCAAAGGTATTCGCCAACAGGTTGCGGCGCCCTTCATTTTCGTCGGCGATGATGATGCTGGCCATTCTCATCCCCTCCGGTATGAAAGCAAGAACTCAGCGGCTTTGAACCTCACCCAATGGGAGAACAGGGCAACCGTGTTTTGTTCACTTCCCGGCGTAGACACGGTTCGTGATTCATTCGATGTCGCCCGGCGCCGCTGCATGCCAACCCATGATGCCCCCATCAAGGTTGAAGAGGCGCTCGGCGACCCATCCCGCCTGAATCAATTCAATGGCCGCCAGTTGTGAGCGCATGCCGCTCTTGCAGTGAATGACAATGTCGGTCTTTTTTGGAAGGCTGTTCAAAACCGAGAGGACATTGGTATGAGGGACCTGAAGATCGCAACTTTTAGCACGAGCCTCCGCATATTCCGTGTCGGAACGAACATCGAGAATAAACGGCTCCCAGCCGTTTTTCCGACGCTCAAGAAACTCAGGGACCGAAATATGGTTGAACATGATTGCGTCTGAGGAGGGGGCGGATTTTTGTTCTTGCGGCGAAGAAGAAACCTGCGAAGGAGCCATGCACCATGCTTCCTCGGTCAGCATGGCGGCCGCTTTGGAAAGGTCGGCAACCGGTTCCCGTTCCGAGTTAGCCTCAAACATCAGGGTATCAAAAGCCATGGATTGGGCATCGTAAAGGAGGAGTTTTCCAGTTAAAGAGACCGGCAAGCCGAGCAGAAATTTGATCGCCTCTGTCGCTTGGAGCACCCCGATTACACCAGGAAGAACCCCAAAGACACCGGCCTCCGAGCAGGACGGAATGGCCTCCGGGGGGGGTGGCTCGGGAAACAGGTCGCGATAGCAAGGACCGCCGTCGTGATTGAACAGGGACACTTGGCCCTCGAAACGAAAGACTGAGCCGTAGACCCACGGAAGACCGAGCAATGCACATGCATCATCAATAAGGTAGCGAGTTGGAAGATTATCGGTTCCGTCAATGACGATGTCCCAACCTGTCATGATGTCCATCGCGTTTTCAGGGTTCAAACGCTGGCGAAAAACCTCCACCTTCACGTTCGGGTCCAATGCCTCAAGCGTGGCCTTTGCCGACGCCACTTTGGCCAGACCCACATCATCCGTGGTGTGCAAGATTTGTCGTTGAAGATTGCTAAGGTCGACCTCATCGTTGTCCACCAGCCCCAAACGGCCAATCCCCGCAGCAACGAGGTACAACGCCGCAGGAGAACCGAGGCCGCCGGCCCCGATGACAAGAACGCTCGCTTTGTTCAATTTGCGCTGGCCTTCCACGCCAACGTTGGGCAGGCTGATGTGCCGAGCATGCCGAGCGACATCAACCATGACACGGCCAAACCGACGGTCTTCATCAAGGAAACGGCTTCAATGAACGTTCTCTTCAAGCCACTTTTCAACGTCCATGGCCGCAGAGCAACCCATTCCGGCGGCGGTGATGGCTTGCTTGTAGCGTGTGTCAACCACGTCGCCCGCAGCAAAGACACCGGGGACGGAAGTCATCGTATGCTCTTTGTGAACGATGTAGCCGTTCTCATCGGTTTCCACTTGACCGCCGAGGAAATCGGTGATGGGCGTGTGGCCGATGGCGATGAACGCCCCGGTCGCTTCGATGGTTTCCGTGGTACCGTCTTGGGTGTTTTCGAGGACGGCGCCGCTGAGCCCTTTGTCGTCGGAAAGCCATTCCTTGATTTGGCGGAAGGTCCGGATCTCGATTTTCGGGTTCTTTGCAGCTCGCTCGTACATGATCGTGGAGGCCTTGAATACGTCTCGACGATGTATGAGGGTGACTTTGCTCGCAAAGCGTGTGAGGAAGGTCGCTTCCTCACAAGCTGAATCACCGCCACCAATAACGAGGACGTGTTCGTCTCGGAAGAACGCCCCGTCGCAAGTTGCGCATGTGGAGATACCTCGTCCCTTTTGTTCCGCCTCACCTGGGGCGTCCAACCACATCGATTCAGCACCGGTGCACACGATGATGGAGTGCGTGAGGAAGGTCTCGCCCTCAACCGTGACTTTGTAAGGGCGCTCGCTCAAATCCACCTCGTCCACGTTCTTGTCTTCCACTTCAAGACCAAAGCGCTCGGCTTGTTCTCGCAACTGCATCATCATCTCTGGCCCAGCAATGCCTTCAGGGTAGCCGGGGAAATTTTCAATGTCACTGGTCAACATCAATTGCCCTCCGGACATATAACCGGCGAACATGAGGGGGTTGAGCATGGCTCGTCCAGCATAGAGGCCGGCCGTGTAGCCAGCAGGACCAGAACCGATGATGATGACATTGCGTACTTCAGACATGTGACTCTCCAATCGTTCGTGAGGAACGGTGGTGTTTGAAGATTCGCCCCCGAGCCCCATGAGAAGGAAAAACATAGAGATACCCCCAAAGGAGGCGCGTGTATGGTCAGCCAACTCGCAGCAGCCGCCGGCATGGGCGTGTACGTCGTGCTGATCTTATGGGCCACCAAAATACCCTACACCATGATGGTCGACCGAGGCATGGAACACATCCGAGCCGTGTACTATAACCGGAAAATCGTCCACATGCTTGCCGGTGGGGTCGGCTCATTGAGCGTGCCGTTCTTGTTTACCAGTCCTTGGTATCCGTTGGTTTGCGGCATCCTCTTGACGGCGTTGCTTTACGCTTCGCATCGAGCTGGCATCGTTATGCATTGGTTCCAAACTGAACAAAATCAAAACGATGTGAAGTTCGGCCTCATGTGGTGGACCTCCATTGCCCTGATCTGGTGGCTTGTGGGCGACCCTTGGCTGGCCATCGTACCTTCCCTTTTCATGGCCTTTGGCGATGGCATCACCGGGGTCGTTCGCAACGCAGTGGTCCAAAAACGGTCAAAGAGCCCAATTGGCAACGTCTTCATGTTCTTGGTCAGTGCGCCCCTCGGTTGGTACGCAGCAAAAGCAGGTGACCCCAGCCTTCCTGCTTGGGGCCTCATCGCTGCCACCGTCGCCACGTTCGTCGAGCGCTACGAATTTGGCCCTATCGACGATAACATCCTCATCACGGTGTGCGCCACGGCCGTTCTTCTGCTTGGCGTCCAAGTAGGACCGCTCATCGCCTAGAATGGCGTGAATCAATTTCACTGTCCGATGACCTTGTAGTCATCACTCAGAGGCGTGGCTCCGGTCTCAACACGAATGATTTTGCCATCTTGGAATTCGTAAAACGCCAACACGGCCTCGGAGGTGGACCCGTTGGCAAAATGGGCAATGGAATGATGCACGCCAACTTCGTCGTTCTCAAAGAGAATGCGGTGGGCTTCTGTTCGGACCGCTCCTGTCCCGGCGAAAGCCATGATGTCGGGCTTGGTCATGACGGCTCCGCCTACATGCGGATAGAACTTGCAGTCGTCATGGATAAGGGCGTCGAGGGCAGCTTTATCTCCGGAATCAAAGGCGGTCTCGTATTGTTTGAGGATGCTCATAGCATCGGGGTTTGGTCGGAATCAAATAATGCCTTCCTCGGAAGGCCTTGGATAAAAAGACCGATAGGAACCTTTGAGGTCTGCATTCATGAGGGGAAAACATGAGGATTCACTGCCTTGGTGGTGGCTTGGTTGGTTCCTTCGTGACCCGTAAATTGCATGAAGCGGGCTTTGAAGTCCATCTTTTTGATATCGTTCAGCGAGAGACACACGCCACCTTCCACCTGCTCGACGCAGCGAGCGCTGACCATCGTGCCGCTGACCTGATCGTGAACATGGTTCCCGGTGAGGTGGGGCACAGCGTCCTTCAAGCCCTCCACCCGCACGGCCATCGCATCGTTGACCTCTCGTTCAGTGAAACCACCCCTGACCAGTTGCCAAAAGGCACCAGCACCGTCCTTTGGGACGTAGGTATCGCGCCCGGGTTGTCCAACATGCTGGTGGCGCTTGCTCACCGAGAACTTGGGGCCCTGGAAAAGGTCAGCATCAAGGTGGGTGGAAACCCCGCACAGCCCGATAACGAATGGTCCTACATGGCACCGTTTTCACCGCACGATGTGATTGCAGAATACACGCGTGCCGCCCGTGTGGTTCGAGACGGAGAAATGGTCGTTGTTCCAGCGATGTCAGACCTTCACAGCATTGACGCCAGCGGTCGAACGATGGACGCTTTCTTGACCGACGGGCTGCGCTCACTCATCACGCTTCCAGCCCGCACCATGGGCGAATATACCGTGCGCTGGCCCGGCCATATCCAGCGGTACCAAACGACGCAACTCCACCCCAATGAACTGTTGGATGCCTGGCGGTTCAACCCAGAACGCCCTGAATTTACATGGATGGAAGTTCAAGTGGAAGGAAACGGCCAAACACGCACATGGACCGTGGAAGATGAAGGCAAAGACGGCGACTCAAGCATGGCCAGAACCACGGGCCTCGTCACCTATGCTTGCGTGGTCGCTTGGAGCCAAGAGGACTTGTTCACCGAGGGCATCCATCCCCCTGAGGACCTGCCTTCCGAGGTGATCTACAAGGTCATTCAAACGCTCCAAAGCGAAGGCGTCATGATTCAGGCAAACGAGACCCAAACGGGGTCGTCGACGACATGATATGGCCTACACTAAACCTAATATCTCATCGTGGGGGGTTGAGGGTTTATGCGCCTCGCTCTCCCCCTTGTACTGATTCTCCTTCTTTCCGGTTGCACCTCATCAGGTGCATGGGAACGAGTCGATGTGGAAGCGTTTGACCAAGCCATTGAGGACCATCCGAAGGCCTTCCTCTTGGACGTTCGGACGACAAGTGAATGGGAACAAGATGGTCATCTCGAAAACGCCACCCTCATTCCTCACACGAGTTTAGAAGACCGACGTGATGAACTGCCCGAGGACAAGGATGAGTTGATCCTTCTGTACTGCCGCAGCGGCAACCGTTCACAGGATGCTGCACAAACCCTTCTTGACCTCGGTTTTACCAACCTCATTGAACTTGAATCCGGCATCACCGGCTGGAAAGATGCCGGTATGCCCGTAAGCTATGCCTGAGGTGAAGAAGATGCTTTCATTCTTCAAACGCTTTTTTTCCTCCAAGCCAGACATCGCTCAACTACTGACCGAAGGAGCATTGGTCATCGATGTTCGTACGCAAGGCGAATACCAACGGGGCCATGGAGAGAACGCCCGAAACATTCCGTTGAATGCCCTGCAGAGTAAAGTCGCCTCCCTCAAGAAGCAGAAAAAAGTCATCATCACCTGTTGCGCAAGTGGAATGCGCTCCGGTAAAGCAGCCAAAATATTGCGGAAGGCGGGCCTTGATGCGCACAACGGGGGCCCTTGGCAAAACGTTGAGCGGCATCGATAGGTCGCCGCCGAGCGTTCTGAACAACCAGCAAAGGCCAATGATTGCCTTCGCCTCACTCTCGCCGTGCGAAGAGGAACGCAACAAAGGTCGCCACCATGGCGAGATGAAGACCAAACCCTGGCAGAGACGACGTGTCCTCCTCGTCTGCATCGGTGTTCGTCGCCTTCGTACCGTTTTCAACGGAGATGATGTCCTCTACATAGCGTCCGTCGGAACATGTTCCGGTTCCAACCACCACGTCCTCTTGTGATTGAGAGAGAACGGTGGCGTTCTGAACGTCGATGTTGAAATCGTCTCGCTCATACAACGAGGTTTGGACGACATAGCATCCACGATCGAGTGAAAAGGTGCGGTTGTATTGTTCTCCGCTCGAGGCAATGTCGTTCCACAACCACATGCTTTGCATTTCCCCAGCGTCCATGGTTTCCACGAGAATGATGGCCGTGTAGGTGAACTCCGGTTGCAATTCGCGAACCTCAGCTTGGAACTCATAACCCCAAGGAGATGCGGAATCCGTGGGAGTGGTGACGGCCGAGATGGCGTTGATGGTGATGTTTTCATTGCTCTCAACAGCCGAGGTGGCTTGTTGCCACAACCACACCATGTTGTACTCGTGCTTCCCCGTATCTTCACCAACCAGCACTCGCCCGTCATCGAGCACCAGCAGGTTGTCAGGACCTGCAAGGTTGTTGATATCGCATTCATAACGGTCCGACGCCGTGTACGGTCCTCCAACGATGGCGGGGTCAATTCTGTTTACGTTCCACGGCGTCGTCATCGTCATCTGATAGACGAGACCACAGTAATTCTGGGTCAGGTCGATGTCGTCTTGGCCGTCGGTCATGCCGTTGGCGATGCTTGACATGGCGAGATAGAGGGTGTCGGGAACTTTGGGATTGAAGGCGACCCCCTCCATTTTGTTCCATTCATCGGTGGCTCCGAGAGCAGCGGCGGCCTTTCGAGATTCAAGGAAGGCAACCCTGTCGTCAGCCGCGGTTCCAATCACACCATCACCGTTGAGGTCGTCGTTCAGTCGTGCTTCAGCCCAATCGTTGATCTCGTCATCGGAGATGTACGAATTCTCACCCGCCACGAAGTCTGCCGTCGTGATGCCGTCGTATTCGTCAATCCACGATTGAACTTCAGCGGAAGACGAGGAACCAAGTTCAATCCAGTCGACATCAAAGCCGGTGGTGGCTGCGTCCCTGCCCTCATCCTGTGAGACGTGCGCTGCATAGAGCGTTCCTGCACTCAAGTCGCCGGCGGTGTCGGCAACGAACTTGTACAGGACCGTCTCATAGCCGTCATCGGTCAAATACACGGTTTTCTCGTCGGGCATCACTTCCGCATTTTCATGGGAGAAGCGACCCATAGCGAGATGTCGGTTCAAATCAGGCTCGCTTGAGGCTGCGTTTTCGATTTCGATGATGTAGCCGTAATCGTAGGGGTTTGGATAGTGGCCCAGGTAATCGGCGAGCCGCGTTTGGTCGCCATGGTATCGGAAACTCTCGTCGTTCCACTGCTTTGTGTCGTCAAAATAGAGTTCCTCTGAAAACAACGGCGTCCCCCACGGGCTCATGCTGCCAAAGCAAAGCACCCAACCTCCGTTGATAGCGCTGAGGTCGAGCATCTTGCTGTTCAACACATCCCACTGCGACGATGTAGAATTCCACGCAAGGTCCAGTTGACTGATCCCCGCCGGGCGATCTTCCCAAGCGGTGTAGAGGAAGCCGCGAAGGCCATCGGTGGTGGCGGGTACAAAGGCGTTGTAATCGGGTTTCTGACTCAGGTACAATTGTGCCCCATCGTCAGCGGCGTAAATGCCTCCTGCAAGGCCACCCTCGGTCAAGGCATCGCCGCTTTGCAGGAGCACCTGATACTGTCCGTAGGAGGTTCGAATCCCGTGCCAGATGTCTTCTGGGCTGCTGGAGGCCTCCAACTCAGGAACCGTGTCTGGAAGGTTGTTCCAATCCACGCCGTGAACAACGCCAACCGTGGCCTTGTAGCGATCTCGGTCGGGATGCATGGCGTTGACGAAAAAATGGCCGTTGGCATCAACGTGCATGCCCGTTACCTCGGCCTCCGGAGGCAGCATCATGATGCGGGTCATCGATGTTGATGGCTCGGCCTCATCGCTTTGGGCTACAGCAACCGGGAGGATGTTGAGGACGAGCAACATCCCGATGGAACAGAGAACCAGCGCCGATTTACTGCCCATGCTGCTGGCTGGCATGGGAGCGACAAAAACGTTCCTCAGCGCTCCTGCGCCAGATGGTTGTGGTGGAATGGACGCCGGCATTCAACGGTACCAATCAAGCCATGCTCGAGGCTCGAGAGACCACGCTTGAAGATGAATCTCGAAGCCGTATTTTGTTCACTCTCGTGCAGTTCGTAGGAGAACGCTATCAACGAGGAGCCCGAGGATAACACAGGCGTGCTCGTGAAAGTGAAAAAATATGGTGATAGGAATGTCATTGATCTCTCGGAATGGGGCCGACCCGTCGCCCGCGTAGTGGCTCGGTTTCTCAAACAAAAACCCGTCTCTGTGATGCAAATTACAACCTTCCATCTTCTTCTCACCCTCTTTTGTGCCTGGCTGATTTTAGAAGGAAATACGATTATCGCATGCTTCCTTCTTGTTGTCAAAGGAATCATTGATGCGGTTGATGGTGAATTAGCCCGAATTCGTGAGCGACCCTCGCATGTTGGGAGGTATTGGGATACCGTTGCAGACACCATCGGTCTGATCGCCGTCATGGGGGCTTTTGGAAGGCACTTTGGCTGGGAACCGAGACTCACCTTCGCCCTTATTTTGGCCACGTTATTCCAGTATTCATTGTTCAATCATTACTCGATATTGATGAGGAACTTGGGCTCGGGAGATACGACAAGTCGTGTTGATGAACGGGAAAAACCCGTGGCTTACGCTTGGGAGAAACAGGCCAACGTGAACTTATTTCATACGATATATCTCATTTTCTTTAGTTGGCAGGACCGCATTATTTCGGGTCTATCGGGGAGAGGCTCAAAGAATCTGGTGTTTGAATTAACGGCGTCTTCATCGCTTGGGTTTGGAATGCAATCGTTGATCATTTTTGGTTTGGCTCTGACTGAAAACCTCGGTTATCTTCCTGAACTTGTATTGGGGTTGAACATGGTGGTGATGGCCTTGGTGTTCCTACGAAGTCGACTTTAATCAAAGGGCCATCCTTCGCCAAACAAAGCCCTGAGGCAAGTTCACAGTGCCGTCATGATTCAACAACCGCTCCAATCGCAGCTCGTGCATGCGGCTCAAGCCTTGGTTCGATGTGCTTGGGTTTTGCCCCCGGCCCGATGATGCCCAAGCCAATGCGCTTGTTGTGCTTGAGTTGAAGTTCAAGAATCGTCTTGATAACGGCTTGTCCCATCGCCAATCCGTGTTGAGTTTCCCCCTTTTCGATGATGCCCAAACAGGCGGCAGCATCGTGATTGGCAAGCAGGCGGTCCAACGCCAACGGGACTTCCATTGAGCCGGGAACCCAGACCACATCTCCGATGGTCAACCCGTGTTGTTCGGCCTCATCCGTTGCAAAAGCCAACATCCGTTCAATCTCATCGCGGTGAAAGGAGCCACAGACGATCCCGATTCGCTTGCCCATGTATCTCCACCTCACTTCTCCTGTTTCATTATTCGCTCCACCGTAGCGACAATGGTTTGCGTCATGGCATCGATTTCGATGTTGATGGTATCACCTTCCTGAACGGACCCGAACGTCGTCAAGCGAAGCGTTTCAGGAATAAGGTGAATCTTGAATTGACGGTCGACGACTTGACCGATGGTCAACGAGGCACCGTTCAGGCCGATGTACCCCTTTTCGTGAATGTATTTCATCATCGCAGGTGGAGCAGCGATGGCCATGTTGACCCCTTCGCCTACATCGGTTCGAGCCGTGATTTTCCCCACGCCCATGATGTGACCTGACAGCAGGTGACCGCCCAGTTCGTCCCCCATTTTGAGGGAACGCTCGACATTGACTTCGTCGCCCGTTGAAAGGGAGGAAAGATTGGTTCGTTCGAGGGTTTCTTCAATGACGTCAAAGGCAACAAGATGGCCTTGAATATCGGTGGCCGTCAAACACACGCCGTTGATGGCAACGCTTGCTCCTCGCTGAAGACCTTGGGCATCGGGGAGGGTAATCGAAAAGGTCCAAACGGCGTTTTCTTTTTCTATAGAGGCGATGGTTCCTCGGCCTTGCACGATGCCGGTAAACACCTTCAAGCCCCCTTCTTTTCAGCACGCTCAAGAATACGTGCGATGATTTTCCGAGTACCATCAAGGTCGTCACTCAAACCTTCAACACGAACCACGTCGATGCCCAGGTACCCTCGTTCTTGAAGCGCTTTGCGAATGTTTTCCTCAGCGTGCTCTTGGTCGTAACCCAAGGCGATAACGTGCGGCTCAATATCTGGAAGGATGTCGAAGATTGGCACATCGGGAGGGTTGCCAACCACAACAACATCAACCGGTTTGAGGCCGGCAACCATGCGTTGGCGGAGGTCTTGATTGGTGACGGGTTCGTGCTTTCGCTTGCGAACGGTGTCGTCGTGAGCAACAACAACCGTGAGATGATCGCCCAGCGCTTTGGCCTGTTCCAAGTAATGCAGATGACCAGCGTGAAGCAGGTCAAACACACCGACAGCAAGAATGCGCTTCATAGGACCACCAATCACGGGTTGGGCTGTTGCTTCATGAGGATGACGGTGATGATTCAACGCCGAGAGCGGCGACGACATCAGCACCCTCAAGGAACGGGATGTCCCTGGCCTCAGCCCAAGCACGGGCCTCGGCGACGGACAAGGCATGATCACCGTCGGGTTGGAGCATTTCAGCACCAATGACAACAGGCGCTGCCCCAGCGAGGCGAGCAAGACCCACAGCGAGTTCGGTGTGGCCTTGCCTGACGCTCAGTCCGCCTTTGGCCTCCCTGCAAACAGGAATATGACCTGGGGTTCGGAATTCTTCTCCCAACCGTTTCATGGCCGGTTCGCCAGCCATCCCGTCGGCCAAACAAGCGGTTGCTAACTCGGCAAAACGGCGGGTGGTCAAGGCTCGGTCGTGGTCGGTGATACCGGTGTAGGTCTCTCGGTGGTTGATGGACAGGGTGAAGGCTGACCGTGCGTCATAGCGAAGGTCGTTCGTGATGAGGTGGTTCAGCACCGGGTTTCGCTCAATGGCATCGGGCGTGGTGTGGATGTCTTGGAGGAACGGAAGGCCGAAGCACTCGCCTACCTCATCACCGATGGCGAGGAACAACAAGCCACCACAGTCTTGGCGAAGTTGGCGCATCATGGCCGGTTCAGCTTTGGCTGCGGGAAAGAGAAGGTCGGTTTCTCCTTCTCGCTTTTCTGAGTCAAACAGGCAGACGGGGTGCCCCTTTTGAAACGCATCAACAGCACGCTTGACCTGGGGCTCCATGAGAACCCCCTCCGGTCTCACCTTCATGAAGAGTCGTATCCCATCACTCTTGAAAATCACCCGGGCGGCCAAAATAGCGGACAGCCAACAGAAAGGGATTATCATGTGATGTCCCTTGGGTCGGTTTCGGGGGGAGAGAACGAATGTCAATTAAACTCGGACCGGCAGGTGTTCCACTCTCTTGTAAGGGTCGAACCATCGTTGAAGGAATGGACGATATTATCTCGCTTGGTCTTGAGACCATGGAGGTCCAAACGGTCCGCATGGTGGCCCCACAGCACTTTGAACAGTACTGGCAAGCCGGTGTTCTGGCCAACAAGACCGACTTTGAGATGAACATACACGGCCCTTACTACTCCGAGCTGCTCGGCGGCAAAGTGGAGCGAGGGCGTTCTCTGGCCAAAATCGAAGCGACCTTGCAAGCCGCCCGAACCATCAACGCTCGTCACATCACCCTCCACACTGGCCACTACGGGGACTTTGGACGGGGGCAAGCAGCCAACGAGCAAGTCGCCAACGTGTTCTCCGGCATCGTGGACCGAATTCACGATATTTGGCACGATGATGAAGACGAATTTCCTGTGTTTCCGTGGATCAAGAACGGAACGCCCTCCAAAATCGGTGTTGAAACATCCGGACGGCAAGAACTCTGGGGCAGCCTCGAGGAGGTCTTGGAAGTCGTCAATCACGTGGAAGGAACGGTCCCCGTGCTCAACATTGCTCACATTCACGCTCGTGGCCACGGTCAAATGCGAACTTCGGAAGATTACGGTGAACTGTTCGACATCGTTCGTGAAAGCATCGGCACCAAAGAGTTCTACTGCCATTTCTCGGGCGTCGAGCACCGCACAGGCAACGCCATGCATTACACACAAATCAAGAAGTCAGACCTCAACTTTGAACCATTGGCCGAATTTATTGTTGAAGACGGGGGATGGCTCGACATTACCCTCATTTCGGATTCTCCACTTCTCGAACACGATGCCATGTACATGATGCAAAACATCGAGAAATCTCGCCACAAGCAACTTGAGCGCAAAGCCCGAGAAGACCGACGTCGCGCCTTGGCTTTGCAAACAGGAAAGAGCGAGGAAGAACTTCGTTCAAAAGAAACGCAGATCGCCCAAGCCCGTAAAACAGCGGGCCAACCCGCTGAGCCAGCCCCGAAGGCACCGGCAGAACCGGTGAAGAAAGAGGATGCAGCGGCAGAACCTGAAAAGGCCACCAAAACCAAGGCCAGCAAGCCCAAGAAAGAGACGAAGAAGGCTGAAGAAAAGAAAGAAGATGACCTCTTTGACTTTGATGAAGACGACGACGATTTGTTTTGAATGGCCCGTTCAAGAACCGCCTCAAATCCACTGTTTTTGGGCCGATGTTGCCCGAAATGGTATAAACCAATGAAGGGGCGAAGTTGACGATTGACATGGCGCACATCGCAGTCTTGGGATTGGGCAATTGGGGGACAGCCATCGCTCGGTTGTGGCTTTTAGAGGGCCACAAGGTGAAGGGTTGGACCATCGAGCAAGAAGTCTACGAATCCATCATGATGCGTGAGGTCAATGAAAAGTACCTTCCTGAACATCCAGTTCCAGGTTTGGACGCAACCATGCACCTTGCTGAAGCCATTGATGGCAGTGAGATCATCGTTCTCGCCGTACCGTCCTCGGTCATTCTCAAGGTGATGGAAGACGTGCTGCCCCACCTCCAGCCAGGTCATGTTCTGCTTGATTTGGCCAAGGGACTCGCACCGGGTAAACGGCTGATTTCAGAAGCCATTCACACGCGGCTCAAGGAAGAGGGGAAGACCAACCCGTTGGCGGTGTTGACCGGACCTACCATCGCCCCTGAAGCAGCAGGGGGCGTCATGACCACGGCGCTGGTGGCCAGTGAAGACCAAGCCATCGCCCAGCGTCTTGCCCAAACATTGAGCACGCCCAGTTTCATCCTTCATCCTGCCAGCGACCCCGTTGGAGCCGAACTTTGGGGCGCTTACAAGAACGTCGTAGCCCTTGCTTGCGGCCTTGTGGACGGACTGAAACACGTTGGCGACTTGGGGGGCGACAACCTCAAGGCGGCTATTTTCATGTCCGGGTTCAAAGAAGGGTGCCTGTTACTGGCCGAATTGGGAGCGAGAGCAGAAGTAGCCTTTGGCCCGGCCGGCCTCGGTGACATGTACGTCACCGCGACATCGCCTCATGGACGGAACAGATCCATGGGTGAAAAACTCGGAACGGGTTTAACATTGGACGACGCTTTGGATGAGATGCACATGGTGGCCGAGGGCGTACGAGCCTGCCGCATGTTCGTTGAGCGGGCAGAAGACGCCGGGTTGAACATTCCCTTCACCAAGGCCCTCAACACGCTATTGAACGGTGATATCGACGCTGAAGAGTGCTGCCGAAGAATGGTGGCCCTTGGATGAGCCGTATCGGTGACATTTTGAGGCGACGCCCCTTGTCCAAAACATGGCCGACGAGTTGACGGAGTTTGAGGCGAAGCTGTTGAAGTGGCTTGTCAAAAGCGACTTCCACATCCAACCGTGGTCGACCAAAGATGCTGCAAAGGCGTTCAAGGTCAAGGAAGACGAGATTTACGAAGCCGTCGCTGCCCTCTCAAAGAAGGCAGCTGACCAAATCCAAATCTTCTACAAAGAGGGGAACCTTCACATTGCCGCTGACTGATTCATTCGCTCTCGTCCGACGGTTTGCTCTTGTTCATCGGCGTGGGGTGTAAGGCCGACGAAATGGCCCCCGGCAGGAACAAAGACGACCAAGAGGGGCGTTCGACATCGCCTTCTTCGGTCACCGCTGACCGCAAAACCATGGACACGAAGTCAATCACCACAACGACGAGGAAGACCACGACCAAGAGGGCCACGACCTTGTCGTATTGGGCGAGTTTCAGATACGTGTTGAGGTACAACCCGATACCGCCTGCACCGACCAAACCGATGACCGTCCCGTGTCTGACGTTGTATTCGAACATGAAGAGAAGATGGCTGAGCAGTTGATTGGCCGATTCAGGAATGGCCACCAACCAAGCCGTCTCCGTGCGCGACATACCCATGGCCTTGGCCGCTTCAAGCGGAGCATTTTTGATGCCCTCCATGGATTCAAACTGCAATTTTCCAAGATAACCCACGGTGTAAAAGGACATGGCGCAAATACCGGCCAGCGTCCCCATATCAAAAATGATCATGAACAACACGGCCCAGATGATGGAAGGCAAACTTCGCATACCGGCCAGAACAATACGAGCAGGGATGGCGATTTCAATGGGGGAGAGGTTACTGGCCGCCATCACCGAGAGAGGAAGCGCCACCAGAAATCCGAAGACCGTCGCCACGAAGGCGATTTTAATCGTCTCCACCATGCCCAACCAGGCAACCGAACAGGTGAACTCGAACCGAGCCTCACAAACGGGGTAGGATTGCGCTTCGAGCACGGACCAGTCAGGCGGCCAAAGACTCTCACGGAAGAAAACACCGAGGTTGCTCATACCGCCGCTAAGTCGGCCCAAATGACCCACGAGGTCAATGAAGACGAATCCTGTCAGGGCCAGAATGCCGAGGATGACCAACAAGAGACGTTTGTTCATCGAACCACCTCTTCGATCAATTGCCCGTCGGCGATTCGCCAAACTCGATTGGCGACTTGACGGGCGAGTTCTTCATGGTGTTCCACCATGATCATGGCCGAATTTTGGGCTTCAATGGCCGAGCGAACCGTTCGCATGACCACTTCGACGTTGTCGTCGTCAAGTTCACCAAGGAATTCATCAGCCAACACCAATTTTGGCCGCTGTACAACCGTTTTGGCGGTGGCCACGCGTCGTTGTTGTCCACCCGACAAGATGCGGACGGGTTGGTCAGCAAGGTGGAGAATACCCAAATCCTCCATCGCCCGTTCAGCATAGTGGTGTTGTTTTGCCGGCACGGGGAAGAAGGGCGGGTACCACTTGGAAAGACCAACACGAAGGCCCATCTCGACGTTGTTTCGAACCGTTAAGTTGCCCACAAGGCCCAAGCGTTGGGGAATGTATCCCAGTCCACCTCGTGAGGGGACAGCGAGTTCCACATCGCCTTCCAATGGCCGAACAAGGCCCGCGATGGTGCGCAGCAAGGTGGTTTTTCCAATACCTGAGGGCCCGAGAACTGCGATGACATCACCTGCAAAGACTTCGATATTGATGTCCTCAATCAGAGGAACATCGTAGCCGATGGCGACATCGTGCAGGTGAACCAAAACTTCTTCCAACACTATCACGCCGACGAATACTTCTCATCAAGGTAACCCTGAATGCCGGGCACGTGCTGAATCAGCCCCCCGTAAGAACCGAGGTGGGATTGCGCATCCGTTTGGATGAGTCCAGGGGTGTTGAGAATGTTCTCCAGCATGGATTTCCCTTCATCGGTGGTGTTCAAATCAAGCAACGCAGCGACGATGAGGTCTCGAGTTTCGTCGTCAACAGTATCGGGCTGGTACATCAACGGGTGAGAGGGAGCCTGGCCAAAGGCAGGAAGAGCCACATAGCGATCCCGGTCAAGGCACCACGATTCCCGTTCAGTGTCATCTGCTGCACAATAGGAATCCACGGTCGAATCCTTGGCAAAGGCCACGGCCCCTTCGCCTTCGGAAAGGCAACGTAGCGCCCCGGAATAACCGTAGTACAGGGACCCGGATTCAGGAATGGAAGCATCATCCGAGAAGTGATTGAAGATGGTGTTCCTCAGCGATTCAATGTCGTCCTCGTCGCCAATAACTTCTGCATAACCTTGGCCGATGAAGTATCCCATGGGAATGAGCATGCCAGCGGATTTTAGCCAACCTGTATGACAAGAGGATTCCCCAGCGAGTTCAGCGAACGGGTCTGTTGATTCGTCGTCGTCGAGCGCAGCTTGTCCTGCGGCGCTATCGTTGAGTACCCAGGCGTGAGCGCTGTAGTACGTGCGGCCGTCACTTTTCATATCGGCGGCCATGGCCTCCAGACCGTAAGATTGCCAACCCATCCAAGCCGCACCGCCGTCAAGGAAAGCCATGTCAGCACTCCCAAACCGAAGCGCTTCGAGGGCCAAGCTGTCCGAAGTGATGGGGTAGAGTTCAATGTTCAAACCAGTGGTTTCGCTGAGGTAATCTGCGAGTTTCTGAGGATTCTCATCAAAGGATGAATAATCGTCCTTGACCGAGAACGCGATTCGAAGGGTTTCTTCTGACTCGTCGCCCCCGATACAACCACTCAGGCCGGCCATCATCATGACCAAGACCATTACACTGCAAGCGACTTTTTTATTTGTTTTCTGATTTCTCATCATGGACATACGTCCCGGTTTAGGTCGCCCTAAAAGTAAGAAGTATATAATTTTAGGGCGCCCTAAAAACTGGTGTTCGTGAATTCACTCCGGCAGAGAGCGGTGGTAGTCCCTCCCGGATTCGAACCGAGGTCGGAGGAACCAGAATCCTCCATGATGGACCGCTACACTAAGGGACTGTGGTCGTGCGAAAGCCGTTGCCTTCTTCAACTCAACGGTCAAAGCAGCGACCTAAACTGTAGCGAACCGAAACATCACCTTGGACACCCAAGACAACATCATGATGATCATGAAGGAGGCCAAGGCGTACTTTGCCCACGGCCGAGCAGGTTTCGTTTCCGGCCACAAATCCACGCCCATGGCCTCGGCTTGTGCAACCAGTTCAGCCATTTCGGCAAGGTGTTCTTCCACCGAATCATGAGGCATGCTTTCCGGTCTCGCTCCGTTTTATTTGAATCCGACGCCATCCATGAAAGCCAAACCTCGTCTTCACAAGCCTTTGAAAGGACGGTCGTTGAGGCGTTGATATGAGTGAGGTCCCCGAAGGTGTCGAGTTGCCCGCCTCTGCTCGGGGGACACCACGTCCCACGGCCACCATGACCCTTACGCGCGACGGACCAGAAGGGGTCGAAGTGCTGCTGGGCTTGCGGGCGAAAACCATGCGAGCCTTTCCCAACTACTGGGCCTTTCCCGGCGGCGGCGTCTCATCGGTTGACCGTGCAGCCGTTGAGGCTATACCTGCGCTAGCAGGGCCAGAAGCGGCATCCATTGCCTGCATCATGAGAGAAATGAGCGAGGAACTCGGTCTCGTTCCCTCTGATAGCGGAGCGGCCTTGATGGAACCAACCGCACGGCTTGCTATCGTAGAGGACAAAAAACAATGGCTGCCTCTGGCCCTTGAGGGTGCCTTTCCGGTTGACCGCACCCAAATTCGGACCCTGAGTCACCGCATCACACCGCCTTTTGGACCCGTACAATTTGACAACGCTTTCCTTCATCTCCACCTCGGAGATTGGGCCGAGGTCCCAGAGATTGATTTGGAACCCCAAACAGAATTCATCCAAGTCATGTGGGCGAAACCCGTGGACATCCTCGCTCAATGGAAAGCTCATGAGATCAAAGTGGCTCCGCCTGTGGTCACGTTGCTGATGGAAATTGAGCGAACCCTGGAACGCTTTGAACGGGACATGAACAAGGCAGCCGGCGATATCGCAGAACGTTTACCGGGCCGTCGCTCGATCCTCTTTGCCCATGGCGTTGAGGTGGTCCCCATCAAAACAGCCACCCTTCCACCAGCAGACCACACCAACTGCTACCTCGTGGGCGACCCCGAAGGTGAATTCATCCTTGTTGACCCCGCTGTCCGAATGCGAGAAGACATGGAGGCGTTGGCGACGGCGGTCGAACGCCATCGTGGAAACCTCATCGCTGTCGTCTTCACGCATAGCCACAGCGACCATCTGGCTGACATGTCATTGCTCAAGGAAGCTTTTGATGTCCCGATTTGGGGGAGCGAATACACCGCTCGCTCCGTTCCCTGCCAGCGTATCCTCAAGGACGGTGAGCACTTGACGTTGGGCCACCAGACATGGGAGGTCTTGGTGACCCCTGGCCATCACCCCGGCCATGTATGTTTAATCAGCGACGCAGGCTTGGTCGCGGGTGACATGGTAGCCGGCATCGGCACCATCCTCATCCCGCCTCACTCGGGAGACATGAACGAATACATCGACCAACTTCGGAGACTCAAGGATCTCAAACCTCATTTGGTCTTCCCAAGTCATGGTCCCGTGGTCGCCATCCCTGAACGATTGATTGAGCATTACATTTCCCATCGCCTGGCCCGACACGAACGTGTGCTCAAGGCTGTGCAAGAGGGCGTGGGTCGTCTTGAGGACATCGCCATTCACGCCTATGCAGATACCCCAGATGCGCATCCGGGTCTTGCTGTTGACCAAACGCTCTCGCATTTATTGGCCCATCAAGACAAAGGCAAGGTCATGTTAAACGGTGCCGTATGGCAAGTGGAGGGAGCAACATCGGAAAGCGTGTCGTGATCAAAAAAGCCGGGGGTGTTTCCAGCATCACCGCACAACCGATGGAGACGCCAACGCCCAAGAAAGGGGAAATCCGCATAAAAGTGGCCTATGCCGGCATCAATTTTGCAGACCTGCTCATGCGCATGGGATTCTACCAACCTCGCCCACCGTTCCCCTTTACGCCAGGCTACGAGGCGAGCGGGGTGGTCGACGCTGTTGGACCGGGCGTGTCTGGATTTGAAGTGGGCCAGCGAGTGGTCGCCGCCATGAGAAACGGAGGCCAGGCCAGCTATGTTCTTTCAACCGCCGACCGAGTCATTCCTCTCCCCGATGGAATTTCGCTTCAAGCCGCTGCATCCACGCCCGTCACGTACATGACGGCGCATCACATGCTTCACCATCTCGGGCATCTTCGTCCCGACGACAAGGTGCTCATCCATGGTGGAGCAGGAGGCGTTGGGACCGCTGCTTTGCAACTCTGCAAATGGGCGGGCCTACGACAGGTCTGGGCGACGTCCTCCAAATCAAAGCATCACATCATCGAAAAGTACGGCGCCCGCCCTATCGACCGCCACAAGGAAGATTTCGTCGCCATCATCAAGGCCGAAACCAACGGAACTGGGGTGGACCATGTGCTCGACCCCATCGGAGGAGATAACCTCCGACGGAGTTTATCCTGCCTTGCTGAAGGCGGACGGCTCTACACCTACGGCCTCTCGGCGGCAGCCCCTTCTGGAAAACGGTCGTTGTTGAAAGCCTTCTTTGCCATGCGGAAGACACCCAAATTCGACGCGCTCCGGCTGATGACGAGGAACCGCGCAGTGTTCGGCGTTCACATGGGGACATGGTCCAACGAAGCGGTCATGCACAGCCAACTTGCTCGTATTGTGGAAGGCATTCAGACCGGCCATTTGGAGCCCATCGTGGACCGTGTCTTTGACGCTCATGACGTGCAAGCCGCTCACCAGTACATTCACGATGCCAAAAACATTGGAAAGGTGTTGTTGAAATTTGAGGATGTGGACGAAGAAGAAGCATCGAAGGTGAACAGACCCTGAAACCTTCTTCACACCTCAGCATTTGGAAACGACGAAGGTGAACCCATGAAGAAGGCCATGTCAGGGTTCGACCTTCGCGTGATGGCACGCGAATTGGACGCCTTGAAAGGAGCCTACGTCAAGAAAGCCTACATGCCACATTACGAGCAAATCGTGCTCCGTGTCAATCCCAAAGAGGTTGATCAGCGGGATATCGTATTCGTCAGAGGCGCCCGGATATACACCTCACAGCGGGACCGCCCCATGCCGATGACGCCACCCCCTTTTGCCATGGTCCTCCGAAAACACTTGCGCAATGCCCGACTGACCGGAGTCAAACAAGTGGGCTTTGACCGGGTGCTTGCGTTCTCTTTTGACACCAAAAACGGAGAGCGAACCTTGTACGTGGAGGTGTTCCGTGATGGAAACATCATTCTCGTCGACCAGGAAGGGGTCATCATCCAACCGCTGACCCATGCCTCCTATGCAGGCCGGACCCTCAAGAAAGGCGTTGCCTACACACTTCCCCCGCCCGCCATGGACCCCTACCAACTGGATGAAGCAACCCTGCAAGCGTTGCTCAACGAATCCGATCGGGACCTCGTTTCCACGCTTGGAGGAAAGGTCAATTTGGGTGCGACCCACGCCAACGCCGTCTGCGCAGTGGCCCAACATGAACCCAATTCACCGACTCAAGAAGCCGATTCAACAGCCGTTTATGCGGCGCTGCACCAACTGTTGTCCCAACTTGACGACAGCAACAACGGCCACCTTGTGCTCAAACTCCATGAAAACGACCCCGACCCTTGGCGCCCGTTCTATGACGGATTAGCCGCTGGAGAACAACAGGCTTGGTTGGCTGAACGCTCGGTGGAGGCCACACCGATTCTTCTCCCCCAACATACCGACATGGCGCAAGTAAGTTTTCCATCACTTTGTGAAGCCGTCGATACGTGGAAAGGTGCACACGATGCCCATGCACTTCAGCGTCGTGAAGAGGAACGCTTTGAGCAAGCCGGACCGGGTCGGGGCCAATCCACCGAAGTGGAGCGCTTGGAACGACGCAAAGCCCAGCAAGAAAAGGCATTGGCCGGTTTCTCAGAAAAAATCGAGAAGCAACAACGACTTGGTCATCTAATTCAGGACCATTGGAGTCACGTCGAGGGGTTACTTGAACAAACCAAAGAAGCCGTCGAGCGAGACGGTTGGAGCAAGGTGCGGAAAGCCCTCAAAGGGATCCCTTGGATTGTCAGTGCTGCCCCGGCAGAGCGCACGTTCACGGTGGTTCTCCCCGATGAGGATGGCGAAGCAAAAGGCCCACAGGTTGTGCTGGAACTTGATGCAACGGTCCATCAAAATGCACAACGCTATTTTGAATCCGCTCGCAAGCAGAAAAACAAGACATCAGGGGCTGTTCAAGCCCTTGAGGAGACCGAACGAAAACTCAAGCGAGCCCGGAAAAGCGAAGCCAAACAAAAGGCCAGCGGAAAACTCAACCGCCTCAAGCGCAGCAAACGGATGTGGTTTGAACAGCACCGTTGGGGGATGGTCGAAGGGGGACACCTGATCGTAGGAGGAAAAGACGCCAAAGGCAACGACGCTGTGGTCAAAAAACATCTCTCAGGCGAGGATATGTACCTTCACGCCGACCTTCACGGCGCCCCCTCTTGCAGTTTAAGAGCAAGCCAAGGTTTTGCTCTTGAAGAACGACGTCCTGCTCACCTCCCGGCCGATATTCCAGCCTACCGCCTTGTGGACAAATTAGAGACGCCCGGGCTTGATGAAAAGAAACTCCAACAAGCCGCTGTCCTTGCGCTCTCGTGGAGCCGTGCATGGAATGGAGGAGGCGCCCATGGAACGGTCTATAGCGTCAAACCCGCACAGGTTTCCAAGTCAGCTCAAACAGGGGAATTCGTTGGCAAGGGGGCTTTTGTCATCCGAGGACAACGAACGTGGTACAAGGACATGGACGTGCGAATCGGTATTGGCATCGTGGCCGTGAACGGGGTACCTCTCGTCGTCACCGGCACCCCCGACTACATTCAGGGCATGTGCCCCCGATACGCCATTCTCACGCCGGGCCTGACCAAGAAGGACCAACTGGCCAACAAAATTTACCACAACACTGGCCTTTCAACCGATGATTTACTGGCGGTATTGCCGGGGGCCTGCGATGTGATTGAGGAATACGGCATGCTCACCCCGCCCTCCTCTGAAGAGGAGTGATACTGTTCAAAAATCAGCGAACCCATGCCTTCATGGATTGAATTTGGCTCGTCTCATCATGCGGTTTTACCATAACCCCCGATGCTCAAAGTCCAGGCAAGCCCTTGCCCTGCTCGAAGAACGAGAGGTTGAGGTTGAAGTGATTCGCTACCTTGAAGCGGGGATCCGCGAGGAGGACCTGACGATCCTTGCCCACCTCGACAACGTGGTTCGCAAGAAAGAAGCCGGTCCGGATGCGATGGCAAGCCTTCACGGTCCAGCCGAGATCATGGCGCTGCTGCGGGAAAACCCACGGGCGCTTGAACGGCCCATCCTTGTCATCAACAAACAGGCCGTCATCGGACGGCCTCCTGAAAACATCTTGACCTTGCTCAAGAGCGATTGACGCCTTCTTCGGGTCGACGGACGTACATAGCAGTGGCGTTGCCACCGCCAAGACAAAGCGTGACGATACCAGAACTCGCCTTTCGCCTTCGCATGACGCCAAGCATGGTGATAAGGCAGCGCGTTCCACTCGCCCCGAGGGGATGGCCGAGACTGACGGCCCCGCCGTGGAGGTTGAAACGGTCGTCCGGTATGCCAACCTCCTGTGCAACGGCACAAGAAGCGGAAGCAAACGCCTCGTTGTGCTCGTAGATATCGACGTCCAACACGTCCAGTTCGTTGCGCTCCAGGAGCATTTGAATGGCAGGGATAGGCGCGCTCATGACACGAGCAGGCTCGACGCCAGAGGTGCAATAATCTTCGATGGTGGCCACAATTTCCCATCCTTGGGCTTTTGCAAATTCGGCTTCGGCGATGAGAACTGAACTTGCGCCGTCATTGAGGGTGCTGGCGTTGCCTGCAGTGACCGCCCCATTTTTGTCAAATACAGGGCGCAATCCTGCCAGCGACTCGGCCGTGGTTCCACCGCGTACACCCTCGTCGACGGTGAAGACGGTGGGTTCGCCCCGGCGTTGAGGCACTTCAACGTGGAAGGTCTCCCAGTCAAACCAGCCCTTTTCCCAAGCCGTAGCTGCTCGTTGTTGACTACGGGCAGCAAAGGCATCCATGGCCTCACGGGTGATGTTGCATTCCTTGGCCACCGTTTCGCCGGTGGTTCCCATGTGAACATCGTTGTAGACGTCCCACAATCCATCGTGAATCATTGAATCAACCAGCGTTGAATTGCCCATTTTTGCACCTTTGCGTTGCCCCATCAGCAGCTGGGGAGCGTTGCTCATGCTCTCCATGCCCCCTGCAATAATGACCTTGTATTCGCCAGCACGAATGCTGTTGGCCGCCATCATGGCAGCCTTCAGAGAGGAACCGCAGACCTTGTTCACGGTAACGCAGGGTGTTGAGACCGGCAGGCCTGCGCCCAGCGCAACCTGTCGAGCAGGGTTCTGCCCTGCGCCGGCCTGCAGCACTTGTCCAAAGACAACTTCGTCCACCATACCACTTCCAGGTTCGATGCCTGCTCTCTTGAGCAGTTCCTTCACGGACAGGACACCGAGGTCAACCGCACTCATGGAGGACAGTGCGCCCATGAACTTCCCGATGGGCGTGCGCGCAACGGCACAAATGACGGCCTGAGGTTGACTCATGATGCTTCCAAGTCAATTCACACCTTCAACCTGACCTCTTTCCATCCTTGGGCTGAGGAAGGGTTGATGAGGGCCAGGCATTGGCAGGAAACATGGGCAAATTCAAAACCGAACTGAACCTTTCTCGAGCCAATAATGAGATGCGCACGCCAGAAGTCACTCTCAATTTCACACCCAACGCCCTTGCTTCCGTACTTTACAAGCAAGGAGACACCGTGATTTTGGCCTGCTGCACAAAAGAAGCACGCCTCCCTGGATGGTTTCCAAGAGACGCCACCAAAGGGTGGGTGCACGCAGAATACTCGCTTCTTCCCGGCTCCACCGATTCACGCTTTCGCCGAGAACGACGCGGGGCGAAAGGACGCACACAAGAAATCGAACGACTCATCGCTCGCTCGCTTCGAGCCGCCGTGGACCTTGAAGCCCTTGGCCCCATTGCGCTGAACGTGGATTGTGATGTACTGAACGCCGACGGTGGGACGCGTTGTGCCTCCATCACGGCGGCCAACATTGCGCTCCGCTTGGCCGTTCGGCGCCTCATCGCCCAAGGCGTTTGTTTGCCGATTGACCTCCGACCTACACCCGAGCAGCGAAAGGAAGGTTGGACGCCCCCCGCGTTGGATGCACTTGAACAGGAAAACCACGAAAACACCGTCATTCCCCACGACCTTGCGGCCGTCTCCGTCGGCCTGATCGACGGCGAAGTTTACCTCGACTTGGATTATGTGTTGGACTCCAACGCTGACGTTGACATGAACATCATCAAAACCAACGATGGAAAATACGTTGAAGTTCAGGGTACGGGTGAAGAATCCACCTTTTCGGCCGAGGAATTGTCGGCGTTGCTCGCTGGCGCAGACAAAGGCCTCGAGACGTTGTTTGCTTTCCAAAAGCAAGCCTTGGACGGAGCGGAGTGAGTTCCGTCCCGCCGGCGGCCCCAATTTGAGCCAATCGCTCCATCGGAAGGCTTGATATGGCGAGGGCGTTGGCCAACCTTGCACGGGTTAGTAGCTTAGTTGGGAGAGCGCGGCACTGAAGATGCCGAGGTCGCTGGTTCAAGTCCGGCCTAACCCACCAACATCGGCTTGCGTTCCAGCGAGGCATGATGTGGATTTTGGATTCTATAGAACCGAGGTTGTGCCATCATCACCCTTACAATTAAGGAAAAGGATTCTTGAACTTGAGGGGTCATGCCCCATCATGGCGAAGGAGACCAACTCGGATTCCGGCGCCAAGGATGCTCCAGAGGAGCCAGGAAAAGCGAAGGACAAAGAGGCAAAGGAACTCCAAGAAATCCGCCAGCGACGAAGCGGCAGCGGTCGGATGTTCCTTTCCAACATTGAAGACTTTGTTTTGATGGGGGGCATTGTTTACGGCTTGTTATTTACCCTCCTTCTGTTTTCGATGTCGTCGGGCATTCTCGGCAACACGACCAGCCTCGACCATACGGCGTCAACCACCTTCCTTGACATCGGTGACGAATGCACCGAAATCACGGATGAACCATGGCTCAACATCTTCCCAGACCCCGATCAGGAACTGTTCTCGGTGGCCGGCCACAACTTGCCCAACGGCGAAGCTTACCTCAATTACACCTTTTTCAGCGTCATGGACGAAGGAACAAAAAGCATCGTGACCGAAGAATACGGATCAAACGAGACCATCCGCACCATCAACAAAGCCGATCAGTCCTACGGAAGAGCCTACTTCAAGGCCCCCTACTCCGAACTTCCCGAAGGCCACTATGAACTGAAATTCAGCGTCATGGTCTACGATGAACGCAACACCTCGTCGAACACAACCATGGAAATGAAATCCAAGAGCATCAAGTTTGAGCATACCCTTTCCAAAGAAACCCTCGCTTTCCTCCCTTTCGTGAATGATGACGAACATTCCGAGGTCAGAATTGAAGACGCCGGCCCTCGCTCTTGCTGGACCGTCCAAGATTTGGGCGATTGGGGCTACATTTTGATGGGCGCCGAACTGGGCGGAGGCCGGGAGACCGCCATGCTGACCGGTGGTGCAGCTGGAATCCCCGCATGGTGGATGGCCTTCATCTCGCTCTCGCTGTCGCTGATCTCGCTGCTCATCATCTACCCCGTCATGTACAAGGTATACCATCAAGACGCTGACGACATCCTTTCACGGTCTCACATCGTTCGTTTGGTTGAGGATACCGTTAAGCAAGTCAGCGAACAACTCGGCATCGACGTTGACCACGACCTCTACAAGACCGAAGTGAGGGAATTGTCCATTGACATCATGGTGCCCTACAAGAACACGGAGAATACGCTCTCCGATTCCAATGAAGTACGCGCTGAACTTCTCCGCGCGTTGCTGGAAGAGTTCGCCATCTTCCGAGTGTTCAAACCGGTTCAACTGAACGTCCGGGTCATTGGCGATGGTCCAATGGTTGATTTTGATTCGGGCGTTGGTGTCGGCTCCCAAGGCGAAGAAAAAGACCTCAAATCAGAACAAGAGGACTATTCGAGTTTCTTTTCCGAACTCCATTCCCTCTCTCGAATTGAAGACGATGTCCGGGACAGTTTGGACCTGTTCTTTACACGGCGCTCGGATGTGGAAATGACGGGAGCAGTGGTAACAAGCGACGACCGAGTCGTGTTCGTATCCGTCATCTTCCGGCCAACACAGCGCTTTGCTTGGTTGCGATTTAACAAAACCTCCACCCAAATCAAAGACGAACTCTATCGCTTCGTCCATGAACGCAATGAAGAGATTCTTGGCTCTCAGGATTTGGTGGTCAAGACCCGCAACGAAGTCTCAACGTTGGCTGACCGGTCAGGAGCTGGCCGTGTTGAGCGACGCTCCCAACAGGACGACGAACGTATCGTAGCCGTTGCCAAACAGGACGGGTTGGGTGGCAGGGTTCTCCAAACCAAGTTCTTGGGCGACACGCTCTCAACGGTGGAATACATGGCCAATGAGAAGCGGGAAATGATCAACAAATGGGGCTTTTGGGGCCTTATTTTCTTTGTCTGGATTCCGTTCATGGCCTCCGGTGTGCTCGTGGGCGCCATGCTCGGCCTTCTTTCACGCATGCAGTTCATGCGGGTCCTGCTGGCGACCCTCATCGGCGGTTCCATCGCCTCGATC
This sequence comes from Candidatus Poseidoniaceae archaeon, assembly GCA_938030705.1. Taxonomy (GTDB): domain Archaea; phylum Thermoplasmatota; class Poseidoniia; order Poseidoniales; family Poseidoniaceae; genus Poseidonia. Next base: position 79,822 of record CALHIR010000027.1, read on the forward strand.
ACCTGGGCCTACACCGCCGAGGGTATTGTGAAGTTCATGCATCAATACAAGCTTGAAGTCTTCATCCCGCTGGTCATCGTTGTGTTCGTTCTCATGGCCGTGCTGCACATTCGGTCAACCAAAATGCGGCGACAAACAGAACTGTTTGAGGACACCCTCCTCGACAACTTCCATGCAGACATCGTGGCCAAATACGGCGACCAGTAGGTGAAGCCATGCAGGCCACTTCGATGTTTTCGGGGACCAAAGACCACATCGGCGACCCCGTTCGGTTGGGTATCGTGACGGTCAGCGACCGTGCGAGCCGAGGCGAATATTCCGATGAAGGAGGGCCTGCAATTCTCGGGTTCTTTGAAGAGGCCATCAAGAGTCCTTGGACCGTCATGTATCGCTGCGTACCCGACGAACGCAGTGCAGTTGAAACGGCCTTGATCGAACTGGTTGACGACGAGGGATGCCATGTTGTGGTCACCACCGGCGGCACCGGACCTGCACCTCGCGACATCACGCCAGAAGCAACCGAAGCGGTCTGCGACCGGATGATGCCGGGGTTCGGCGAACAAATGAGAAGCATCTCCCTTGCCTTTGTTCCAACCGCCATCCTCTCAAGACAGGTTGGAGGACTACGGGGCAAATCCCTCGTGTTCAATCTACCAGGCCGACCAAAAGCCATCAGGGAGACCATCGACGAAATCTGGAAAGCCGTACCGTATTGTGTGGACTTGATGAACGGGCCCTACATGGACATGAACCAGGAAATTTGCGACGCTTTCCGACCAAAAACAGCCCGGCGCCTCCCTTGAGAGTAACACAGCACATTCATGAGCCTCACACCGCTGGAAGACCACAGAGGATGAGCATGACTGGGAACGTCTTGATACACGGCGCAACAATGGTACTCCCGAACGAAACGGGCGTCGGTGATTTGAGAATCCGCAACGGGGTCATCGAGACCGTCGCTCTAGGCAACACCCTTGAACCTAAAGATGACGAATTATTTGTTGACGGTCGAGGGTTGCACTTGCTGCCTGGAATCATTGACCCGCAGTGCCATTTTCGAGACCCTGGACAACCCGAAAAAGAAGACTTGGGGTCGGGTTCAGCCGCTGCAGTCAGTGGCGGGGTCACCTCGTTTTTGGACATGCCCAACAACAAACCCTCCATCACCAACATGGAAGGCATGCGAGGCAAGTTAAAAACGGCCTCGGAAAAGTGCGTGAACAACTACGGATTCTTCATCGGTGCAACGCCAGACAACGTTGCGGACCTCCAAGAAGCGGTTGGAACTCGCGAGGCTCCGCTGAGCATTCCTGGCATTTGCGGCATCAAAATCTTCATGGGTTCTTCCACCGGTACGTTGCTGGTCAACGAACGCCAAGCGCTTGAAACCATTTTCAACGGGACGGCCGGCCTCATTGCGGTCCACGCCGAAGATGAACAGCGGATGATTGAGCGCCTTGAGAGCATCAAAGGTCGAACCGACATCGCTGCACATGCGGAATGGCGGGATGATATAACCGCTTTATTGGCAACGCAATTGGCGGTTGAACTCGCCCAAGAATCTGGCCACCGTTTGCATATTCTTCACTTGACCAGCGGCGTTGAAGCCGATTGGTTAGAAAGCATCACAGCCCTTCCATCACAATCAGGCGGAAACGAGGCCATCATCACCACCGAGACACTTCCTCAACACCTGACGTTTGACGAAACTGATGTCGCCTCTCAAGGCACTCGATTGCAGATGAACCCTCCCATTCGGTATGCGAAGGATCGGGAAACGCTCTGGAAGCAACTCAAGCATGGCACGATTCAGTGCATCGCCACCGACCACGCACCGCACACGCTCGAAGCCAAAGCCCTCGGTTTCCCAAACGCTCCCAGCGGCATGCCGGGGGTTGAGACGTCCTTAGCGGTCATGCTGACCCACGCCAAAGACGGTGCTTGCAGCGTTGAAGACGTCGTGAAATGGATGTCGACCAACGTTGCCGATTGTTTCAATATGGTCGGCAAAGGAACCTTGGAAGAAGGTATGGACGGCGATGTTGTTCTTGTTGACATGGAGAATGCCCGAGAGGTGATGGACGAGCATTCCTGGACGAGAGTGGGCTGGAATCCTTTCCGAGGCCGCTCCTTGGTGGGGTGGGCTCAAGTCACCGTCGTTGCTGGTGTGCCTGTTTTCGAGCGCACCGAAGCGACGGGGCCCAAAGGCGCCCTTTTGGTTGAACCGGGCACGGTTGGAGAACCCATCACCATGACGCCTTGGCGCTAACCCAGTTGGTAGAGTTCACCGTATTTTCGTTCAACATAGCGGAGGAACGGTTCAGGACTTGGGGGTGAGCCCGTTGCATCTTCGATCAGCTGAGCAGGAGAAACTTGGCTACCCCGTTGATGGATCCGTGGCCGAAGCCAATTCAGCATCGGCTCCCAGTTCCCCGAAGCGACCATCTCATCCATGTCGCCCAAGTCTGCGGCCATGGCTTCCAATAATTGGGCAGCGTACAGGTTCCCGAGGGTATAGGTTGGGAAGTAGCCAAAAGCACCCATGGACCAGTGAATGTCTTGCAAACAGCCCAAACGGTCTTCGGGAACATCAAGGCCAAACCACGCTTTGAACATGCTGTTCCAGGCGTGAGGAAGGTCGTCAACGTCCAATTCACCGTTGAACAGTTGTTTTTCAATTTCATACCGGAGCATCACGTGTAAGTTGTAAGTGACCTCATCGGCCTCAACGCGAATGAATCCTTTTTCAACCCGGTTCGCCAATCGGTTGAGGGCGTGCTCATCCCAATCAGGAGCGTCGGGGAAATTAGCCCGGAACCATGGCAACACCACCTTCCAAAATGAAGGGGTTCGGCCAATTTGGTTTTCCCAAAACCGACTTTGGGATTCGTGGACGCCCAAGGAAACGGCCGCCCCTCTTGGCGTGAAGCGGTGCTCATGGTCAAGACCCTGTTCGTACAAGGCGTGGCCGGTTTCGTGCATGACTGCGTAGAGGCAGGAGAAAGGGTCCACTTCATCAAAACGTGTGGTGAAGCGAGTATCACCGGGCCACAGACCTGCAGAAAATGGGTGAGTGGAAGCGTCCATTCGCCCGGCTTCGAAATCAAAGCCCATGTGTTTCGAGACGGCTTCACAGAACGCTTTCTGAGCAGCGACTGAAAACACAAGCCCCTCGGGCATGGACGGTTCTTCTACCGTGTTTTGAGCCTGTGTGATGGCCTCCAAGAGTGGAACAAGACGTTCTCGCAGCCCAGCAAATAACGGATCGTAATCCTCCACCGTCATCCCGACTTCGTATTCATCGAGAAGCACGTCGTAAGGTGTGGACCGAATCCCGAGCAAACCGATCTTCTCTCGAGTCAGTTCGATTAAACGGCGCAAAGACGGTTTGAACGCTTCAAAATCGGAGGCTGAACGAGCCGATTGCCACGAAACAAGGGCTTCGGAGCGGGCTTGTGCAAACGTCTCCACGAAGGATTTCGGGAGGCGTACGGCTTGGTCGTAGGTGCGACGCATTTCTCGGACATTGGCGGTTTGGTCCTCGTCCAGCGCCTGCTCTTCCAACTCACTCAACAACTCGCCCATGCGAGGGTCGGTGACTTGCTCATGGCGCTTACCGGCCAACCATGCCATCATTTCGCCTCGTGAGGCGGCACCCTTGGCTGGCATCAGGACTTCTTGGTCCCAACCAAGGTGGCCTTGTAGGGCCCCAAGGCGATGAATGTCTTGGACACGTTGGAGAAATTCATGATAAGGTTCCATGGCTTTCTCAAGCCGCTGTGCTTCTTCAACACTTTCATAGCGTGACATGGGAAACACCTCCAAAACATGAAACAAAAAGCACACATTCAAGAACATTTGAAGGGTACCCCGCGCATGGTCCTCCCGTTTCGCCGAAAAGGCTCGGACGAGGATGATGGCAAGGTCGTGGACCAAGACATCGAGGACATCATGAACGAAGCCGAAGGACTCGGTGAAGAATCGGGGGTAACCATCCCAGAACCGTGGACCAGCGAAAGTGAGGGCGAGGAGATTACCGCCGCTGAAAAGATGGCCAGAAGCGCCCGTACCGTCATCGACACGTGCATGGATGTTCGTCGTGGCGAAAACATCCTCATCGTTTGCGACCCAACCACCACCGAAATTGGACAAGCCCTGCATGACGCTGCAAGCCTTCGGTCGGACAGGGTTCTCTTGGTGGTTATGCCAAAAGGACGGCACCACGGCGATGAACCGCCCACCCCCGTGGCCAACCTCATGAGGCAACAACAAGTGGTCATTGCACCCACCCGCTATTCACTCACCCACACAAAAGCCGTTCGCCAAGCCATCAAAGACGGCTCTCGTGTTGCCACCATGCCCGGCATGACCGTGGAGATGTTCACGGAAGGCGGAATGTCAGCGGATTTCAACATCATCAAGAAAAACATCGGAGAGATGAGTAACCTTCTCCGGCGTAAACGCATCATCAATGTCAAATCGGAAACGGGCACGAACGTCACCTTCGAAGTGAACTGGCGAGAATGGAAACTGGACGACAACGGGATTTGCAACCGACCCCGCATGCTGACCAACCTTCCAGCCGGGAAGATTTTCACCCTCCCCCGGGAAGGAACGATGAACGGCACCATCGTGATCGACGGTTCCTGGGATTCCGATCTTGTTGACGAACCGGTCGTTCTGCAAATTGAAAATGGACTCGTTGTCGATGTTAAAGGCGGTACAGCTGCAGCCCAAATCCGACAAACGTTCGGTGAAGCGGCCCGGCGCTTGAAAAGCAAGGACCAAGAAAACGTGTGGACCATCGCTGAATTTGGCTTTGGAATGAATCCAAATGCGCGCGTGACAGGGAACGTTCTCGAGGATGAAAAGCGGATGGGCACGGCCTATTTCTCGATTGGCGACAACACGACCTTGGGTGGAACGGCGGCGGTTGGCATCCAAATCTCAGGCGTGCTTGAACATCCAAGTATTTGGATGGACGAAACATTGCTCTTTGAAGAAGGGAAATTCGTCGCCCACTGAGCCCTCAATAGCCGAGGTTTTGCTGGCCGCACACCGGACAGAAGCGCCAGTAGGGATCCAATCCAATACCGCATCCACGGCAGTGAACACCCGATCGAATCGTTGGTTGCACGAGGGGGGCTTGCTGACGAGCCCAACCCTGTTGCGGGGGCTGTTGCTGCCAATTTTGTTGAGGCGGTTGTTGAGGCAACGGTTGAGGCGGTTGTTGAGGCAGCGGCTGAGGCCGTTGTTGGGGAAGCGGTTGAGGCCGTTGTTGGGGCGGTGCTTGCTGCGGAGCAGGCTGTTGCTGACCGCCGAGCGGGCGACGAACGGGAGCGACGGGTTTGGGCAATACAGCCGTCTTTTCAGCCGCTGGAGAGGCGATAAATTCCGAGAGGGTCACGACGCCGTCGCCATCAGCATCTGCTTCGGCATGCAGTTCAGCCGCTTCTTCAAGACTGGTCCCGGTCGCTTGAGCCAATTCTTCGACATCTAGCGCTCCGCTCCCGTCTTCATCAGCGGCGATGAAGTGTTCTGCGGCGCTGACAAACTCGGGCTCCTCTTCCACCGCTTCAGGTTCTGGGGCGGGTTCAACGGGTTCAGCAGGGGAGGGGGCGGCCGGTACGGGTTGTTCGTCCTCTCCGACCAGTACGGAACTGAACGCACCGGAGAAGGCATCCTGAGTGGCCTTGGCCACCTGCTTTTGGCTTTCGATGTTGAGTTCGGGCTCAGCTGGCTCAGCCTCGGAAAGACTCGGCAACGCAACCGTGCTGGAGGGAAGAGGAATCGGATTGCTGGCTGGCTCGGGTTCCGGACTGGTTGGAGGAAGGGGTACAGCCTCGGGTTCAACCGGCGCAGCCGGAGCGGCCTCAGCAGGTGCGGTCTCAGCAGGTGCGGGTTCAGCCGGCGGCGGCGTCGGAAGCGAAGTGGTTTCGGGGACGTCCACGCTCGCTGCAGCGGCGGAGCCGCTGGCCAGACTTGCCACGGGAATGACCTGTCCAACCACATCGAGAGCTGCGTCCAATTCCTTGTTCACTGCAACCAGTGCGTCGATGGACCCTTCGACATTGTTCAGCAAGCCTTCAAACGAGGTCATGTACTTGACCACCTCATCTTTCGAACCGGTTTGGAACGCCACGGCAAAGAGTTTCATCATGCGCATGGGGTCGGCCAATCGCTCAAGTGAACCGCGCTGATGGTCATCAAGGCTACCGAGGGCTGCACCAACCTCTCCACTTGAATCGGGCATGCCAAGCGCCCTAGAGAGTGGGTCCGGCATACTCATCAAGCCAAGGTGGCCCGCCACGAGGTAGTAGATCTCCCCTCCTTCACACTGCATGCGTTCACTGGCGGCTTCAAAATCAAAGTCGCCGGGACGCAGCACAATATCGGAGAGCAGTTCAAAGAACTGGACCATCGCCTGCTCTCTGGGCATGGCCATCATGGCATGAAGGACATCGCTGGATTCGGTTGCGCCAAAATAGGCGGCAGCATCGTCAACCTCAATCGTATCGGAGGAGGCGGAGTTCCTGTCTGACATCCAACTCCCTCCTTTTCCATGCGACCGAAGACACCCATTTAAGCCCTCATGATACCGTTCACGAGCGCTTGTTTTTCGCGAGGTTGAAAATGGCCCTGGATTGTTCAGCAGACCAACCCGTTTCTTGGAGTTGCATCAGCATTGTCCGCTCTTCATTTCCGTCAGCCATGGCGCCCACAATCCAGTCAACAGCAGCTTCTCTGTCATCGCTTTGCCAATCTTCAAAGATGCTCAAATCAACGTTGATTTTGGCCTTTCTGACCTTCGTACCCGACGGTTCTTCATCTGCTTGAACGATTTTCTTTCTGCTGGCTTTCTTGGGGCCGGAGCTTGTGCTTACCGGCGGAGAAGCCCTGCTGGGACCTCGACCTGGAGGGCCGCCGGGTCCTCGCTTTGAAGGGCCACCGCTTGAACGGGGCGTTGACGAAGTGGGGCCGGGGCCGGATGGACCTGATGCACGGCCAGGTGCCTTTCGCTCTGGTTTAACTTGGGAGCGAGTTGGGGCAACACGAACTTTCCGATCAAACTGGTCAAGGAAACTCTCCTCCTCATCGTCATCAAAGAAATCGTCGTAATCGTCCTCATCCTCGTCATCCTCCTCGCTACGTAAGACACGGACCACGACCAAGGTCAGAATGAGGACGGCACCCAACCCTCCGAGTGCCAGCATGATGGTGCCGGCATCAACACCGAAGAGGCCTTCTTCACCGTCTCCTGAAAGAGGGATGTAAGGGCAACCATCGTCGTACCCATCCACGCCTTTTGGTTTGTTGGGGCAGTTGTCGCTATCGTCCATGACGCCGTCAAGATCGGTGTCTCGCTCGGAAATGTGGCAACCTTCCTCATCAACCGTCAAACCAGGTGTGGTCTTCGGACAGAAGTCTGCATTGAGGGCGCCGGGGACAAATTGCCCGGGCCAAGAAGGATCTCTCGTGGCATTCCACGTCGGGTCGCCCCAATTATCGCCATATCCATCGAAGTCGGAATCTTTCCACTGCGTTGGATCGCCCCGAAGGGCAAGGGGTTCGTTCTCATCTCGCCATCCATCGCCGTCATCAAGACAACCGAGGAAATCTATAGAAGAAGTGCCTGCTTCCGTTGGGCAGTCGTCTGCGTTGTTGGCAGGCGAGGGGTTGTCGCCGTAGCCGTCGCCGTCTTGGTCAAACCACTGTGTCGGATCGCTGGGGAAGGCGTCGCCGCTTTGGTTGACGTGCAAGCCAGATTCATCGTCAATATCGTACGTGTAAAGGCCGCTGTAACCGTCGCCATCAAGGTCGGTGTCAAGGGCGCTTTCATCGGTACAACCGTTGGCGAGGATGGGGAAACCGGGAGGCGTGTCATCACAGGCGTCGTCGAGGTCAGAAAGACCGTCGCCGTCCGAATCACGTTGGGCCTGAGAACAGCCGTTCTGGTCAACTTCTTCACCCGCATCGGTGTTTGGACAGGTGTCTTCAGGGTCGTTAAGCCCGTCTCCATCGGAATCCGATGTGCGCTGTTCGTTGCTGCAACCATCACCATCAACGGCGATCCCCGTGGGTGTTTCTGGGCACAGGTCAGCGTTGTTCTTCACGCCGTCGTCGTCGTCGTCAAGCTCAGATTGAGAACAACCCTGTTCGTTGACCGATTCGCCTACTGGCGTGTTGGGGCAGAGGGTATCAAGTTCGTTGATGACGCCGTCGCTGTCGTTATCGGCAATGTCGATTATACGGCACCCCACACCATCCGTACCGTTGATGACCCCGACTTCATCGGGGCAGTAATCGCCCTCGAACCCTGTGGGGTTATCGCCAAAACCATCGCCATCTCGGTCTCGAGACTGAGTCTTTTCGTACGGGAAAGCATCGCCGAGTTCATCAATCCGAAGGCCAGTTTCTTGGTCGAGATCATAAGCGTAGGTGTCCGTGTAGCCGTCGCCGTCCGAGTCAGGACAGCCGTAGGCGTAGACCGACAAACTGCGACGCGTTGAATTGCCCCATTCGGTCGGGCAAGCATCGAGTTGAAGCCCTTCAGCATTGGAGCCGTTGTAGAGTGCGGTCCAATTGTCTGCATACCCGTCATCATCGGTATCGTTCGCCGCCGCCTTGCGGAGCGGGAAGCGGTCGGGAGTGGTGGCGTTTTCAGATTGATTGTCGCCATAGCCATCCCCATCACTGTCCTTCCATTGCGTCCCGTCAAGCGGCCACAAGTCCGCACCGTCCTCAGTCGTCCAGTCGTAGTACGGGGGCTGCGTTGAGTTGGATGGGTCGCTGGCGCCGTCGCCGTCCGTGTCGACACAGCCATTGCGGTCGAGATAGGAAAGGCCGTGGATATAGGGGCACAAGTCACCGAATTCAGCGTCCAAATCGTTGTCGCCGAAACCGTCTCCGTCGGAATCCTCGTACTGGCTGGCAATGTACGGGAAGACGTCCGGTGCGGTGGATTGCCCGGTCGGTTCGAGGGCCGTTGCGCAGCAATCCGGTCCGTGATTGTCTCCGAAACCGTCGCCATCGGAGTCCAACACCTGCTTCCAGTTGGAATAGTATCGGTCGCCGCCAATGTACCCTTGGAGGTTGTCGGACCAGCCATCTTGGTCTCGGTCTTCACAACCAAAACGGTCAATCCATGAGGTTCCGGCCGCAGTATCACAACTGTCGATTTCATCTCGGAATCCATCGTAATCGAAGTCAGCGCAACCTTGGACCACAAAGGAAGACGTCCCTGCTTCGGTAGGACAAGCGTCGGGCAGAGGCCCAAGCGGGTTGTCACCGTAATTATCACCGTCGCTGTCCTTCCATTGATCGCCCACCGTCGGCATGGCGTCAATGAGGTCGAAGACCAAATCCCTGTCCCGGTCAGCGTACAATCGCAACATGACCACATCGTCATCGACCGTATCCCAATAAGCCATGTGAACGGTGCCGTTGCTGTCGAGCATGGCATGAACCGGCTCGTTGGTAGTGATATCTCCAAACATGACCGACATCCACGTCGGCGTCCCGTGAGAAGCGTTCAGTTCAACGGTGTTCACCGTCAACTGTTGTGTGGTTGGATCGCTGGTTAACAAGAGCAAATGGTCACCCATGTGGACGATATCCCAGGCCCCGTCAACGGCAGCAGCAGGACGTTCAGCAAGGGTTGTCCAGGCACCTGTTTCATTCAATCCAAGAATCGAAGAAATGGTGTTTCCGCGAACGGCCAACACCGGTTCATCACCCCCGGAGAGGTCCAAACGGAATTCGTTGGTCGTCCCGCTGGGCTGGGGTACCGTGTGTTCGTACCAATCACTGCTTCCCGGCCACAATTCATGCACGCCAAGCGTGCCGTCGGTGCTAAGGCTCGCCAAAAGGAGAGAGCCATTGGCCAGGGTGGTAAGTTGCAGTTGGCTGTTGAGGTCGGAATGGTTGGAGATGTTGTGCCGAGTCAACGTGCTGCCATCGTATATCCAAACAGCGAGATGGGTGCCGCTGCTGTTGGAAGCGAGCAAACCGACCGCTATGGAATCGTTTGCAAGCACAACCGCAGGGTGTTGCGTGGACACGGCTTCACCTTCCTCCCCCAAGGTTGTCAGCGACCAACTCGAGCCGCCCACCGCCAACTCAAGTTGGTCCGTGGGGTCGTGCCGGTAGATGAGGTGCGGGGTGTTTTGGCTGTCAACGACCACTTCAATCGGTGCAACGAGGGTGGCGCTGTTTCGCACCAATTCCGTTGCCCAACCCGTTGAGCTTTGTGTCGCTGCAAAAATTTGTTTCCCGGCCCCCGAGGTGTAAGCAAGAACTTGTTCGCTCTCATGAGTCACTGTCGAGCCAAGCCACTGCCCCATGGTACCGGTGGTTGCGACGTCCTGTTGCAACGCTGTCAACGATGAGGTACTGTGCAACACCATCGACGTTCTGTTTTCAACCAGCAAAACCGGTTGGCCAGAAGAACGAACCTCAAAACTGGTTCCAAGATGGGTGGTGTTGAGGCTCACCACGATTTGGTCAACCCATTGACCGGAAGGTGTTCCGTCGTTCATGTGCTCAATCTTCGAAACGTGATGGCGAAGGGCGTCGGCGTGGGAGAAGACAAGGCTCGTTTCACCTCGAGCGGCCGTCCCGAGGTCCACGCCGGTCAGCGTTCCTTGTTTGGTGAACGTAAGGGATTCCCAATCTCGTTCACTCAAGACGAGATAGTCAAGACCGTAGGCATCGCCACGGTTGGTTGAACGCATGGAGTAGACCATATCGCTTAACCCATCACCGTTTACATCGCCATCACTGGCCACCCGCATACCCAATCGCTCGCTGCTGTTGCCCTCGGCGAGCAGTTGCCGGTCGTTGCTCAATCCTGTCGCAGAACCAAGGAATATTTCGATACGCCCCGCAGAAGAGCCCATGCGGCTTGAGATGTAGACATCGTCGTAGCCATCCTCGTTGATGTCGCCTGCTGCCTCAACGGCTTCACCCACGCGAGTGTTTGGTGTGGTGGGTTCAAACTGCCAATCTGCGCTCCCTGGAAGTTGACCGCTGGTGCCCTCAAACAACCACAAGATGCCTGTCCCAAAGGTGCCCGTTGTGTTGAGCGGTTCGGTGATGATGTGCTCGTCGTAGCCATCACCGTTGAGGTCGCCCACGCAGGCCACGTTCAGGCCGAACAGCTTCCCTTGAAGGAGCGAGGCAATGGTGTGGTCGGGGGTGCCGTTGTAGCCCGATGATGACCCGTAATAGTACTCCACTGAAGAGTAGGAGAGCGGATCTTCAAACGAGCCGGTGTTGCCCACAATGAGTTCATCAAACCCGTCGTTGTTGATGTCACACCCTTCAAGCGAGCGCCCGAACAAGTCGCCAGCTTCCGTTTGGGTGAGGTTGCGCAGATGACTTAATCCCGTTGCATTGCTGCTGTAGACGTTCACCTTCCCGGTATCCGTTTGGGTTGAACTCGCCTCGGTTGAATAATTTCGAGCCGTTGCTGCGAGGTAATCACCGCCGCCTGCGTGGTGAAGGGCTTCAACCGCACTTCCCAGCGATTCGTTGTCCCCGCCCAGAACGGTTGCCCAAGGCGTTGAGGTAAGACCGGATTCGTTGCCCAAAAAGATCAGGACTTGACCGTGGCGAGCATCGGAATCGTTGGCGGCCGCCCAACCCGGGGCGCCGATGGCCAAATCCGTGATGCCGTCGTTGTTGAAATCACCGTGGTCGATACCGGCGCCGTAGTGAGCCCCATCGCCATCTCCTGCAAGGATCACATCGGGGGTCTGTGAAAGTCCAGCCGCCGAGCCATAGTACACGTCCACGCGTCCGTTGTCCTCAAAGGTCAACAAATCAGCGTGGGGAGTGGCGATGACCAAGTCATCAAATCCGTCATGGTTCAGATCCATCAGGAGCAAAGCCCCTTCTTGTTCGTCTTCTTCACCGAGTCGCACATCTTTTGGCGTAGGGTCAACCCTGCCGATGTCTTGACCGGAAAGAGAGCGGATGAGGTTGAGGGTGAAGGATGAGCCGGATTGCGTAGCGGTAGCTACCTGTTCGACGTTGCTGGCGTCAAGATCCATGCCCAAGGCATCGACAAGTCCCCCATCGCTCAATAACACGCTGACATCACGCTCAAATCCATCCACTCGGAGCAACACAACTTCGCCGGTGTTGTTGCGCGAATACAGGACGTGGGCGACGCCGTTTTCGTCAACCTCCAATTCGAAATCTTCCCCGACCGGTCCTGCGTCGAGGAGGTAATCGGTCCAATACGCCCCGCTAAAGTTCACTTGATGCAGGGCGCCGGACTCGGTTCGCATCAAACCCCATTCAAGTCCATCGGGTGTGATGTCGAGGGCCAAATGCGTTGGTGAGGCGTTCTCAATGATGGTGCGTGTATGGTACTTTGCCGTTTCATAACCTTGGACGTTTTGATTTGAGGCTGCATAACGACCCATATTCAAGTCATCACCGTCTGCATACAACACCCTTGGTCGCTCGTTGGTGGTGATGGCGATGGCGCAATCCACCAAATCGGCGGCGGTGGATGAAGCGACCGTATCCACCAAGATGGTTGACCACTGGCCGTTTGAATGATGGGTTGCCGTCCGAACAGGGCCCTCTTCAGTGCTCCAGCAATAATGCTCCTTGTTGTATCGTGTCAACTTCATGTCCGGCGTCCCGTGATGTTCGCTGTTTGAGGTGTTGAAGGTGGTACTGAACCACATGTCGAACATGGACTCATCCCGTACATCAGCCTGAACCAACCCGTCAACATCGATGGTGGAAGAACCCAAGTCGTGCCCGTAGCCGGATTCAAGCGAATAAGAAGCGGTCAGAAGGGCGTCTCCAGCCTCATCCAGCACGGCTTCAGAGGGTTGCACTGACACGACCGGCGCCCACAAAGAGACGACAAAGAGAAGGGCGAGCATGACACTTTTGAGATGAATCCTCTGAAAACCACTACCCGCCATGGCCCAAGCAGAGCCTCCAACATAGAAAATCATTGTTCAGCCAAGGCTGACCCCCATAGGGGGTCAATTTGTCCATCGGGATTGACCGTTGGATTGAGAAGGATGAGGTTGGCATCCTACCCCATGAGGCCCCCTTCTCACCTGATTTTCACAGGCGGAGAATGGTGTAGTTCAGAGGTGATTCAAACCCTCCTTTCCCATCGCCCAACCGTCATTGCCTGCGACGGTTCCCTGACCAACTGCCTCGACCGAGACATCGTACCCGACGTTGTGATCGGGGACATGGACAGCGTTGGTCCAGACGTGCTCGAACGCTTTGTGAGTCTTGGAGGCAAAGTGCATCTGCGAAAGGAACAGGAAAGTCATGATTTGAGTAAAGCATTGGTGTTCGCTGAAGAATTGGGTTGCACATCATGCGTCGTCGTGGGTGCAACCGGAGGCGACCGTGAACACGAGTGGGCCAACCTGCTGAGTTGCGCCTCCTCGAGCCTCGAAATTGAATGCCCCGGAGAAGACCACGCCTATCGGTTTCTTCTACCCGGAAGCGACCACTCTATAGAAATGGAGGTGGGCCAAACTTTCTCCCTCTTTGCGGTGCCAATTGCGGAAGACATCACCCTCACTGGCGCACAATACGCCTTGGAAAAAGAAACCTTGAACATGGGTTCGAGGGGCTTGCACAATGTCGCTGCCCAACCCACCGTAAAGGTGAGCTACGCCAAAGGGCGACTCATGCTTCTGATGCATCATCCTTCGACGAGGGTGGAAGGAAGGACCTGAGCATCGCTGAATAATCCCCTTCGCCGTCCCAATCTTTGGCTCGTTGGTCAATTCGGGCTTTCTCAAGGGTTGCCTCAAAGCCGCCCCAATCCTCAATTAATTTCAGGCGGAAAGCTGCCTTCGGAGTATAGCCTGGAAGGAAGTTACGCCAAAGGAAAGGAATTCTTCCGGGCGTGACCTTGTTGATGATTTTCACGATGGACGTGTTGCAGGTGGTGAGCAAGGAATGGTACCATTCTGGGTGAACGGCTAAATCATTGAGTTTCTTGACCAAACCAAACAAGAGTTGTTTGTCTTTACCAGGCGGAGTAATGGCGCGAAACATGTAGTCTTTGTTGCCCCTGCCGTGTGTGCGCAAGCCGGTCACGTCTCGCTCAAAACCAACCAAGAGGTAAAGTTCGTAAGCGCGCCACATTCCATCCCAGGGGTGGTAACGTTCGTTCTTTTCACGCCGAGTCTCAAATGAAAATGAAAGGCATGTGCCGTTTTTGAACTCGAAGGTCAAGTAGGTGTGAGCAAGCCCCTTCAGGGAGTGGAAATGGTCCACAACGAACCAAATATCTTTCAGATCCTCAGCGTCAACCGCCACGTTCTCAACCCAATTCTCATCACGGTCTCGGGTGGTTCGCCACGTGAAATCTCGGACCATATGGAAGGTGATTTTTGAGCCCTCAACGGTCGCCGTTGTCAAATGCTCACAATCAGCGGCCCATTCAAGGTCCAGGGAAGGTTGAAGCGGACGCACGCGGGTGTACCAAACGTAGGTCAATCGGAGGACGACCAATCCAACAAGGCCGCCAACGACCATCAACGCGTAATCAAGCCAGTCCATCTACTCCCACCTGTGCCAAACGCTCCATTCTTGGTCCCACCAATCAACCTCTCCACCGGGGTGTTGACGCCAAAGCACACCTTGGTCGTCAAGGGTGGCTGGCAACCCTTGGGCATCGGGCGAACCATCGGACAAGACCTGTGGCGTGGGTCCGATGGAGGGGAGAACGAGGGCCTCAGGTTCCTTGTTCCGTACAAGGACGACAAAGACCACGATGGAAACAAACAACGTCAAAACACCAATGGAAAGCCATCCGACCGATTCGGTTGGTGTATCCATGCCCAGAGAGGAAGAGGGGAGACGGGCCGTTTCGTTCGCCGAAAGGTCGGCTGCAGGAAGACGGATGAGGTTCACGCCTTCGGTGGATGAGATCATCTTCTCGGTTACAACCTCCAGGGTGATAAGGTGCGCCCCGGCGGGAAGGGTTGAGCAGTCAAGACTGCTGCCGTTCGCGCCTTCAATCGGTTGACCTTTGATGGACCACACTTTGGTCAACCCTGCATCGGAGCGACCGTCATTGAGCAGCATGCGCACCATGCAAGGTGTGTCGGTGGCGTTTTGATGACCCGAAACCGTCAGCGAGAAATCGGGTGCTGGACGGTTATTGATGGTGAAATTCAACGTGGTTTCTGCTGTTTGGCCCAGTCCGTTCCGGTAGGCTTCCTTGAGTTCATACGAACCGGCCGGCCACGATGAGCAATCGAGGACGCCGTGCGTGTCCAGTACACTAAAGGGAGCGCCGGTGAAGGTCCGGACACCCGTTTCACCGTACCGAGGACCTGTTTCGTCGGCAAACTCTCGTACGATTTCACAGGTTTCGCCAGTTTGAAGAAGGTCGCCTGCATTCAGTTGAAGCGCCACTCGAGGGACTTCGAGCGAAGGCGTGAGCATGAAGGTCGGCAGCGGATTGGAAGCGATGAAATCCCCGTTTTGATCAAAGAAATCCAAACGAAGAACGTGCTCCCCCTTTGACCAAGCGTCGTAAACAAGGGTGAGGTTGGTCTGACCTTGGAAGGAGATTTCCTGCGTTTCAAGGACTTCTCGCTCCTTATGCAAGCCTCGCAATTTCACGATAAGGTCGTTGGAGGTGGCGGTCGAATTCAGAACAACCACGACGCGAACAGCATCGATATCACCGTCTTGGTTGCTGTCGATGGTGTCGTTTCGCAACGCGAGAAGCGTCAAACCCTCCGCTGCCAATTGATCTTCCGTGGTCAATTCAGCCCCGGCCGGCAACGGAAGCAAAAGACAGACCATCAACAGGCCGAGAAGGACGGCTTGGATGCGAACAGGGGCCTCACGCATCAGCATCACCTTCCGGGGCTTGAGGCAAGGGCGGCAATTGGTCCAAGGGAATGAGTTCGGGAACTGGTTCGCCCATACCGGGCGTATTCATGAGTTCGGTTTCCTTCTCTTGCATCAACTGCTCGAGAAGGGCGCTTCGGCGGCGAGTTCCCCGCACGAAGAAGGCCCCGATGGCTCCGAGCAAGAAGCCGGCGCTGATGACCGCATAGGTCAGCCACGAGGCGGCCGGGTCCTCGCCCATGATGGCCACGGCTGCGGCAAATTCACCATAAGCGTCCGACCAACCGTCGCCGTTACCATCCGGGCACCCTTGGACATCGCGTTGCGAGACGCCCGGTTCATTCGGACAGTCGTCCCGGAAGGCCCCGAGCGGAAGGTCACCAAACCCGTCTTGGTCGGTGTCCATCCACTGCAGTGATTCGGTAGGGAAGGCGTCTGCCATGCCGAACGGATGGGCGGGCCAAGCATCGGTTGGGTCAGACCAACCATCACCGTCGGTATCGCGGCAACCCAATCGGTCCAGAAGCGAAGTCCCTCGCATTTCAGGGCAGGCATCGCCTTGATGCCCGGTCAACCGGTCACCAAACCCGTCCCCATCGGAATCTCGCCATTGCGTTGGTTCATGGATGAATGCATCACCGAGGTCGGACCATCCGTCGCCGTCGGTATCTTTGCAACCCCAGCGGTCACCGCCAGCGGAGGGCCCAACCGATGTCCCAGCCACCGTCGGGCACACGTCCGCTGTCGTTCCACGAGGGTTGTCTCCACGACCATCACCGTCGGAATCGTGCCACTGCGAAGGATCTTCTGGCCAAGCATCACCTGAACCGCCCGGGCTGGCCAACCAATAGGAGGTCGGGTCCGACCATCCATCGCCATCAGCGTCAGGGCAGCCCCAACGGTCGAACGTGGACTCGCCCAAGGTGGTTCGGCATCCATCCGGACGGTAAGAGCCACGCCAAGTCTGGCCGTCAAAATACTCCACATTATCCCCATAACCGTCGTCATCGGTGTCGTGCCATTGAGAGGGATCATCAGGGAAGGCGTCGGCAAAGCCTGATGGATGGGCAATCCAGAGGTCGGTTGGGTCTGAATAACCGTCTCGGTCAACATCGCGACAGCCCAGTCGGTCGAAGCGACTGATCCACCCCGAATCGACCTCTTCAGGCGTAGAATCCATACACACGTCCCCTTCAAAGCCGGTTAAGTTGTCGCCATAACCGTCCCCATCAGAATCCCTAAATTGCGAAGG
Source organism: Candidatus Poseidoniaceae archaeon (assembly GCA_938030705.1). Taxonomy (GTDB): domain Archaea; phylum Thermoplasmatota; class Poseidoniia; order Poseidoniales; family Poseidoniaceae; genus Poseidonia. The sequence goes on from CALHIR010000027.1 coordinate 96,938, forward strand.
GACGAAGGGGAAATCATCGATTTGGGTGGCACCATAGGTTTGGTTATCGCCCCAACCGTCCTCATCGGTATCTCGCCATTGGGTTGGATTGAAAGGGAAATCATCGATGAGTTGGGCCCCAACGGTTTGGTTATCCCCCCACCCGTCTCGGTCGGTATCCTGCCACTGTGTGGACTCAAGCGGGAAGGCATCGGAGCCGTTGTTGATGGTCCAGTTTTCATCACCGTCTGAGTAGGAATCCATGTCCGTATCCACGCACCCATAGCGGTCTGCCGAGGAGGACCCCCGAATGAAGGGGCAAGCATCGGGTTGCGTTGCGTTGGCAACAAATTCACCGATGCCCCACACCACTCGTGTGTCGTTAAGGAACGGGTCGTCCCAATTGTCTCCAAAACCGTCTTCATCGGTGTCGTTCCATTGCGAGGTATCGTAGGCAAAAGCATCGGCTTTCCCAACGGGGTGAGCGAACCAAGCTTCGTACCCGTTCAAGCCCCCAGGGTCCGGGTCAGAATAGGAATCGCCATCCGAATCTACGCAACCGAATCGGTCGGAGGACGAGTAGCCACGACTGAATTGACAATGGTCGCCTTGGAAGCCCTCGAGGTTATCTCCGTAGCCGTCGTTATCGGAATCCAGCCATTGTGAGGATTCACTTGCAAAGGCATCTGCCCCGTTTTGAACCCCCCAACCACTGTCGGGGTCCGACCAGCCATCGCCGTCGGAATCGGTGCAACCCTTGCGGTCGTTGGTGGAGGCACCGACCAAGTAGGTACAGTCGTCCTCGGTGTCGACAAATCCGTCTTCATCGCTGTCTCGGTTGGTCTTGTCAATGGAGGGGGTGAGCGTGTAATCAAAGCCGTCATTGCACCACGAATCCTTACCTTCGATTTTGAGCAAAATTTCACCCGCCGTTGAAAGGGTCGTGGAAAGGGTGGATGTGGGCGAGCCGTCATCGACATTTTGGGAAACGGAGCCCATGGTAAAGGTCCCTTCCCATCCGTCACCCGGACACCACCATGCCGCATTGCTCATGCTTCCAGAAAAGGTGACTTGGACGATGTCGCCCTTTTTCCCTTGGATTTTCCAGTAATCTCGTTTGTCATTGGGCGAACAACCGTCTGAGTCGCAAACATAGCCACTGGAAGAGACGCCGTCGGTCAAACCATTGGCGCTTGCTGGGGCGTCATCGGCACTGGCCACCGGCAAATGAAGCAGCGCGAGGCCGAGGAAAAGCACGATGGCGACTCGACCGGCCATGAGCGCTGATACGCATACGGATTATCAAGAGAACGCCTGCGCGTCCCCCGAGGTTTCAGGGAATACGCTGTTTCCCAAGGCATTGACGCAAGCAACTTTCAAGGTCGTTATGCTGGAAGACATAACCGCTTTCAAGCAGACGATTTGGAAACACTCGCTGACCGTCAAGCACCAGCGCTTGCGCCATTTCTCCGAGCATCAGTTTGAGCATGAATCCGGGAGCTGGTGCGAAAGCAGGTCGGCGCAGGACACGGCCAAGTGCCTTTGCGTATTGCTTTTGAGTGACCGGTTCGGGCGCCGTGAAATTGTAAGCACCTTCGCACGTTTCGTTCATCATGAGGTGATAGGTTGCGTAGATTTGATCGTCAAGGGAGATCCAGGAATAGTACTGCCGACCACCGCCCGCAGGACCACCGGCTCCGAGTTGAGAAGGCAGCAGGAGTTTCTGCAACGCCCCGCCCATGGGGGTCGTCACGATGCCGGTGCGAATCCACGCCGTTCGGATGCCGGATTCTTTGGCTGCGACACCGGCAGCTTCCCAATTGAGGCAGGTCGTGGCTAAGAAATTCTCACCTGGTGGCGAATCCTCGGTCAATTTTTCTTCGCCCCTGTTGCCGTAAATGCCAACGGCAGAGGCACACAAGAAGGTCTTGGGTGGTTTCTCAAGTCGACCAAAAAGGCCCACCAATTGTTCGGTGGGGACCGTTCGGCTTGATTCAATGAGGGCTTTGCGCTTTGCGTTCCAGCGCTTATCGCCGATCCCAGCCCCTGCAAGATGAATGACGGTATCAAAGCCTTCCATGCTTCCTTCCAAGACTTCACCGGTCTGGTCGTTCCATACGACACAGGTTTCGTGTTGAACATCAGAGGGCAGCTGGGTAGACGGCCTGACAAGCCGAATCACCTCGTGGCCAGCCGCTTGGAGGAAAGCCGTCAGTTGCATGCCGATAAGGCCGGTTGAGCCGCTGATGAGGACGCGTTGCTTGGGTTGGTCGGCGTACATGGCAATGCGCTTCAAGTCCTCCTGAACACGAAGGGTGCGATAGGCAAACATCTGCTTCATGCGCCCCTTTACCGTAAACGGGGCTGTCCAAAAAGTCAGGGGATGAAACGGGAGTTTCCATTGAATCGTGTCGTGTATTTCGCTGGTATCTGCCCCGGTTGAGACGAAGCGATGTTCATGATCCCACGCGCCGAACGGACCTTTTTCCATCACGTCGTTGAACACCTCTCCCTGAACCACACCGTAATGGCGGGCAACCCACATGGGGCGAAGGGGGCCCAGTTGGACCCGGAAGCGTGTCTTGGCTCCGTCCACCAAGGCGCCGGCCTGAACCGGACGTATGCCTTCCCATTCGGGCATGATGCGACGGAACGCTCCAGGACTGTCGTACCAAGCCCAGACATCCTCGACAGTGGCGTCGTAGGCAGCGATGTGTTGGTAGACGGGCATGATGATTCCTCACTGGTGGGCGGAATAAAATGTGGGGCCAGAGCCAAGAGCGGTGGAGGAATCACCGAGGGCACTGTATTTCTCAACGTAGCCCTTAATTTTGTATTTTCTGGCCGTGGAGGCGCTGGTCATGCAGCGAATTTTTCCATAGACGGCGCGCTCGGTCCATCCACGGTCAAACTTGCCCATCACCCAACCGATACCGGTGTAGGAATTGGGGTCTCGACCGTCAAGCGCCCACTTGTCGTTGAGCACGATCATCCATTCCATCGCAGTTTCGGGGCTCGGAGACCATTCAAGGATTTTCTTCCCCCACAACATACGGAGGTAGTTGTGGATGATGCCCTCTTGCCGAAGTTGGTTTTGGGCGGCATTCCACAACGGGTCGTGCGTTGAGGCCGTTTCCAGTTCTTCGAGGCTGTAGAGATAGGGCCGTTCATCGTCGGCATGCTGTGCGAGGGTGGTCTTTGCCCATTCGGGGAGTGATTCGTATTCCGTGTGATTTTCAACCATGGCGCAGTGAATAAACCCAATGTCACGCCACGTGATGATTTGGTCGAGGAAAGCCTCCACAGGTTCCGGCAGACTCCACCATCCCTGTCGGCGTCCATCGTTGGGGGGATTGACCAAGCTGACGTCCCAACGATGATGGGTGAAAATATCGTTCAAGATGGCATGAACACTGATATGACCAAAATGAAGCCACGGTGAAAGCCCGCTCGCACCACGCTCTTGAGGTTCATTTCGCTTCTCGTGATAGGTTTGCAGGCGGTCGGCAAAGAACTCCTTCCACCGACGTCGCCCTTCGACATAACCTCCACGTTTTCCAATGACGGGTTGGACGTCGTGGTCTATTCGCAGGGTGGAAAGCGCCTCTCGGCCAACATCCCCGCCTTCGGAGACACGCCAGATAAATTCGTAGGGCGTCATTGGCGTGTTGGTTTGTGCGAAAATGGCCTTTGCGATGGCCGTGTCAAATTCGGGCAAGTTCTTCGCCAAATCAAGCGGACGGCGATGAGGGAATTCATGCATGTGTTCGCGGATGGTCTTGTGCAGGTGGCGTCGCAACGAGTAAGCCGTGGAGAAGTCCCGGCCTTGCGCTCGCATGGCCATAAAGCCGTTGGAGTCCACGACGTGAACCTCGCAGGGTATGACCGAAAGAGCGGTTTCGAGCACGTGCTTGGGGTAGTAAGTCGGGTAGTCGTCGATCACGCACAGACGAGCGTGTTCCAACCATCCCTTCAGAAGACCCGAAGCTTCCTTTCGCTTGGTTTCAACGTAGGGGATGTAGGTGACGTTGGTCCCCGAAAACGCGCTTCGGTTGTCGACCATACCCTGCAACACGAAGGTGGAGATTCGGTCGTTGGCCCAACGATGTTGGAGGGCGAGACACTCAATGACCACCAAAGGAAGGTTATGTTCTTCAGCCAGCCCGATGGCGTGTTCGAGGGCATGGTTCCATTGCGCCCGACGGGCAGCGGTCATCCAATACACCACCATCTCGCCGTTTTCATTGGGAACGCCATGAATTTGGACACGGCTGCTCGGAATCATTCCTGTCCACCTCCTGGCCGTACCGAGGACGCCATGCTGCTCCGATACACTGCGTAAGGCGCTTGGCGAAGGGTCAACCCTGACTGATTTCGAATGACCATACGATGGGTCAAGCCGTCAACAGCGAGTTGTTGCATGGTTTCAGAGACCCATTCAACGGAACCGAGTTCAGTGAGTGAAAACCAGTTTGAAGAGGAAATTTCCTTTGTGGCGACGGGTTGACCGCGGCTTTCAACGTGGACATCATAACACAAAAATACAGCAGGGCGATCTTTTCTGAGGGCCGTTCGCACGCCTACGAGACCCATGACAGACCCGGTGCAACCGGTCTCTTCGTGGAGTTCGCGCAGGGCGGCATCCTCTGGACTCTCTCCTGGATCCACGTGGCCTTTGGGAAGGCCCCATTTGGTTTGATAGGGCCCCGTTGCTTCTTGAACCAGCAGGATTTTACCCCCCTGAACGACACGCGCTGCCACTCCCAAATCACAAAGCAGCGCAGCCATGAGTTATATTTTGTATGACCGAGTATATCAAGAACGGTTTAAGCCCCTACAAGCAAGAGACGAGTCTTTATATACAAACTCAACAGATTTTGTAACATGGTAAACAGGCCCACAATCTCCCACAACAACACTCCAGAAGCCGATGCCGTTTTGCCGACGGAATTTGGAGAATTCCGGATCAGGGCTTTCCGAGATCCTGCCGGAGGCGAAGAGCACTGTGTTTTGTACCTCGGTGACCTAACCCAAGGCTCCCCGCTTGTCCGTATTCACTCAGAATGCTTGACCGGCGATGCCTTTCACTCACTACGATGCGACTGTGGCCCCCAACTCCAGGCCTCGATGAAGGCCATTCAAGCCCGAGGACAAGGCGCCATCGCCTACATGCGTCAAGAGGGGCGAGGCATTGGCCTCTACTCCAAGATGCAAGCCTATGCTCTGCAGGACACCGGACTTGACACGCTCGATGCGAATCTTGCGCTGGGCCTTCCGGCCGACGCACGCAAATACGACTTTGCGGCTGAGATGCTCTACGCTATGGGCGTCTCCTCCGTTGAATTGGCCACCAACAACCCCGACAAGCGAAGCCAGCTTATGGACCACGGAATCGAAGTGACCAACCGCATCCCTATCATCGTCGGACAGTGTGCCCAAAACCGCCACTACATGCAGACCAAAGGTGCCCGCATGGGACACATCCTTCCCTACTGAGGCCTGAGCATGAAAGTCAATATTGTTGGACAACAAGCCCCAGGTTTCTCTCTTGAAAACGAACACGGAGAAGTCTTTGACAGCGCCTCCCTTGACGGAACATGGCGAATCGTATTCTTCTATTCTCGCAACAACTCCCCGACTTGCAAACGGGGCTGCCTTACCTTCAAAGAACAGCATGATTTGTTTTCATCTGTTGGATGTTCAATTGTAGGTATTGGCCCGGGTACACGAGAAGAGTTGGCTGGATTCAAAGCCTCACTGGGCGACCTGCCGTTTCCTCTCTTAGCCGACCCTGAGCGAACCGTTGGCAAACAATTCAATGTGCCGTTGCACCTTGGCCAATTCCCTGCGAAGTCGTCGTTCCTGATAGGACCGGACAACACCATCCGGTACGTCTACGACTGGTTATTCCGGCCTCGACGCCATGTCGCCCGAATTTTGGCAGACATTTCGGACGTCCGGGGGGACGACTGAATGTGGGACGAATTGCTGCTGGAAGCAGGGCTCAACGAACGTGAGGTCCGCTCGATCATGATTCTCGGCTCCCGCCCAAAAATGAAGGCTTCGGAACTGGCAAAAGAACTCAACACGACCCGTCTCGACGCCTACAACAGCCTGTCGCGCCTGCAAGAAATGGGCATCGTTACAGCAACCGCTGACCGACCGATGCTCTTTTCCAGCCTCCGAATCAACGAGGCCATGGAACACATCATCCAATCTCGCAAGCAACAACTCGACCGACTGGTGGATGGGTTTGACGAACTTTCCAAGGGCATTACGGAAACCGATGCCTCCTACGAGAAACAACGCCGAGACATTGACGACCCCCGGTTTGCTGTCCTCAAAGAACGAACGCACATCTACAACCGACTCCAAAAGATGGCGAACGAAGCTGAAGAACGCTTGATTCTCTTGCTCGGCCAGTTTGGTATTCTTCACCTCTGCCGCAGCCCCGACGCCTTGGATGCGGTCAACACCGCTGCCGTTCGGGGCGTGGTGGTCCAAATCATCACCCACCTGGACGGTCGCACGTTGCGATTCTTTGACCAACTCGACAAGACCATTGATGTCCGACACTCCGATGAACTCGATTCGTTGGGCTTTGTCCAAGACCAATCCGAGGTCATTCAATACCTCAACATCGAAGACAATCCTGTTGGCCGAGGCAAGGAAGATGCAGCCCTCATCATCGAGTCAGGCCCCTTTTCCCAAGCCCACCTTCACCTCATCGACGCCATCTGGGAGGGCGCTGTTCCACTCGCGACTGCCCGTGCTCGTTTTACTGAAAACCAGATCAACGACCCGCTGCGTTTGACCATCGGCGAAGGTTCGTTTCTGAAGAACGTCTCGGTTGCCCTCGGGTTTGACGGACAACTCCCCGAAGAAGACACCCCGTTCGACCCCGAGGCCTTCTTTGCAGCAGGACATGAAGTGAACGAGGCACGAATGCGGTTGACGGAAGGGAAACTTTCCAACCTCAAGGTGCTTGGCATTGACATCAGTCGAATGTTGCGGCAAATCGGCAATCGTGTTGGCCAAGAAATCGCCTTCTCTCTGCGTTCTATAGAAAATGACATCGAATTTCTCGACGAGATGATGGACTGGTGGGAACACGCTGGCCTTGGGATGTTGCAATACGATGTCGACCCGCAATTCCATGTGGTGGTCGGCCTGAACCATCCACCCGTGGACGACCCCGACGCCCTCCCCATGTGGGAAATGGACGACGGCATCATCGAAGGAGCGCTCTCAACTCGTTTTGCCAAGGAGGCCAACGTGGTGATTCAGCGCGTGAGTGGAAGCGGGGACAAAGACGACCTCTGGCGGTATCTGATACACCGACACGAACTGAACACCATCGAGTTGGTTGATTGAGCGGGTGTCGGCATGAAACTCATCACCTTTCTTCGGTTCTACCGGCAACTCAAAGGGAAAAAACCCGTCAACATTGAAAGCATACAATCGATGGGGTTGTTGGCGGTCAAGCTCGGTCAAATTTTCGCTTTGCGCCCGGATTTAATCGAACCGCAGCGCTGCATTGAACTGCAACGTTTGTACAGCCGGGCTGCGACCATCCCCGAAGAAGATTCACAAAAACTCCTGAACCGTTTTGCTCCACCCGGATTCCTCGACCACTTCCAAAGCATTGAGCCAAAGCCCTTCGCCGCAGCGAGCATTGGACAAATTCATCGTGCAGTCCTCAAGGACGGAACCAACGTCGTGGTGAAGATGATCAAAGCAGATTTCGAAGCCTCTTTCCGTCGAGATGTCCGACGGATGAAACGCTGGATTCGAATGGGTCTTTTCTTCAATCCACGACTTCGGAAGGTGGGCAATCCGATCGGGCTTTTGGCTCACATCGAAGATTACACCTTGCGTGAACTCAACCTCCTGAACGAAATCGACGGTCGCAACCAACTCATTGCGAAGGCCGAGGACATCGAAAACCATTTCCCGATGCCGAAGCTCAAGTTTCCAAAAATGTGGGATGAACTCTCCAACCAGCGCATCCTGGTGATGGAAGAAATCACGCACCCTACACTGGAAGATCGCCTCGAAAACGGCACCCTCACGTGGCCCGATATGCTCGAACTCTTCCGAATCCACGGCGCCTTCATGTTTGGTCTCGGGACTTTCCACGGTGACCTCCACCCTGGAAATGCGATGATGGACGACGAAGGAAACTTCCACTTCATCGACACCGGCGCTATTTGCAACGCTCCAGAGCATGTTCGGAATGCCTTGTTCGGATTCTTTTACTTCCTCGCCAAGGGCGATTTGCGGAACGCCTTTGATGCCATGCTCACCATGGCTGCTGTTCGTCCGGAGGGGAAAACGCTCCAAACCTATTATGACTCCATGAACGAACTCTACGACGGCTTTGTCGGGACATCGGTAAGCGAAGTCTCCCTGACGGAACAAATGATGAAGACGGTCAAGGCTGCTGTTCTTGCTGGCTGTGCTTTCGGCGAAGAAGCCTTTCCCATCATCCGTTCGCTGATGTACATGGACGGGATGGTGCTCAAAGGCCACCCCGAGGTGGACTTGATCAGTTCAATGGGCCCATACCTCGATGAATTCTCTGTTTTAATCGACCCGCACAGCATTGTCAAAGCCAATTCTTGAGATGTTATTTTTTAGCGCTTTTTTAGGATGGAAACCTGCCTTTATATGCCTAATGAGCGACCGGAAGTTATGGCAGGAAGCGGACGGCCAAAAGTTGCAATTATTGGTGCCGGGCCCGGCGGGTTGGCCTCAGCCCTCCTCCTTTCAAAATCAGGCGTGGACGTAACCGTCTTTGAGCGCTCATCGGCCGTTGGGGGCCGAAACAAGGTCTTCGACCGAGAAGGATTCAAATTTGACTTGGGGCCGACCTTTTTCCACTACCCGGAGGTCATTGAAGACATCTTCAAGGCCATCGGAATGGACGCTCATGAGGAATTGAACCTCCATCGCCTCGAGACAAATTACCGACTGATCTTTGGTCAGGGTGGACAACTGGATTGCACCAGCAACCTCGACGAAATGACCGAACGTATCCGAGGTTTGTCGGGCGACAGCAACGCCGATGCTTTCCGCCGCTACGTGGTCGACAACCGACTCAAATTAGAGAAGTCCAAAGCCTGCCTTCAGGAACCTTGGTACGGCCCAACCGACCTTCTCTCCAAGCGAGCCATACGAGTGGCCGGGGTGCTCCGCCCACAACGCTCAGTGGCGGGCGACCTCATGAAACTCTTCGACGATGACCGCCTCATGCTCGCCATGTCCTTCCAAACGAAGTACCTCGGCATGTCCCCCTTCAACTGCCCAAGCCTCTTCACCATGCTCGCTTTCCTCGAGTATGAATACGGAATCTTCCACCCACTGGGCGGTCTTGGCAGCGTTAGCGAGCGCATGGCGAGCATCGCCAAGGACCTGGGCGTCACCTTCCGAATGAACGAGGCCGTCGAGTCCGTCATCATGGACGGAAAGACCATCAAAGGCGTCCGTACCTCAGAAGGTGAATTCTTCGCTGACAAAGTGATCATGAACGCTGACTTTGCGAACGGCATGACCCAATTATTCCCCGACAAGGTCCGAAAGAAGTGGAGCAACAAAAAGTTGGACAAGAAGAAGTACTCCTGCTCAACCTTCATGGTTTATTTGGGCATTAACAAAGTCTACGAAGACCTCCCTCATCACCAGATATACGCCTCGTCAAATTACGAACAAAACCTCGAGGACATTGAGAAAAATCACAAGTTAACCTGGGATGACCCCTCCGTTTACGTCCAAAACGCCTGTGTGATCGACCCGAGCTTGGCTCCCGATGGCTGCTCAACCGTCTATGCGCTTGTCCCCGTCTCCCACATCCATGAGAACATCGACTGGGAGAAGGAAAAGCACGCCTACCGCGACAGAATCCTCGAGCAAATTGAAACCAAACTCGGCTTCGAGAACCTTCGAGATCACATCGTGACCGAGATGGTCATCACCCCCGAAGATTGGGGCGACCATTGCTACCGAGGCGCCGTCTTCAACTTGGCTCACGGATTGGACCAAATGCTTTGGCGCCGACCCAAGAACCAATTTGATGAAATCAACAACCTCTACCTCGTTGGCGGTGGAACCCACCCTGGCAGTGGACTGCCCGTGATTTATGAATCAGCCCGCATCAGCAGCAAACTTCTCCTTGACAGCCTCGGTATTATTCCCGACTGGAACGGTGTCGACACGTGGTTTGAAAGTCGAAAACGGTCAAAGAAAGGCCGAGCGGCCCTCAACAAAACCTCAAAAGAACCGTCAAGCGGAACCCCGACATCTGCGTGAGGGTTTACGATGCAACGACACACTCTTGACCAGGCGTATGCATACTGCGAAACGGTCTGCCGAAACGCTTCCACGACGTTTTATTCCTCCTTTAGCGCTCTCCAACCCGACAAACGGCGTGCAGTCCATGCCGTCTATGCCTTGTGTCGCTGGGTTGATGACATCGTGGACGGGGATGAAGAACCGACCATCCTCGAAACCCTTGAACTTCGCCAAGCGACCGACGAGCGCCAGCGTATCGTGAGTGAAATCCACGCAGGCGCCTCGCCCTCGTTGGCACCAGAAGAGCATCGTCGGCGCATGATGGCCCTGGTTGACATCCGCCTCAAACTGCACCAAGCCAGCGAAGAAGCCATCACTTCTGAAGACCATCCAATCTTCATCGCGTTGCAAGACGTCTTTGAGCGCTACCCCATCAAACTCAACGATTTTGAAACGGTCATTGAAGGCATGGAAGACGACCTTTACCCTGTACGCAACCAATCCTGGGATGAATTGCGCTCTTACTGCTACAAAGTCGCCTCTGCTGTCGGTCTGATTTTGATTGAAATCTATGGCTATGAAGACCGGGCTGCTCGCTTTCACGCCATCGACCTTGGCATTCAAATGCAACTCATCAACGTCCTTCGAGACATCAACGAAGACATGGAGCGAGGCCGAATTTACCTCCCGCTGGGCATTTTAGAATCGCACAACATCAGCATCGAAATGTTGCGTTCGGGAAACATCGCCAACACGTTGGCTTGGAAAGGCTTCATCGTGGAATATGTCGATGTCATCAAGCGACATCAGTCGTCTGCCAACCATTTGTTTGGCTACCTTGACGGCCGAGCACGGGTGCAACCTGAAATCATGGCGGATGCCTATACTTCGATCCTCAACGAAATCGTCCGTCGCTCAGGTGATGTCTTCACCCAACCGGTACGCTTGTCCGCCCTGCGCAAAGCCCTGCTTGGGGTGCGACTCAGTTTGCGAAAACTCCGAGCTCGGATACTTGCCTGACGTAAATCAGGCCATGATGGGCGTCATCAACCCAAACTCTTCGATCAGGCTTGGTCCCGAAGCGAGATAGTAGACAGCCCCACGCCCATCACGAGAATCCTCAGCGCTAGCATCTTTGGTCGTGCATTCTCCTGTGCAACCGTCGGCGAAGGCGACATAGACGCGCCCCTCGCGGTCGATGTGCAAATCGTTGAAATCAAGCAGGTTGCGGTTTGAGCCGCCAATGTCCCGGCAATCTCCGGAATTCAAACAAATAGAACCTCGCTGAACGGGGTCATCGGTGACTCGGTAGGTGTGGAAGATGGGTTCGTCGTCAAGGGCATTCAAGCTGTAGGTGATGTAGAGGTGATAGGTCGCGTTGTTGGGGGCGTAGTGAGCATTACCATCCCACGGGTTCCCGTCGATGTCCGACTGATTGAGCATCTCGGTGTTCTCGCTTCCGAGGTAGGTGATGGCGATTCGCCCAGGGTCGCCCGCATCGGTTTGTGGAAACACCGACGAAATGACGCCAGCAGGTGAAATACGGATGCTTTCTTGCTCCCATGTCTCTCCAGAATCGGTTGAACGAGACATGTAGATGCCTTCGTCAGCGCCGGTCCAAACGTGGTAGGCATTGGAGGCGGTATCGGTGGAAACCTCGGAATTCTTTCGGGGATTGGGAGTGTTCACATCCTCGCCCATCGTTCGTTCAAACCACGAAAAGCCGTTGTCCTTGGAGACGATGACCGTGGGCGTCGCTACGCGCGGTGTGACGTACACCGTGCCGTCGGGCGCCGTGGAAATAGCGCCGTGCAATCCACCGTTGGTGGTGGCCAAACCAATGATTTGTCCGCCCGTCTCAAAGGTGGCCCCACCGTCATAACTGGTGAAGCAGAAAATGCCGGCCAGTTTGTTGTAGCAATAATACACGGCCGTTTCATAGAAATTGCTTGTGATTTGACCCACAAGGCCGTAGCCGCTGCTGGTCCATGGGCCGCTGGCCAATTTGATGTGGTCGTTGAGGGGCGTGGTCCCTGAGTCGTGCGGGTTGCCCAACCATGTCTCGCCGTCGTCGTCACTCCAGCAGATCCACGAAGTTTCAAGGCCGATCATTTGGACACCAAAGACACGGTCCGTGATGGGGTCAACCCAACCGTAAGGATCACTGGTGGTCGGCGAACACATGACCGGATCTTGCGTTTCATCCCATGACGCCCCACCATCGCAGGAGCGCATCACCTTCTCCATGGCGATGAAGAAAATGCACCCGGACGAGGTTATGCCGATGCTGGGCTCCTTGCCCGTTTCACCCACATCGCTGAACTGGAAGGTCATGTCCAACGGGGCCATGTCAACGGGTTGTCCGTAGCGGTCGGTGACAAAGACCCGGGCATCGGTTGATTCCTCTTCCACCACAGGTGGTGCTATCGTTTCCTCACCAAAACATCCGGAAAGCGAAAGCGTGACGACCAACACCGAGAGAAAGAACGCTCGTCCTTGCATGGTGCACCGAGCCGCCTCCCACTAATGACCTTACGCTCACCGCATCATCATGCTTCAAACAGCGAGTTGTAGATGCTTTCGTAGGCTTCGGCATTGTGCTCGTAGGTGAATCGGTCGAGGACTCGCTGGCGTCCTTTTTGCATCTGCAAGGTCCGTTCTTCCGGGTGGTCCAGACAATGATTGACCGCCCTCGCCAGGTCCTCGTGGTCGCCGCAAGCGAACAGGCCGCCAACTTCGTCATCGATCATTTCCGTCAGAGGGGCTTGGTCAACCGTGACAACGGGCGTGCCACTGGCCAAGGCCTCGAGAGGAATCAGCCCTTGGCCCTCGTAATAGGAAGGATAGATGACCAGATCAGCCGACCGGAAATGGAGGGCGAGTTTCTCAAAACTCATGCCCGGTTGAATGTGAACGGCGTGGGCGATGCCCAACCGTTTCGCCTGCTTCATGAGCGTCTTCCGCATGTGACCGCGCCCGATGATGACCAAACGAGCCCCCGGGTGCTGCTCAAGAATGGACGGCATTGAACGCAGAAGGGTGCGATGGCCTTTGCGTGCGACCAGACGCCCCACGGCCAGCAGCAGGGGCGTTTCGGTCTCCGGGCGGCCTGTCAAAGCGGCCTCGTCAGCGGCGTCGTAGGATTTGCGGAGGGCTTCGTAGGCGAGATGTTCTTCCTCGTGGTCGTGGTTCATTGGACGAAACACCTTGTGGTCCACGCCGTAAAGGACGGTTTCACAAACCCAATCATCGGGTGGTTGATACCACTGCTCAAATTCTCTTCGCGTGGATTCGGAAATGGCCACGGAAACACTGGAGTGTTCCATCCCTGCTTGTTCGTACTTGGCGTAATATCCCCCCGTCAAGAGAATCGCGAGGTCGTTGGGGTTCTTCCAAGTCGCAGCCTCGTTATGCCGAGCGGCCAATTTCATCCCCTCACGCTCGCCAATCCAGCTGCCGTTAAGGGCCGAGACCACTGGGGCAATGTTCTCCTCTACCCAGAGGTATTCTTTGGCCGTCCAACTGACCAGTGGAAGCAAGGTGTGGACCACATCCACCGGTTTGACCTGATGAAGTCGACGAAGTTCGGTCAGCGCGTGCTTTCCATAGGAACGGGTGAAGGCCATGGGCGCTTTGAGCCAGGGGACCTGCAGCACGCTGACGCCCGGTTGCTGAGGCGTGGGTTGTTGATGGGTACGGGTAATGACGGTGACGTCATGGCCACGCTGAGCGAGGTGACCGGCCAAATGGTAGACCACCGAGCCAATGCCCCCCCAACGAGGGGGATACTCGCCCGAGACCATGGCGATGTGCATGGCCGGAACCACGGGGGGCCTGCATTTGAATGTCATTGAATCCAGTGAGGCGAGAGGCACGCTTCAAGCCAAACCTTTGAAGGTCATTCCTCAAGTGGAAGCGACATGGGCGATGTGCTACCGGTGTCCGTCACCGTGATTTTGCCAACCCGAAATGAAGAGGAAGCCTTGGGCCCCACCATCGATGCCATCCCTCGTGGATGGTGTCAAGATCTCGAAATCATGATCGTTGATGGCAACTCTTCCGACAAAACTCGAGAAATCGCATTGGAAAAAGACATTCGCGTCCACCTGGAACCTCGTAAGGGGTACGGCCGAGCCTACCGCACGGGTTTTGATGTCGCAAAAAACGACATCATCGTGACGATGGATGCCGACTGCACGTACCCAGCCGAACTCGTTCCTGAACTGGTCAAGCGACTTCTGGATGACGACCTCGACTTCATCACCTGCGACCGTCTTTCGCTGGCGGAAGACGGCTCCATGTCGGGGCTTCACGGTTTTGGAAACTGGGCCCTCTCGTTCACCGCCCGCATGTTGTTTTGGTACGGCATCAAGGATTCTCAGACAGGGATGTGGGTCTTCCGCAAATCCATTTTCGAGAACCAAAAGATGCGCCCCACCAACGACGGCATGCCCCTCAGTGAGGAAATCAAAATCCTCGCACGCCGCCACCTTGGCAAAAAGAAGGCCATTGAAATCTCCGTCCCCTACCGTCCACGAGTTGGCGATGCAGAAATCCACACCTGGGGTGACGGTTGGAAGAACCTGAAATTCCTCTTCCTTCGACGATTCGGCCTTCACCGGACCCGCACACCATGGGGTGGATTGGACACCAACCCCGACTCCACCAAGAACAACCTCCCTGAACAAGCTTGAGTGGTCTTTCCATGGAGTTCTGGCACAACCGGTGGAGCACCAACAACATCGGATGGCATCGGTCCGAATTCAACGACTTTTTGGTCAAGCACTGGACGAGCCTTAGCCTTGAACCGAAAACGGAGGTTCTCGTCCCGCTTTGTGGAAAATCCCTCGACATGGCGTGGTTGGCCCAACAAGACCACAGCATCGTTGGGCTCGAACTCGTTGACCAAGCGGTGAAATCCTTCTTTGACGAAGGCGAGATGGACCCCCAAATCGAAACGATAGGCGCCCATGTCCGATACTCATGTCCACCCTACACCCTGATTCAAGGAGATATTTTTACCCTCAGAGCAGAGACCGTCCAAGCCGATGCTTGGTACGACCGTGCGGCGATGATCGCCCTGCCCCCTGCTGTGCGAGAAGCCTACGTGGAGCAGATTCGCCACCAAACAAAAACCGGAGCGGTGGGCTTACTCATCACCTATGCCTACCCCCAACACGAGAGGCAAGGACCGCCGTTTGCGCTCCACGACGAAGACGTGGAGCGTTTGTTCTCCAATGGCTTTGAGGTGGAGCGTCTTGAGAACATCGAGTTGGAAGATGAACGGGATCGGGGCCTGTCAAGCATAACCTCAAGCGCCTACAAAATCACACGAGTCTAGGCGATTTCATCAAACGCCTGACCAAACGTCAGTCCAAGTCAAGGTCCAACTCGAGTTCTTCTTGAACTTCCTGTGTGCCATCCATTGCGTTCCCTTCGAGGGCCGGTACATCTTTTGGACCGTCTTTAGAAGCAGGGCTTGGCGCTCTAAAGGCGTCCCATGAAGTCAACAATTCAAGTTCTTCGTTGGCTCGTCGGCGACGGGAAACGAGGAAGGCGAGAAGACCGGCGAGACCGATGATGCCCAGAGCGCCCACAGCCAAAAGAAGCCCACGTGTATCGCTTTCCGGCGCCTCAACAACGAGGTTTCTCGACATGAAGTCGATGTTGGCGGTTTCGCCGACACCGTCCTTTGCAATGATCTTCAGCAGGGGTCGACCCGTTGTTTCGGGTCGCCATTCAAGCGAACCCTCCCATATGCCGTCGCCGTCCTCATCGGTAAGGTTGGCTTCCCACTGTTGCATGCCGAGGGTGATGTTGACGCGCACATCGTCGGTGGTGCCGTCAGGGTCGCTCAAGGCAACGCGAACGGTGAGCACGTTGAGTTCGTTTTGGATGAACGTCTCTGAACTCAGGCTGAGCGAATCCCGGTCAAGGGACGGCAGGCTGGATTGAATGGTGATGTTGACGTGCTGTTCAACCGAATTTCCACGAGCGTCCTCCACGTAGAGCGAGAGGTGGTACTCACCGGGCAACAGGCCCGTGAGTTCGTCCTTCGAGCGCGTGGACAAAACCTCGGGCTCGCTGAGTTCCGGTGCGTAGCGTCGCCACTCCCGCACGGTCAGGTCGTTGTCAGCGTCGTAGGAGGCTTCCTCGAGCACGAGGGCGCCACCGGGAACGATGGACTGACGGTTTTCCGGGGAGATCAACACCAGCACGGGCGCCGATTCCACCACGGTCAGTGCGAAGCCCTCATCTCGCGAGGCGCCGGTCGCATCGGTCAGCGTGACCGTCATCTGATGCTCGCCGGCGTTCAGCGTGAAGGCGTGTTGTTCGTTGGGGTCGACGCCGACCAGCAGTGGTTCGCTTGTTTGTGATGAACGCAGCGTGATGGTGAAGGCGTCGCCGTCGTAATCGACGCTCTGGGAAGCATCGAGCATGAACGTGGTCGAAGAAAGGTGAACGGTACCGGGTTGCGGACTAACCAAACCGAGCACCGGTGCGGATGGCGTGACCGTGATGCTGCGGGTGGCCGTGATGGGCTCGTGGATGCCGTCGTCAACGCTGAGCGTGATCTCGTGTTCGCCGGCGCTCAATCGACCTTCAAACAACAACCAGTCTTCGCCTTCAGGCGTCAATCGACCGTCAAGGTTGCTCGTCCAGGTAACCACGAGGAATTCCGAACCGGTGGCTGGTTCAACCTCTGCGCAGACCCATTCGCCTTCCGTGGGGAAGGTGGAACAGGCGGC
>CALHIR010000028.1 GCA_938030705.1 Candidatus Poseidoniaceae archaeon
TGGCCCGGGTGGTCTGTCACGTGAACGCGCCGGGTTTGAGGTGCGCGACGTGCACCCCTCCCACTACGGTCGCATTTGCCCGGTTGAAACTCCGGAAGGCCCGAACATCGGCCTGATTGCCAGCTTGGCCACGTTCGCCCGGGTAAACGATTTTGGATTCATTGAGAGCCCGTACCGCAAAGTGTCCAAGGGCCGTGTGACCAACACGGTCGATTACCTGACGGGTGATCTTGAGGAAAAATATGATGTTGCCCAAGCCAACCAGCCGATTGATGTAAAGGGCAAGTTCACGACTGATCTGGTGACCTGCCGTTTCCGAGGTGACTTCATTGATCGCACAACCGACAAGGTCGACTACATGGACGTGTCGCCGAAGCAGTTGGTCTCCGTGGCCGCGAGCATGATTCCGTTCCTGGAGCATGACGACGCGAACCGCGCGTTGATGGGATCGAACATGCAACGCCAAGCGGTGCCGTTGTTGACGCCGGAATCACCGTTCGTCGCCACCGGCATGGAGTCTAAGGTGGCCAAAGACTCCCACGCGGTTGTTCTCTCTGAAGTGGACGGTGTGGTTGCATCCGTGACTGCAGACCAGATCGTGATCACCAAGAATGGCGAGATTCCGGAAGGCCGCCGCAAAATCAAGCACCGCCCCGAGGAAGGCTGCTGGGTCTATACGCTGCGCAAGTTTCATCGTTCCAACGCCGGCACGTGTATCAACCAGAAGGCGCTCGTCAACAATGGCGACAAAATCAAAAAGGGCGATGTGCTGGCAGACGGCCCCTGCACCAAGGACGGTGAAATCTCGCTTGGCCGCAACGTGCTGGTCGCCTATATGCCGTGGAACGGCTACAACTTTGAGGATGCCATCTGTATCAGCGAACGCATCGTGAAGGACGACGTTTACACGTCCATCCACGTTGCCGAGTACGAGGTGGCTGCACGGGACACCAAGCTTGGCCCGGAGGAAATCACCCGCGACATCCCGAACCTCGGTGAAGAGACACTGAAGAACCTCGACATGGACGGAGTGATCCGTGTGGGTGCCGAGGTCAAACCGGGCGATATTCTGGTCGGCAAAATCACGCCGAAGAGCGAGACCGAGCTGGCACCGGAAGAGCGGTTGCTCCGTGCTATCTTCGGTGAGAAAGCTGCTGATGTGAAGGACTCCTCGCTCAAGGTGCCTTCCGGTGTCTATGGCAAGGTGATGGACGTCAAGATTTCCGCCAAAAAGGAAAACGAGAAGGGTTCCAAGTCCAAGGAAAACGAGGCCAAGAAACAGGCCAAGCAGCTCGATGACGAGTACAAGAAGGAACTGAACGACCTTCACGAGCAGTTGACCGAGAACTTGAGCAACATCCTGCTCGGTGAGAAGATTCCTTTGGACGTCACCAACGCGGAAACGGACGAGGTGATCATTCCGGCCAACCGCAAGATCACGAAGACGTTACTGCGCAAGTTGTCGCTCGTTTACGACAAGATTGCCATCGATCCGTCGCCGATCAAAAACAAGATTCTCGAGATCATCGGGGGCTTCACCAAGCGCTTCGACGACCTCAAGTCCAAGCACAAGGAACAAGTCAGTCGAGTGGCGGCCGGGGACGAGATCGATTCCGGTGTCATCAAGTCGGTGCGCGTGTTCATCGCCTCCAAACGCAAGCTGTCCGTGGGTGACAAGATGGCCGGACGCCACGGCAACAAGGGTGTTGTGGCCAAGATCATCCCGGAGGAGGACATGCCGTTCCTCGAGGACGGAACGCCGGTTGACCTGATCCTGAACCCGCTGGGTGTGCCGTCGCGCATGAACGTCGGGCAGGTGTTCGAAACGCACCTTGGCTGGGCTTGCGAAAAGCTTGGCATCAAAATTGCGACCCCGGTGTTCGACGGTATCGGCGAGGACAAGATTCGAGACTACCTCAACGAGGCCAAGCTGCCTGCCCACGGCAAGGCATACCTTCACGATGGCCAGACAGGCGAGCGCATCGACCAGGAGGTCGTGGTGGGCTACACCTATATGCTCAAGCTTGGTCATCTGGTTGCGGACAAGATTCACGCCCGCGCGGTTGGCCCATACTCACTGGTCACACAGCAGCCGCTTGGCGGCAAGGCGCAGTACGGCGGCCAACGGTTTGGGGAAATGGAAGTGTGGGCCATGGAAGCTTATGGCGCAGCCTACATGTTGCAGGAGTTGCTCACCGTGAAGTCCGATGATGTCCAGGGACGAACCCGGATTTACGAGAGCATCGTCAAGGGTGACCACGCGCTCGAGGCCGGTATTCCGGAATCGTTCAACGTGTTGGTCAAGGAAATGCAGTCGCTTGGTCTGAATGTGACCGTGGGATACACGAACCCGGTTGACCAGGCTAAGGCGGAGAGTGCCTCACCCCACGCGTTGTTGGGCGGCGAATAACAGAGGCCAAGCGGAACCCCAGGAGTTTAAAAATGATTAATACAGCAGAATCCTCACGAGAGTTGCTCGGACTGGAGAAGGTCAACCACGTGGATCATGTCGCCATCGCGGTGGCATCACCGGAGTCCATCCGGTCGTGGTCCAAGGGTGAAGTCAAGAACCCGGAGACGATCAACTACCGCACGTTCAAGCCGGAGAAGGGTGGCCTGTTCTGCGAGCGAATCTTCGGTC
This sequence comes from Candidatus Poseidoniaceae archaeon, assembly GCA_938030705.1. Taxonomy (GTDB): domain Archaea; phylum Thermoplasmatota; class Poseidoniia; order Poseidoniales; family Poseidoniaceae; genus Poseidonia. The sequence continues at coordinate 2,642 of CALHIR010000028.1, forward strand.
CGGTTAAGGACTGGGAATGCTCGTGCGGCAAGTACAAGCGGATCAAGCATCGTGGTGTCGTCTGTGACCGCTGCGGTGTGGAGGTCACCCAGGCACGCGTTCGTCGTGAGCGCATGGGCCATATCGAGCTGGCCGTGCCGGTGACGCACATCTGGTTTTTCAAATGCATGCCCTCGCGCATCGGTCTCGTTCTCGACGTAACCGCGCGCAACCTCGAGCGGGTCATTTACTACGAGGATTATCTCGTGGTGGATCCCGGCGACACGCCGCTGGAGAAAAATCAGCTACTCACCGAGATGGAGTTCCGCGATGCACGGGACACCTATGGCCCGGACGCTTTCGTGGCCAAGATGGGTGCGGAGGCGGTGCATGATGCTGCGGCATTGATCGATCTGGAGGCAGGTGTTGATCAGTTGCAACAGGCCATGACCGAGACGCGCAGCAAGCAGATTCGCAAGAAATTGGCCAAGCGCATCAAGGTGTACCAGGGCTTTATCAAGTCCAAGAGCCGTCCGGAGTGGATGGTGCTTACCGTGCTGCCGGTGATCCCGCCGGACCTTCGCCCCTTGGTTCCGCTGGAAGGTGGCCGCTTTGCGACATCCGACCTGAACGATCTTTACCGACGGGTGATCAACCGGAACAACCGATTGAAGAATCTTCTGGCTCTCAAGACGCCGGAGGTGATCATCCGAAACGAGAAGCGCATGTTGCAGGAGGCAGTGGACGCGTTGTTCGACAACGGTCGCCACGGTCGCGCCGTCACTGGCGCCGGCAACCGCGCCCTCAAGTCTTTGAGCGATATGCTCAAGGGCAAGAGCGGTCGCTTCCGTCAAAATCTTCTCGGCAAGCGTGTGGATTACTCCGGCCGTTCCGTGATCGTGATCGGGCCGGACTTGAAGCTGCATCAGTGCGGCCTGCCCAAGAAAATGGCACTGGTTTTGTTCGAGCCGTTCATCATTCGGCGGCTCAAGGAACTTGGCTACGTGCATACCGTACGATCCGCCAAGAAACTGATTGAGCGCCAGACCATTGAGGTATGGGACGTGTTGGAAGAGGTGACCAAGGAGCATCCGGTTTTGCTGAACCGCGCCCCCACGTTGCACCGACTTTCCATTCAGGCATTTGAACCGACCCTGATCGAGGGTGAGGCGATTCGACTGCACCCGTTGACCTGTAGTGCATACAACGCCGACTTCGATGGCGACCAGATGGCAGTGCACGTGCCGTTGTCCGTTGAGGCACAGATGGAGGCGCGCCTGTTGATGATGGCGCCGAACAACCTATTCTCACCATCCAGCGGCAAGCCGATCATCACGCCATCGCAGGACATCGTTTTGGGTTGTTATTATCTGACCGCTGAACCACGTGGCGTGGTTCGCAAGAAGCAAAAGCACGTCAGCCTGTTCGGCTCGAAGGAGGAGGTGCTCTTCGCGTTTGAAGACGGTGCATTGCACATCCACGACGTGGTGCGCATGGCCAACCCGGACATTGGAATGGAGACGCCCTACGGCGACCCGACCAACAAGATCATCGAGACCACTGTGGGTCGAGTGGTGTTCAGCGAGATTTGGCCGAACGAAATTGGCTTCCCGAACATCGTTGTTAACAAGGGTGCACTGGGTGATGTGATTTGGAACTGTTACCGCCACTGCGGCCATGAAGAGACCGTCAAGGTTCTCGACGAACTCAAAAAGCTTGGCTTCGCCGAGGCGACCAAGGCCGGCATCTCTATGGGCTTCGAGGACATGATCATACCGGGCGAGAAGGCCAAGGAAATTCAAAAGGCTCACAAGCAAATCGAGGATGTTGATAAGCAGTATCGTCGGGGTGTGATCACACCGGGCGAACGTTACAACAAGGTGATCGACATCTGGACCCACTGCACCGACCAGATCGCGGACGTGATGCTCAAGGTGCTGGATCACAATGGTGGCAGCGATGAGTTCAATCCGGTTTGGTTGATGGTGGACTCCGGTGCGCGTGGCAACCGCCAGCAGGTTCGCCAGTTGTCCGGGTTGCGCGGCCTCATGGCCAAGCCGTCTGGTGACATCATCGAAAAACCGATTCTCGCCAACTTCCGTGAAGGCCTCACGGTGTTGGATTACTTTATCTCGACGCACGGCGCCCGGAAGGGTCTGGCTGATACGGCGTTGAAGACAGCCGACTCCGGTTACCTGACCCGTAAACTCGTCGATGTGGCACAGGATCTCATCATTAGTCAGGTCGACTGTGGCACCACCAATGGTATTTGGCGCCAAGCTATCTACGAAGGTGAGGACGAAGTGGTCAAGCTGAAGGATCGCCTCGTGGGCCGTACTGCGGTCGAGGACATCGCGAACCCGATCAATCCGGAGGAATTCCTTTGCGAGTCTGGGCAGGTGATCGACGAGGCGCACGCCAAGTTAATCGACGACGCCGGCGTGGATCGGGTGCGGATTCGTTCCGTGCTGACCTGCGAATCCAAGCGCGGTGTCTGTCAAAAATGCTACGGCATCAACCTGGCCACCGGCAACCTGGCGGCCATGGGTGAGGCAGTAGGCATCATCGCTGCGCAGTCGATCGGTGAACCGGGTACGCAGTTGACCATGCGTACGTTCCACATCGGCGGTACCGCCTCCTCCGTGTTTAAGCAGCCGCAGATTGAGGCTCGCAACGCGGGTCTGCTGAAGTATCAGGACCTCCGCAAGGTGGAACTGGAGGATGGCAACAATATCATCCTCAACAAGAACGGCATGGTGTTCGTCATTGACGAAAAAACCGGCGACGAACTGGAAAGCTACAATGTCGTCATCGGCTCCGTAATCACGATTCCGGACGGCGGCAAGGTCAAGAAGGGCGAAGTGTTCGTTCAGTGGGATCCGTATAACGTGCCGATTATCTCCGAGAAACCGGGTACGATCAAATTCCACGACATCATTGAGGGTGTGACCATCAAGCAGGAGATGGACGAAGCCAC